>JABFVL010000063.1 GCA_013362805.1 Mycobacteriales bacterium | reverse complement strand
CGCGTGAGCATCGAAGATTTCGCGGGGTCCGCTATAGAAAATGTACGAAGCCGGATGTGTGATATTTTCACCCGCCGACATGACGCCACCAGAGATGAACTCCGCGCCGTGTGAGCGTACCCACGCCGCGCCATCGCGTGCTTTCTCCGGCGAGTCAGAAGAAAGATTGGCGATTACCTTGCCAGCCAGTGCTTCGGGGGCCTGACCTAGCACGTCATACATGGCCGCATAATGAGTCAAGCTCACTACCGTGACATCGTTGGCGTTGAGCGCATCAGCTACCGTCGCCGCCGACTTCGCACCCAACGTAACCATGGCGTCGACTTTGTCTGGGCTGCGATTCCATACCGTCACCTCGACGCCCGCATCGAGAAACGCTCTCACCATCGCCTGCCCCATTGGGCCGAGCCCGATCACCGAAACAGATCGAGCGGAGGTTTGTTCAGACATGCGTGATACCTCTCATGAAGTGGGCCGCTAGCTGCGACGACACCCATATTTATTGCCACGGGTAAGGTTGGAAAGACCGCACGTGCGGGTGGGGTTACTTACCTAAACGTTTGAAATATGGTCAGCGGGAGGACATGAACATGAGCAGTGGCGCAGATCACGACGATCCTTGTGGCATGTCACTGGCCATCGACGTTGTCGGCGGCAAATGGAAGCTTCACCTCATGTGGGTGCTGGCCGATGGTCCGCAGCGTTTCAGCCACATCCGTCGATTCCTCACTGGTGTAAGTGAAAAAGTGCTAGCCGAGAACCTTCGACAGCTCGAGGCGAGCGGGGTCATTCATCGCGAGATCTATCCTGAAATCCCGCCCCGCGTCGAATATTCGCTCACGCACCTTGGCCAAGATTTGGCTATCGCCCTGCGGCCGCTGGAAGAATGGGGCGATCGCAATCGAGCCGAACTCGCCCACAACATCGGCGGCCTCGCCTCTTCGCCTAGCTGACCGCCGATAGGCCCATCCCCCGCAAACAATGCCGTTCCGCTAATCCACTCCGTGTGACGTTCGGTATTTCTCCAGCCTTTCCACCAACTCAGCCGGATGACTTAGTGCCGACAGATGCCCGCTATTGAGCTCATCAGGAACAATGCCCAGCCGACTTTTTACCAGCTCACGCATGAATTCGGCGGGAAAAAGGCGATCCTGTCGACACAGCAGAAACTCTGTGGGAACGTCAGGCCATTTCGTCAATGGCCACGGGTCAGCAAGTGGCGTTGCCGACTGATCGAGCTCACGGCGGTTGAATGCCTCCCTTGTCACCTCCGGCGGAACATCGTGAAAGAAAACTGCTTTGACATCGAATTCTTCAGTGGACAGTCCATGACGCTCGGCCAGCTCTCGATAAGCTCCCACCTGACCGGTGTTACTCCACCAATCACCCGCTGATTCGCCTGGTGAAGGAACCATCGCCGCAACCAACACCAGCAGCTCAACTGGAATTCGCTCACACACCAGCGGAGCGGTGAAACCAGCCAACGACTGTGCCACCAGAATCAACCGATCACGCCCACCAATTGCCCGCACCACAGTATCGGCGTAGTCCGGAAAACCAGCACTATCGTCCTCACATGGAAGATCTGGCGCCAAGACATCGTGTCCACGAGCGCGGAGCAGAGGAATTACCCGATGCCAATACCAGGCATCAGAAGCCGCGCCGGGTAGCAAAACATATGTGGCCATGCGCCATCAGCTCCTAAGACTTCATCGGCGCAACCGATTCTTTGCTATGCACACCAGTCACCGATCTTCGACATGCCGCGTTCACCCGTGAACGTTCGTAATAGGAATATTTGATAATCCCCTGGTTTTACCCAAACACAAGTGAGCTCTTTCTGAAAAGATTCATAAACCTCACCTTCGAACGATCGCAGAAAGAGCTCATGGCAAGTGAATCAACGCAACGAACTGACACGCGTCGGCGCCACGTTGCCGTGCGGCCATTAGGCCCTTCAGATCCATCCCATGTGGGTCAGTATCAAGTACTCGCCGAGCTCGGTCGGGGCGGCATGGGCAGAGTGCTGCTTGGCGGCGGCCCAGATGGACGGCTTGTCGCACTTAAGCTCGTACACGAACAATTCGCGCAAGATGATGGGTTTCGTACTCGATTCAAGCGCGAAGTAGAGGCCTCCAGTTCTGTATCGGGCGCCTACACCGCGGCCGTAGTTGATGCTGACGCTGATGCCCGCACTCCATGGCTCGCGTCAGTATTTGTGCCCGGACCCTCGCTTCATGAAGCGCTCACCACGGTCGGCGCACTGCCGGAAAAATCGGTGCTTCGCCTAGCCGCTGGACTCGCCACCGCATTGATCCAGATTCATCGATCGGGACTCGTTCACCGCGATCTAAAACCCTCCAATGTGCTTCTTACCGACGATGGCCCCAGGGTGATCGATTTCGGAATCGTGCGAGCCATCGACGGTGAGGGAGCTAGTGAACTGACTCGGGCCGGCTGGCTCATTGGTTCACCCGCCTTCATGTCGCCCGAACAGGCAAAAGGCGAAAAAGTAACGCAGGCCAGCGACGTGTTTTCCCTTGGTTGCATAGTCGTCGCGGCAGCTGTGGGAGCGAGTCCTTTCGCAGACGCGGCAACCCTGCACACCCTCAACAACGTTGTACAAAGCGAACCGGATCTATCGGCTCTTCCCACTTTGATCCGACGCACGATCGAACCGTGTCTGGCAAAAGATCCCGCGAAACGACCCACACCAGAGAAGCTGCTGGAATCAATCGGCCAGATCGCTCCCTCGGCACGGCCGTGGCCCGCCAGCGTCCACGAGCTCATCGCACAGCGGCACACCGAAATCGCGCAACTGCTCGACCCCTCGGAAAAACCGACCATGGTCGCGGACGCGGACCATGCGTCGAATCTTCCCAAAACCAAAATTGACGGCCCTGCCGGTGTGCCACCAACCCGAGTAGATCATTTCCACGGGTCTTCGCAGATGGACAGCAGCTCGCAAGAATTCTCCAAAAAGGAGGTCAAGAACTCTTCGCAACTGCCTAAAACCCGGGTAGACGCTGGCCCATTGAATTCGGCCACCGGACACAACGATAAGCAGCCCGCTCTTGCACCCCGCGATCTGATGCACTCCGCCCAAGCATCTTCGGGCGCACCGTGGCTGCGTTTCGGCGCGGTGCTCATCGCTCTTTTGCTGGTGAGCGCGATCACCTGGAAACTATGGCCTTCGAAGGAAGAAGACCCCAAATCGCCACGTGACACATCGTCGGCTCCGGAAAGCACGCCACAGCTCACGAAAATCGGCGCGCCAATGAAAGGGGCGGGAGCAGCCGGAAGCGTGGTGTTCAGCTCCGATGGCGCCACGCTTGCCAGCATCTACGCTGATGACACCGTGCAATTGTGGGATGTGGCCACTCAGCAACAAGTTGGGCAGATCCTCGGACCCGTGCCAGATCTACAAATGCTGCAATTCAGCCCCGATGCCAGCACGCTTCTTGGCGCACGTATCGTCGACAGCGACGAGGCTGAGGTGCACATATGGGATGTGCCTAGTGGGCATCGAACCAGCCAGACGTTCGTGTCGGATTCGTCCGTCGAAACCCTGGCGTTCAGCCCCAATGGACAGACAGTCGCCATAGATACGTGGGGCGAAGTCGAATTGTGGGATATTGCCAGCCACCAGCGAATTGGAATCATCGAGCCAGAAGATAAGTCGGTTGGCGCGCCATTGTTTAGCCCCGATGGCCGTACCCTCGTCACCGGGATGAGCGATGACCCCTATGTGACATCCGCGTTGGCATTTTGGGATGTGTCTAGTCTTGCGCAGATTGGCAACCTCATCTATCTGCCAGAGCAACAACCAGTGGAGCGCTTTAGCTTCAGCCCAGACGGCAACACACTTATCACGGCAAGCGAGAAAGAGTCACCCGGATATATTGTGCGCCTCTGGGATGTTCAGAGCCAGAACCAGCTTCGACAACCCATGCAGCTTTCCGATGCGGACGCCGACGACGTGCTATATCAGGTAACTCTGAGTCCGGATGAAAAGACGCTAGGCACGATCAATAATGGTCATTTGAGATTGTGGAATCTCACCAGCGGAAAAGAAAGCCATCATGTGGAAGGCACCGTTTACATGCTCGCGATGAGCCCCGATGGCAGCAAGCTAGCAACAGCGGGCAAGGACCACAGTGTGCAGCTATGGCGAGTGCCGTGATCTGACGCTTCAAGGCCTCAGATCACTAACCCGAGATACATAGCCATGTGCCGGGGTGGCTCCCGTGCGATTAGCCGGGCGCCATGCGGCTGAGATCTTCCCAGGTCCGATACACGTCGGTCCGGGCCTGGAGTAGTTCTTGCACCTGATCGAAAGATTCGCTTCCCACAATGAGCCGCTGGGGCGGGTCGGGTAGTTTGGCCAGTTTCATGATTACGGGCGCGGCCGTGCTTGGGTCCGGGCCAGCGTCATCGCCCCACATCTCGGCCAATTCGGCGCGGAGAGTTTCATAGTGCGGCAGAGCCTCGGTCGCCGTGGTGCCAGTGCTGAAAAGTTCGGTTGAGTAACCGCCCATTTCCACAACGGTGACGTTAATCCCGAACCGTTTAACCTCCATGGCCAATGCGGTGCTGAATGAATCCAGCGCCACTTTTCCAGCGCCGTAAAAGCCAACCGATGCCATGCCCCCAGCGCCGCCCATCGAGGTGATCTGCAGAATCCGGCCGGAGCCCTGCTCGCGCAGGTGAGGCACGACCGCTTGTGCCACCCAGACCGCACCGAAAAAGTTGACGTCGAGGTGGCCTCGAATTTGTTCCTCGGTGGCCTCTTCCACCATTCCGTAGAGCAGACCGCCAGCGTTGTTAACGACAACGTCGAGTTTTCCGAACGCGGCCGCCGCTTTGTCTACCGCGGCGAATACGGCTTTGCGGTCGGAAACGTCGAGTGGGATTTGGACGAGTTCATGCGGATATTCGGCGGCCAATGTCGCTAGGGGTTCCAGGTTGCGGGCAGCGGCCACCACGCGATCGCCGGCTTCTAGGGCTGCTTGGGTGAAGGCTTTGCCCAGCCCTCGGGAAGCACCGGTGATAAACCAAACTTTGGCGGTGGTCATAAGTCCTCCTTCATGAGACGGACCGTCTCGGTTCGTTAAGTGTGCACCCAACGATGGATAAAGTCAAACGAACCGGTTCGTCTCGCATGTGGGTTACTCTTGACCTATGCCAAACAACAGCAAGAAACCGACCAGCTCACGGCGCAGCGAAAATTCCCGTCAAGCAATTCTCGCCGCCACTCGCGAGCTGATCTCTGAGGTTGGATACGGAAAAGTGGCCATCGAATCCATTGCGGCCCGCGCCGGCGTCGGCAAGCAAACCATCTACCGATGGTGGCCTTCCAAAGGCGCCCTCATCTTCGACTCCATCCTCGCGCTCAGCGAAGGGCACGACGGTGAAGGCCTCGCACTACCAGATACTGGCGACATCGAGGCCGACCTCAGACACGTCATGCGCGCCACTGTTGCCGAATTCGCCGATGCCGAATTCGAGAAACCTATTCGGACGCTCACGACCGAAATCATTAACGATCCCGAGCTGGCCGATCAGTACCACCAAAAACTCGGCGGCCCCGTCGAAGAAGCGAAGAAGACCCGCCTGCGCAGCGCTCAACAGGCAGGTCAACTCGCACCAGAGGCCAACCTCGATCTCGTACTTGAAGTGCTTTACGCACCCCTGTTCCAACGATGGTTGTATCGCTCCGGCCCACTTACCGACGAATATGCCGACGCTCTCGTCGACATCACGCTTAAAGCATTTCGCGACTAAACCGGCTTTGTGAGACCCGCTAAATCATGTATTTCTCGATGAGATCGGCCGCGCGCATGGTTCCACCCTCGGCGCGAGCTTCCGCTCGAAGCCGGGCCGAACGACGGGCAACCTCCTCATCTGCCACGAGTTCGGTCACCGCCGTCCATAGTGCCGTCGGCGTCGCATCAGAGGTATCGATGCGACGCGCAACACCTAGCTCGACAAGCCGATCAGCGTTCATGAACTGCTCAGCCGCCTGTGGCACCGCGATCATCGGAACCCCAGCAAGCAGTCCTTCACCACAACCACCCATCCCCGCATGAGTAATGAAAGCATCGGCTTCCTCCAAAATCGCCACTTGCGGCACCCACGAGTGCACTTCGATATTTGAGGGAATATCCCCTAGCTCACCGATATCGGTGTGCTTTCCAATCTGGAGAACGACGTGCCAGCCAGGAGCATTTCCAAAAGCTGACAAGCACCGACGGTAGAACTCTGGTTGACGCGTATACGCCGACCCCAGGGAAATCAGTAGCACCTTTTCCGCCGCATTGGGGCGAGTCCAGTCGGCATGGTGGCGATCGGGCGCAAAGCATGGGCCGACAAAGCTGACGGCTTCAGTATCAACTTGATCGATATGTGGTTGCATGGCGCTCGGAATTAGAGCAAGTGCCCTTGGCGGGCGACCCAAGAAACTGTCCATATCGGTGGTGGATGCCCCGCACTGAGCGAGCCAACGTGAGAATTTCGCTCGATACGCGTCAGCACCCGCCAGCTGCCACAAATGGGCGGCTACGTCTTGTTCGTAGCTCTCCCAACCCACAAAGGTTGGGGAAAGCTGGACGAGTGGACGGTGCTGCGCCTCGGCCAGCGCCCGTGCCGCATATGCGCCAATGTCGTAGAGATAGAGATCAGCGGGGTCGTTGTCATAGGCGGCATGCAATTGCGGAAGCACCCCAATCGCATCGTTTAGAAACACATCCATCGCGGCGATCGGATTTTCCGGCCAGTCGTTATCGGCGACAGGCAATTTCGACACATATGGAATGAATTCGGCTCCAGTAGCCGTGATCGTGTCGGCCATCGCCGAATCGTTGGCGTAGGTAACTCGATGTCCACGAGTCACGAGCTCGCGAATGATGGCAAGGCTGGGTAGAACATGGCTAATCGCGGGAATCCCCACCATCGCGATATGGGCGCGGGAAGCTGACATAGAGAATCGCTCATTTCAGGTCTAGGGCAAAAGGACGGCGCACCAGCATCAGAAGGAAACGCGGTGCTGTCCGTGGACACGCCACCTTGGCGCAAAGCAAAGCTTTGTAGTGTCAGCCATAGATCTGGAAAATGTGCATGGCGGCGATCTTAGCCGATTCACTGCTTGCGACGCACGACAATTTTTATGAGCTGATGGACTCCCGAGTCGCGTGAGTTTACGCCCTCTCATCGCTAACGATTGGCCTGCGCTGCGATAGCTTCGAGTTCAGCGATGCTGCCCGCCATGATCACCCGCACGTGTTTTGTGATGTATTCAGCGGGCCAATCCCACCATGCGATTGCCAATAGCCTGGCGATCTCTTGCTCGTTATAGCGAGTGCGCAGAACCTTCGCCGGATTGCCACCGACAATCGCATAGTCGGGTACATCCGCGGTGACAACTGAACCAGAGCCGATAATCGCGCCATGCCCAATGCGCACGCCGGGCATCACTGTCGTGCCATAGCCAAGCCAGACATCATTGCCAATCACGGTGTCTCCCCTATTGGGCAAACCGGTCAACAAATCGAAGTTTTCCGCCCATGAGCCGCCCATAATGGGAAACGGAAACGTGGAAGGACCATCCATCCGGTGGTTCGCACCGCTCATGATGAATCGAACCCCGGTGCCAAACGCGCAAAACTTGCCGATAATCAACTTCTCTGGGCCATAGTGGTAAAGCACATTGCGAGTCTCGAATGCCATCGGATCGTCTGGATCGTCGTAATAGGAATACTCACCCACGTCGATCAGCGGCGATTTCACGAGTGGCTTGAGCAATACGACACGCGGTTGATCGGGCATCGGGTGAACCACGGTTGGGTCAGCAGGCACCGGCATCATGTTGATTCCTCACGGCTGGCATGAATATTCGGTCCATAGTCGCAGTCGGAAAGGCGAAAAGTACATCTATTATTGCCGCTCGAATTCGCGTTCTAAACGCGCGAATGCCCGCCGGCTAAAGGCCTGGCGGGCATTCGCATGGTCGGCTGCGCGGTTATCCGCCCCAGCCCCATCCAGAGGTGTACCTGACGGTGTCGACGCCTTTCAAGCTGGGGCCGTACCAATAGTCATAGCTCGCGGAGCCTGAGTACCGCACCTCGTTGCCCGGTGCGTAGACATATAGCGGACCAGCGTAATAACGGTATCCCCCAGAGTCGGTGCGCATGAGTTCGCCTGACTCCTGCAAGCCGACCCGGATCCAGTCGTTGTCGTTATCCCATACCGTCGTTTTAATGGTGACCGCGCAATTCTTCTTTGTCGAAGCGCTGTATAGCAGATATGTGGTTGCGAAATGCACCTCATAGCCTGGGCTGGTATATCCCTTGAGTGCATGTGAGGAAATTACGGAATAACTACTTCCGCACACGCCACTGGGGCTATAGGCGTATGAAGCGGCCTGCACGGGTTGCGTGACAGTGAATAACCCCGCGGTAGTGCCAACGACTATGGAGGCGCACACCGCCGCGAGTTTAGTAAGAAGTTTCATGGTCCCTCCTAGACGGACACATCCCGACGGGACCTAAAAAATAGCAAGCATTTTCCCTGGTCAGCGACTTGTGCCAAATAGTCATGTAATTTTGGGCACAGTCTTTGAGGGCACCATAAAGTTATTTCACAATTGAGTTTAATGAGACGTGTATCGCGTATTACCAGTCGGATAAACCCAGGAAACGCCATTAACCCCTATTGCGGCTTTCCTAATGCTCGAGAAGTCAGCTCCGTATCCGATCCGGCTATCAGCGCGATGACGGCGCTAAGCGCCGCCGCACCGTCAACAAGTGCGCGCGAGCGACGATTGATTGCGGCTTCCCTGCTATTCAAGGCCGAAAGCACTTCTTCCGAACGATGCGCGTGGCGCAGCCCCGGCATAAGCATCCGAAGAGAGGTGATGCCATAGCCCGCTTTGCGCAGTTGATGAACAATCCGGGCATCCCTCACTTGGTTTGGCGCATATCTTCTAGCACTCTGCTCAGCGGCACGGTCAGGAATAACGAGCTCCTGCGCATGCCAATGGCGCAAAGTCGATGGACGTATTCCCAAAGCATCAGCCAGCTCCGAGACGCCCATGTAATCCGAGGCCCGGATATCACCAATTGACTCTTCAGAAATGAGGCTTACCGCTCTTCTGGCTTGGCAGATATCCGCGCGTTCAGCAGCTAGGCGAGCATGCACCGAATCCAGTAATGCGAACGCTCGCGAAAGAGCCCGCTGTTGAAGGGTTCGCATGATCTTCTTCGCGTCGATTGGGCCCGCGCCAGCCGCGAGAGCTTGATAAGCCAACACGGATCGCACATGAATCTCGGCATAGACCCGATAGCCCTTAGCTGTGCGCGCCACCTTCGGCAGTACACCATCGCGTTCGAGGTTGCGCACCTGCTGGACCGAACAACCGGCACGCCGAGCCACATCCACGGTCCGCAGTTTCACTGCTTGGAGACTTGACACGATATTTCCCCTCGTTGCCAGGCAGAAAGTCTCCACAAGGACTTTAATGTAACGCTGGAACCATGAACATCGACGAGATCATCAGCTTTGTCAACAATCACGATGGCGTGCTCACCCTGCGGCCCGGCCCCGGGGCTAACTTCCCAGAACTCAGCTGGGGAGATTCCTTCTTCTACTACTCCCCCAACGGCACAATCCCCACCAGAACCCAACCATTCGCAACTATCGTGACCAAGAATTACCCCGACGATGAGTTGTCGCGGCTAGACCGATCGAACACCTTTCGAGTGAACATCTCTGCCGGAAAAGACGCTTTCGTCAGACTCACCGGCCACCCGCCACGCGAAAGTGCCAACCAGGGATACGACCCGAGCACCCTCGACATGGTGTTCCCACATCCCGTCTATGGCACAGCCGGTTGGCTCGCGGTGGTGAACCCCGGGGCCCGTACCGCGAAAACAGTTCGTGAATTGCTATCTGAGTCGTATCGACTCGCCCGCGCGCGCTACATACGGAACCCGAATTCGCGCGCGCTCTGAACCGCGAGTCAGCTTATTTCTTTCTCATTCGCATGCCAGACAACAGTTGCCGATCTACCGTGCCCGCATTCAATGCCGCAGCAGGCACCATAAAAAAGGGTTGCCGTTGTTTCGCGCCAGGGCCTGGCGACAGCACATCTGAGTAAACGGGCGAGAACCCATTTCGCATCAACTCGAATCCCATGTCGCCAGACACATTTCCGTCCACAAGCGCCCCGGTGCGGTGCCACGGCACACCGTTTTCCCCGCCTAGATAGCCCACGCCAAAGGAGCCTTTGCGCGTGGCAGGGCTTCTAAGTTTGATGAGATGCGCGGCAAGCTGGTCGTAACCGACTACACGATCGGCGGCATGGGCGGCCAAGGTTTCAATCGTTCCCGCCCAGGCTTCGGCCAAAACCCGTTTCCTCTCCCGCGTGAGGTAGTTGGGAACCCGTGTGTCATTTATTCGATACAGGTCGCGATAAATTTCTTCGGGATCCGCCTCAACGGGCACCGAGTGCACTAATGAGGTGAAGAAGATCTGAAATGGCAGGGCTTGGTTTTCGAGCAGCCGATCTTGCGAATCAGCTTTGTCGATAGGCCAGCACGCATCCACGGCTACCACCGCGGCTAGACCGTCGGTAGCCACATCAAAACCGGCGAGTTTTTCTTGAAGTGCCCGCTGAATTTCAATCTTCGACGATGCGCGCCGGGT
>JABFVL010000008.1 GCA_013362805.1 Mycobacteriales bacterium | reverse complement strand
GATCGGCTCGCCGGGCTCGAAGTGGCTCATCCGGGTCATGCAGAGCAGACGCGGCTTGCCGTTCACTTCTGCGCTGCACGAACCGCCGCGACCCGCCTTGCAGTTCCAGCGAACCGCCAGGTCAGGGGCTTCTGTGGCCTGAAGGCGGTGAATGATGTCGAGCACCACTTCGCCTTCGTTGACCGGAATGGTGAAGTCTTCCAGTTCACCGCTCTCGTCATCACCGCGGAAAACGCGGAATTTCGCTTCGTATCCCATGACTAAGCGTCCTTCCCGGTGTCGCCTAGAACAGCTACTTCTTCGTCGGTCATGTATTTCTTGAGCTCGGAGGTGTCGAAAAGGCCAAGAAGCTCAATGGGCATAACTGGCAGATCTTGCTCAGTCACCGTGAGCTCGTCCTTGTTGAGCTTGCAGACGAGGTTCTTTTGTCGCCACTGCGAACTCATGCCCGGGAAGTCGTCGCGGGTGTGACCACCACGGCTTTCCTGACGCATAAGAGCCGCACCGGCCACGCACTCGGAGATCAGCAGCAAGTTCGCCAAGTCCAAGCTCACATGCCAACCCGGGTTGTACTTGCGTCCGGGGGGAGCAGCGATATTCGCGGCTCGCTCACGCAACGCCGTGATCTTTTCCAGGGCTTCTTCCATCTCGCCCGCGGTCCGAATGATTCCCACCAGGTCATTCATCACCTGCTGAAGATCGTGCTGCACCGCGTAGGGGTTTTCGGTACCCGTGGCGCTCAGCGGGGCAAGTACCTCTGCCAGCGCCGCGTTCAGCTCCTCATCACTTACCTGGGGGCGAACACTCAAAGAATCCAGGTATTCGGCGGCGCCCAAACCGGCACGACGTCCGAAAACCAGCAGGTCAGATAGTGAGTTACCACCCAAGCGGTTGGAGCCGTGCATGCCGCCGGATACTTCACCAGCTGCGAAAAGCCCCGCGACGACCGAAGAGCCGGTGTCGGGGTCTACTTCGACGCCGCCCATGACGTAGTGGCAGGTGGGGCCAATTTCCATCGGCTCTTTGGTGATGTCCACCCCGGCCAGCTCTTTGAACTGGTGGTACATCGAGGGCAGCCGCTTGAGGATGAACTCGGCGGAGCGCCGGGATGCGATGTCGAGGTAGATGCCACCGTGAGGGGTACCGCGCCCAGCTTTGACCTCGGAGTTGATGGCACGAGCCACCTCGTCGCGGGGCAGAAGCTCTGGGGGACGCCGGTTGTTGTCCGGGTCGGTGTACCAGCGGTCGGCTTCTTCTTCGGTTTCGGCGTACATCTTGCGGAACACGTCCGGCACGTAGTCGAACATGAAGCGCTTGCCTTCGGAGTTTTTCAGAACTCCACCGTCACCACGGACGGATTCGGTGACCAGGATGCCCTTTACCGAGGGCGGCCACACCATGCCGGTGGGGTGGAACTGTAGGAACTCCATGTTGATCAGCGAAGCACCGGCCCGAAGAGCCAGCGCGTGCCCGTCCCCGGTGTACTCCCAGGAGTTACTGGTGACCTTGTAGCTTTTACCCACGCCACCGGTGGCCAGCACCACGGCTGGGGTTTCAAAGAGCAGCAGTTCGCCGTTTTGCCGGTTGTAACCGAAGGCACCGGAAATGGCTTCGCCGTCTTTGAGGAGGTGGGTGATGGTGGTTTCGTGGAAGACCGCGATGCGCGCGTTGTAATCGCCAAATTCGGCGAAGTCTTCCTGCTGCAGCGACACAACTTTTTGCTGCAGGGTACGGATGAGCTCCAGGCCAGTGCGGTCGCCCACGTGGGCAAGGCGCGGGTATTCGTGGCCGCCGAAGTTACGCTGGGAGATTTTGCCATCGGGAGTGCGGTCGAAAAGCGCCCCGTAGGTTTCAAGTTCCCAAATGCGGTCGGGTGACTCTTTGGCATGCAGTTCGGCCATGCGGTAGTTGTTGAGGAACTTGCCTCCACGCATGGTGTCTCGGAAGTGCACCTGCCAGCTGTCGTTGCTGTTCACGTTGCCCATGGCGGCGGCGGCGCCACCTTCGGCCATCACAGTGTGGGCTTTGCCGAACAGCGACTTGGAGATGATCGCGGTTTTCTTGCCGGCCAGGCGGGCCTCGATGGCGGCCCGCAGTCCGGCGCCGCCGGCGCCGATGACGACGACGTCAAACTGGTGCCGGACGATGTCGTCTCCGGCTTCTTCCATGTGCTTAGTCATGATCTTCCAGTACCTCTAGTGTCGTCAGCCGATGAAGCGCAGGTCGTCGATCCAGCCCGCGGCTACGGCCATAATGTAAAAGTCGGTGAGCGCCAAGGTGCCGAGGGTGGTCCAAGCAAGACCCATGTGACGGGTGTTGAGCTTGGAGACGATGGTCCAGAACCGGTAGCGCACCGGGTGGGCGGAGAAGTGCTTGAGGCGGCCGCCGGCGATGTGTCGGCAGGAGTGGCAGCTCAGCGTGTAGGCCCACAGCATGATGACGTTGATCCACAGGATCACGTTGCCAAGACCGAACCCAAAGCCCTCAGGGCTGTGTTGGGCGTCGATGGCGTCCCAGGTGTTGATGAGCGAGATGATCGCGGCGGCGTAGAACGCGTATCGGTGCAGGTTTTGCCCAAGCAGTGGGAATTTTGTTTCACCACTGTAGGTTTTGTGACCATCGGGCACGGCGCAAGCTGGAGGTGACATCCAGAAGCTGCGGTAGTAGGCCTTGCGGTAGTAGTAGCACGTCATGCGGAAGAGCAGCAGGAACGGCAGGGTCAACGCCGCGTCGGGGAGGATCTTCCAGTCGGGCAGGAAGCGTCCGAAGTGTGCCGCCTCTGGGGTGCAGGCTTCGGTGACGCAGGGGGAGTAGAACGGAGTTAGGTAGTGGTAGTCCTCGACCCAGTACCAATCGTGCATAAACACACGAACCGTAGCGTAGGTAATCCAAGCCGTAAGCCCGACAACTGTCAACAGTGGAGCGATCCACCAACGGTCTTTACGGAGCGTCTTTTCGGATATCGCGGCCCGGCCCGGCGCGCCGACGCCGTGTGATTGGGCAGAGGAGGCGGACCCGGTTTTGACGGGCGCGGTCATGGTGCTCCTTGCGTAATGTGAGTTATGTCGTGATTTGGCATGCTCGAAAGCTGGACGAGCGCGCGGTGAGACTCTACGCCCGTCGGGGGCAGAGTAAACGCCTGCCCGACAATCCTCACAAGTGAGGTTGCCCATACGTGATATGTAGCGCTTAGGCTCACCTAAGTTCGCCGGCCCTCTTCGGTGCTGATTTCAGTGATGCCCGGTCGATCGCACTCGGCGATAAACTCCGCCGCGGTGTTCACCACGCTTCCAGTTTGTCGAGTCACTGAATTCACGACCCGTAGTGACGTGCGCAGATATTGCTTGGAGGCCTCGCAGAGCAAATACCCTCGCCGGTTGTCGACATACCGCCAATGTGGGTTATCGGTAAACAGGGGGGCATATTGGCGCTGGAATCGCTCAACCCGCGGCTCACCGCCAGAAGAAATCGAGGTCGTGGTCAGCTCGATCGCCGTGGGAGTGGATTCGGGGCGATCAAAATGTGGTCTCAGTTCGCTGACCCAGGTGGCGTGCCGGTCGCCCGTAAGCACAACGGGGTTTCGCACCTGTCTGAATGAGGCCAAGATTCGTGCCCGCTGTACGCGATAACCGTCCCAGTTATCGGTTCCGCATGAGGGGGAGTCGGTGCATGCCGCCCACATCACCTGGTTGCCGATGAGGTTCCAGCGGGCAGGCGAGCCGCTCATCCCTTCTCGTAGCCACCGTTCCTGCTGAGCGCCGAGAATCGATGCCTGTGGATCTAGCGCTTGCCGCAGGTTTCGCGGCTGGCGAGTGCGATATTGCCTGGTGTCCAGCATGTGCAAGCTAACGAGATCACCGAAAACGAATCGGCGATGCATTCTCATATAAGCGTCGAACGGTTGCGCGGAAACACGCAATGGCATGTGTTCGTAGTAGGCCTGGAGCGCGGCGGCGCGGCGAGCCGTGTTGGTGTGGTCGCTGCCCGCCCAGTTGTTATCAACTTCGTGGTCGTCGAAACTCATGATCCACGGTGCACAAGCGTGGGCGCGTTGTAGCTGCGGGTCCGTCCGATACTGGGCGTAGCGGTTGCGATACTCCATCAACGTGGTGGGCTCAGCCACTCCTTCGTGACGTCGAACCGCTTTAGTTCGAGGCTTTGTCTCATAGATCGCATCACCCAAAAACGCGATGAAGTTCAAGTCTTGTTCTGCCGCCAAATGTTCATGAGCGGTGAAATAGCCGTCTTGCCAGTTCTGACAACTCGCTACCGCGAATTTCAGCTTGGTGGACTCTCGGCCAGGGATAGGCGCGGTGTGAGTGCGCCCGATGGGCGAGGTTTGTCCGTGGGTGTGGAAGCGGTAGTAGTAGGGGCGGTTTGGTCGCAAGCCGGCGGCTTCAATATGCACACTGTGACCCCAGGTGGGCAGTGCGAGTTCTTCGCCAGTGGCCACGATGCGACGGAACTGTGGGTCATCGGCGATTTGCCAGCGAACCGGAACGGCCCGGGGTGGCATTCCGCCGCCCTCTAGTGGGCGTGGGGCTAGTCGAGTCCACAGAACCACACCGTCGGCGCTGGGCTCTCCGGATGCCACTCCGAGGCTAAAAACACCCGAAGGCAGTGGTCCACCTGCGGTCGAGCTGATTCTTGTCACGGCCCCGTTTTCGCTCGCTAGTAGGGGGCCGATGAAGATGCCGCTAGTGAGTGCGGCCGCGCCGGCCAAAAACCGGCGTCGTGAATGCGCAGACATCTGTGCCTCTCGACGAGCCACTCATACCGGGGTATGTGGGTCTTGCGCATTTAACACGATATTTCACGATTTATAGGGTTTTATGGTCGGCCCTGCCGTAAGTCATGTTTGCCACCTATGAATTCCTGCAGCCAGATTTTTGCCCGAATTATGGGTCTACGTAGCCGTTCCTCTCGGCGCTCTGCGGTAGCCAACTTCGCTTGTCCGCGAGGCGTGTCAGCGCGATAACGCGACCGCGCCCAGGCCGAATTGGGCCGAGCCAGTCGAATCGACGTCACAATCAGCAGAAACGGAATGAACAAACCAAACAAGCCACTCCACAACTTTCCTTTGATAAGTGTGACGACCGCCAAAGCCAGGTTGATCAGGGTGGACACCGCAAGAAGGTGAAATGCCCCTTGCGGGGCAGTGCCTTCACCCTCACCAATCTGTAGATCGGTATTCGCCAGCGGTTGCATACCCAGCAGCAACAAACCGGTGAATGCGATCGCGATGAACACCGCGTCGATGGAGGTGCGGCCCTCTTCAGCCCAGTAGACGTCCTTCAAGTGCAAAATCAACGCGAATTCGTCGAGCACCAGGGCGGCACCCACTCCAAATATCGCCGCGGTCATTGCCCGCCAGATGGTGTACGAATCGTCCAAGGCCAGCCCGCCTATTCCCCCGACCAGCATGAAAACCACGCCGAACACCACATGGTGAATATGAAGACCGCCAGGGCTCACGTTGCCAGGCCACCAGCGCACTTGGGCGCGAATGAGTCGCACCGAAACACGGATGAAGATAAACGCGACGATCATCGCGGCAAAGAAGCAAAAAAGCTCCAACTTGCCCGCGTTAATGATGTTGTCGGTAAACCAATGTCCCATTCAAGCCCCCTGTGCGATTACAGCACGCCTCACCGGCTCTAGCTGGGATATGCCTGCCCGCCACTGGCGTGGGCGGCGGGTAAGGGACAATAGGAGGCTGTCCCGCACTTCAGCGAAAGAATCTCCGATGGCTACCCGCTCTGATATCCGCAATGTTGCGATTGTTGCTCACGTCGACCACGGCAAAACCACTCTTGTTGACGCGATGCTGCGTCAATCAGGCGCGTTCAGCGAACACGGCCAAGTGGATGACCGGGTGATGGACTCGATGGATTTGGAGCGGGAAAAAGGCATCACCATCTTGGCCAAAAACACATCGGTCTTTTATCGCCGCGATGACGAACAAGTCACCATCAACATCATCGATACCCCTGGTCACGCCGACTTCGGTGGCGAGGTAGAGCGCGGTTTGTCGATGGTAGATGGCGTGATTCTCCTCGTTGATGCCAGCGAGGGCCCCTTGCCACAAACCCGTTTCGTGCTGCGAAAGGCCCTCGCGCAGAAACTGCCCGTCATTTTGGTGATCAACAAAGTCGACCGCCCCGACGCCCGGATCAAAGAGGTCATCGACGAGACCTACGAGCTCTTCTTCGATCTTGACGCCGCCGAGGATCAAATCGAGTTCCCCATCGTGTTCGCGTGTGCCCGCGACGGTCAAGCGTCATTGACGCAGCCCGAAGATGGTGGCAACCCGGACAGCGACAACCTTGAGCCGCTATTCCGCACTCTGCTCGAGACCATTCCCGCTCCCGAATATGACGAGTCCGCACCACTGCAGGCGCATGTCACTAACTTGGACGCCTCACCATTCTTGGGTCGGTTGGCCTTGTGCCGCGTGCACAACGGCACCATCCGCAAGGGTCAGTCGGTGACGTGGTGCAAGACCGATGGCACCCAGCAGAGCGTGAAAATTTCCGAACTGTTGATGACATACGGCTTGGAACGTCGTCCCGCTGAGGAGGCTGGTCCGGGTGACATCATCGCGTTGGCCGGTATCGCGGACATCATGATCGGTGAAACCCTCGCCGACGCGGAAGACCCACGCCCGCTGCCGCTGATCACCGTCGATGAGCCAGCCATCTCGATGACGATTGGAACCAACACCTCACCAATGGTGGGGCGCAACAAGGGCTCGAAGGTCACCGCGCGCATGGTGAAAGACCGCCTGGATAAAGAGCTCATCGGTAACGTTTCGTTGCGGATTCTGCCCACCGAACGCCCGGACGCCTGGGAGGTGCAGGGCCGGGGTGAGCTCGCGTTGGCGATTCTGGTCGAGCAGATGCGTCGCGAAAGCTACGAGCTCACCGTGGGTAAGCCGCAAGTGGTCACCAAAGACATCGACGGCAAGCGCCATGAGCCAGTTGAGCGCCTGACCATCGACTCTCCTGAGGAATACTTGGGCGCGATCACGCAACTGTTGGCGACCCGTAAAGGTCGAATGGAACATTTGACTAACCACGGCACGGGCTGGATCCGGATGGAGTGGCTCGTTCCCGCGCGCGGGTTGATCGGGTTCCGCACCGAGTTTCTTACCGAGACTCGCGGAACTGGCATCGCGCACCACGTCTTTGAGGGCTATGAGCCGTGGTTCGGTGACTTGCGTACTCGTAATAACGGGTCGTTGGTGGCGGACCGGGCCGGCGTTGTCACGCCGTTCGCGATGCTGAACCTGCAAGAACGCGGCACGTTGTTTGTTGAGCCCACCACCGAGGTGTACGAGGGCATGTTGGTGGGTGAAAACTCGCGCTCTGATGACATGGACGTCAACATCACCAAAGAGAAGAAGTTGACCAACATGCGTTCGTCGACGAGTGATGAGACTGAAAAGCTGATCCCGCCACGCAAATTGTCGTTGGAGCAGGCGTTGGAGTTCTGCCGTGAAGACGAGTGTGTGGAAGTCACGCCAGTCGCTGTGCGTTTGCGCAAGGTTTTGCTCAGTGGGCAAGAGCGGGCGCGCAGTAAGCGCAAGGGCTAGTTAAGAATTAACACAAGAGCGGCCGGGGTTCCCTCGGCCGCTTTTTTGTCTGTGGCAGTATCCGCCGTGTTTTCACAGGTAGATAACAAGTTCGCCCAATCGAGCCTCTTCTGTAATACGTGTAAAGGCATGCGGCGTTGGCCCGCAATAACACGGGAATTTTCCTTGTGATGAACAGTGTGAAGCGGGCGGTTTACCGTAGAGTGCCCCGTGAAACCTAATTGCCCAAGTTGAGATACTTGCTGGGTTTCGTCCCGTTAGCGACGGAGAATTCCTTAAACGGACACTCGGTCTGATAACGGTATGATTTCGAGCCGGTACGAAGGTGTTGATTGCTCGGTAAGGGGTAAGTAGGAATAGCTGCACGCACTATTCGGTGCGCTGTCTGGGTGCCTCAAGTAGGGGCCATCGAGTTCAAGGATGAGGAGGCCGAGCAATGCGCATCTCCAAGCGTGGTGCAGTGCTCGCCGCCGTTACGCTCGCTTTCGGCATGGTCGCTGCTGCATGTGGTGATTCTGACAGCGACAAGGACGGCGTCAAGATATTTACCGTTAGACCAGAAAACCCGCTTATCCCTGTAGGAACCACTGAGGTTGGTGGCGGTCGCATCACCCGATCGATCTTCGTCGGGCTGACGGAAACAGATCCCAAGACCGCTGAGGTCAAGAACCTCATCGCCGAAAACATCGAAACCACCGACTCGCAGAACTACACCATCACCCTCGAAAAGGGTTGGAAGTTCCACGACGGTACCGAGATCAAGGCGAAAAACTTCGTAGACGCATGGAACTTCGGGGCATACACGCCAAACGCGATGCAGAACGGCCCCTTTTTTGAAGGTATCCAAGGCTTCGACCAGGTCCACACCGTCGACCCTGACCAAGACGGCCCCGAGCAGGCGCCCACACCTGAAACCGACAAAATGTCTGGCCTTCAGGTCGTAGACGACTACACGTTCACCGTCGCGCTCACCGGACCCTCATCGATCTTCCCCGCGAAGATCTCCTACGACGCGTTCTTCCCCATGCCCGACATGTTCTTCACCGACCGTGCCGGATACGAGAAGAAGCCCGTCGGAAACGGTCCGTTCAAGGTTGTCAGCACCGACACTAAGAGCACCAAGACCGAACGATTCGACGACTACAAGGGCAACAAGGCCAAGGTAGAAAAGCTTGAGTGGGTCTACTACTCAAACGACCTGACCGCCTACCGCGACGTGCAGTCCGGCAAGTTGGACTTCATGGACCAGATCCCGGTCTCGCGGTTGAGCACCTACGAGAAGGACTTCGACGGTCAGAACTTCAACGAGCCCGTCGCGCTGATCCAGCAACTGTCCTTCCCGGTCTACGAAGAGGCCTACTCTGACCCGCGCGTGCGTAAAGCCATCTCGATGGCCATCGACCGCGACAAGATCGCCGAAGAGGTCTTCGACGGAACCCGTACCCCAGCCACCGGCTACGTCTCACCAACCATTGATGGTTACGAAGAAGGCGTCTGTGGCGAGGCATGTGATTTCGACCCAGCGGCGGCCAAGGCTCTCCTAGCCGAAGCCGGCGGATTCAAGGGCGACAAGATTGAACTCTGGTACAACAACGACGGACCGCACAAAGACTGGTTCGACGCCATGGCTGCCCAGATTCAAGAAAACCTCGGCATCCCGACCGTTGCCCAGGGCGCGGAAAACTTCGCTGACATCCGCACCAAGGCCAACGCTCAGGAATTCACCCAGATCTACCGCTCCGGCTGGCAAGCCGACTACCCGTCAATCGAGAACTACCTCAACCCGATCTTCCGGACTGGGGCCTCCTCGAACGACAACGGCTACAGCAACCCAGCAGTAGACGCCAAACTGGCCGAAGCTGACCGCACCGTTGACCCAGACGAAGCGATCAAGCTTTACCAGGAGGCCGAGAAGCTGATCCTGGAAGACATGCCAGTATTGCCTGGAATGTACGTGAACCAGCAGTCCGTCTGGTCTGACGACGTCAAGAACGTAGTCGTCAACTGGAAGGGCGAGTTGGACACCGCATCCATTGAACTGAAGTAACAAGCGGTAGGTAGTACCACCGCCAGTGGCCTGCCGGATCAACGATCTGGCAGGCCACTGGCACACAAGCACCACAAGGCAAGCCCCGACACTGTGCACCAGGAGGACAAATGGGCCGCTATGCGCTGCGCCGTTTGCTGCAGCTGATTCCGGTCCTGTTCGGTACGACGTTCCTCATCTATTGGCTCGTTTGGAGCTTGCCCGGCAACGCGTTCGCCGGTAAATGTGGGCCACGTCTGTGCGAACAGTCATACATCGACGAAATGCGCGATAGATACAACCTGGATGATCCGCTCATCGTTCAATACTTCAAATACATGTGGGACATGGTCCGTTTCGACTTCGGTACCACCTACTCGGGCGAGCAAGTCTCTGAAGTTCTGTCTACCGCCCTTCCCATCACCATGAAACTCGCTTTGGTCGCGGTTCTGATCGAAGGTGTCATCGGCATCACCGCGGGCGTGCTCACCGGTCTCAAACGAGGCGGGTTCCTGGACAACATGGTGTTGGTGTCCACCCTTTTCCTTATCTCCCTCCCCGTCTTCGTAGTCGGCTTCCTCTTGCAATACCTATTCGGTGTGAAGTGGGGCATCATCGATCCTTCGGTGTCAGAAGATCCCAGCTTCTCCGAGTTGATAATTCCCGGCCTCGTGCTCGCCTCAGGGCAGATGGCTTACATATCGCGGCTCACCCGTAGTTCGATCGCGGAAAACAACCGCGCTGACTATGTGCGGACTGCCGTAGCCAAGGGCCTCACTCGCGGCCGAGTGGTGAGTGTGCACTTGCTGCGCAACTCCCTGATTCCCATCATCACCTTCTTGGGCGCCGAAATCGGAACCTTCATGGGCGGTGCGATCGTCACGGAGGGCATCTTCAACATCCAGGGCGTAGGTGGCGTCGTCTTCGACGCGGTCCGCGGCCAGGAGGCTGGAACCGTGGTGCCCATCGTGACCGTCATCGTGTTGATCTATCTGCTCGCAAACCTGATCGTTGACTTGTTGTATGCCGTGCTCGACCCAAGGATTCGCTATGAGTGACCCCGGCGCTTTTACCAACGAACGCGAAACCGAAGAGCAGCAACACGCTCCGGAGCCTTTCCTGGGCGAAGAAGAGGCTCCGCCCAGTGGGAAACAAGAAAAGGCTCGCGGTCTGTGGTCAGATGCTTGGTACGACCTTCGCCGTAAGCCGCTCTTTTGGGTGTCGATCACGCTGATTGTGATCTTCATGCTGATGGCGCTTTTCCCGAGCCTTTTCACCTCAACCGATCCATACGCGTTCGACTTGTCCAAGCGCACCGACGGACCAGAATCGGGCCACATTTTCGGCTACGACCTGCAGGGTCGTGACGTCTATGCCCGCAGTGTTTATGGCGCTCAAGTGTCGATCTTGGTCGGCCTCGTGGCGGCCCTGGGGGTTGGGCTGGTAGGCGGCGCCGCTGGCATTATCGCCGGATATTACGGCGGATGGATCGACGCCGTGCTTTCACGGATCGGAGACGTGTTTTTCGGCCTGCCGTTCGTGCTGGGCGCGATCGTGTTGCTTTCCACCTTCATCGACCCCACTAAGTCTGGTGACCCCACCAAAATCAAAGTGGTGGTCATCTTGGCGATTGTGGTGTTGTCGTGGCCGCAGTTCGCCCGAGTCATGCGGTCCTCGGTAATCGCCACCAAGCAGTCTGACTATGTGCAGGCCGCCCGTGCTCTAGGCGCGGGCCACACCCGGATTATGGTCCGCCATATTCTGCCTAACGCCATTTCGCCGCTTATCGTCATGACGACCATCGCGCTTGGCGTGTTCGTCGGTGTGGAAGCCACGCTTTCGTTCCTCGGCGTCGGTTTGCGTCCGCCGATTATTTCCTGGGGCATCGCGATTTCTGACGCGCAAACGTATCTGGACATCGCGCCACACATGTTGCTCGTGCCCGCCGCTTTCTTGTCCGCCGCGGTGCTCGGCTTCGTGATGCTCGGCGAAGCCGTTCGCGAAGCCATCGACCCCAAACTCAAGTAAAGGAGGCTGGACATGTCACACGCCGCAACTCAAGCCGCGCCCAAGAAAAGCGCTGGCGCCGACTATGACGGCCACCTGTTGGAAGTCGATGATCTTCACGTCGAGTTCCGCACTCGCGACGGCGTAGCCAAGGTCATCAATGGCGTGAGTTACCACGTCGACCATGGCGAAACCTTGGCTGTGCTGGGCGAGTCGGGTTCGGGTAAAAGTGTCACCGCCCAGACCATCATGGGCATCCTGGACACACCGCCAGGTTTTGTCACCGGCGGTGAAATCCGCTTCAAAGGCGTGGACATGCTCAAGCAGTCCAAGGAAGCTCGCCGAAAAATTCGGGCCGCCGGTATTGCCATGGTGTTCCAAGACGCCCTCTCGGCCCTTAACCCGGTTTTCACTGTCGGTTTTCAGATCGGTGAGCTCTTCCGCAAGCGCCTTGGCATGTCGCGCAAAGAAGCACGTCAGCGTGCTATCGAGCTGCTGGACCTGGTGAAAATCCCGAATCCGAAGGAGCGAGTGCGGCAATACCCTCACGAGTTCTCCGGAGGTATGCGCCAGCGCGTCATGATCGCCATGTCGTTGGCGCTTGACCCCGATGTGCTTATCGCCGATGAGCCAACCACGGCACTGGATGTCACCGTTCAGGCGCAGATCATGGACTTGCTGAAAGAAATTCAGCAAGAACGCGACATGGGTCTCATCTTGATCACCCACGACTTGGGTGTGGTGGCTGACGTGGCGGACCGGATCGCCGTCATGTACGCGGGTCGTATTGTTGAAGAGGCGGACTGTGCGACGTGTTACCGCAAGCCGTGCCATCCGTACACGATCGGTTTGTTGAATTCGATTCCGCGAATGGACTTGAAAGGCCAAGAGCTCGCCACTATCAAAGGCCTGCCACCTAGCCTGTTGCACATTCCAACTGGATGCACATTCCATCCCCGGTGCCCGATGGCGCAAGAGATCTGCCGCACCACCGAACCGCCGCTGCTCGACTTGGGTGGGCGCTGGAGCCGCTGTCACTTCGCCGAGGACCTGAAGAATCGCGATCAGGAACAGAGCGCGATTTATTTGGGCGATCAGAAAGGCTTGATCAGTGAGTGAGCCAATTCTGCAGATCAAAGACCTGTACAAGCATTTCCCCATCACGCGAGGGGTGCTATTCAAGCGCACCATCGGCGAGATTCAAGCCGTCAGTGGCGTGGATCTTGAGCTGAATAAAGGCGAAACCTTGGGCGTAGTCGGTGAGTCCGGCTGCGGAAAGTCAACGTTGGCGAAACTAGTGATGATGTTGGAGCGCCCCAGCTCTGGCCACATCTTCTATCGCGGCACTGACATCGCCTCGCTCAGCCCGCGGGCGCTGCGCCGCGTTCGCCGCGAAATTCAGCTGGTGATGCAGGACCCGTATTCATCGCTGAACCCGCGCATGACTGTGGGCGACATCGTCGGTGAGCCGTTCGAAATTCACCCGGAAGTCGCGCCGAAGGGGCAACGCCGTAAAAAGGTGCAAGAACTGCTCGATGTGGTGGGCATGAACCCTGAACACATCAACCGGTACCCGCACCAGTTTTCCGGTGGCCAACGACAGCGCATCGGCATTGCCCGTGCGTTGGCTCTGCGTCCCGAAGTGATTATTTGCGACGAGCCCGTGTCGGCGTTGGACGTGTCGATTCAGGCACAGGTGATGAACCTGCTGGAAAGTTTGCAGGAAGAGCTTGGTCTGGCATATATCTTCATCGCCCACGACCTGTCGGTGGTTCGGCATCTTGCTGACCGGGTTGCGGTTATGTATCTCGGCAAGATCGTTGAGATTGGCACCGAAGATCAAATTTATGAGCGGTCCGCGCATCCCTACACGCAGGCGTTGTTGTCCGCTGTGCCGGTGCCAGATCCCGCTGCCCGCGAGACTAAGAAAATCATCCGGCTGGAGGGCGATCCGCCCTCGCCAGCGGATCCCCCGTCGGGCTGCCGGTTCCGCACCCGTTGTTGGAAGGCGCAAGATATTTGCGCTGCTAAAGAGCCCGAATTGATTGTTCGTGAGGGGATTGATCATCCCGCGGCGTGCCATTTCGCGGAGTCCAGGGTGATCGTTCAGTCGCACGAGTCCTAGCGATGACCCCAGGCGGTCCTATGTGATTGCATGGGGTTATGAACACGCGCCGGATTTTGTTTGTCCATGCTCATCCCGATGATGAATCCATCACCACGGGCGCGACGATGGCGCGGTATGCGGCCGCCGGTGATCAGGTCACGTTGGTGACCTGCACATTGGGTGAGGAGGGCGAAATTCATGTGCCCACCTATTCTCAGTTGGCCGCTGATCAAGCGGACCAGCTCGGTGGATATCGCATCGCTGAGCTGGCATCGGCCTGTGCGGCAATGGGCGTTGTGGATCACCGTTTTTTGGGTGGGGCCGGGCATTTCCGTGATTCAGGGATGATGGGTTTGCCCACGAACGATAATCCGCGGGCGTTCTGGCAGGCTGATGTGCGTGCGGCCGGATCGATGTTGGCCCAAATTATCGACGAGGTACGGCCGCAAGTCCTGGTCACCTACGACCCTAACGGGGGCTATGGGCATCCCGACCATATTCAAACGCATCGGGTCAGCATGGCAGCTCTTGACCAGGCGAAATGGGTGGTTACTAAAGTGTATTGCCCCACGGTTCCGCGCACGATTGCCCAATATGGCATGGAGCGGCTCGCGAACTCAGCCGAGAACCCGTTCGCCGAGGCAGAAACTATCGACGAGCTGCCATTTGTGGTGCCCGATGGGCAGGTGTCGGCCCGGATTGACGCCCGCGAGTTTTTGGCCGCGAAACGGGCGGCGCTTGCCGCCCATGCTACCCAGATCCCGGCTAATTCCTGGCTCAACGTCTGGGCGGATAACTTTGGTGCAGATGCCGCCGAATATTTTGTGCTGATGCGCGGCTACCTGGGCCCAGCTGGCACAGAAGAGCGGCCTAAGTGGACCGAAGATCTGGAATCTGACCTCTTCGCCGGAATCTAATATCGCCCTCGGCGTATTTTCGCCGCGAAGGGGAGTGCGGTTGCTAGCGTCCGGCGATGTGAGCCTGGAACAGCAGTACGCGGCGCTACGATCCGCTGATCGTGCCGACTTTCGACGTGTCGTTCAGGCTTACGTGGCGCCGCTGTATGACTATTCTCGGGCCCGGCTTCCCAACGCAGAGCGTGCCGCTCAAGCTGTGCACAATGCGTTGATCGTCGCTCGGGAAAGAGTCGAGACTCTTCGAAAGCCCAGCGACCTGCGCGTGTGGTTATTCGCGTTAACCGAACGCGAATGCGCGCAGCTATCCTGGCCACCCAGCGCGCCGGCGGGCACCGCGGCTGTGGAGCCGGTGGGCGCCGCTGACGTCGGCGACAGTACCGACGAGGTGCCCATCATCTCGCCGCTGGTGTTGGCGCTGGCGGAGCTATCAGCCGAGCTCCGGGCAGTGTTGGAGCTGGCGATTCGCCACGATTTCAGTTTGGCGCACACCGCGCGAATCTTAGGTCGGGGCACCCGTGAGGTTGAGCAGCTGGCGATACAAGCTCGAACCACGCTGGGGCAGAGCGCGTCGGTAAGTGAATTTGTCGCGCTTCCCATCTGCGGGGCGCCGCCCCATCTCGTTGATGAGGTGGTGGATTCGGCTGGCAACAGCGCGCTGTGTGCCCGGCTGGCCGCCGGGGCCGCTCCTTTTGACTCCGAGGGTTTTCCCCGTCGACGAAACATGCGCGGTGGTTGGGTTGCGCCGGTTGGCCGCGCGATGGGACGTCACCGCGCCGCCTGGATTGCCGCTGGTGTGGTGCTTGGTCTGGCGGTGACCTCCTACTTTGTCATCGATGGCGGCACTCCGCATCAGTCGGCCGATGCGAGAGAAGAGATCGCCGGCGCCGCGAAATTACCCGCTCAGCGGCACACTCAGGAACGTGGGAAAGTCGAAAGTTCGGTGAGCGTGACCCCGTCGGAAACCCCGACTCCGACCGTGACCCCGACAGCTACGCCCACCCCGGGCCGGAACCCGCCCACCTCGTCTCCGCCACCTCCAGCGACGCGTCCGCCACAGTCCTCAGGTGCGACGCCCCAGGTGCAGTGGGCTGATATTCACGATGCGGGCTCGGCTCGACGGTGTGACAGCACATTTTGGGCGCACTTGAATGTGGGCATCGACAACTGGGAACCAGTGAGCAGCGTGACCGCATACATCTCGTCTTCCTCGGGTGGGACATGGGTAGTGGATGTGCCATATTTCGGCGGGGACGAAGGTAAAGGTCGCGTCGATCTCCCGCGAAACGAGATGTTCTATTACACGATCACAGTTCGCACCAAGAGCGGAAACACCACCTCGGGCGGCTCATATACCGACTATGTGGGCTCGAACTGTTGAATATATGGCGTAACGACGCTCACGGTCCTAATTCGGAACAGGGCTGCCTGCGGTGGCGCCGACTACAAGCATCGGCAATACTGCTACCTCGTGGCGGCAGTGAACGATAAAGATCTTCTTGACCAACTCATGCGGCGCGAACACGCGGCGACCGTAGCGATATACGACGCGTACGGAGTTTCGCTCCTGGACTATTCCCTGATCCTGACCGGCGATGCCGATCACGCCATGACAGCGGTCAGAGATGCGCTGGTAGCCATCCAACGACACGCTGGAAATGTGGGCAAACCGAAACATCTGCGGCCCTGGCTTTTCGCGATGGTTCGAAACAGTTCCATTCGCATCAAAGCGCCACTAGGCCCACTGGCTGGCACGGTAGTTCCTGCTGAAAATCCCCGCCCACGGCAAATTGTCGAGGCCGCGGCCGAAGGACTCTCTCGCAAGTTCCGAGAAAACCTCTATCTCTCAATTCGCCACGAATTTGGCACCAGGGAAATCGCGCGCATCACCGGCGGCAACAAATTCCTTGGTAAATCCCGCAGCGCCCAATCGCGTGCGCACTTGGCGGATGCGGTGGCCGGTGGTCAACTGCTGAGCTTGGGAACCAGCCAATGCCCCGTCATGGCCGGGATGTTCGAGCGGGAAACCGTAGCCGTGCGCGCCTTGGCCGCTCACCGGCGACGGTGTGCCACCTGCTACCAGACTGTGCTGCCTCCCCTCAACATATTCGCGGTGCTGGCGGCGCTGCCCATGGCGGCCCCACCGGCGCAACTGCGCGACCGCATCGCCAACGACGCCGACGATCCGGTGTTGGTCGAGCATTTGGCGAGCGTGGCCAAACCCTTCACCTTTAACGGTTTCCCAGCCCCCAGAGACCAGCCCCGCAACAACAAACGCAAGCTGGTTGTGGCAATGGCCGCGCTGCTAGCAATCGGGGGAGGCGCGTTCTGGGCGGTCAGTTCGGCCGCCGACGAAGACACCAATTCCGGGTCAAAGAACGACCGCACCTCCTCGACCCGTGAACGCCGGGCCACGGTCAGCCCGACTCCCAGCTCCACCCCGAGCAGCTCACCAACGGCGAGCCCAACGCCAAGTCCAAGCCCGAGCAAGCGCTCGGTGCCAAAGCCCTCCAAATCGCCAACGCCTACGCCGACACCAACTCAGGATCCAAAACCAGATCCGACGCCCAGTCAGCCAGCGCCAAGCCCAAGTGAGACCACGACCCCTAAGCCAACCTTTGGATGACGGGCCTGACCTTGGTCTGCGGACAGGGCATTAAGCTTGCCTAGTGCCCTCTCAACCCGCCCTTGAACGTACCTGGGCCATAGCTGGTGTCATCATCGCGACGGTTGCGGCCTTTGGCGGTGGTCTACTGGCCATATTTTTGGTGCCATTGCACATCGGTTCGGTGCCCGTACCGATTTCACTGCTGATCACCGCTGTGATCAACGTGGCTAGTGTGCAATACGCCTACCGGGTCAGTGGTTGGCGCGGCGCGGGTTTCGCTCCGATGATCGGTTGGTTTTTGGCCGTGTGCGCAGCGGGCATCCCGACCGTCGAAGGCGATGTCGTACTGCCGGGCACCTGGGTTGGACTTGGGGTGCTATTTGTGGGAGCAATTGCCGCAACAGTGCCTATCGCGCGGTCAATGATGGTAAACATGCCTGATCGCGGAGGGCTTTAGGAGTGAATATCTAGTGCAATGGTGGGAAGAAAACAAGCGGCAAACCGCCCGCATTGCCCTAGCTATAGCGATGGTGGTGGGTGTCGACATTGTCGCGCGATTGATTTTGCGGCTCGCAATGCCCGACTCACAAGATGACATAATCCCTGGACTGATCGTCGACGCGTGTATAGCGACCACGATCGGCGTGTGGGCCTTCTTTCGAGCCCGTCGTGCCCTGGTCAGCACTGTCGCGGGCGAAGGGTTCTTCGTGATCGCGATTTCTATGTTGCTGATCGCGTTTATCGGCCCCTGGGTATCTGGCGATGGCTTCGGCGCTCCAATTGGCGTTATGGCGGGTCGCTGCGCGGTCGCCGCCCTGGTCTTGGCTGTGGGCGGTGCACTAGGCATTTTGACGGCCGTGGCCTTCGGGATCGACCCATTGAGCAAGGCTTACCACGCTCATGTGGAACGAACCCGGCAGCGCCCCAGGCGCCGCTAATGCACTTGGGTGTGTTCTTCCCAGGGGAGGCGTTTCGTGCGGCGCGCATGACGGCTATGTTTTAGGAGGACGCCGCCTGTGGTGTCCGCGGCGAACTCCGTGCAGTTCGCCTGAGGCCGCTCAGTGAAAGGGAAGCCGCGCCGTGACTTACGTTATCGCCGAGCCGTGTGTGGATGTGCTCGACAAAGCGTGCATCGAAGAATGCCCCGTCGACTGCATTTACGAGGGCGAACGCATGCTATACATCCACCCCGACGAATGCGTTGACTGTGGGGCGTGTGAGCCTGTCTGTCCAGTTGAGGCGATCTACTACGAAGATGATGTGCCCGACCAATGGAAGGAATACACCAACGCGAACGTGGTGTTTTTCGACGAGTTGGGTTCACCGGGCGGCGCATCCAAGCTTGGCAAAATTTCTCACGACGTACCGATCGTCGCCGCACTTCCTCCCCAAGGCGGCGATCACTAAACCGCGGGTCTCAAACCCGCCGAGGTGTCCATGGAACCCCTTTCGCACCGGTTGCCCGACTTTCCGTGGGACGTGTTGGCGCCCTATGCCGAGTTGGCGCGATCGCATCCCAACGGTGTCGTCGACCTGTCTATGGGCACGCCGATCGACCCAGTGCCCGAGCTAGTGCAAAAGGCGCTCAGGGAGGCGAGCGACGCTCCGGGCTATCCAACAACGGCGGGTTCGCCGGCCTTGCGTGAGGCCATCGCCAACTACGTGCACCGTCGATGCGGCGGAGTCGACATAGATGTCGACTCCGTGTTGCCAACTATTGGGCTTAAGGAACTGGTCGCTTGGCTCCCCACCTGGTTGGGGCTAGGCCCTGATGATGCGGTCGTGGTTCCCGAGCTCGCATACCCCACCTACGCGGTGGGGGCGCAGCTAGCCGGCGCGAATGTTGTTCGAACGGACGATCCAGCCCTATGGCCGAGCAACACCAAACTCGTGTGGGTGAATTCGCCGGCGAATCCAACGGGCCGTGTGCTTGACGCCGAGACCATGGCGCGTATCGTGACGGAAGCTCGAGCTCGAGGCGCTGTGGTTGTTTCTGACGAATGCTATTTCGAGCTTGGCTGGGACGCTACGCCCATATCGGCGCTCAATCCCGTGGTATGTGGGGACTCGCGTGAGGGTGTGCTGATCGCGCATTCATTGTCCAAACGTTCTAATTTGGCCGGCTATCGGGCCGGGTTCCTGGCCGGGGATTCCCAGCTAATTGAAGCTGTTCTCGCGGTGCGCAAACACTCGGGCATGATCGTGCCCACTCCAGTGCAAGCGGCGATGACAGCCGCACTGGACGACGACAGTCATGCACAGGCACAACGTGACCGCTATGAAGCGCGACGGCTCTCTCTGTGGAGTGGCCTGGCCGCTGCCGGGTTTGAGGTGCAACATTCGCAAGCCGGTCTATATCTGTGGGTGAAGCACAATTCTTCATGCTGGGACACAGTGGAGTGGATGGCTAGCCGTGGCGTGTTGGTAAGCCCAGGCGAGTTTTATGGTTCGGCTGGTGCCAATCATGTGCGTGTCGCTCTTACCGCTCCTGACGAGCGTGTTGCCGCCGCGGTGACGCGGCTCGTCGCCGTTGGCGCCCCGTTGTAAGGAAGATGCGGCTAGCTCGAATACAGGAAAGCCCACAATTGCGCCGCTGTTTTGCTGATCATTTCAATCTGGACATGTTCGTTGCGGGTGTGCGCTAGACCTGGGTCGCCCGGGCCAAAGTTCACCGCTGGAATTCCCAGCTGCGTGAACCGAGCGACATCTGTCCATCCATATTTGGCTGTCACTTCACCACCGATCGCGGCTAGAAACTGTTCCATGCCAGGGGAGTTAAGACCAGGTAGCGCCCCAGGAGCACTGTCGGTGATGGTGATTTCGTAGCCATCAAAAGTTTCGCGCACATGTTGGGCGGCTTGTTCTTCGCTCAGATCCGGAGCGAACCGAAAGTTCACCGTGATGACGCATTCGTCTGGGATCACGTTGCCAGCTACACCGCCGGTGATGCCAACGGCGTTCATGCCTTCCCGATATACGCAGCCATCTATGTTGACTTGGCGTGGACGGTAGCGCTCTAGCCGACTCAGGATGGCTCCCGCGTGGTGTATCGCGTTATCCCCTAGCCAAGACCTGGCCGAATGGGCTCGTCGTCCGCCGGTGCGCACGGTAGCGCGCAGAGTGCCTTGGCAACCGGCTTCAACGGTGGCGTTGGTGGGTTCAAGCAAAATCGCGAAGTCGCCGACAAGCCAGTCGGGGTGTTTGTTGACGAGCCTAAGGAGCCCATTGCGGGCGGCTTCAACTTCTTCATGGTCGTAGAAGACGAAAGTGAGGTCGTGGTCTGGTTCTTGTGCGGCTGTCATGGCGGCCAGGTGCAGCATCACGGCCACGCCGGACTTCATGTCGGTGGTTCCGCAGCCGTACAGCGAATCGCCGTCTTGATATGAGGGCAGATTGTCGGCGACGGGAACCGTGTCAATATGACCAGCCAAAATCACTCGGTGCGGACGGCCTAGTGTCGTGCTGGCGACGATCGCATCGCCGTCTCGACGAATAGTTAGTGTTCCGAGGGCACTCAATGCCTCTGCGATGGTGTCTGCGATGGCGGTTTCATTGCCGGAAACTGATTCGATGTCCACTAGCGCGGCGGTGAGTGCGATGGGATCGTCGATAAGTTTCAACATGGCGACAACCTTAGTCGGGCCCTGCCAGGATTTTGGTGGCGCGGGAACGTGTGGTTTCGCGGCCAGCCCTGCGCCTGGCGGTCTTGATAGGTGGCCCAGCGGTTAGGCGCACTCTCAGCAATGAGTTAGCGTGCATGCGTGACTATCGAATCTGATCCTGTGCAGTTGACTGGCCCGGCTTGGGGAGTTGGGTTGGCCACCATCACTATGCGTGGCGAATATCTGGATGTGTGGTTTCCGGGCGGCCAGCTCGGTTTTGGTGGCCCAGCTCAGTCGGGGCAAGAGCTCGCCGCGGAACTTGGTGTCGCCGGTCCCGGCACTTTTCAACTTGGTGGGGATCAGGCGGTGCGGCTGCTAGGCGACATCGCTAATGCGACCCGGCACGATCCGCTGCGCAGAGTCCGATTGTGCCCAGTGGCTGTGGTTATTGATTCCGTGGCGAACCCGCCGTTGGATGCCGCTGATGCCTATCTACGGCTGCATTTGTTGTCGCATCGACTAGCCCAGCCCCGCACTTTGAACATGGATGGCATTTTTGGGCAGCTTTCCAATGTCGCTTGGACCTCTCATGGCCCTTGCCACATCGAAGATGTGGATCGCATCTCGTTGAACGCTCGGATGGCGGGCCGTCACCTTACGGTGAAGAGCGTTGATAAGTTCCCCCGTCTGATCGATTATGTGATTCCTGAAGGAGTGCGCATTGGAGACGGTGACCGAGTTCGTCTCGGTGCGCATTTGGCGCCTGGCACGACCGTTATGCATGAGGGGTTCGTGAATTTCAACGCCGGAACTTTGGGTGCCTCCATGGTCGAAGGCCGCATTTCCGCTGGTGTGACCGTGGGCGATGGTTCTGATGTCGGTGGCGGTGCCTCGATCATGGGCACGTTGTCCGGTGGTGGGAAAGAAGTGATTTCGATTGGTCAGCGCTGCCTGATTGGGGCGAACGCCGGGGTGGGGATTTCGCTGGGCGATGAGTGCATTGTGGAAGCCGGTTGTTACATCACGGCGGGCGCTAAGTTGACCTTGCCAGATGGCCAGATAGTGGCGGCTCGTCAACTGTCGGGTGTCAATGGAATGTTGTTCCGTCGCCATTCGGTGACGGGCACTTTGGAAGCCTTGCCTCGCATGGGGGATTGGGGCGGTCTCAACGCGGCATTGCACGCTAAGTGAAGCGTCTGAGCTCGGTGATTGTTGCCCAGGCGACGCTGAGAATCAGGAACACGACGACGCCAACCAGGGGCCCCGCCCCTGCGTTGGAGCTGGAGTCGCGGGCGGCGGCGAAGAGCACACCCATGGTGGCCAAGCTGGCGATTGCACTGGCCGCGGTGGCGAGCATGGCGCTCCAATGCGAGCGGAACAATAACGCTAGGGCTTGCACCATCAGCGCGCCGACGACTCCGTAAAGAGCGAGCGCGTCGGCGATCCCAGAGACGGGTGCGAACAGCAGCATCCAACCCGACACGGCTTGGCTGCCGCGTTCTGTTCCGGTAATCCAGGGCAGACAAAGCGCTAATGGCATGCTGAACAACCCCGCGGCGGCAATCGCGTTGGGAAGTGACAAGTCGCGTTCGAGTTCGGAGCTATGTTCCAATTCGGAGATTCGGTTACGAAGTTGCATGAGCGTGCGATCGTGTTCGGCAAGCCAGTTGTGTAGAGCCGTGTTGGAGGCCGTTTCGGGCACGTGACCCAGGACAGACGAGCGGGGCGGGTGCAGACTAGTCATTTGATAGCGCCTCCTCTACCCCTCTAACGAGCGGAGGGTAGTTGAGGTAGCGGTGTTTCGCGTAAATTCGGCTCCCCGTCATTGTCGTTTGTTGGATGTCCCGATTACGGTGGCGCTATGACATCCCGGCGAGAGAACCAAAATCCCCCCGAGCGCCAGCGCGGCTCGGTCACTTTGCGTGGTGGTCAGGTACCAGCGGCGACTACTGATCAGCGACTTCTTGATAGTCGGGGCCCGAACGATTGGGTGCATGCTGATCCGTGGCGAGTGTTGCGAATTCAGTCGGAATTCGTGGAGGGGTTTGGCTCGTTGGCCGAGCTTGGTCCGGCGGTCAGCGTGTTCGGTTCGGCTCGCTCCGGCCCGACAACGGCTGAATATGGATCAGCGGAAAAGCTCGGTGGGGCGCTGGCCGAGGCTGGTTTCGCGGTGATTACCGGTGGCGGTCCAGGCGTTATGGAAGCGGCGAATAAGGGCGCGCGGGAGGCGGGCGGGGTTAGTGTCGGGCTCGGTATCGAATTGCCTTTTGAGCAGGGCATCAACCAGTTCGTCGATATTGGAGTTAATTTCCGATACTTCTTCGCGCGTAAAACGATGTTCGTCAAATATTCGCAAGCGTTCTGCGTCCTGCCGGGCGGGTTCGGCACGTTCGACGAGCTTTTTGAAGCTTTGACACTGGTGCAAACCCGCAAGGTAACCCGATTCCCGGTGGTGCTCATCGGCACGCAATATTTCGGGGGTTTGGTGAATTGGCTGCGCGACACCGTGGTGCATGACGGGAAGATCAGTCCGGAAGACCTTGACTTGATCACATTGACTGATGACGTGGACGAAGCGGTGCGCATCGTTTTGGAGGCCGATGCTGGCCGTGGTCGGATCGCGGGCACGGGTTTGCCAGCCCAATAGGGGTTCGTGAAACGATCAAAGCATGGCTGATGTGTTGGTCACCGTAGTCGTTGCCGCTTTTGTGGGTTTGGCGGTTTTTGGCGGGGTGCTTTTTGTGTTGGGTCGGATACCTGGCTTGAGTGATCCGGTTCCCGATGGGGTGCCCCGTGGTTTGCCTGATGATCGGCCGATTACGGCCGAGGATGTGCGACATGTGCGTTTCGATACCGCGCCTCGCGGGTACCGGATGGATCAGGTGGATGCCGCGTTGCGGCGGGTGAGCCAGGAACTTCCACCGGCGGCGAAGCGTCTTGCGCCGCCGGAGCTAGTAGCGCAGGCTCAGCAGCAACCGGAGTCGGAGCGACAAACAGGGTCAGTCGTGGACGCGGATGACGCTTCGGGCGTTGGCAAAGTCGCTGATGAAGATTCCCCACGGGAGCAGTCATGACAGTGCATCCCCGTGAACGTTTTTTGACGGTCTTTGGCCGTAATCCCGTTCTGGAAGTCTTGGCGGATTCCACGCTTGCGGTGGAAAAGATCGTAATTGCCCAGGGTGCTAGAGGCGGCAATGTCAACGAGATCGTTCGTGCCGCTCGGCGTCGTGGCGTTGCTGTGCAGGAAGCTACGCCGGCACGGGTGAAGGCGTTGGCGGGTAATGGGCGGCAAGATCAGGGTGTCGTCGCCGATGTTGTGGCCCCTCGCATGGCTTCGCTTGATTCGTTTCTATCTCGTTCGCATTCTCGGGATACCAGGGTTTTGTTGCTGGATTCGATCACGAATCCGGCGAATGTCGGCATGATTTTGCGGAGTGCGACCGCGGCGGGGATTGACGGAATCGTCGTGCCGCAGCGGGGCACGGCCGCTATTGGTCCGTTGACTATTAAGGCATCGGCGGGTGTCGCGTTTGCCGCGCCGATCTTAAGGACTCGAGAGGCTGGACCGGCGGCTGTGGCTTTGGCCCGTGCCGGGTTTGATGTCGTGGGTTTGTCTGGTGAGGCGTCGGTGAGTGTCTACGACTGGATGCCGACGCGCCCAACGGTGTTTGTGCTTGGCGGTGAATCCGAGGGGATGAGCGAACCAGTTAGGGCGCAGGTCGGAACTGAGATCTCGATTCCGATGGCCCATGGGGTGGAGTCTTTGAATGTGGCGGTGGCGGCAAGTGTCTTGTGTTTTGAGCTGGCTCGACGGGGTCGATGACTGCAAATTTCTCTAAGCACGGCCCAAATTTTGCCCAAAATGGCGATATTTGCGGTATTTGAGTACGGTAATTCCGCTCGCTTTTTGGCTCGATTCCGTGCAAGTAAGGGGGCCGCTTTGGGGCATCATTGGTGGTGCGAGAAAATTGCTGCAAGTGACACCGCAGACAAAGACTAAAGAATAAAGGGCCGCATCCGCGGTCAGCGTCGAGGGGAGTAGTGAGATGGCGGCCATGAAGCCGCGGACAGGTGACGGTCCGCTAGAGGTCACCAAAGAAGGCCGCGGCATCGTTATGCGCGTTCCGCTCGAGGGCGGTGGGCGTCTAGTGGTGGAGATGACGGCTGACGAGGCTGCCGCGCTCGAAGAGGCGCTCAAAGGTATCTCCGGCTAAAACTTTTACCGCTGCGCCGACCCCAAATTGGGGTCGGCGCAGTTTTTTCTTCATAACAATGGGGTGTCAATGATCAAGGTCAGCATGGGGCGCATGCCCGAAAACCCGCAAGCGCTGGTGCTGCTTACGCGGCCCGAGGACGAGGGCATGCGATTGGCCAGCGACGCCGCCCAGCTCGACAACGATCTACTTAACGAAATCCACGCTTTCGCGAGCCAAGATCAGCACCAAGGCGGAGCCGGTGCGGTCAGTGTTCTGCCCCGACCCGGGCGCGAGCCACAATATGTGGTTCTCGCTGGACTGGGCACCGCTGATAGCCGCAAAACCGGAGCGGCCATCAGCCGAGTTCTGAACGAACGAGTGAAGATCGCAACGGTGTTGTTGCCCGTGCAAGCCGAAAGCGACCTCATAGAAGAGCTCGCGCTTGGCGCGCGGTTGGCCTCATATCGCTTCTCGTTGAAAAGCGAACCAGCCACGCCTGCGCTGGAAGAACTCGCATTGGTGGAATCAGGTGAACCTGCCGAAACGCGAGCCGAGGCGCTGAAGCGGGCAATAGTGGTGAGCGACCGCACCGCATTCGCTCGCGATTTGGTAAACACGCCAAGCAACATCAAGAGTCCAGCTTGGCTGGCTGATCAGGCGCGGGAAGCGGCTGAACGGGACGGTCTACAAGCGGCAATCTGGGATGAAGCGGTTCTAGCCGAGCAAGGCTTCGGTGGGCTGCTGGCGGTAGGGCGCGGCTCGCGGCGTCCACCTCGGCTCATTCAGGTCAGCTGGGAACCTCCTCGACGCAACGCGCAACACATCGTGCTCGTCGGGAAAGGCATCACCTTCGACACTGGTGGCATCTCCATCAAGCCATCCAGCGGCATGGAACTCATGAAAAAAGACATGGGCGGTGCTGCCGCGGTGTTGGGCGCTGTGCTGGCCGCTGGCGCGTTGAAGCTCGACATTCGAGTCACCGCATTGGTAGCGGCCGCGGAAAACATGCTCGGCGCTGACGCCACTCGACCCGGTGATGTGATCAGGCATTATGGCGGTGCCACCACGGAAGTGCTGAACACTGACGCCGAAGGACGTCTAGTGCTCGCCGACGCGTTGGCCTATGCGGTGGAAAAGCTCAACCCCGATGTGTTGGTAGACCTGGCCACACTCACGGGCGCGCAAAAAGTGGCGTTGACCAAACGCATGGCCGCCCTATGTTCCGATGATGAGCGCCTGGTGGCACAACTCAAATCCGCGGCGGAATCGGCGGGGGAACAGGTTTGGCAGTTGCCTTTGGTGCAGGACTACCTTGCCGAATACGACTCCGCGATTGCCGATCGAACCAACCTGGCCAGTGGCGGGGCCTCAACGATCACCGCGGGTCTGTTTCTGCGCGAATTCGTGGGTCAGACGCGGTGGGCGCACATAGATATGTCGGCTCCGGCGTGGTCTGACTCTCCTAGTGATGAGTTGAGCAAGGGCGCCACGGGTTGGGGTGTGCGCACGCTCACTACCTGGTTGGCTGCCGCTGCTTGATGCTGTTTCGGGCTTGTCTCCAAAACGTGTGGCTGGCAATGAGAGCGCGTGAGCCGCGACGGTATACCGATGGCTTGGCCACGCCAGTGGCAAAACCCTCCAACGCGATTGAGGCGATGCGCTCACCGTTTTCAGTGCTTTCGCGCAGACTCAGCACACACGCGTCGATTGTGGGATCGGGTTTAGCCCAGTTGTAAGCGCTACGGCTCATCCGGATCGCCACTGAGCCGTCCGCGCGATGCTTGAGCGACAGCTGAGCGGCTGGGTCGCTCAGCAGCGTCTCCACTCGCCGGTAGAGCGCCGCGAGTTGTTCCTCGCCGCCTCGAGCTTCGGGATCGGCGAGCGCGGCTTGAGTAAGTGCCATATGTGGATCACCGAATCGAATGTGTGTGGCGTGGTTTTGAAGTATTGAACGTAATTCATCGACATCGAGTGTGTGCTTGATCCGCAGGGGCGCGGTGTCGATCCGAATTTTCGAATGCTCACGAATTAGCTGGGTGAATAGTCGAAATAGATATCTTTCCCTGCGTTTCCCGTCGGGTGCGTCGATGAGTGGCGCGTCGATGTCGCTGGGTTGTCGTAGGGCTTGCTGAAATTCCTCTAGCGCGGCGCGTGGGGTGCGCGGTCGAGGCGTGGGCGAGTCCTCTAGCAGGTCATGTCCGAGTTGGAGTCGCGCCAGGCTATGCCGTACTTTGTGTGCGGCGTGTGGGAGCAGCGCTACAAAATTTTCTATCACTTTCCAATTTTTTGAGGATGGCGACAACGCTAAAGCGGCGTTGTATGCGGCTTCGAATGCCACTGAGATGAGCCGGTAGGAATTGTCTTCCGGGATATGTGCCTGAAGAAGAGCGCGGGCAAGCTGCACGTAATATGTATTGTTCGCGGTTCTCAAGTCGAGATATTCGCGTCTGTCGACAGTGCCGTAATCTTGTAGCGGCGCGATAGTGTCCCATTTTCTATTTCTCGGAAGATGCTCGTCCATATTCTCGGCAATTGACTCCGCTACAGCTAGAACGATGGCATGTTGGCTTTCAAAATTTTCTTGTAACGTGTCAGACACGCGGGATGGAAGCAATTTTGGGTCGCATTCGTCGAAATTTGGAACGTTGTTCCGTAGGTATTCTTTGATTCGGCTGGCATCGTGTTCGTGTTCTCGGGCAATGCTCTGGAAATAAGTGCGAAGTGATTGCAATCGTTTCTCGCATATTGCTTTCCAGCATGATTGAAGAAATGGGTCTTCCGCTAACTCAATGGGCAATGTTGCTTCGCATTCAATTTGAGTAGCGATAATCGACATGTTTCTGGAGAGGAGATTTAATGAATTGTGAAAGGATTTCCAATTAGGCAGGTCGGATCTTCTTTTAACGATTTCAGCGGCAAGTTTCTGCCCCTCAGCGCCCCGTAGTTCGAGGAATTTTCGTTTCAGATAAAACTGCGCCGCGACACTCGGTCCACTCAAGAAAGACGAAGTTATTATGCCGAATGCTAACGGTTGGATAGACGCTGGAAGCGTGCTAACCCAGCCGGCAGTGGTGGTGGGAAGCGTATAGACTCCAGCGGCCTTGATATATGGCGCGAGGCGTGGACGTGAATCAAGCTGTGGGGGACTCAAACAACTGGAATCTATGGACGCGTCTTTATTGTCGTTCCATTTCTGGGTACCTTCTCGTACCAGCTCCAATAAACTATCGGCGTAGCCCTGGAGCAATTGTGCATTTGCTTGTTCACGGATAGCTTGTTCTTCTTGTTCTCCGGCGGCAAGCTGGCCAGACCATAAGTTTCCCACGACATTCAACATGAAACCGGATAGACCCAGCAATCCTAATTCCGGGTAAGGAGTGAGAGCCGCCAAACTTGCCCCTAACCCGCTGCCTAAACCCAAAGCGAGAACGCGCTTTTTCAATCGGGTAAGTACGTCAACCTGGCCAAGCGTGGATGCCATGAAGGATCGCTCTAAGCCTGCGGCTTCTAACGCGGAGCGAACCGCTATCCGAGCTTCGTAGTGCTCCTCGATAGCTGAGTGCAATGGGTCGAACTTTGGCCAAAATCCCGGGGGCCATTTCCCCGTCGCACTGACCCGTTGGTCGGCGGCGATAACTTTGTTCCATTGGCTTAGCAAAGCGGTCGCGTCTTGGTGCCATTGCGCGACCAGTTCAGCGGGTTCGCCACGCCGCATTACTTCCATGGTTCGGGAGCCAAGCTCGGCATTGCTCGCCAGATGGGGGCTCATCCGCACCTCACTGGCGAACAGGGCTAAGGCGTTGACACTGTGACGGGCGAGGACTTCCTGCCAGAACGCGTTTTCAAACTTGGCGCTCATGCCCATTTGTGTATCGGAGGCAGATGATCCGCCCGCGAAACGCCCGGCAACAGCGACGAGCCGGGGGAGGAGGCTCCCTGAAATGAGCGCGCGCCATTGGACGCGCTGTCGGAGCCTGGCGGGAGCGTCGTCGGCCGCTCGCCAGCCCGCTGTTGTTTCAACGGCATATCCAGCGGTGGCGTATGTGACTAGATCCCCAGCGGCGGCCGGTCCATATCGAAGAGCTTGCCCCTGATTCGAGCCGAATATGCCCGGCACGTTGGGCAGGGCTAGTAGGCCACGAATTTTCAGTACGTCAAGTCCGCTCACTCGCCCTGGGATTCGTCGGGCATGGGCGGGCGTCCATCTGCTGAATCGCCCACGATAGGGAGCGAGTCGCAATGTTTCTGGGGTGGCCGCGGCCGCGAGTTGAACGAGCTCATCGGTCTTGCCCAACAGGTCGACCACGGTGTGAAGCCGCGCGATCCAGCGCTTACGTTGGATATGTGAGGTGGTGTATTTGCCGATTTGGTGTTCCAGCATCGCCCCTTCCACGGTGAGTGCGAACCCATCGGGGGACAGGGAAATCGTGCCGGTGGGTGATTTGCTGTACAAGGCGCTTGGATATGTGGGGCTAATTGGATAGCGCTTGCCTTTCTCCGGGTCTTTCGCGGGAAAACTTTCGACACCAATGAAATAGCCCAATGTGCCCGCTAAAGCGATGCTTAATCCTCGTTCCAGGTCCAAACGCTTGGGGTGCGGCGGCAGGGAGATAAGCGCGGTGCGTGCTTTTCCATCGACATCGGATACGGTTATCCGCTCGAGATCCTGGTCCACTTGGACGTAGGCATGAAATTTCCCGTGCCCATCCCTGGTCACGATATCCAGGCAGCGGCGAAAGGGGTTCCCTGGCGATACCAAATCGGGTCGCACGCTGATTTCTCGTGCGCCGAGCAGCTCGACTATCTTCCCTGGCAGATGGCTTAAATAGTCTAGTGCCCACTCTGGATGATCTATCTTGGGCAACGTCCCCGCCTATCTCGATTGCGTTAGCCCGTCGCCGCCCGCCAGCCGTATGCGATAGCGAACCCGCCACCGGCCGCGACCAAGGCAACTCCGGCGTTGTCCGCGGAACCGAACATGGCGATGATTCCCAGCGCGGTAACAATGAGGCGGCCCGGTAGCTGCCAGCTGTCGGGGAGGATCCCGAAGATGGAATTACCTATCTGGCTGGTGCTCAACAGTCCTACGGCGAGTCCGAATAGCGCGGCTCCGGCTGTGTATACCCCAAGAATCGTGCCCGTTTTTTCATCGCCGAGGTTGATCGAATGTCGGATCCCCATGACGGCGATAACCAGGCCGAGCGCGATCCAGGCGCCTGCCTTCAGGTATTGCCCACCTTTGGTGGTGACAGTGGATAGACGTTTCTTCAAGGAAGTGTCACTCATGGTGGGCTCCCGGGCATGGACCTCACATTAGTGACGTTTCGTGCGGATAGGACTAATAAACGGCCGTGTTATCCGCCACATACGTTGCGCTTGGTCGCTTTTGACCCGCACGAAACAGTCGTTACATCGATCCGCCCCTCCGGCAAGGAGATGACGCTATGTGGGCAGGGGGCCAAAGATCAGCTGTTCGGCCTTCGCGAACTCATCTTTTGCCAGGCCGTGCAGCACCCGCTCTGGTAGACCGGACTTCGCCTCGAGGCGCTCACGCTCGGGCGAGGTGGCGTAGTGCATCAGCCACGGAAGCACAAATGAATCGGTTGCAGCGCCGTGTTCAGACTCGCACCATTGGAAATCTCGCGCGGAAACATAGCGTCGAATAACGGGAAACATCTCTGCTTCTTCTTCGCCGATGTGCTCGATGAGGTGGTCAGCCAATGTCTGAAGGGCGTCGGCGAGTTCGGTGCCCGAACTGCTCGGGTTTTCGGAGAAAGCCGCCAGCGCGGACGCGACGCGCATCATCATCGGGTCCAGCTCCGCATGGTCCTCTTCTAGCTCGTCAAGGTTGATCGCGTCTCCGGCTGAGGCGACAATCAGGGGCCACAGCACATGATCTTCGTAGTGGTGATGGCGATGAAGTTCGGCACAAAATGCTGTTACGTAGTCGACTAAGGCGTCAACGCGGTCCTCATCGACGGGTTCTTTGGCGATATCCCGCACGGCGGCCGGGAATCGGGCAAGATCGGTGCACATTGCACGATGAGTGACAATGATGCTGGTCAAATCCACTTCTGGCTCATGTTGCTGCCGAGGGGTCACATTGTCGAGGGCCAGTGTTGACGTCATGGAGCACTCCAAGCGTGAGGGGATGTAGAACAGATACCAATACGGCCATGATTCGCTCAGCCGTATTGACAGCGTTCTTCCTCCAATGTGGCAGATTTACCCTGCTCTCGCTACCGGAAGCAATGAACCCTCCCACGTAGCGTGCTGGCAAGGGTACGCACGGCAATAAACCTAGTGTTTACTGAGCATTAATTGGTAAACAGCAAATACGTAGCCTGTGGGCCGCTCCAGGAGGGAGTGGGCCGGCGCCCTTATTGTTAGGGGTGCAAGCAAAGATCGGGCAGCTCGGGAGGGCACAGTGAGCGAGTCGACGGGGCCATCGGCAGAGGGCGCACCGCCCAGCCAGGGACCGAACCCCCCGGCGGCGTCACCAACGCAACCAAGCCCGCAGATGCCCAGCGGGGCCTCCACAACGCAACAACTAGGCCCACAGCCAGTGCCACCCGAATGGCGTAACAGCACCACGCCAGCGTTTTGGAGCAGCACCGGGGCCAATAATCCTTGGCGGGATCCCCAAACTCGCCCCAGTTGGCAGCAGCCGCCTCGCGAGGCCACCCCAGCCACCGTCGGCATGCCTCCCGCGGCGCCTGCTGGTCGAATGGGTTGGCCATTGATCACCATCGCTGTCGCGCTGGTCGCCGGGCTCCTAGCCGGTCTACTTGGCTACTTTATTGCCGATAAGGCCGACGACGATAACGAAGGCGTTCTCAACAGCAGCGCCGGCCGTAATGAACTCGCTCAACGCCCGCCCGAATCCATCGCCGGAATTGTCGAGCAAACCCAACCAGGCGTGGTGACCGTCGCTATCTCCAGCGCCGGCCAAGAAGGAAACGGTTCAGGCTTCGTCATCTCCGATGAAGGCCACATCATGACGAACAGCCACGTCGCCGAACCAGGGCGAAATGGCGAGCTTTCGGTGATCTTCAGCGATGGCAGCACGGCCGAAGCCAAAATCGTGGGCACCGATGCCGGCTCCGACATCGCCGTGCTTAAGGTCGACAAAAAAGACCTCACCACGCTACCGCTCGGCAACTCAGACAAAGTCCGGGTCGGCGACCCAGTCGTGGCCTTCGGCGCGCCGCTTGGGCTATCAGGCACAGTCACCTCGGGCATTGTCAGTGCCGTTGACCGCCCCGTTGTCACCGGTGGAGAAAGTGACAGCGCCGTGAGCGATGAATCGTTTATGGCCGCCATTCAAACCGACGCGCCCATCAACCCAGGCAACTCTGGTGGTGCGCTCGTCGACGGCAGTGGTCGCGTGATTGGCATTAACAGCGCCATCGCAACGGCCCCCGGCTCAGAGGGCAGCATTGGGCTCGGTTTCGCCATTCCGATCAACCACGCCAAACGCATCGCCGAGCAGCTCATCAAAGAGGGAAAAGCTAAAACCACCGTCATCAGCGCCACCTTGGATCGGGGATACCAAAGCATTAACGGTGGTGTGCGGCTGGAAGCTGTTGATTCTGGTGGCGCCGCTGAGGCCGCCGGCCTTCGCCCCGGGGATGTCATAGTTAAGTTCGATGGCAGATTCGTGGAAGACTCAGTAGCGCTCATAGCGTTGATTCGAAAACATGGTGCCGGAGAGAAAATCACCATCGAATACGAGCGGGATGGTCAGCGCAAGAGCACCGAGGTCACCCTTACGGATCGTCCTTCGTAAACTAGGAAGATTCGCTATGTGTAAAGGACCCCTGTGTTTGAGAATCTAGGCTGGTGGGAGATCGGGCTACTGCTCGTGATCGCTCTCATCATCTTTGGCCCAGATCGCCTGCCTGAATTGGTGCGCGATGCTTTGGGCCTGCTCCGAAAAGTCCGGGGCATGGCTCGCGAAGCCAGCTCGGGCTTGCGCGAGCAACTAGGCCCAGATGTCGAACTTGAAGATCTGCACCCTAAAAAGTTTGTTCAAAAACACCTGTTCAGCGACGATGACCTTGAAGATCTTCGTCGCCCGTTCACTGACGTAGCGCGCGAAATCAACGATCCGATGCCACGCCAGCGAAGCGTCGAAGCGAAACCCGCGGAAAAGCCTCGCTTCGACCCCGACGCCACCTGAATCTAAGCGGGAGACAAGCCCAGCGAACGCCCCACCAGGGTGTCTTTGCGCACCGCTAGCTGTTCAGCGATTCCAGACAATGCCTTGCTCGCCTCACTGTCGGGCCGCGCCAACACCAGCGGCTGGCCCACATCTCCGCCCTCCCGCACCGCCGGATCCAGCGGAACCTGGCCAAGCAGCGGAACACGCGTGCCCAAGGTTTTGCTCAACGCATCGGCAACGGTTTGACCGCCGCCGGCACCGAAAAGTTCCAGCCGCTCGCCGTTGGGCGTATTGAACCACGACATGTTTTCGATGACACCCACAATGTGCTGATGGGTTTGAACCGCGATGGAACCCGCCCGTTCGGCCACTTCGGCAGCGGCTTGCTGCGGTGTGGTCACTACCAAAATTTCCGCGTTAGGCACGAGTTGCGCCAAAGAGATCGCCACATCGCCGGTGCCTGGCGGCAGATCCATCAGCAGGACGTCCAAGTCGCCCCAGTACACGTCAGACAAGAACTGTTGCAAGGCTCGGTGCAACATAGGGCCCCGCCACACCACGGCGGCATTATCGGCGACGAACATGCCGATCGAAATCACGCGCACCCCATGAGCGGACGGCGGCATAATCATCTCTTCTACCCGGGTGGGCCGTTCAGTGACACCCAGCATGCGCGGGATAGAGAACCCATAAATATCGGCATCGACGATGCCAACGGAAAGTCCCCGGGCCGCCAGTGCGGTCGCCAGATTGACGGTAACGCTGGATTTGCCAACCCCGCCTTTGCCCGAGGCAACCGCATATACGCGGGTACGTGACTCGGGCCGCGCGAATGGGACTTCTTTGGCTGGTGTGCCGCCCCTCAGCTGCGTTTGCAGTTCCCGCCGCTGCTCATCACTCATCACACCCATGTCAACCTGGACGCTCCGCACCCCCTCGACCGTCGATAGAGCCTCGTTGATGTCTTTGCGCAAGGTGTCTTTCAATGGGCAGCCCGCCACCGTGAGCAGCAGCTTGACCGTGACACTGCCGCCCTCAACTAGCACGTCTTCCACCATGCCGAGGTCGGTGATGGGCCGATGAATTTCCGGATCGTTGACGGTTGCTAGTGCGGAACGCAGTGCGGAGGTATCGAGGGCTGCCATAGGCCCATGCTATCGAGTGCGCGATCGGGCCCTAGGGGCCGCGCTCGTCGAGCTTGCGGGCTTGTTCCAAAACTCGTTCAAGTTCGTCGCGGATGAAGTCTCGGGTGGCCACATCGCCCAAAGCTAGTCGCAGCGCCGCCAGTTCGCGGGTCAAATATTCGGTGTCTTCTTTTGCGGCCGCCGCACGTTGCCGGTCTTCTTCCAGCGAAACGCGATCCCGGTCCGCTTGTCGGTTCTGCGCGAGCAAAATGAGTGGCGCCGCATAGGCTGCCTGGGTGGAAAAGGCCAGGTTAAGCAGGATGAACGGATAGGGGTCCCACCGCAGGCGCACCGCGAGGAGATTCAGAGTTATCCACACGATGACGATAATCGTTTGGATCAGTAGAAATCTTCCGGTGCCAAGGAAGCGCGCCACCCGTTCGGAGATGCGACCGAAGGCATCCGCGTCGAAATGCCACCGGCGTCGGTTGAGCCGGCGCTCCAGCGGCTGATCCAGCCGGGTAGACGCCCGTGAGCTCGCTCCGCGGGGCATCTCACTCATTGGCCCGGTCCCGCCAGTCGGTGGGCAGGATGTGGTCCAGCACGTCATCTACGGTCACCGCGCCAAGTAGGCGGTCCGCTGAGTCGACCACTGGAATGGCCATGAGGTCGTACGTCGCCAAGCTACGAGTGACCTCTGGTAGTGGTGTTTGCGGATCAATGGGGTCTAGATCGGTGTCCAGCGCCGAACTCACCAATGATGAGGGCGGTTCGCGCAGCAGTCGCTGAAAGTGAACGACGCCGAGGTATCGGCCGGTGGGTGTATCGATAGGCGAGCGGCATACATAAACCTGAGCGGCGACGACGGGCGAGATTTCCGGAGCCCGGATTTTCGCAAGTGCTTGAGCGATGGTCGCATCGGGCGAAACAATGACGGGATTCGTTGTCATCAACCCGCCAGCGGTGTTGGCGGAATAGTGAAGGAGTCGGCGCATGTCGGCGGCGTCCTCGGGGCGCATCAGCCGCAACAGCTCTTCTTTTTCGCCTTCGGGAAGTTCGCCCAACAGGTCGGCGGCGTCATCTGGGTCCATGGCCTCTAGCACGTCGGCAGCGCGTTCGGCTTGCAGGGATTCGATGATTTCTACTTGGTCGTTTTCCGGGAGCTCTTCCAAAACGTCGGCGAGGCGCTCGTCATCGAGCGCGGCGGCGACTTCGGCACGACGTTTAAACGACAAGTCTTGCAGCATGTTCGCCAGGTCAGCCGGGTGTAGTTGTTCGAAGGCGGCCAACATGTGCGCTGCGCCCTGTTCTTCGGGCACGGTGATGACGCCTTGTACTTCGTGCCAGTCGAGTTGGTGTAGCTGGCCACGTCTGGTGAGCCGCCCCGTTTGTTCACGGACGGCCAGTTTGGTGATCAACCATTCGTGAGCTCGGTTCTGGTCCATGGCGACATCGACCAACATGGCAATCGTGCCGGATTCGATGATGGTCACCTTGCGGTCCAGCAGCTCGGCGAAGGCCAGCAATTCACCAGGGTGTTGTTTGAATTGCCGGACGTTCACTGTGCCGGTGCCGAGCATGACGGTGTCGGGCTCGAACGCGGTGATGCGACCGATCGGCACGAAAATGCGTCGGCGGTGTTGAATTTCTACAACGAGACCCGTGATGCGTGGGGCCTGATTCTCCAGCCGCATGCGCAGCACAACATCACGAATTCGGCCGAGCTGGTCCCCATACGGGTCCAACACCGGCAGATCCGCCAGACGGGCCAGGAATATTCTGGTCACAGAGCCACACTAATCCGCGATTTCTCCGGCGCTATCCAGGCGCGCTTACTTAGCTTGATGGGACTTATGCGCTATAGCCAGTTTCTGCGTTTGAAAGTGGCGTACAGGCTCAAACAGGTGGCACCCATAAGCGCTAAAGCGAATGGATAGCCGAATACCCATTTCAGTTCGGGCATATGTTGGAAATTCATGCCATAAATAGTGCCGATGAGAGTGGGCGCGAAGAGGATCGCCGCCCAGGCGGAAACCTTTTTGATTTCTTCATTTTGGACATAGCCCGCTTCGGTCAAATGTTTCATTTCCTCATTTTGGGCTTGAGAAACCAAAGTCGCGTTAACTGTCAAAATGCTGGAAAGCATTTGTCGGAAGCCGTCTACTCGTTCCGCGACAGTGGTGGCGTGGTCAGTAACGTCACGCAAATAGCGTTGCAATTCTTCATTTGTGCCGTATTTAGTAAATCCAGCGGCCAATGCTTTGAGGATGGCCAAAAGTGGCCTGGTGGAGCGCTGAAATTCGATGACTTCTCGAGAAAGCTCATAGATCCGTCGGGAGGCGCCTGGGTCGCCGCCGAAAACTTCGGTTTCGATCTCGTCTATGTCATTTTGTAGTCCCGCCACCACGGGCGCGTACCCGTCCACTACCGCGTCCAAAATGGCGTACAGTACGGCCTCCGGCCCGAGCCTCAGTAATTCGGGGTCATCTTCGAGGCGTTGCCGTACCCCAGCTAGATCGGGTGTTTCGCTGTGGCGCACGGTCAGGACAAAACCTGGCCCGATAAACACGTGAAGTTCACCGAAGCTCACTTGTTCGGTTTCATCCAGGTAGCGGGCGGCCCGGAGCACCACGAACAAAGTGTCGCCATAGCGTTCCAACTTGGGGCGCTGATGGGCGACAATCGCGTCCTCTACCGCAAGCTCATGCAGCCCGAACTGCTCGGCGGCGGCGAGCAATTGGGGTTCCCGAGGCCGGTAAAGGCCAATCCAGGCCATGGAAGACGCATCCGGCAAGCTGCGGAGTGCCTCCGCCAAGGTGGCGGGTGTGGACGTGCGTTTGCCATCTCGATACACCGCGCTGTGTACGACACTCGATTCCAGGGGCGCGGGTTCTTCGGCACGCGGATCCATGGAATGTTCGGGGGCGATTTCTTGTTGGGTGTGTCCGCTGCCGGCCTTACCGAGCACGCGTTTGGGCAACAGGGCACGCAAGCGACGATTGTCGATCATTGAAATAAAGCTTTCCGGTACGAGAATGTGTGAGAACCCGTGACCGGCCTCGGCGCCGACGTATGCCCGCCAGCTTCCGAAAGCGCGATCTAGAAGCTGGTACTAGGAGGTTCACTGCTCATGGCAGTCCACCCCCTTGCTTCGAAGATCACGTCCAATACTCATTTAGCTTAGTGGCGCCGCGCTCGCTGAGGTTTTTGGGTCTGATGGGCCTTGTGAACTGCGGTTATGGGCGTCGCAGCGCAATAAGTGGCCGTCCATCTTGACCGGTGGAGACATGCACGGTGGCCGCATAGTGCTCCGCGATGGTTTGGGCTGTCAGCACTTCGGCTGGGTCGCCAACGGTCACGATTCGTCCATCGACCAGCAGCGCCAGCTGGTGGGCGTATTGCCCAGCCAGCGTGAGGTCATGCAACGTGCTCACCACGGTGAGCCCTCTTTCTTGGCGTAACTCATCGACAAGCTCGAGCACTTGCTGCTGGTGGCCAAGGTCTAGGGCGGTTGTCGGCTCATCCAGCAGCAATACCCCGGCTTGTTGGGTCAGTGCCCGCGCCAAAATGGCCCGTTGTCGTTCACCACCTGACAAGGAACCGACTGGCCGACGCAGCAAGGTGGATAGATCCAGGCGCGCGGCCACTTCCGCGGCTATACGGCGGTCGGCCGCGCTTTCTTGTCCGAGGTAGCCCAAGTGCGGCGTGCGGCCGAGCAGCAGATAGTCCATGACGGCCATGTCATCGGGCAGGATCGGAGTTTGTGGAGCATAGGCGATAAGTTTCGCGCGTTCACGTGGATGAAGTGCTTGGATATCCTGTCCGGACACGGTGAGGCTGCCGGAGAATTTGACCGTGCCAGCCAAGGCACGCAGAAACGTGGATTTGCCCGCGCCATTTGGGCCGATAATGGCGAGCCATTGGCCGCTTTCGGCGGTCATCGAGGCACCGTGCACGATGGGGGTGCCATGGAGGGAAACGCTAATTTTTTCTGCGTGAATCACACGGCGCTCCTACGACTTCGGCGCAGCAATCCGGCGAAGAACGGCGCTCCGATAAATGCGGTCACTACGCCAATCGGCAGCTCGGCGGGCGCCAGTACTGTGCGTGCCAACAAGTCGGCCAAGATCATGAACGCGGCCCCACCAATGAGCGATAGCGGCAGGACAACGCGATAACTCCCGGCGGTAAGTCGACGCACCATATGTGGCACCACCAAACCGACGAAGCCAATGAGCCCGGCGGCCGCTACTGCCGCGGCTGCGGCGAGGGAAGCGGCAAGTGCCACGGTGAGCCGAACCCGACTAGCGCGCACACCTAGGCTGGTCGCTTCATCGTCACCCACTGACAGCACGTCCAGCAGTCGGCCGTGGGCCAAAATCACCCCAGAGCTCACGGCCACATAGGGGGCCACCGAGCCAACCGAACTCCAATCCGCCGTACCCAATGCGCCTAAAATCCACGAATAAACCCGCTGTAGCGTTTCGGTTTCACGTTGTTGAATAAAGGTTTGTACCGCGGTCAAGAACGCGGTCACTGACACTCCGGCCAGCATGAGTGTCGCCGATGAGCGAACTCCGGTGGACGCGCCGAGCCCATAGGCCATCATCACAGCGATCAAGGCGCCGGCGAAAGCGGCAATCGGCAGCAGCCCAATGTCGAGTCCAATGACCGATATTGAGGTGGCGGGCAAATATGCGATCGCCAGAGTCGCGCCGAGCCCGGCGCCAGCTGCCGTGCCCAGTAGGTAAGGGTCGACGAGTGGGTTACGAAAGACCCCTTGATAGGCGGCGCCAGAAAGCGCTAATGCTCCACCGACTAGACCAGCAAGCACTACTCGCGGTAGGCGAATGTCAAAGAAAAGCGCTTCTTGGGTAATTGTGAGCCCAGAAAGAAGTCGGACGCCGGGAATGCGGTCGATGATGGCGCGCCCTACTTCTAGCGTTGGTAAATCGACCGTGCCGATAAATAGACCCGCGATAACGGAAACCGCCAGCACTGCGAGGGCGCTGAAAATCCAGCGCCCTCGCAGCCGAGAGGGCTCTACTTCTGTAATGTCCGCTTTCAATTCGCGCGTTCTTTCGCTGTTCCTTAGGATGATTAACGTTTGATCCCGTTAGCCCTTTAACGCGGTGGACACACTTACCGCGAACTCCACGGTTCGTGGTCCCCAGCGAGATGAAATATCCTCGTTCAGTTCAACGACCTTGCCGTTCTGAACTGCGGGTATGGTGTTCCAGCCCGGTCGTGCCGCCACAGTTTGCGCGGTTTGGCCGCCGCTCGCGGTGTCAGCGAGAAAGATAAAGTCTGGTGCTTTATTGACAATGTGTTCGGCTGAAAGCTGTGGGTAGCCTGTGCCCGCCGTATCCGCTTCATCAGCGATATTCTTCAGCTTGAATTTGCTGTAAATTTCGCCAACGAATGTTTTTGACGTAGCGGAATAGTAAGTGGCATCTGACTCGTGATAATAGCTACGTTCAGTTAATTCTCCAGCGCTTTTTACCGCCGCATCAATGTCTTCAGTCATTTTCTGAACGACATCCGAGGCTTCTTCTTTTTTGCCGGTGGCTATCCCCAGGTCTTGAATTTGATCGTAAGAATCGGCAAGGGACGTGGCGGGTGCTTCAACGAGAACTGGCACTTTAGCTTTCTTAAGCTGGCTTTCAATCGTGCCAGGGTCAAAAGAGAGCACTACTAGGTCTGGTTCGTAATTCAAGATGGCATCGACATTAGGCGTCATGCCCTGCATATCCGTTTTAGGTGCATCGCTGGGAAAGTTTGACAAGGCGTCCGCGGCAACTACCTGATCGCCAGCTCCAATAGCGAAAAGCATTTCCGTCGCCGTGGGTGACAGCGACACGATTTTCTTCGCAGGAGCCGCGATCGCGACTGTGCCGTTGGCGGCTTCAACGGAAACCGTTTTGCTCTTGCTGTTTTCTTCAGTAGTGGAATCTCCGCATGCGCCGAGTAGCGCTGCGCTAAGCGCGGCGGTGACAACTAAAGCGGGAACTTTCATTGCGAGCGGCAAACGCATGTGTGCGCCTTTCGGATGCCGGAGAAGGTTCGTACCCACCTCCAGGCACCACATGACGCCCGGCGACGGATCGCCCTTCCCACGAGGGTCGATATCGTCAACACAGCGCCAGGCGACCTGGCTTACCCCAAAAGGGGAATAACAGTTGCGGGACAGCGCCGGACTCACACCGGACTTCGCTACACGCTGCGTTTTGCCAGTTCAACGAACTGGCGCCTTGCACGCTATCACCCGAGGGTGTTCCTAAGGCGGCGGATAGTGAACTTCTATCGCGTGAGAGCGATCATCACTGTTGTGGCGTGAGCGCAGAGACTCGGGCGTTAGTGGCCCAACGCTCCTCGGCAGTGTCCGAGTCGGTGAGGTTGAGCCTTTTGCTGAGAAGGGTGGGCACCACTGTTTGCCATTGCTCCGTGCCCGGACTCACCGTGTTTATGCGCGCTGGCCAGCGAAGTATCTGCGCGTGGTTATCGGCCGAGCGCACCACAACATCGCAGACGCCCCCGTCGGGCAACTCGGGTGCGTCTTGTTCGCCACTGCCGTGAACGACATATGCCGCGCCGTCGATCCATACGGTCCACAAAAGTTGGGCCGCATTCCCCGGTGTTTGAACCCAGATGATGGAAGCTTTTTTCATGGCTTCGGCAAGTAGCAGCGCGTCCATGGGTTCACCTTAGTGCGCGCTTAGCCGCTGGCCCCGATCAATCCAAGCAGCAGCAAAAATGGCGCGGCGAACAAAAGAATCGCGAGGACGAACAGCGCGAGGCCGAGCCAGCCAATAATCACACCCGCTAGCGCGAACCCCTCGCCATCCTCATTGCTGCGCCGTATTTGACCGCGCGCGATGTGACCCATGATCGCGCCAACCACCCCGATTGGCAGGCAAAACGTCAGAGTTACCAGGCAAATAATGGAGGTGACCATTGCCGCGATAGCCAGACCATTTGTTGGCCGACTGTGAACGAAAGGCGTGGGGGAGTAGTACGGATATGGTGGCGGCGGGGCATGAGTGAATGCCGGGTAACCAGTTGGTCCGGGATAAGAGGCTGGAGGGGGGCCTTGGTAGGGCGGAGGCGCTTGATAATAGGTCTCCGCTGGCGGCCCCATATAGGTCTGGGACGGTGGTCCTATATACGGCGCTGGCAATTTGGTGGTGCTGTGATGGTCCGCTAATGGGTCTATCGCGGTGTCTTTAGCGGCAGACGCTGGCTCTGGCTCATAGCGGGGCGCTGGATCCGGGGAGGTCATCTTCACAGACTAGAGCGGGTGCTTTTCGTTGTGGCGAAATATCGGCTACAACGAAGCTTTCTCAATACTTCGATGTGTTCGGGTGGTGTATAGCTCATTCTCTTGGGGGCACCACGGCGCTTATTGGGTTCCACTATTTGGTTGCTGCTGGAACAATTCACGGTATGACATCGGATGGAGCACACGCACCTACGGCACAAGAGCTCACGCGCAGTGGATATCTGCACAATCGAGTGGCCTTGGTGACTGGAGCGGGCCGTGTTGACGGCATTGGATTCGCTACGGCACGCCGGTTGGCCAATTTGGGAGCCAGGGTCGGCATAGTCTCCACAACAAAGCGTATCCACGACCGGGCTCGAGAATTGGGCGTGACCGGCTTCGTCGCCGATCTAACGGCGCCCGCAGAGGTTGAGGCATTGGCTGATGCGGTGCGAGATGCTCTGGGCGATGTGGATGTGTTGGTGAACAATGCTGGTCGGTCGAGTGTGGCCAGTCCAGAGGTGCTCCGTCCCGTTGCTCACATGTCTGATGACGATTGGTCAGCTGAGATCAATCGCAACTTGACCTCCGCCTTTTTGGTCTCGCGGGCTTTCATAACAGGAATGCAGGAGCGGGCTTGGGGGCGTGTTATCAATGTGGCCGCGACGGCGGGCCCAATCAACGCGATTCCAGCCGAGGCTGGTTACGCGGCCGCTAAGGCCGGCGTTGTGGGCTTGACCCGAGCTCTGGCGATGGAAGTTGTTGCCGATGGCGTCACCTGTAATGCGGTAGCCCCAGGTTGGATTCACACAGGTTCATCCACGCCGGCCGAGCTCACGCACGGTTTGGCGACTCCGATGGCTCGGCCCGGCACGCCAGATGAGGTCGCCGCGTTGATTGCTTTCCTGGCCACTCCGGCCGCGTCTTATGTCACCGGCCAGGTGTTGGTTGTGGACGGAGGCAACAGTGTTGCCGCACCCGCCGGTTCAATGTTGAGCGCGGGTGTGGCCGCGTTTTAACTAGCGTGCGGCCACCAAGCGCCCGTGGGTTGAGCTTGAAGCCGGTGGTGGCCGGCTTCAAGCTCAACCGAGGGTTCCCGCAGAACCGCTCTGTCCCGGTCAGGCGGCACCACCCGGCGCGATTCCCGGTTCGCGGCCGGGGGCGGGAACATCTGTTTAAGCGTGAATGCTTCTGGTGTTGGCCCAATGAGTCTGAGCAGTGTGAGCCGGTCGAAGGCTTCTTTGGGGCTGGGCCGGTGGCCTTCGGGCACCCACCACAGCGCTAAATGGGCGTCGGGAATGCGGGTTGTCCATTTGCGGCAGTGTCGAGATGCCTCGATGTAGGGCACTGAGTGGATGAAACTCCATAGGTCAGTGTGGGTGTGCCAACAGGACAAGTCCATGAGTAGTCGAGGGTCGCCAGTGAGTTCCCCAGCCGCGGCCGCGCCTTTGGCTCCGGTGAGTTGCCAAACGAAGCCCACGGCTCGGGCGGCGAGTTCGGCTAACGGAGTGAGCGTAGTGCGCAGCGGCACCATTGCCGCACTGCTTACTGGTGCGGTGGCGCGTAAAAGCTGAACGTGAGCGAGATGGTGCTTGTAAGCGCGCGGGGGCTGCTCGGCCGCTAACAAACTTCCCCCTTAAATGACTAATGCATGAACGCACTGTCCAGCACAGCACGCACGGTAGGTGCTGTCAATCTCGCGATGTGTAAAAAGTTTGAGCACATTGGACTAAGCAGGGTCGGATTCCGATGCTTTAACCAGCTTAAGCCTCTTCGGGTTGAGTAGTGTCGAGGTTCCCACCCGCTTGGTCGGATCGCATCGCGCTTAGGAGCTGAGGCACGGTGACGAATTCGATGCCCCGGTCGTGGGCTTGTTCTATGACGATGGGGAGTGCCTTCAGCACTGAATCATTGGGGAGCGTGCCACCGTCGTGTGCGAGCACGATGGAGCCTGCCCGTACCCGCCGCCCGAGTTTGTTCGCGATGTCTCGCCATGGTTCGCGAGGATCCGCATTGTCAGACCACAAGATCATGTCGTAGTTCATACCTGCTGCGATCATGGTGAGCGCGCCGGAGAAGCGGCCATATGGCGGTCGAAAGACGACGGGAACGCGCCCGGTCACGTCTTGGATGATGTCTCGGGTGCGGGTGAGCTCGTCTCGGGCCTGGTCGGCGGTGGCGTTGGACAGGTCAGCGTGGCTCCAGCTGTGATTTCCTAGCGCATGCCTGGCGTCGATATTTTTGGCGAGTTCGGGCTGGGTGCTCACGTGCTTACCTTGCAAGAAGAAGGTGCCCGGAATGTTGTATTTATCGAGAATGTCGAGAGTCTTGGGTGTGTAGCGCGGATCGGGACCGTCATCAAAGGTGAGCGCGGCGATCATCTGGGTGGTTTGAGCGCGCCAGACAATGTTCATGGCGCCAAGCCCCGCGGGCCGTCCTTTACCTACCGCCCACCCCGAATGGCGAGATTGGGCAAGCCGGTATTCTTCAATACCAATTGCGCCGCCCACCGCGGTGACCGCAGCGGCGGCGCTTCCCATAGCGAGGAATCGCCGTCGATCCATCATCTGCCCTTCTTGCCTGCTTGATTCGTATAAAAAACGGAAACAAGCGCAACGCAAGAGTTTACCGTTTGGTTGAACAGTGTTTTCCGATAGCCACGATGAATGTGACATAGGAGTAGGCCCCTGGCCTGGCCCATTGCCCCACGACACACGATATGACCCAGAATTGCTCAAAAATGGGGACAAGCGCAATGTGGTAGACCAATATCGTTATTGGTCACGCGAAGCGATAATTGCCGATCTGGATACACGCCGTCACGAATTTCATGTCGCTATCGAAAATTGGCAGCACGATTTCAATATCGGAACCGTCGTGCGAAATGCGAATGCGTTTCTAGCCAAAGAAGTTCATATCGTCGGCAAGCGACGTTGGAATCGTCGTGGCGCGATGGTGACCGATCGCTATCAGCATGTGCGGCATCACCCCGATGTCGACGAGTTCTTGCGTTGGGCGCAGGGGCAAGAGCTGCCGATCGTCGGAATTGACAACTTGCCCGGGTCCGTGCCTTTGGAGACCGCTGTGCTGCCCGAGAAGTGCGTCTTGCTATTTGGGCAAGAAGGTCCAGGCTTGTCCGAGGCGGCGCGTGAGGTCGCCAGCATGGTGTGTTCTATCGCTCAATTTGGGTCGACGCGCTCGATCAATGCCGGCGTTGCCTCGGGCATCGCCATGCACGCTTGGGTGCGGCAACACGCCCTGTAGCTGCGCTTTTAGTGTCCAAGCTGGCCATTGGTGTGGTCGAGTCCTGCGTCAGCGGCGATTAGGCCCCGCGCGCTATGGTGGGATCGCGTTCCATTGTGGCCGATGATGGAACGCGAACCATTTCTACCGAACAGTAGTTGTTATGGGTTTTCGGGAAGTTTCGTCAAGTGCGTTGCCGCGTGACGGCCGAGCCCCGTACTGTCGATAGGTGTGGGGTCCACAAGCTACAAACAGGCAATGTTCACTCGGATTTCGTGCTCAGTGGTGATGATTGCCAGGGTCAGCTGGCAGGGAGGCGACGGTTGACATGAAAAAGTACCTAAGTTGGGCAAGTTTGGCCTTTTTAGTCTTCTTTGTGGCGACTCGTCCCGATGATGCCGTTGGTGTAACTCAAGGCATCGGGCGTGGTCTACGCGAAATAGCTACCGGCTTCAGCGACTTCTTCACTGGTCTGGCTTAACGCGCGCTAGTCTGTATGGGGTAATTCCTCAATAACAGCTGGTGGGTAGGAGGTCGAGGTGACGTTCGGCGGCAGTGGCGCGAAGGGTGAGTTGCAGCGCGACGAGTTGACGTCGGCCTCGGTGAGCATTTCGCCGGTGCCCGTTGAAGAGCTCGATGGTGAAGGTAGTTCTAAGCCACCGCAGAGCAAAGTCCCACCCCCTCCTCGTACCGAGTCAAGTCCAGCCAAGCCTCGGGCCCGGCGTAAGCCTCGCCCCAGCGGTGTGGTGTCCAAATACTTGTTCGGGTCTGAGCGATATGTCGGTGAATGGCGACGCCACTGGATTCACGTCGTACTCTGGGCGACTTTGGGCATTTTGTCCCCATTTATTGTGGGCTATTTGATCGGCGTGCTCGGTCAGACCAACCCAACAGCGGTTGTCGTGATTCTGGTCGGCTGGGTGTTGGCTTTGTTGCTCATCGGTTGGCAGGTTTTCGACTGGTGGCATGAGCGATTCGTGCTTACTGATAAGCGAGTCATGCTTATTGGTGGCCTCATCACTCGCCGAGTGGCCATGATGCCTCTCGCGCGTGTCACCGATATGGCCTATGTCCAAAGCCCGATGGGAATGGCGCTCAACTACGGCACGTTCATTATCGAATCGGCTGGTCAGGACCAGGCGCTGCGTGAAATCAAGCCGCTGCCCAATCCCAACGCTCTGTATCTGCTTTTCTGCCAGGAGATGTATGACCCGGATGCGGGTCAAGCCGGCGATGCCTGAGCGCGTTAGTGGCGCCAAGCCCCGCTAGGGATAACGTGGGTGCATGCGCATCGATTTGCATGTCCATTCCACGGCCAGCGATGGCACGGTGTCACCCGCGGCGCTGATGACCCAGGCGCACAAAGTCGGCTTGAATGTGATCGCGTTGACCGATCACGACACGACGGCTGGCTGGGATGAAGCAATCACGGCGATTCCCAAGGGGTTGACCTTGGTGCCTGGGCTTGAGCTGTCCTGTCGGTGGAACAGTCCTCACGAGCCATACCCGATCAGTCTGCACATCTTGGCGTATCTCTTTGACCGGGATGAGCCCACGTTCCGTCACGCGCGCCTGCGATTGCGTGAATCCCGTGCCGCTCGCGGGGCGAAGATTGTGGAGCTTCTTCAGGAGGGCGGTTTGGATATCACCTGGGATGAAGTCCTTGGCTATGCGGATGGGGCGCCGGTGGGTCGGCCGCATATTGGCAAGGCGCTTATCGCCCGTGGCCTGGTAAAAGATATGAACGGGGCCTTTGCGTCGTCCTGGTTGGGGGCCAGGTACCGTGTTGAAAAGGCAGATATCCCAGTTTTCGACGCGTTGAGGCTGATTCAGCGCGCCGGGGGCGTGTCGGTGTTTGCTCACCCAAAAGCGGACAAACGAGGCAAAGTCGTGCCTGAGAGCGTGATTGCCGAGCTTGCCGCCGCGGGTTTGACCGGAATTGAAGCCGATCATGCCGATCATGACGCTCACCAGCGTGCCCGATTGCATGAACTCGCCGCTGAACTGGGACTTGTAGTCACGGGCTCTAGTGACTACCACGGCAGTCATAAGCCGATCCAGCTCGGGGAGAACGCGACAACCACGGTCGCGGCCTACGAAAAGCTCGTCAGTGCCGCAACTGGGAGTGTGCCGATAGTGGGCTAACGAAGAAGGGTGGCACGGTGAGCGCGTTCGATGCGCGGGTTTTTGGTGAATCGTTTGTCACCCTAGCGGTCATCATGGACCCACCCGGGGCCATTCCGTTGTTTTTGGCACTTACCGCTGGTCAAGATGTGCGCGCCCGCACGAAAGCGGCCTGGCAAGCTGTGGTCACCTCGTTGGCGGTCATCGTGGTGTTCGCGCTGGCGGGGCGAGAAATTCTGAGCTTCCTCGGAATCTCTATTCCAGCTCTGCAAGTTGCGGGCGGTCTGTTGTTGTTGCTCGTTGCCTTGGAGCTTTTGACGGGCAAGGCTGAAGCGCCCAGCCAAACCCGCGACGTCAACGTCGCGCTCGTGCCGCTGGGCACACCTCTGCTGGCCGGTCCAGGTGCCATCGTGGCCGTGATAGTTTTCGCCCAACACGCCGAGGACGCTGGGGAATTTACCGCCCTGGGGGCAGCCATCTTGGCGATTCACCTGCTGCTGTGGATAGTCCTGCGGTTCTCGGTGGTATTCCAGCGCCTCATTGGGCAGGCGGGAATCACGATTATCACGCGCATAGCTGGTTTGCTGCTGGCGGCGATCGCGGTGCAGTTGGTGGCGGATGGGGTTCGGGCGTTTATCGACACTGCTTAAGAAGCGGTGCGAGGAACCCGAATGGTGGCTACGCCAGACTCAAGATCAATGTCGCGGCGATCGCCCTTGGCGCCGGTGCCCTCTTCCTCACGCAGGCTCTCGAGCGTTTCCAGGTTTTCTATTTGCTGCCGTTTAGCGGGGGAGAGGTTAGCGTCGAGCTCCATGAGCGCGGCGGCGCCCACTGTGCTGGAAGGCCCATCGGCGTCGCCGCGTAGCCATTGAAGTAGCCCCATTGAATGTCTCCCCGCTTAGCGTTGGGCTCCATTCTTGCACCTGACCTTGGTTTTGCTAAGGGCCGCGTCGCGATCGTAACTATCGACGGCCCGCTTCTGGCAGGATGGACTAATGCCGCGCCCCCCATCCGGGCAGCTCGGGTTTCCGGGCATGCCGGAACAGCTCTTCGTCTGCACACCCGCAAAACTCAATACCTACGAGGAATGTCCGAGAAAATACCGATACACATACCTCGATCGTCCCGCGCCACGCAAAGGACCACCCTGGGCACACATGTCAGTGGGTGCCGCACTTCATCTCGCGCTACGGGCTTATTGGGATCTGCCACTAGCCGCTCGGGTTCCCGAAGCGGCCGAACGACTACTCGCTAACGCATGGATCAATCAAGGATTCCGCGATCAAGACCAAGAAAGGGGCGCCCGGGCGCGCGCGAAAATGTGGCTCACGATGTACCTAGCCACCCTCGATCCACGGGAAGAACCCCTGGGCGCCGAACGCACTGTCGCGATGAAAACCAGCGCCATCGCCTTTTCTGGGCGAGTTGACCGCGTCGACGGTCACCACACTCGCCGCAATGAAGCCATCGTCATCGACTACAAAACAGGGCGCACTCCTCCCACCGATCACGACGCCGCATCCTCACGACAGCTCGCCCTGTACGCACTGGCCACCTCACGCACTCTGCGTCGAGCCTGTCAACGGGTTGAACTTCACCATCTGCCCAGCGGAACCGTGGCCTCGCATACTCACACTGAAGCATCTCTAGCTCGACATCTGCGTCGTGCCGAAGCGACAGCGCAAGACGTGCAGGATGGCCAGAAGGAGCTGAAAGCCGGGAAAGACCCAGACAGAGTCTTTCCCGCGAATCCGGGTTCGCGCTGCGGCTGGTGCGATTTCAACAGAGTATGTGCCGAGGGGCAACGAGCCGCTGACCCACAAGAACCCTGGGCGGCGCTAAGTCCAAAAGCGGTGAATGAGCAGCGCCTCGCGGCTTAACGCCGCTAACCTGGAGCGATGTTTGACCAAATAGGTGACCTGCCGATTCACCCACTCGCCGTGCACGCGCCAATTGTGATGATTCCTATGGCCGCTGTGTTGTCCATCGTGTACGCCGTAGCGCTACCGTGGCGTCGATACACCGGCTGGGCTGTCGCATTCCTGGCTGCCGGATCGGCTATTGGTGGAGGGGTGGCGAAATCTTCCGGAGAAAGCTTCGCCGATAGCCAAGGCATTGCCAACACGGACCCGGTGCAAGAACACAGCAACTACGGCACAGTGGTGTTTTACCTCGCACTCGTGCTTGGCGTTTTGGCGGTAGCCCTGGTGGCGGTGGACATCTTCCGTGGTCGGATGAACGAACTGGAAAGTTTGCGTCACGCCTTTGCCAAAAGTCCAGGCCGAGCCTCCGATAAAAAATCCGATAAGAAAGAAGAAGACGCAACCAAGGCCGACGTCGACTCCAGCGAACCGCAAGCGGAGGTTCAATATCGCCGGCGGCTCATCTGGGCGTGTGTCTCCACCGGATTGTCGGTGGCCGCTGTGCTGGTTGGCGTGGCCGCGACGGTGTACGTCGTACTGGCTGGCCACTCCGGCGCCGACATGGTGTGGGGCCCCAACTAGATTTTTCGTTATCAGGCGTGTGAAAACAGTGCGTGAATATCCGTGGGCGCAGGCCGCTGAATCGGCGTGGGGTTGATCGCTGGCTCGGTGGCTGGCGCCGGGTGGAACGTGGGCAGCTCAACAGCTGAGGCCGGGCTGGCCACCGCTACTTTGTGCGACGTGCTTTCAACATCCGCACCCACCGTTGGCTTGCCTCGTCGGGTGCGTCGACGGGTGGGCTTGCCATCTTTGGGGGCCCTGGTCACGGCTTTCGTGACTTCGCGCGGCTCGGCGGGCTCGGGCGTGCGCACCCATCCCGTTGAGCCTTCTGGAATGCCCAGATCCGTAAACAAGTGTTCGGAGGTGGAATAGGTTTCCTCGGGATCCGCGAACGGAAGTTCAAGTAGTTTGTTGATGCTTTGCCAACGGGCCAGTTCTTCCCAATCCACAAAAGTCACCGCGACGCCTGCGTCGCCGGCGCGACCAGTGCGCCCCACCCGGTGCAGGAAGGTCTTTTCGTCTTCTGGGCAGTGGAAGTTGACGACGTGCGTCACGCCACCCACGTCGATGCCTCTGGCGGCCACATCCGTGGCGACAAGAACATCAACTTTTCCTGAGCGGAACTTTTTGAGGGCACGTTCGCGGGCGTCTTGTCCGAGATCGCCGTGCACCGAGGCCGCCGCGAATCCACGTTCGGCGAGCTCATCACTGGCTTTTTGAGCGGCGCGCTTGGTGCGGCAGAAGACCATAGTGCGGCCACGGTCTTTTGCCTGCAGCAGGCGGGCGAGCATTTCGACTTTGTCCATGGCGTGCACCCGGTAGGCGAACTGGGTCACTGTGGGGACAGTTTGCAGCTCGTCGGGTGATTCGGCGCGCACGTGAATGGGTCGGTTCATGAACTGGCGAGCCAGCAACACCACCGGGCCGGGCATAGTGGCCGAAAACAGCATTGTCTGGCGCGTGTCTGGTAGTTGCGTCAGAATTTTTTCGACGTCCGGCAAAAAGCCAAGATCGAGCATTTCATCAGCTTCATCGAGTACCAGAATCGACACTTCGTTGAGCTTCAAGATGCCCTGCTGCGCGAGGTCTAGCAGCCGCCCTGGGGTGCCGACAATGACATCGACTCCCTTTTTGAGCGCTTCGACCTGGGGCTCATAGGCCCGACCGCCGTAGATGGAGAGCACGCGAATTTTGCGGGTCGCGCCCGCGTTGTCCAGGTCATTGCTTACTTGAATGCACAGTTCACGGGTGGGTACGACTACTAGAGCCTGCGGTTTGCCGCTGGCTCCGTCGGACTGTGCTTTTACTCGATCGATGAGTGGGATCCCGAAACCTAGGGTTTTACCGGTTCCGGTGCGTGCTTGGCCGATCAGGTCATCTCCGGCCAGTGCGATGGGCAGGGTGAGCTCTTGAATGGCGAAAGCCCTGCTGATGCCGACATTCTCCAAGGCGGCGACCGTTTCTGGTCGGACTCCGAGATCGGCGAACAATGGGTTATGTTTGTGCGTCTCAGGCATAAGAAATTTCAGGTTCGAATGGTCCCGCGCGGCGTGGCTGTGTGTTTCATGCCAGTGTCGCCATCTAGCAGGCGTTACAGCGCATAGTACTTGAGTCGAGCGCGTAGCGTAATAGTGACGCGGAAACCAATGACGCAAAGCACAATTGTTGACCGGAGGGTATACCGGCCAGTTCGGGCCCGACCAGTACGGTGGGTGGGTGGGAAAACGAAACGCAGTCATCGACCTTTTGGGTTTGTTGAGTTACGGACAACTGGTCGCTTTTGACTCCATCGCCAATGACGCAAAACTTGCCCCTGACCTGCGTAAACGCGCTCTTCTAAGTCAGATTGCCGCGGCTGAGGTGCAGCACTATCAAAGCCTGGCGGACCGGCTGGCCGAACTTGGCGTTGACCCTCGCAGCGCCATGAAGCCGTTTGTCACACCAATAGATGAATTTCACTCCCGTACCAGACCCAACGATTGGCTTGAGGGCTTGGTGAAGGCATACATCGGTGATGGTTTCGCCGACGACTTCTACCGTGAGGTCGCCGAGTTTTTGGACGATGAAGACCGCACTGTCGTACAGGACGTGCTTCACGACACTCGGCTCGCCGATTACGCCGTGGCCGAGGTGCGTTCGGCGATTGAAAAGGATCCAGCTCGGGGAGACGAGCTAGCGCTGTGGGCTCGCCGGTTGGTGGGCGAGGCGGTGAGCCAGGCGCAGCGGGTCGCGGCTGAGCGAGATGCGCTCACCGAGCTCGTTGTGGAGGGTTCGGGCAGCCTAACGGGCGTGGGTCAGCTGCTCAAACGGCTTACAGTGGCTCACACCAAGCGTTTGGCGGCAATGGGCTTGAGTAACTAGCGGCGGCTGCTGAACCGCATGGCGCCGGCGACAATAAACACCAGGATGACCGAGATGCCGATCGCGACGAGCCAGTGCACAAACCCGTCCAGGTCGGCTTTATCGGCGATGAAATCTCCGCCAACGATACCCAGCACACCGATCAGCACGGTGACGATGAATCCAATTGGCTGCCAACCCGGCACAATGAGGCGGGCGAACGCGCCGATCAGCGCGCCGACGATCAGTAGCGTGCACAGTTCCATGCCGAGCCCCCTTCAAGGGCTCGCCAGTCGAACCCTTGCCCACGCAATGCCAACCAAAGGCAGTGCATGGGCAAGGATAAGTGGTTAAGAGGCGCTAAACCCGACGCGACGCGGCTCAGCTTCGGCGATCTCCACATAAGCCAACTTGTCGACCGGGACCACGACTCGGCGACCGCGCTCATCGGTCAGGGTGAGGTGTTTGTTTTCGCCAGTGAGCGCCTCGGTGATCAATTCGGTCACTTCATCGGGAGTTTGCGCGCTTTCCACTACTAGTTCCCGAGGGGCGAACTGCACGCCGATTTTGACCTCCACCGTGGGCCTCCTTATCTGAGGTTTTAGCGAGCTTGCTGCTTCGCCGTCGCCAAGGCTACTCGACGCTCACGCTGGTTGCCGCCGGGCGCAAGTTCTCGGCTAGCTGTCTTGGATGGGGAAGTTTGAAATGCCTCGCCAGGTCAGTGCGGCCAGTAGTTCTACCGCTTCTCGCTTGGGAACATTTCGGCGTTGTTCGAGCCAGTGGCGGGCGCCTAGTTCGGCCGCTCCCGCCAGCCCTACCGCGAGCAACTCGGCCTGCGCGCGATTGGCCCCAGTGCTCGCACTGATGTTTTCGCAAATCACGTTTGTGCATTCGCGGTAGGCACGTTCGACCCGGTCACGGGCGGCGGGCTCACTGCGCAGATCTGATTCGAAGATCAATCGAAACGCTTCACCTTCGGCGTCAACGAAATCGAAATATGCCGCCAATGTGTTGAAGACTCGGGTTTTATTGTCCTCGCTTGACTCGATAGCCTCGCGGACGCGGCGCACCAAGGAGTCGGCTTGTTCGTCTACCAGGGCGACATAAAGCTCGAGTTTGCCGGGGAAGTGCTGGTAGAGCACCGGTTTGGAAACACCGGCTCGTTCGGCGATCTCATCCATGGCGGCGGCGTGGTAGCCGCGTTCGACGAAGACAGCACGTGCGGCATGCAAAAGTTGGGTGCGCCGCTCACCGCGGGGCAGCCGAGTGTTCGCCGGCGAAGAATCAGACATCAGCACAGCTTAGTTCACTCAGTTTTGACCCCGAGGATTCGTCTTACAATCTGCTTGGTTGATCGCACGGGTAGTGTCGCAGAAACGCTGTTCTCGTTTCCGATGATGCTGGGGGTCGTCAGTGGCGAAAGTGGAGAGTTCAGATTCGCATCAGTTTTCGGTGGAGTCATTATTGGCCGCCGTTGTGGAGGTTCCGGGTGTTCGCGATGCGCGGGTGAACACCTCGGCGGGTGGGGATCGCAGTTTGCAATTGGATATCTCCGAAGGTGCTAACGAGTTCGTCGTCGCCGAACAGGTGACTCGACTGCTGGATGAAAGATTCGCGTTGACCATCGACGCGGGGCACCGGTTGGCGATCACCGCGCAAGACTCCACTCCCTCGATGCTGCGGCAAGGACCGGAGCGCGCTGTGCGGTTGGAACGTGTTCAGGCAATCGCGGGGGGCTTGGACAGCGAGGTTCAGGTTAAGTTGTCGTGCGCCGGGAAGAAAGTTAGCGGCACATCCAGTGGGCCGGCGTCGGAGCGCGCGTTGTTGCGCACGACGGCGGAGGCGACCTTGTCCGCATTGGCTGAGGTGCTGGAAGAACATGCGCGATTGGGGCTCGACTATGCGGACATCATCGATGTTGGTGGGGATCGCATCGTTTTGACCTTGGTGACATTTCTTACCCCGGGGCGCACGGAGCGGTTGTGCGGCAATGCTCTGGTGAAAGGTGATGCCGCGCACGCCGCGGCTCGGGCCACGCTGGATGCGCTGAATCGCCGCTTGGATAGTTTTTTGGCGGTGCGTAATTCCAGATCAACACCGCCCTCGGAGCAGCCAGCTTTGCCAGCGCCGGAGCGTTTTGTCGAGGCGGGCGCGAGTGCGTATTCACGTGAAGTGGTCGTGGCGAAAGGTAGACATTCGGCGGAGCGTTCCGATGAACCCGCCGAGGCGAGCGGGAGCTCGGTCGTGCCATATGTGGCGCGAAAGCCTAGTCTGGTGCCAGGTTCCATTATGCCCCCATATCCGGAACCTCTGCCTCCAGAGTGGAGTTAGAGGCTGTATGTAGGGCAAGTGAAAGGCGTTTATCCCCGCGTCGTACCGTACTAGTGGAGCCGAGAAGCGGTTTACTTGCCGCAAAGACGCCATAGGGGATAAACGGAGCTGAAACGCGTGGACTCTACACAGGAGACTCGAATCGCCCGACGGGCACGGCGACGGCGTATGCGCCAACGCCGCGCCATCACCCTGCTCATCCTGGTGACAGCAGTAGCTACTGGACTAGGTTTCACCTGGTACTACTCACTAAGCTCGGCCCAAGCAAAGACCTCAAATGAGCACACGCCACCGCAACCTGGCAGCGAAAGCCCGCCCGTCGATCACGCCGCCACACCGCTCGCTACACCATCGGTGACCCCGCCGGCGCAACCAGTGGAGCAAGGGGCCGGAACCTTCACCACGGTCAGTGGAACTGGCCAGCGATCCGGTGCGGCCAATGCACAGTTGTATACGTACCAAGTTCAAATCGAAGACGGAATTGAACAAGACGGCGCCGCTTTCGCAGCGGAAGTGGAAGCCACCCTGGGTGACAACCGAAGCTGGATTTCCCAAGGCGATGTCGCATTCCAGCGCGTAGACACCGCCAATCCCAGCTTTGTTCTATATCTCGCTTCGCCCAAAACTGTCGACGCTTTGTGCGCTCCGATGGACACCGCTGGATACACCTCGTGCCGGACCGGGGACAAAGTGGTGATAAACCTAGCCCGGTGGATGCTAGCGGTGCCCGACTATGGTGACTCGCTTACCGAATACCGGCAATATGTGATCAATCACGAAGTAGGACATCGCCTCGGCCACGGGCACGACTATTGCCCAGGCGCTGGCCAACCAGCGCCGGTCATGCAGCAACAGACATACGGGCTGCAAGGGTGCACCATCAACCCTTGGCCGTTCCCGTAAATTAAGCCAACGCCTGCCACCAGCCATCAACTTCGCCTGGCGAGCTGACATCTACCCGCTCGCCAGGACGCGGCACCGCCAACGTGATGTTGCGGGCCTTGGCCTCCCGCCAAAGACGATCGGCGGGCTCGGTCCAGGAATGCATCGCGAGTTTGAAGGTCGCCCAATGCACTGGAATCATTAGGCCACCATTGAGATCGAGGTGAGTGGCGACGCCTTCTTCGGGAGTCATGTGAATGTCCGGCCACGCTGTGTTGTAGGCGCCGATCTGCACCAAGGTGGCATCGAACGGGCCATATTCGGCGCCGATGGTGGCGTAACCGTCGAAATAGCCAGAGTCGCCCGTATAGAAAACCCGGTGTTGTTTGCTGGCAATCACCCAGGACGCCCACAGTGTGTTGTTGCGGGTGAAGAGCCGGCCCGAGAAATGTTGGGCCGGTGTGGCGGTCAACCGAAGTCCCGCGATGTCGACGCCCTCATGCCAGTCCAGTTCGATGATGCGACTGCCCGGGACGCCCCACTTTCGCAGGTGCGCACCGACGCCTAGCGGTACAACGAATGGCGAAGCTTGCGATTTGGTCAACGTGAGAATTGTCCGCATGTCGAGGTGGTCGTAATGATCGTGCGAGATCACCACGGCATCGACAGGGCCTACGTCCTGCAATGAAACTGGAGTGGGGTGCAATCGACGTGGGCCGGCGAGTTGGGACGGTGAGCAGCGCTCACTCCATACCGGGTCAAGCAGCACACGCGCACCGTCGATTTCGACGAGCGAAGAGGCATGTCCGTACCAGGTGATGTGCAGTCCTTTGGGCGCGGGAGCCGTTATGGGGATGGCCAATGGAACGGGGCCGCTGGGTTCGCGTCGCTGCTTTCCGAAAAGCAGCTCGGCGATCATGCTCCGGCTTTCCGATACCGGAATGGGATGAGCTGGCGAAACATTGTGAAAGATTCCATCTTTAAATTGCGGAGATCTTTTCATTTCGTCGCCGTCGGGCTCGCCGCCGAACGATTTGCGCAAATCGGCCGCTATCCACGCCGCGGCCCCTACAGCTGCCGCGCCCAATGCCATGCCGAGAACTGTTGATTTGCGCATGCGTGTTTGCTCTCTCTGTTCGTTCGCCTTCTGTTGTGTAGATTACTGCGCCACTTATCTGAGACGCGCGCAATGGGCGGGCTGTTGATATGACTTCGGGGACAATGGCGCCGTGGATATCACTGAAGAAGTGTTGAAAGTGGTTGAGAGTATTCCGGAGGGACGAGTGATGTCTTATGGCGCGATTGCCGCCGTGCTCGTGGAAGCTGGGATGCGTTGTTCGGCGCGCCAAGTGGGCCGGGTGATGGCATGGCATGGTGGCGGAGTTCCCTGGTACCGCGTCGTGGCCGCGAATGGACGGCTCCCACCAGGCCATGAGCAGCGTGCGCGAGACCACCTCAGCGCCGAAGGGGTGACATTTCACAGCGAACATGTCGATATGCGGCAGTATGCGTGGAACCCGTAGCAGGGCGAACGGCCGGAAACGCCTATGGGAAGATCGCGCCATGATGGCCCGCGCAGTCCGTGTTGCACTTTGGGCGCTCATTGGAGCTGTCATAGCGGGCGCAGCCGGCTACTTCGTCGCGGGACAGCCCGAGCAGCGCTACGAAGCCAACGCCACTTTCTATGCGAAAAAACGCTCACCGGATGTCGAGTTCGTGAGCCACAACCGCAGCATTGTCGCCGAACAAACCGCGCGCCAGCTCAACGACGCGCCGGCGGCCGACGGGCTTCGCTCTGACGCGCGCCAACGTGACGCGAAAGCGCATTGGCGAGCCGGGCCGGGCTACGGCGAATTGTCTTGGCATGTGGAGGCGAAAACCCCCCAGGACGCGCAGGCGCTTGCCGAAGAAGCCTTTGATCTCGCTTCCAGGAACGCTGGCACATTTGTCTTCCCGCCCGACGTGCGACCAGGTGTGTTGACGGTTCGTGATGTGAGCGCGCCCGAAGCTATGTTCGCAAGCTCATCCCGCACGGTTGCTGGGGCGGCTCTTACCGGGGCGGTGGTTGCTGGCGCCGTGGTGGCGCTGGCCATGTTCCCCACGAATGCGACGTCACGTCCCACCCGTGTCTGGCCATGGGAAATTGCCGGGCTTGGGCTTGCCGCGATATCTGGTGTTGGCGCGGCGCTACAGATCCAAGACACTGAATATGTTGTCCCGTTGGCGTTCGTCGGCTTCATCGCTTTTGTGTTGGCCAGTTGGTGGTTGAGTAAGGGCAATGTGCTTGTAGTTGTCATGTTGGCCTACCTGCTCGCGCCCGCTCCAGCCGACAATATTTTGCCGCAGGTCACGATCTTCCCCGATAGCGACTACGCGGTGCGTTCACGAGACTTGTTGCTGCTCGCTGACCTGATCCTCATCGCGGCGCTGATCTATCTGCGGCCCGGCCGCCCAAGCCGACTACTTGGGTATTGGATGGCGGCGCTAGGACTCCTTGCCTGTTATCCGATCGTCGTTGGCGCTTTTTTCGGTGCCGGGCAGAGCTTGGAAGCGAGTTTCCAAGGTGCCACGATGCCATTGCGGGCTATCGGAATTTTGTGGTTGACCAGTGCGGTCGTGCGTCGCAACGGCTGGGACACGACATTGCGCGACGGAACCAGAGCCGCGGTTGCCGCGGGCGCTGTCTTGGCGGGGGGCACGGTTCTCGCGGCCATAGCCGCCCGAGGGGCATTGCAATTCAGCGTGGCCAGTTATCCGCTGATTGTCGATGGTCGCCCCGCGTTGCCCGGTTGGGGCAACAATATTTTGGCGAACTACTTCTGCCTGGCTATCGCGTTGCTGATCTTCGCGCGACGCCTCATCGATATCAGCATCCGGTGGACCGTCGCACTCGTGGTGATCTTGCTGATCGGTATCAGCTTCACCGAAGTGCGCATAGCCATGATCGTGGCGTTGCTGATCGCCGAGATCCCTATCGTTCTGTTGTTGATTCGGCGCCTGTGGCCCACTCAACGAGCTGTCAAAGCTGTTGGCGCCGGTGCTTTGGCAGCCATGGTTCTTGGTTTGGTCACAGTGACCGCTCTGCCAGTGATCAATCCGCGATTCCAGACATTGACACCGGGTTTTATTAGTGCGCAGCTTCCCGAATCGCGTGGTGGGGAAGAACCAGAGCGTGCGAGCAGCGATCCGGAAACCGGAAAAGATCTAGGCGGTGAATCCGCGGGTACTCGTCGAACTTTGGCTTTTGCCGCGTTGGAAATCAGCCAAGATAATCCGATTCTTGGAACTGGCTGGAACGGGTGGGGCTGGGACAAGAGCGATGCCAACAAGGAGTTGGTGGTGGGCATTGACCCACACAACGGGTTCCTGTGGTTGCAAGTCGACGCTGGCGCTCTTGGCTTGATTTTGTTGTACGCGATTCCGTTGCTGGCAATGAGACACCGCGGATATTTGTGGTGGCTATGGGCGATACTTGCCACCGCCACCGCTTTGGAAGCGGTCAATCCCAACTTGCGGAATGCCAGATTCGCGGTTGTGGTGTGGTTCTTGGCAGCCCTAGCGTTGCTCGCCAGCGAAAAGCCTTATCCATTGCGGGCTCGAATCAGCGATAGCCTGGCATGGCTACGTGGTGAATCCTCGCCGACGAAGCCCGAAGTTCACAGTAAGGAGCCCGTGTAGTGTCCTCGGCTGTCCTGTTTGTCGTCGGTTCTGGTGTGCAACTTGATTCGGCGCGTCGGGTGGTGACGCATTTGGTGCGTCCCGCGCAAGCGTTGAACATTTGGGATGGCAGCGTGGGGCCGCTCGCTGAGGTGAAGTTGCCTGGCCACATGGCGCCGGTCACCGTCGATCGGCTTAGTTCGGTCTCTAAGGCGACTGCCGCATGGGCGAAGGCCAATCCGGGCGGCGTGCTGGTGACTCCTCAGGACGTGGGCTTGGTGTATCGCCGGGCTATTGCCGCTGCTCGTCGTAAGCGCATCAAAATCGCGTTTCTGCCCGATGGTGCGGTAAGTGGCGGAAAAGTGACCGGGCGAAGCATGCTCGGTGGTTTGGTGCCGGTGGCTGACGCGATGTTGCGCGGGGTTGGTTTTGTCGCTGGCCGTCATGGCGAAATGGGCGCGTGCCGCCCTGAGCTCGCTTTGTCGTGGGGCCCGGCGTGGAGCCCGGTGTTCGCGGATCGTGGCGCTGAGTTAATCATCGAGTCAGGCAATCCGCGTTCGGATGATCTCGCCAATATTGAACCGCCGCATGCCGGCCGGATTTTGCTGTGTTCGCAGCCGATGGATCATGCAGCGATTGGTGGCCCGGTGGCGGCCACGAAGTGGTACGAGTTTGTCGAGCGCATCGCGCTCTCGGCGCCAGAGGGTGATTTCGCGGTTCGTTTGCACCCGGCAGAGGCCGATGCCTTCGACGCGTTGCCGATCGGGGCGGCGACGAAGAAGCACATCACTGCGGGCACTGAACTGAGCGAGGACATCGCTTGGTCGGGCGCCTTGGTGTCATGGGCCTCTACCACCATGATGGAGGCGGCCGGTGCCGGGCGTGCGGTTGTTTCGTTGGCGGTTAATGATGCGGCGGCCGAGATGGCTCGGGGCTATTTCTTTCAGCGGGACCCTCGGGTGGTGTCCGCATTGACTGACGCGGTACCTGATTTTGCGGCTTTGTCGGCTTTGGTGGTAGCGGCGCGGGCTAGCCAAGAGGGCTTGGCGGATGACTATTTGGTGAACATTGGTTCGGCGGCCAAAACAGCGGCGGCGGCTCTTGACGAGCTGTAACACCAAAGTGGGGTTACTAGCGGTTCCCGCTCACTCGCTATGAGACACTTATGCTCATAGTGAACTGAGTGGGGGCCGCGGTTGCGATGGGCGAATACAACAAAAGAAGTAGTCAAGGTTTAAGAGCCGCCTTTGCAAGAGGCGGAGTCACCGGTGCCTTCACTGCCTTGTTTCACGATGAGGCAATGGAAAGTGTTGCGCGATACGGTCGTGGACCAGCCAACGCACCCGACCTATCGGAATATGCGCGCCTGGATGAAGACCCACTTGAAAGATATTTGCCTCATGGCGAGCTCTTGGACATCCGGGCCAGCTTGCTCCAGATGATTAAGGGGACGGATGCGGGTGAAACGTCCCGCGACTTCGCTCGTACCCTTCTCGCGATGGCAGAACAGCTTCCTCATCCAGGTAGATACGAAATGGGCTTTCTCGGGATGATGCAGTGTCAGATAGATGGTCTGGTACCTGGAATTCCCGCGGCACCTTCACCAGCACCGAAAGCATCAAACATCGCTGCTCCCGATGGGCCAACGCACTTTGCCGTGGGGCCGGTGAGCATGCGGGGAAGCGCCGCGCCCGTTGGAGCTGGTGTCCGCCATTAAATAGTCATTGGGCGGTTGACTTTATGCCCGATGTTGGCAATGCTCGGCGGTCATTTTCCATTCTTCAACTTTTGTATGTGACGCGGTCAAGGGGAATTTAATGGACGAACAACAAGAGCCACCTCTGACAACCCGGCTGGCCGAAATGGACCAAATACGCGAAGCTTTGGCGTTTCTGGTGCCTGAAGGTAAACATTACGAATCAGCGGGTCAATATGTGAATAAGCTTCTCGAAGTTGCCGCTGAGCTGCCCAATCCCTTGGAACACCTGGATGCGCTGAAGGAATTTCTGGTTATCTATCTCACCGCTAAGGCAACAGAGAACGGAACAACAGATGCGGTGCTATTAGCGCAAATAAATGCACGACTAGCTCCACCCATTTCGCCAAAGGGCACTACTACACACGCCACCGGTCCGATGGCATGGCCGCAAGTTGGCCCGCATAATGAGCCGCCGAGTGCGGCAACAAGACGACTTCGGTACAGCTGAAGCGGTTAGTGCGAGCAAATGTCGTAACGGTGTGATGTGATGGCGGCCGTGAGCTCTGCTACTGAACCGCGCTATCAACTGACTAGGGTTCAGCCGCGGCACACGAAATTTGAACCTGACGACGCACAACGAATAGTGACAGCGCATGAGCGTGGGCCACTTCGGGTCATTGGTGGTCCAGGAACGGGAAAAACTTCGGTGCTCGTCGAAGCGGTCGCCCAACGCATCGCGGCCGGAGCTGATCCGAGCCGCATGCTCATCCTGACATTTGGGCGCAGAGCCGCATCGCAGTTGCGGGAACGCATCGTCACCCGGATGGCTCGCACCACTGTGGAGCCATTGGCTCGCACTTTCCACTCATACGCTTTTGGGGTGTTGCGGCGGGTCGCGGCTTCCAACGGATGGGCGGCACCACGTTTGCTGTCGGGTCCGGAACAAGACTTGATGATTCGCGATCTACTCGCCGGGGATGCGGCGGGCATCGGAGTGACGTGGCCTGAACGATATTTGCAGGTGTTGGGCACGCGTGGTTTCGCTGCCGAATTGCGCGATTTGCTGCTGCGATGCTACGAACGCGGTATAGATCCAGTGCAATTCGAGCACTGGAGCATTGAGCATCAACGTGACGACTGGCGGGCCGCGGCTCGGTTCATGCAGCAATACGCCGACGTCACCGAGTTGCGCGACGCCGCTCGGGCCGCCAGTCAAGGTGGCGGGCCCGCATATGACCCGGCCGAATTGATTCGCGCTGCCACTGCCGCGTTGCGTCATGATCCCGAGTTGTTGGCCGCTGAACGAACACGATGCGAATACGTGTTCGTTGATGAGTATCAAGACATTGACCCAGGTCAAGAAGAGCTTTTGCGGCTGTTGTGTCAGGGCGGCCGTTTTGTGGTGGCGTTCGGCGATGCGCAACAGTCTATTTTCGCCTTCCGGGGAACTGATGCTGGCGCGTTGCATCGATTCCCGGACACGTTCGCTCAGGTGACCGGTGAGCCGGCACCTACTGTGGAGTTGGCCGCGAGTTGGCGTATGCACGCTGGTTTGTTGAACCCCATCGCGGGCGTGTCGGATCGGATTCGCGGGCCGGTGACCCCGGCGCTGCGTCCGCTAGCGGAGGTTTCGGGTTCGGCTGAAGTCCACACTTTGGCCACGGAGGCGCAACAGGCGGCATATATCGCTTACCGTTTGCGTCACGCGCACCTGCTCGAAAATGTCCCATACCGTGATATGGCGGTCATCGTGCGCGCTGGAGCCCGACAACTCGCGGCATTGCGCCGAGGGTTGGCTCTGGCTGGGGTGCCGGCGTTTGTCGATGGTGATGAGGTTCCGCTACTGGAACAACCAGCGGTGCGCACACTGATGTTGGCCTTGCGGTGCGCTTTGCAACCGGAGACTTTGGACCCCGATGCCGCGCTGGCACTGTTGATGTCGCCCATCGGCGGAGCCGATTCGCTGTTGCTGCGTCGACTCCGCCACGAGCTTCGTGACTTGGCGCAGCGCGCCGAGCAGCCAGCTCCCCCTGATGTATTGCTTGCCCAGGCTTTGTTGGACCCCGCTGAGTTGGCGGCGGTGGATAAGCACTGGTCAGAACCGGCGTATCGGGTCGCGAATGTGTTGCGGGCGGCTAGAGAGGCAGCCGGTGGCACAGCGGAACAAGTGTTGTGGGCTTTGTGGCAAGCCACCGGGTTGGCTGAACAGTGGCAGCGAGCGGCAGCGGGCGGGGGAGCCACGGGTTCGGCGGCCGACCGAGATCTTGACGCGGTGGTGGCGTTGTTTGAGGCGGCGGCGCGTTTCACCGATCGGATGCCAGCGGCTGGTGCCCTGTTGTTCTTGGACCATGTTCGAGGCCATGTGCTTCCTGGCGATTCATTGGCCCCGACCGCTCGTAAGGCTGACGCGGTGGAGCTGCTCACCGCGCATTCGGCTAAGGGTCGGCAGTGGGACCGGGTTTTCATCGCGGGTGTGAATGAAGGAGTGTGGCCCGATCTTCGGTTGCGTGGCAGCATTTTGGGTTCCGAAGACATCGTGGACTTGGCGGCGCAACGCCCCTTGGAGCCGAGCGGCCGGCTGACCGCGTTGCTGGATGAGGAGCGTCGTCTGTTTTACGTGGCGGCCTCGCGAGCGCGATCCGCGTTGGTGGTGACGGCGGTTGAGAGTGAAGACGAAGAACCATCTCGTTTTCTCGATGAGTTGTTGCCTTTGATTGACGAGGATCCACGCCCGCTGACCAAGGTTCCGCGTTCTTTGACTTTGTCGGGTTTGGTGGCTGAGCTTCGCACCGCTGTTATCGCTGGGGGCGATGAAGCGGACGGCGCGGCGCGACAGTTGGCCTCGTTGGCGCGGGCCGGAGTGTTCGGCGCGGACCCGCAGCAGTGGTACGGCTTGCCGGATGTCTCTGATCCGCGTCCCTTGGGCGTGCCGGGGCAGCGCACGCGGGTTTCACCGTCCAGCGTGGAGTCGTTTTCGCAATGCGGCCTCAAGTGGTTTTTGCGAAAGGCCGGTGGTGATGGCCCGCCGAGCGGGGAGCAAGGCGTGGGTCTTGCGGTGCACGAGGTGGCGGCTGAGTTCGGCGCGCCTGGGCCGGTCAACGTGGCGGCGATGGGCCAGCGGCTGGATTCGTTGTTGGCGCAGGTCCAGTTGGGTTCGGGCTGGGTACGGGCTCGCAACACGGATCGCGCGCATCGCATGGTTGGCAAGCTCGCGGAGTGGTTGAATAGTCGGGCGCCCGCGAAAGTGAAGGTGGAAGAAGCCTTCAGTGCTGAAGTGGGCGAGCATGCTTTGCTGTCTGGTCGGGTTGACCGTTTGGAGGTTGATGAGGCTGGCCGGGTAACAATTTTCGATTTTAAGACTGGCAAAAGCACACCCTCGAAAGATAAAACTCAACAGCATCCCCAGTTGGGCATGTATCAGCTAGCGGTCGAGGCGGGTGCGTTTATCGACGCGGGAACCCATTCGGCGGGCGCCGGGCTTGTGTCGTTGGGTGGAACAGAGAAAGCGGCCGCGAGTCGCGATCAGCCTCCCTTGGCTTCGGCTGATGATCCGACGTGGGCACTGCATTTGGCTGACGAGGCTGCTGTGGGCATGGCCGCTGCCGAGTTTTTGGCTCGAGATGAGGCCGCTGTGTGCCGCGGTTGCACATTGCGACCCTGTTGTCCCTTGCATTCGGCGCAGGTCACTGAATGATGCCGCAAACCTGTAACAGAGATATGAAAGGTCAGATTCCATGGGACGGTTTGAGCGAAGAATTGCGCGTTACTCGGACAAATGCGGGAGCGGACTTTTCCCTAACATGATCGACGGTTCGCCTTTCAAGCCCGCAACAGATGCTGTGCTCGGCAATGCGAGCATGATTGATTTAGACCTTTCCGAGGTGCAAGGCGTCATCAACGGGTCTGTCGTGGAGGACGATCATTTCATCGAGTTGACAGATCCGGTTTTAGTTCAGTTTGAGAAAGACAACGCTCACATACGCCAAGAGGCTCTTGCCGCATCGTGGGCACTCGCTTATTGGTCAAGGCCATCACGGCGTGAACTAACAGCCGCTGCCAGAGACCTAGGGCGCTCGCCGGGTAGCCATGTGTTGAGTGCGTGGGCCGCGAAAGGGGCATCGCCACTACTGGCGACTGTGTTGCCTCACTGGCGAAAGCACAAGGATCACGCCGTGGAGGAATTCAATACTCAGATAGGTGACATTAAGCCCGATAAGCTGGATGGGGTCGTGGCCAAGGATGGTTCCCATTGGTGGACCCCGCTTACCGGGCAACTGTATGGCCAACAAGAAGCACTCATTGCCGCTGTGCACACCTACCGTGGTCGCCTAGATCGCTGAGAAGATCATGAGCTGCGTGAATCTAGCGGCATGCCGAAGGTCCATAGGTTGCCTTCGGGGTCACGGGTAGTGAACGTATAGGCCTGGGCGCCAGAGCCGAACTGGGTTTCTCGAGGCGCATGCACAATTTCGCCTTTATATTCAAGTACTCGTTGATACACAGAATCAACGTCGTCGGTGATGACGTACATGGCGTTATTTCCAGGACGCATGTGCCCATGAATGGATTCGGTGTGCTTGGTCGAGCCGAAGACAAATCTGCCGCCACCGGGCCAGGCTAGCTCGGCATGACCTATATCACCATGTTCGTCTTCGGCTGCGATTATTTGTTGGAAGCCGAGCACGTTCACGAAATAGCTCAGCGCACTATGAGTGTCGTCGTAGTGCAGGATTGGCCACACGGAAGAAACAGCATCGTTTGTCATATAGCGATGTTATGAGCTCCTGGCATCCGCGTGCGAGCTAACGAGAGCCGTAAGCGGGTTTGGCTTGTGGGGGTGTAATGCCTTCTTTTTGGGGTTAGGCCAAGCGCGCTTTTAGCGACGGGGCGATCGATTTTTCCAAAACAGGATCCTCCGCATGGCTTTCTGGAACCTTGAGCCTGAGAGCAGCTGATCTTGCGGAATGGTTCGCGCGGTGAGCGGCGCCACCACATGAAGAGGTGCATCGGTTGGTGGGGGTGGGGGCATAGCAGGCCGAGGCGGGAAGCGGGGCGGAGGGGGAAAGTCTTGAAGCGATACGACGGGGGTTGTTTCCGTTCTCGCCTCGGGGGGCAAGCTCTCTGTTTTTCCTCGTGTGTCTTCGGTTTCCAAGCTCGGTTCGTGCGGTGTTGTTTCGTGCTTTGACTCGGCAAGCTCAGGTTCTTGTTCTTCGAGCCGGGTCGCCGGTTGGTCTAGTCTCTCAGCTGCGGCTGCCACCGCGGCTGTTGCTTGCCGAGATTCTTTGCGAGGCCGCAGACCGCGTACTTCAATTTCTGGATGAGCCTCTTGAAGTTCGCGAAGTAGTCGACCCGCGATCCTTTCAACTCCTAGGGGTCTGAGGTCATAGGTGTCCGCGATTCTTGCGACTTGCGCCTGTCGCCCCTCGCCCGGTTCTTGGAAGCGAAGCATGAGTATCGCTTTATCACGTTCGGAAAGTGTGGCCAGCCACTTCATCACAGCTGCTTGGTCACGTGATGAGATTCCGCCTCGGTGGTTTCTCAATGTGCCAAATCTGTCCCGCGAGCTGGTGCTATTCACTCGTTCACGGACAACTTGTTGGGAATAGTGCTCGGGGAGCCAGCCCAAGATTTCTTTTACCTTGTCGGCGTGCCATGAGGAGTCGCGTTGGCGAAGCTTTTCCACCAATTCGTCAAGCGTTATTGTTCCCCCTTTTTCTCTGACTAATGGATAGATTGCTCGACGTACATGTTTTGCCGCTTCTTGTCCGCCTTCGGGAATATTCTTGTCCCACACTTCTTTCCGAAAGCCTCTGGCTTCCTCAAGAATCGCATTAGAGAGATACCGAGAAAATGGTTCATCCCCGCGGCGGTCTGGAGAAATGAAATTACCAATGGCGACAAGCACGCCAAGTTCCGCAGCTTGCCTAAAGTCTTTTCTTTCTTGATGGTATTGATTGGACTGTCTGCTCAGTTCCGGTGCGATGATCCGATGTTCCACTAGCCACATTGCGAAGCCGCGGCTGTGGTCGATGACTTCTTCGCGGAGTTGGCGCCATTCAGCGGTGCCCATCTCGCCGCGATTTTCCATCGCCTGCAATCTGGCAAGCATTTCTGCGGCGGCTTCGTCGCGGGCGACATTTTCTGGGTTGCGTTCTCGAAACTCCACCGGATCTCCAGGACGTGATGCCGAGCCGCATTTTCGCTCTAGGTGAACGAGATTAGTTTAGTGGCTTGGTCAACCCGAACGATGAAAGTGGCCGCGCTAGCCGTGGCTACCTGGGTATGCGCGTCGAATCCGCCACTCGGTTGACGGTTGTCCCACCGAAGCTGCGAGATAATCGATGGATGTATGTGTTACGCCCACTCTCTGAAGCAGAGCAACAATTGCTGGATGCGCTCTCTCTCGTCGGTGAAGATGAATTCCGCCGGGAGTATGAAGAATGGGCACGAAGCGAGCTTGCGGCAATCGCGGATCCTGATGACAGAGAAGTTTTCCGTGCGAATGTTGATGAGCTCAGATTTATGTACTTCGCGCAGTCGGGTGAGTCGGTGCCCTCTACGCTTTATCTGCAACGAGCACGCGATGGAGTTTTCTTCAATAACACTTTTGTAGAGTCATCGGATGAGACAGCAGACTATTTTTCAGAGCGGTCGCAAGTAATATCTGACCAGCGTGATTCTCTCGTAGCGGCACGACAAGGAGCTATTAAGTCGGCTGTCTCGCGAATAGTTTACGAATCGCCCCAATATCAATTTTTAAGTGCACTTATAGACTCCACAAACGATGTTCGTGAAGCACCACTTGATCAACTGAAAATTTTTAGTCGAAAAGCGAACGAAGATAGCGCCCTTAAAATACGCAATCGGATTCCAGTCGATCGGGCTATCGATAGAACGAGTCATCATGCCCTGCGCGTTGAGCGAGATCGGATCCACGCCGCCATTGACCGCGAAACGACGCAGACTCGAACCTCGGGCAATCAACGGGAACGTATACATCACTGGATTCTCGCTAGCATCAACGAACACGGTAGAAAATCCTCTGACGACCATGTTGACGTTGTCGATATTTATCAACCATCGGCTGATGTTTCAGAGCTGATGATCAGAAGGGTCTCCGGCGTAGATGTCCCCTCGTATGTCGTGATGGATCGCTGGAGTGATTCTCTTTTGCGGCAAATAGCACCCCAGGGTCTTGAGAAGCATTTGTTTCGAGATTTGACGAGGAATTTCATTAAGCTCTTTTATCTGAACAATGGTGTTGATGCTCGATCTTGTCTTGTTGAAGCGGCGCAGCAGGCTATTGAGCGAAACGCTCATTTTTTGACGTTCGAATCGTTCGCTGAAACCAGCAACACATCAATGCTTTTACATCTCAAACAACCTCAAGGTCAGATATTCGACACTAGCCAGACCCCATTGAGAGCTTATAGAGAGACGAGCGAGGAGCCCGATCGCAGAATCACAATCTCTTCATGGGAAGAAGTGCAAAGAGAAAAAGAGATAATTCTCGGGAGCATCACGCACCGCGATGCATGGGATGGCGTGACTCGTGTCATCCAGCAAGAACCACACCTAGGCTCGCAACTGCCCGCGCCGATCGAAGCCGGTGAATACGACTTGGTATTGAATTTCCCGAACTCGGCCGAGGGTTGGCTGCATCAAGGGCATCGACCAAAAATCGGTGGTTACGAACTGGTCGCGCACGCCGAAGACACGTGGGCGTTCCAACGCACTGCTATCGACCCATATCAGGGCTCACGCCGCCTGCTGCTTCCAACGGCCCGCCTGAGTGGACTCGTCGAACAATATAAATCGATCGGATTGCGCGCCAGCGCACACTTTCGCCGGGTTTTTCAGCATCCCGGCATGACGCCAGCATCGCTAGCGGACCTTGTCCAGGCTGGCAAAGCGGTTGCCAACTACACGTACGACACCACATTGCAGAACCTCAGCCACGCCAAGGACTCCAGCGCACTCACCCTCAAAGATTTCTCCAGCTATGTGCGCGATCGGGTGTTGAATTTTCAGTGCGATGGGGCTTTCGAGTTCATTCGAGCATCCACTGAATATTTGCTGCCACATCTGCACGTTGAGCGGGTGTCCGGTCTCAAGCTAGGGGCTGATGAGCTCATTCATGCCAGTTTGCACGCACAGGCCCGCGTCACGGGCGATGGCCACGACTGCATCATTGACGCCACCCCGGCGGACACTGGGGGAGCGCGCAACAACACTCGACAAAAGATGCGGATCAGGATAGGTGAGCAGAGTAAGACTGCCCGCGTGACACTGACAACACTCGTTGGCGCTCGGCTCGGGATATTGGAAGGTCAAGACCCAAGTGATCAAGTAGTGCGTTTGCATGAGGAAGATCCGCTGCGCGTCGCGTTCTCGGCGACGGCCAATCCCCAGCAACTGGGCGCAAGCATCGACTATTTGCATGCATATGCCGGGGCCGCCCCGGAAATCCTCAAGAGCTTGGAGCGGCAGCACGGTCACGCGTATGACCCTGGTTTCATCCAGGCCTGTGCTCAAGCACTCGTGATGATGCAGCCACCGGCCACAAACAATTCAACGACGGCTACAAAATCCGCCGGGCGAAGGCGTCCCTAAATGAACGGACAGCGCGTGCGCGTCATCGTGGGTTTGGGCTTTGGGGTGAACTGGGTTTTGAGTACACGCAGTGCACCCCAAGCAGCTCAAGGGGGATCTAGCGGTTATCGGCGTGGTACCCGTGCCTGCACGGTTTGTGGCTCCATGAATTGCCGGTAATCGGTAGGTGGTGGGGTTTCTCCGGGAGCTCCGACGGACGGGCCGATCGCACCCGCTCGTGCGCGTTCCAGCAGGTCGTCTGAGTGTCGTGCCATCAGACGTGCAGTGGGCTCGTCTACGGGCTTAGCTGGCCCAGGCTGCCTCGGGCCCGCTATTTGCTCTGTCATTCCTCTTCCCTCCTAGACGGTGCTTATTTCCGTGAGCATTGTCTAGCTTTGGGGTTGTGCAGCTCCCAATGGGGTATGAGTAGCCCTTTCACCTGCGGGAACTCTACTTTGTACGTCATTGGGCCGCGTCCGTCCGCCACCGTCAGGTCGTTCAATCACCGCATGCGGCGCGGGTGAAACAATAAGCGTGACCGCGTCGAAGGTGTGGAAGGAAGTTCGACGATGAACGCGCGCGATATCGCATCATTTCTCAACCTTTCGATTCCTATCACCGACGGCACCTTTACGACTCACGCGGTAAAAGAATTCGCCGACTACCGCCGCGAGCTGATCACCTTCGATTCTGGTGAGGGCGATCGGATTCCCGCCTATCTGTTCCGGCCCAATGTCGACGACGAATCATGCCCAGCGATCGTGCTGCAACATCAACACAATGGCGAACGCCACCTCGGCAAGAGCGAAACAGCTGGTCTTCTAGGCGATGAACAAAACGCGTTCGGGCCGCGTTTGGCCCGGGAGGGATTTGTGGTGCTGTGCCCCGACTCCATTTGCTTTGAAGATCGCAGACGCCAAACCAGCGGCAGCGAGCCACACGCGGACGACTGGCTTCAGCACTACAACGAACTCGTATACCGGTTGGTCACGGGCGATACCCTCATGCGCAAAGTGCTCTCCGATGCCTGCGCGGCTGTGACACTTCTCGACCGGCTTGATCACGTTGACTCCACGCGCATCGGCACATTCGGTCATTCCTATGGCGGAAACACTGTGCTGTTCCACAGCGCGATTGATCAACGCATCGCCTTCGCCGCCTCCAGCGGCGCCGCCTGCACCTATGCAACAAAAATGGCGCAAGAAACCGGCATCGAAATGGCAGAAGTTATCCCAGGTTTCGCCAGCGAATTCGACATCGGCGACCTTGTGCGCGCCACCGCGCCCCGCCCCATGCTCATCGTTTCCGCCACTGGGGACGACACATCCGCCGACGCGCCCGCCATTGTGGACGCCGCCCGAGCAACCTACGAGGCACAAAACGCTGGGGAGAACCTGACCCATCTGCGTTACGACGGTGCACACGCCCTGACGCAAGAACGCGTCGAGGCGATCACTAACTGGATATGCGCGACCGGTAAGCAGACTTTGGTTCAGTAGTTGACAACATCTCACTGCTTCCATCATCAGTTTTTCAACGCGATTCCACCGTCGAGCTCGGGTTGTGGCTCAGCTCGGCGGGCCAGGGCATAGCTCTTAACCTCATGGCGCTCAGCCACGCGAATAACGTTCCAACCCTGGACCTTTTCGTAGTAGCGAACAAGCTCAGGGAATGGTGCAGTGCCATGGCGAACTACTCGCCAACTCATCAGCCGCCGCTGGAGTGTTATAGGCGCGCGCCTCGGCGTGCTGGTACGCGATCGTGTACCAGCCGGGCAGTCACCGTTTTTCAATCTCACTATGCATGACCAGCAGATTAGAACACTTGTTCGATAAATGCTAGCCCTAGCTAGATACGAACGGGCAGTGATTCCCGAAGGAGACCTATGGCTTTAGTTCCTTGATCAGGATCACCGCAGGAGGCAAAGGCTCAGAACCACTCGTTCCGCATGGTTGCCATCCCGCACGGAGATAGATGTCGTAGGCGTGGGCGTGTGGGTTGACGCAGAGGGTGGCCCACGATTCGGCACGGTCGGCCAAGAGCGCGTTTATGAGCTGGGAGCCGATTCCCTGGCGCCGATAGTCGGGGTGAACCGCCCATTCCATCACCGCGAACGTTGGTGCTGTGCGCAGTTCTTCGGGTGGTTCTTGAGAGGCGTCAGCCCACCATCTGCCGGGGGCGAAGGTGACGCCATAAGCCATCCCGACCAAGCGCGCGTCATCGCGCGCTGACATGAAAGAAAACCCTGGCGCCTGTAGATGCTTCTCAAAAAAGGACCGAAACTGCCGAACGTGCACCTCGGTCTCGAAGTACGGGGGTTCGCTGAACACTGTCTGGTAGAGCTCTATAACGGCTTCTTCGAGCTGCACGAAATGTTCGGGGGATTCGTGTTGAACGTTCATCATTGACCAGATTGCCCTATAGACAGCAGCCGCGCCTGCAACTCGGCGGCATCTGTGCGCGTGCGCTCAAGCGGTGGCACCGCTGCCATCAGGTCATGGACAAATGATGAGATCGAGGCACCCGGCGGGGATGGGAGGGCATCGAGAGCGGCATGTCCTTGCGCCATGGCGCCCTGGATATCGCCGTCATGGACGAGACACAACGCACGGTGGAGTTCGACTTTGATGCGCTCTACCCTCAGCTCCGTGGGATAGGCGGCGAGCGCTTCGTCTTGCACTCGGTATGCCTCACGCGTCATTCCCAGGTAGGAATACACAGGCTGGCGGTGTGATGAAACCGCAGAGCAGGCCAACCGTGCAAAGACACCGCATCATCGGCGATAGCGGCGGGCATCGCCTCAGTGACCTTCTCCGCTGTGCGCAGCGTTGTCACCGCCGTTTGTCTATCTCCTTGTTGGGCGGACAGTTGTGCGCGTATGGCCAAAAGCGCCGCGTAGCCATGACATGGAGTGCTACCCACAGTCAGGCCTTCTGAGATCACGCGCTCGGCATAGCCAGGATGGTCTCGAAAATAGAAGGTCGCCTCGCAACCGCGTACCCACAGCCGCAAAACCTCATCGCCTGAGGCATCGAGTGCGTGGCGGGCCGATCGCCACCACCGCGAGGCCGACTGGTCCTGTCCCATGTTGTTCAGACTCATCGCCATGAGAGCGGCGAGCTGGCCCCCCTGCTGAGGAAAGATCACGTCGCCCAGCATCCGATGTTTCCGCGGAAAGAAGGTGCTGAAGGACCGTCAGATCAGAGGACAGTTCGGTGAGAAGAATCGGGGCCGGGACGGTGAAATACCGGGATGCGTATTCGTGGGCGATGAGGAGCCATTCATTGCTATTGCGGTCAGCGCCTACTGCAAGGGAAAGGCCCTGGCGTAGTGCTTCCAACCCGGTAGCTCCAGAGCCGATTCCCATTGCCAGAGCTGACATCGCTTGCAGCATGGTGCGACGGCGCATGATGTCATCCTTCTGACCCTCACGATCTCGCTGCGCCATCCGCGCGGAATGCGCGGTGACCAGCGCACCTTCGGCCGCGAGCGCGTCATCGCAGCGAGCAGCAAGGTCAGCTGACCCATCACTGCGACCTCGTTCGATGTGTGAGATGTGAGTTTTATCGGTGAAAACAGCTGCGGCTAGAGCACCCTGGGACATCTTTCGCGCATGCCGCGAGCGTCGTAATAGAAGGCCATAGCTCTCGTCATTTAGCATGCCCGATCCTCTCCGGCGAATTCACTGTATGAGGGTTGACTCTCGGGTTGGCCAACAGCGCACAACTTCCCGCGACAGCTTCGGTGAGTGAGGCTACAAGCACCGAGACGCCGCACTGCCCATTGTGGTCGTAATAGCAGACAGCGTGGTCTCGGTCGCCCCGCCCGCATTGGCGCGGGTCGTGGCATCAGGCCAGGGTTTCCCTTCCTGCCGCCCCCGTCAGGCGCAGCAATCGCATTTGGGTTGCCGCGCCGGGGCCTTGGCCTGGTGCTACATCCAAGCAAACTCATCGAGCGATCCGGTCTGGTGTTCACACTGCGGCCTACCCATCCAGCTCAGCGCCGTGGCGCGCGTTTTGACACCTCATTGATCGATGCCTAGTTCCGTCGATTCTCATCCTGTGGCAGAACAGTTCGAATGTGCGAAAAGAACAGTCAGGTCTTTATGAAGATGCCGCGTTCACTAAGAGAGCTTTGACTTGAAAGGAAGAATTGTGAGGCATATTCCGCAGCACGCTGCGCCGCACATTCCCACGTTGACGAGTAAACCCGCTGCTCGAAAACGTTGCCTTGAGCCCGCTGATTCGGTGGTGGGCGGTGAAACGGTGGTCGGGCGGGAAGTGTTGTGTACGGCGGTGGCTCGGCGTTTTTTAGGGTGCATGGTGAAGCTGAATATTGATCGACCATATGGCAGCACTCACCCTGTGCATGGGTTTATTTTTCACGCGAACTTTGGCTACGTTCGCAACTTTGAGACGCCGAAAGGTGATGAACTCAGGGCTTATTATCTGGGCGAGAATGTGTCGCTTGAGGTGGTGACCGGGGAGTGCATCGCCATTATTTATGGCGCTGAAGATAAGTCCGATGAGGGCAAGCTCATTGTTGTTCCGCCTGGCATGGAACTGAGCAATAGAGCCATTGTGGCCGCTGTGGCGTTTCAAGAAATCCACGGCGTCGTTGTGAGCCGTGGATGATGTTCCTTCCGTGCTTTTAGTCGGACGTAATGCCGTGGGGGCCACGGCATTACGTCAAATTGCGTCCTCATCCCGCCCTCAAATGGTCAGCCGCTATCTGTGGCGGGGGAAGCTTCGCCGGGGCGAGCCGAATGATGCTGGCGAGCCAACCGGCTAGTACGAACAGAGTCAACACGAATCCGAAATGCAGCAGCCCATGCCATAGGCGGTCTGCATCGACTAGTTCGATGGCGTAGGCGGATAGCTCGCGAGTCGACCACAGTGGCAGGGTCTTGGCGATCGTGTCTGCAGGATCAACTAAGAGTTGCAAAGCCATTATGGGGAGGAGTGCGAGTGCGCCTTCAAGCTCGCGAGGTACAACTAGACTGACGACCGCGCCGATAGGCGCTGCGATGAGCACGGTAGTCGCCAAGAGTAGCCCTACTGCCCACACGCGCACCACATCCTGCGTGGCTGCGACGAGGAGAAAGTATCCTCCCGCGACAGGGAAGCCAATTGCTATTAGGGCAAGTTGTCGTCCGAAAAAGAGTGCGGTGGGCGAGGCTCCGATGACCGCCAGACGCTGGTCGAGTCGCCGAGCGCCCACGTGGCTGAACAAGGCGAGCGTGGCCATGGCCCATCCCACACCGATGGCAAGGAAACGGATCGCTTGCCAATGCACGTCTATGCGCGCGACATAGAAAACTAGGGGTAATAGCCAGATAAACAACAACGCGATCCGCCGCCTCGCGAGCTCGCGCATACTAGTGACCGCGACCGTGAGCGTCGTCATGACTCGTCTCCTTTTCGTAGTTCCAGCACGTGGTCGACGCGCTCTACGTCATGTAGTAGGTGAGTGACGACGAGCACGCCGGCGCCAGCCTCGCGCCACGCGAACACTTGTTCCCAAAAGTCGAGGTATGACTCCTGGTCAAAGCCTTGGTATGGCTCATCGAGCAAGATCAAGTCGGGTCGATTCAATTCACTAAGAACAACGTTGAGTTTCTGTTGTGTGCCACCCGAGAGATGACCTGCTAAGACTCCTGGTCGTGGCGACCAGCCCAAATGGCGTGACAACTGGTTTCCGATTGATTGCGATCTGCGTCCTCGCATACCGTGGATCGCGCCGAAGAGCTCGAAATGCTCAGCTGCGGTGAGCAGTGGGGAAACTCCGTGGCTTTGGGGTGCGTAGCCAACCCGTGGTGTCCTTTCGACTGTGCCGCTCGTGGCCCTGATGATGCCGGCGCAGATGTTCATGAGAGTCGATTTCCCCGACCCGTTCGCGCCTACAACTGCCGCTATTTCACCTGCGTGTAAGGTCAGATCAACCTCCTGTAGTGCGACGCGTCGTCGGTAGCGTTTCGTCACCTGCCGCAGTCGAAGCACGACCTCACCACGCGTCTGCTGCAAAGGAGCGGTTCTCGTGAGGTTCACGCGAATGCTCTGCGCGATCGCCGTGGCGTAAGACACGGCGGGCCCATAGAGCTCAGCGGGGTCTTGGCCGGCGCTCTGCGCCTCGGCCAGGAACTCGTCCGTGAGTTTGAGCGCTTCACTAGCTTCCATGCCGCAGTCGATCAGGCGGTCGCGCATTTGCGCGCCCCATTGGTGGGCGGTCACCATGGTTCCTCCACAAGCGTGCCTTGCGTATTGAAAGTCACGGCGTCCACTGCGGTACGAAAGTTCCTCCAGGCGCGTGCTCGCTCGACTCGTGCGGCCTGCCCCTGCTCGGTGAGTTCGTAATACTTTCGTGGAGGGCCCGACGGTGAGGGCTCGCGTGTGGTGTAAACCAGACCATGCTTCTCCAGGCGAAGCAGTGAGGGATATAGCGTTCCGCCCGGCACCTCGCCAAATCCGGCTTGAGCCAGCCGCTCCATGAGGCCTACCCCGTAGTCTTTCCGCTCAGCGAGTAACGACAATAGACACAGTTCCAGGAACCCATGTAGCCATTGCTGTCTTATTTCTCCGATCATGGTAGGTAGTCTAACTGACTACCGCTCATGTCATGGCCGCTACGGCGATAGGGGTGAGCGCCAAGCTGGAATCAATGTGGCAGGACGCGATTGTCGAGATACCGAAAAATGCCGAACTTCGGATTAGGCTCCGTGCGGTTCGTGATCTATCTCTTTACAAACGTGGGCATTGCCGCATCGTAAAAGTCAGCGAGCGAAAAATTAGCCCCGGCATAAACGGGCAGGCTGAATGTTCGCATTTTTGGCGCCGATTCGACATGGAGAGTTTGGGCGTTCGGATTGGCGACATCGGGGCAGTCCAGACGCACGTAATAGAAGGGGCTGCTCTCAGTCGCGTGCGCTTTTGCGGCCGTAACCGTGTCGTGGAGTTGGGCGCGCTCGTGGACAGACAGGTACCGCTCCATTGTGGAACTCCACACAATAGTGGTTTTGCCCTCCGGGCGATCGGATAGCTCTCGTGCCAGCCAGTTTGGGGCATGCCCTTTAACTATGGAGAGAAGATTTTGTTCGGCATTCGCGTCGCTTAGCGCGGTCTCGCACTCCTTAAAGTATTCGTCCAATTGTGCGACCGGGGCAAGTAAGAGAGCTTGACCATTCTCGCTAGTAGCATCGAGAGGAAAAAGATCGCAACCTTTCCGAGTAATTGGCGGCAAGTCTTGGGACAAGAACCTGCGCAATTTCTTGCGGTGTTCTCCGGCTTCACCCCAACCATTCTTAATGACCGTGGCGGCCGTTTTGCTGCCGTATATTTCCCCGTCAAAAGCGTATCGATAGCGATCGGCCAGTAGATCCAGGCCAGCGCTCGGGCCAAGCGCCAACACCTGGATCGGGCGGTTACCCGTGTCGTGTGCGGCAAGTAGCTCGACGACAAATAGTGCGCGACCGCGGGAAGGAATGTTCATTTGCAAGCCGCGCTTGAGCAGGTCCGTGAAATAGGTTTTTCGTTGGTAAACCGTATCGAGAACGGCGAGCCCAAAATCTCTCATATACATCTCGTCGTGACGGCCCGCCCGCAACGCGGGCAACATGGCCGCCAGTTCTGGGGATCTTCCGCCAAGCGCTTCGGCAACAGCACCGTTCTTTAGTTCCATAGCGAAATAGCGAGCTCTGTCGCTGCCTGGTTCCGGCAGATGTGGCCCCAGTAGATCCGTGAGAATGCTTCCCTCCCCGGGCTCTTCAATATCGGCGATGAGCTCCTTCAGAACAGCCTCCAGGGGAAGATCAGCTCCGGGCTGTTTCGCTAAATGCTCGTGGAGTGAGGCAAGAACAGCGGCATCGCGGGTATTCGCTGGCATGCCGTGATGTTAGTTGCCAAATGGTGTGCGGCTTGGTTACTTCATGGAGATCACAGGTGAAGCGCCAGGCAAGCTCTTCGTAGTGGCGCGGTGCCGTCCGCCGCGCGTCGTATTGGCGTGAACTGTGGGTAAACAATTTCTTGGCGAAAAGTGGTCGCTACCTACGGTCGAGTAACCTGGCTGTGTGGTGTCAACAACCCTCCTTGAACAGGCTAAAAAGGCTGCTAGTCGACCGCGTGCGCGTGGGTGGATCCATTTGTATGCCAGCGTTGTGGCCGCTGTGGCTGGCGTGGTCTTGTGTGCGTTCGCGGCGACCCGCCCGGGCATCGCGCCGTTAGTGAGCTGCGTCGTGTACGCGGTGGGCACCTGCGGTTTGTTCGGGGTGAGTGCCCTCTATCACCGGCGGACTTGGGGCCCGCTGGGGTATCGCATCATGAAGCGCTCGGATCATTCGATGATCTTCTTGTTCATCGCGGCGACTTATACCCCTTTCAGTGTGCTGTTGTTGCCGAAGTCGAGCGCGACTTTGTTGCTGTGGGTGGTGTGGTCGGCGGCCGCGTTGGGTGTGGCGTTGAAGATGTTTTTCCCGGGCACGCCCCGTTGGGTTTCGGTGCCGCTCTACATCGCCTTGGGTTGGGCCGCTGTTTTTGTGATGGCCGATTTGCTGCGCTTTGGTGGCGTCGCGATTGTTGTTTTGCTCGCTGTTGGTGGGGTTTTTTACACGGTCGGGGCGGTGCTGTATGCCACGAAGTGGCCGAATCCGTGGACGCAGTTCGGGCATCACGAGTTTTTCCACGCGGCAACCGTGTTGGCGGCGCTGAGTCATTACGTCGGGGTGTTTTTGGCGCTGTATGCCTGAGATTTGGGGTTGACATCAACGCGGGTCGCCGTGCTAACGTTTTAACACGTTAAAACACGGCGACGGGATTGGTGATGGACGACAACGCGCAAGCTCAAGAGCTCTACGCAGCTATCGCCTCCCTAAAAACCCCGCAAGAATGCGCCGCCTTCTTCACAGACCTGTGCACCCGCTCTGAACTCGCGGCGATGGCCGAGCGTCTCCACGTCGCCAAACTCGTCAACAACGACATGCCCTATCGCGAAGTCGCCAAACAAACCGGCTCCAGCACCGCCACCGTCACCCGCGTCGCTCATTGGTTAAACCATGGCGAAGGCGGCTACAAGTTGGTGCTGGAAAAAACCCAGTAACCTCACCCAACTTTCAGCCCTTCGCTCAGCGAAGGGCTTTTTTGTTTTCTCATTCGAAAAGACAGGCAGATGATTACCAAATCTTTGTTAAGCGATGTCGCGCCGGTCAGGTGGCAAACCACCTCGACTCGCACCAATATTCGAATCGCGGTGCAAAAATCCGGGCGACTCAAAGACGCCAGCATGGCTCTTTTGTCTGACCGAGGCATCGCCCCAAACCAATCCGACAACGACCGCGCCCTTATTGTCGCCTGTCCTGGAAACATCGAAATTGTGTTTGTGCGGCACAGCGACATTCCAAACTATGTGCAAAGTGGAGCGGCTGACTTTGGCATCGTCGGTGAGAACGTGCTGTACGAACAAGACTCCGCCGTCGCGGTCCAAGAAAAACTAGGCTTTGGCGCCTGCGAAGTGATGGTGGCCGCACCAGATGGTTCACCTATTCGCCAGCTAGCCGATCTGAACGGCACCCGAATCGCGACGTCATATCCAAACAGTCTGCGCAAAAAACTACGCGACAACGACATTGACGCGACGATCATCCAAATAGGTGGAGCCGTAGAAGCCGCACCGGCCCTGGGCTTGGCGGACGCGATATGCGATGTCACTCAAACCGGCTCGACGCTCAAAGCGAACGGACTACGCAAAATCGGCACGCTGCTGCGCTCCGAAGCGGTCATCATTGCCGGTGACAACGTGGGCCCGGCATCGTTTATTTGGGGAGCGTCATGAAAATCTATTCAGCGAAAGAAGCGGACCTTTTAGCGCTCTGTCAGCGCAAAGCGGTAAGCCTAGAGGCGATTGTTCCAGCGGTAAAAGATGTCCTCACCCAGGTGAAAGCCTCCGGTGATAGTGCTGTGCAAAAGTTCACCGCGCGATTTGATGGCATCGACACATCAATCCGGCCAATATCAGTCGCCGATGCGGGTGGCACGCTCGGAGCCGAAGTGAAAACCGCGTTTTCAGCGGCGGCCGCGAACATCTCGAAATTTCACCAAGCCCAAAACACCGACCGTCGCGCTGTCGAAACTATGCCGGGCGTGAACTGCTTCACCGAAATGCGGCCCATTGAAAAAGTGGGCCTCTATATCCCAGGAGGCACCGCGCCGCTGCCCTCCACCGTGTTGATGCTGGCTATACCAGCACTGCTCGCTGGCTGTTCAGAAATCGTGTTGGTGACCCCACCCACGAAACAAGGCGGGGTTGCCGACAGCATCGCTTATGCCGCACAACTATGTGGGATATCGCAGATCTACCCCATCGGCGGGGCACAAGCGGTGGCGGCGATGGCATATGGCACAGAAACAGTGCCGAAAGTAGACAAGATATTTGGCCCTGGAAACCAATATGTGATGGCCGCCAAAATGTTGGTTTCGATTGACCCGCAGGGCGCCGCGATAGATATGCCAGCCGGGCCAAGTGAAGTGATGGTCATCGCCGATCAGAACGCGCGCGCTGACTTTGTCGCCGCCGACCTGCTTTCTCAAGCCGAACACGGCCCCGATTCAGTGGGCATCGCGGTATGCACCGACATCACCCAAGCCAATCGCATAGTTGAAGAGGTAGGGAAGCAGTGCGCGGCGCTGCCCCGCGCGGCGATTGCCGAACAAGCTCTCGAACACAGTTTCGTGTTGGTCGTCGACTCCATAAACGACGCCATCGCATTCTCAAACAGCTACGCACCCGAGCACCTCATCGTCAACGTCGAAGACGCGGCGAACTGGGTGCCAGCCATCACTAATGCGGGTTCGGTGTTTTTGGGCCCATACTCCTGTGAATCCGCTGGCGACTATGCCAGCGGCACCAATCACGTGCTTCCCACCAGCGGATACGCCCGCGCATACGGCGGCGTATCTCTAGCCAGCTTTCAAAAACACATCACCTTTCAACAGGTGGATGAGCAAGGCGCTAAAACAATCGGCCCCATCGTGTCGGCGCTCGCCGAACAAGAAATGTTGACCGCCCACCAACGGGCCATGGAGTTGCGTTATGAATAGTCGTCAGGCAAATGTGAACCGTCGTACTGAAGAAACCGCGATAGAGCTATCTCTCACCATTGATGGGAAAGGCAACAGCGACGTTAAAACCCCAGTGGGCTTTTTGACCCACATGCTGGAACAGTTCGCGAAACACGGACTGTTTGACCTCAGGGTCGCCGCCACTGGCGACACTTTTATCGATGACCACCACACTGTGGAAGACGCGGGCATCGCTTTGGGCACCGCACTTGCCGGAGCGCTAGGCGATAAGCGTGGCATTGCCCGGCACGGATATTTCATCTTGCCGATGGATGAGGCCGTGAGCACCGTAGCTCTCGACCTGTCCGGTCGCTATTCGTTTCGCTTCGACGTCGAATTTTCGCGCGAAAAAGTAGGTGATATGAGCACCGAAATGATCTACCACTTCTGGGACTCGTTCGCCCAAAACGCGAAAATCAACCTTTACATCAAATCGGAATTCGGCCGCAACGATCACCACCGTGCCGAAGGCATCTTCAAAGCCGTAGCCAAAGCGTTGCGAATGGCCACGACCTTGGATCCACGGCTAGGAGACCAGCTCCCGACTACCAAAGGGGTGCTATAGATGCTCGCGGTCCTCGACTATGGCGCCGGCAATCTCGGCAGTGTCAGCAACGCATTGCGGAAGTTGAACATTTCGCACGAAGTCACCGCCGATCCAGCGGTGCTTTCGCAAGCACGGGCACTCATCGTGCCCGGTGTCGGAGCTGCCGCCCCGGCAATGGAAGCGCTGACCAGCCGGGCACTCGACGTTGCCATCGCCAGCGCGGCTCGACAAAGTATGCCAGTGCTCGGCATTTGCCTTGGTATGCAACTGTTGTTGAGCCGCAGCGAAGAAGGGCGCGTGCCCACCCTGGACGTTGTGGCCGGTCAAGCACACCGCTTCGAACCTGGATTGAAAATTCCCCACATCGGTTGGAATCAAGTGCGGTACAAAAATGGCCGACTACTCAAAGGTCTCGAAGACGAATATTTCTACTTTGTGCACTCCTACTACTGTGCGCCCGAGCCAGCCACGGTTGCCGGACTAACGGAATACGGCATCGAATTCTGCTCGGCCCTAGAACAAGACAACATATTCGGCGTGCAATTCCACCCAGAAAAAAGTGGCGAAGCGGGCCTGGAACTTCTGCGCAACTTTTGGAGACTCACATGATCGTCATCCCCGCCATTGACCTTCTTGACGGGCAATGCGTCCGCCTCACCCAAGGCGACTTCGCGCAGAAAACCACCTACAGTGCCGAACCGGTGGCCGTGGCGCAAACCTGGGAAGCGCAAGGCGCCGGAATGCTACACATCGTCGACCTCGATGGCGCGCGCGATGGAGAATCGACCAACCGAAAAGTCATCACTGAAATCGCACGAACTGTGCGAATCCCTATCGAAGTAGGCGGCGGCATTCGCACCCTGCGAGATGTGGAAGAGCTGCTCGACGCCGGTGTGCTCCGCGTGGTGTTGGGCACAATGGTGTTCGAGAACCGACCACTGTTTGACACCGTGCTCAAGAAATATCCAGCCCATGTGGTAGTGGCGCTAGAAACTCGAAACGGCACGCTGCTAAGTCGAGGCTGGCGCAAAAGTGAACCCGGCAATGTTCTAGACGTCGCGCGCGAACTAGCGCACCAAGGTGTGCAGCGATTCTTGTACACCGACGTGTCTAAAGATGGCACTCTCACCGAGCCGAACTACGCCGAAATCACTGACCTGATGCGGGCCACCTCAGCTCGAGTGATCGCCAGTGGGGGAGTCAGCACCGTCGATGCCCTGCGCCAGCTACAAACCCTCGGGGTCGAAGGCGCGATCGTGGGTAAAGCGCTGTATGAAGACCGGCTCAGCATTCCGGAGATCACCAATGTTGGCTAAAAGAATCATCGCCTGCCTGGACATCAGTGAGGGCCGCGTTGTCAAAGGCGTGAAATTCACGCAACACCGCGATGCTGGCGACGCGGTAGAGCTCGCCAAAAAATATGCGAGAGACGGTGTTGACGAACTCGTCTTTTACGACATCACCGCCAGTGCCGACAATCGTGGCATCATGCTTGATCTGGTGCGGCACATCGCCGCCGAAATATTCATTCCCTTCACCGTGGGCGGTGGAATTCGGACCATCGAGGATATTCGTGCCGTGCTACTGGCCGGAGCCGACAAAGTTTCACTCAACTCAGCGGCCCTCGCCAATCCAGATTTGATCAACCAAAGCGCTGAAATCTTTGGTTCACAGTGCATCGTGGTGGGAGTTGACGTGCGCGCTGAAAACGGCGGACATGTTGTATACACGCACACCGGTCGGGACGAGACACGAAAAGCGGCCGGGCGAGATGCGCTCCAATGGATCAGCGAAGCGCAAGACCGCGGGGCTGGCGAAATCACCGCGAATGTCATGGACGCTGACGGTACGAAGGCTGGCTATGACATCGAATTTCTGCGGTCAGCTAACCAACAACTCACCATTCCGCTGGTTGCTTCTGGCGGCGCCGGAAGCGTTCAAGATTTCGTGGATCTATTCCACCGTGATGCCGCCGACGCGGCACTAGCCGCATCCGTATTTCACTTCGGCGAGCTCACCGTCGCGCAAGTAAAAGAAAAACTGGCGGCGGAGAAAATCGCGGTGCGACGATGAATATTGATTTCGCCAAAGGCGGTGGACTAGTTCCCGCGATTGTGCAAGAACATGACAGCGGTGAGGTGTTGATGCTCGGCTATATGAATGCCGAAGCGCTCACACAAACCCAAGACACCGGGTGGATGCATTTCTACAGCCGCAGCAAAGAGCGGCTGTGGAAAAAAGGAGAAACATCCGGCAACCAACTCAAAGTGCGTTCCATGTTCGTGGACTGCGATCGCGACACGCTCCTGTTTCGCGTCGACGTGGTTGGAACCGGTGTGTGTCACACCGGAAACTACAGCTGTTTCTTTACTCCAGGAGAAGACCTGTGACCCTCAACGAGCTTTTCGACATCATCGAACAACGCAAAAATTCCACGCCCGATAACTCCTATGTGGCATCCCTATTCGCGCAAGGACACGACCGCATCACCCAAAAAGTTGGCGAAGAAGCCATAGAAGTTGTTATCGCCGCCAAAAACGGTGAAGCACAACCACTCATTAGCGAAACAGCCGACTTGCTATTTCACCTCACCGTGTTGCTCTCCGCCCATGGCATAACACCTGACGACATTATGCGAGAACTCGCAACACGGAATACGGAACGACAAAGCGTCGGATAGACAAGGCACAATCGCGCCTATGCAATTCCGCCTGAGCCCCGAACAAATCGCGAACACCCTCCGGCGGCCCGCACCCACCCCACAACAAGCCGCGATTATCGCCAGCCCACTTGCGCCCGCACTAGTTATCGCCGGCGCTGGGAGCGGGAAAACCGAAACGATGGCCGCCCGGGTGGTCGCCCTCGTCGCCAATGGCCTGGTGCCCGCCCAACACATCCTCGGCCTCACCTTCACCCGCAAAGCCGCCGGTGAGCTTTCCGCCCGAATCCGGACCAGACTCGCCCAGCTTCGACACCACGGACTATGTGAAGACATCGGCGAACCCACGGTCTCGACATATCACGCCTACGCCGGTCGGATCGTGTCCGAACACGCACTGCGCGGCGGCTTCGAACCCACCGCCCAACTGCTCGGCGACGCGATGTGCTGGCAATTCGCCGACGTGCTCGTCAACCACTACGACGGCGATATGAGCGCGGTAGACGCCGCCCCTGACACGGTCACCGACAAAGTGCGCGGCCTGGCCGGTGAACTCGCCGAACACTTGCAAAGCACCGCGGACTTGGCCGCATACCTAGAACGGTTCTGCGCCGACATCGCCGCCCTGCCCGGCAAAACACCAGCCGCTGTTCGCACCTTGCTCGCCCGCCAAAAAGCGAAACTCTCATTGTTGCCCCTGGTCGAAGCGTTCAACCAGCGCAAACAAGCCATCGAGGCCATGGACTTCGGCGACCAGCTAGCCCGGGCCGCGGCTCTCGCCCAAGCGCATACACAGATCGGAGCCACCGAGCGGGCCCGATATCGAGTCGTGCTGCTCGATGAATACCAAGACACCAGTTTTGCGCAACTAGTTTTGCTGCAAGAACTATTCGGCGGCGGGCATCCCGTCATGGCTGTCGGCGACCCCTGCCAGTCCATCTATGGCTGGCGTGGCGCCAGCGCCGGCAACCTCATGCGGTTTCCCACCGACTTTCCACAGCGCAACAACAAGAACGCCCGCGTTTACCCATTGACGATCAGCTGGCGCAACGAACCGCAAATTTTGGCAGCCGCAAACACGCTGTCCGAGCCGCTGCGCGCTGACGAACGAGTAACGGTGCCACCACTAGAGCCACGGCCAGGCGCCGGAAGCGGTGAACTGCTGTGCGGCCTACACAACACCGTGATCGACGAAGCGCACTGGATCGCCGACAACATCGCCACCCAATGGGAAAAAAGTAGTGAACCGCCGACTACTGCCGTGCTCGTTCGTAACCGTCAACAATTCGAACCGCTCGCCGAAGCGCTTAGAGCCAGGGGACTCCCCGTAGAAATAGTGGGTGTTGCTGGACTACTCAGCACCGCAGAAATCACCGACCTTGTCGCCACCCTTCGCGTTATCAGTAATCCCACCGCCGGTGCGGATCTGCTGCGGCTGCTCACAGGTGCCAGATGGCGCATTGGCCCCCGCGATTTGCTCGCACTTAAGAAACGCTCTTTGGAACTAGTAGGCGAAGAACACTCCGGCGAAGCGAGCATCATCGAAGCACTCGCCGACCTAGGCCCCGCATCGGACTATTCACCGGCCGCGTATCGCCGCCTGCGGGCGTTGGCGGACCAGCTTCGCTACCTGCGCGGACGAACCGGGCAGCCGCTGCCCGAACTTGTCGCCGAGACCGAACGAGTGCTCGGGCTCGACATAGAAGTAGTGGTGCGCCGTCCACGAGAACCAGCTGCCGCTCGAGCGCACCTCGATGCGTTCGCGCAGGTAGTAGCCGACTTCGACAATGCGGCGGAACATCCAACACTGTCCGCGCTGCTCGCATATTTGGCAGCGGCTGAACGCACCGAACGTGGACTACAAGCCGGGCAAGTCGAGGTGACCGAAGGCGCGGTACAGCTACTTACCGTGCACGGCTCCAAAGGACTGGAGTGGGACATCGTCGCCGTTCCCGGTTTGACATCGGGAGTGTTCCCGGCGAAAAAACAAGAATCGGCCCGATGGACGCACAACCTCGGGGCCCTGCCCGCCGCGTTGCGCGGAGACCACGCCGACCTACCTGATCTGAACCTCACCGCCATCGAAGATCAACCCGGCCTAGGCAAAGAACTCAAAGCCTTTGAAGGACGCTGGGCGGATTACGAACTCGCCGAAGAACGCCGACTGGCTTATGTCGCGCTCACTCGGGCCCGGCGAGTGCTCCTGTGTTCCGGCTACTGGTGGAGCGCCAGCGCCACCACCCGGCGCGGCCCATCGACATTGCTCACCGAAATATATGAGCACTGCGATAAACAAGCGCACGTGTGGGCGCCCGAGCCCGACGAAGACCTGAAGAACCCGCTGCTCACTAATGCGCGCACTGTGTTGTGGCCACACGACCCTTTGGGGGAGCGACGAGAACCGTTGGAACTCGCGGCCGCCTTGGTGAACACCCCCAACGAGGGCGATCCAGACGAGCAAGAACGACGCTGGGGCCACGAAGCCCGGTTGTTGCTCGCCGAACGGGCCAGCCGCAGCCCGAACACGGCCACTGAAGTACCACTACCCACCCACCTCACCGTGTCGAACCTCGTGGCTCTGCATCAAGACCCGGAACTGCTCGCCCAACAGGTGCGTCGGCCCATGCCCCGGCGGCCCGCTCCCTACGCGCGTCGAGGAACGGCGTTTCACGGTTGGTTGGAACGTCGTTTCAGCCCCACACAACTCCTGGATTTTGGGGAACTTCCCGGCGCGGGTGACTCTGATGCCGCCGACGATCAAGAACTCGCCGAACTCCAAGCGAAGTTCTTGGAATCGGAATGGGCTGACAAGACCCCACATCAGGTAGAAGTGGCCTTCGCCACTGTTATTAACGGAGTGGTGGTGCGGGGACGAATGGATGCGGTTTTCCGGGCCACCGTGGACGGCGCCCCCGGGTGGGACGTGGTCGACTGGAAAACCGGACGTGCTCCAACGCAATTGGGTTCACAGTCTGTGCAGCTCGCTGCCTATCGGCTGGCTTGGGCAGAGCTGACTAACACCCCAATTTCGCGGGTGCGGGCGGCGTTCCACTACGTCGCCGACGGACGCACGATCCGCCCCGTAGATTTGCTTAACTCTGAGCAACTAGCCGCATTGTTGCCGTGACACGACCCCCGCATGGTGATTGTGGTGCGCGTTGCAAATACCATGCGCTGTATGCCGGCCTCAGCGACGCTTGCCTCCGATACGCCCGATTCTGAGTCAGCGAGACCTGCCCAAAAACCGGACGAATCCCGCAAGAACCCGTACAGCGCGCGCTTTATCGCCCTGACGGTCATCCCACCAGTGCTCGTCATGTTCGCGTTTTTCGCGGGTGCCCTGGCGATCGCCAACACGCCGCCCGTCATCATCGCGAAGTTCGCCGCGTACTGGATCGGGCTCGTGGCTTTGCCCGGAATAGCCTTAGTGGCCAGCATCGTTCCTCGTCGAGGAATACTGTTCATCGCATCAGTCGGTGCCGCTTGTGGCTATATTCTTGAGCTCGGCTTTTGGGTGCTCACGGCGTCCATGGACCAACGGGAATTGCTCCGCTATTACCCACTTGTCGTGTTGGTGTTGTGCGCTTGGCCCCTCATCCACCGAGCCCGCGCCGGCGACTTCAGCCACGGCCCGAGCCGTTATCTTTCGCGCAAAGCGATGATCTGGCGCCCCTGGGCGCTCAGTGCCGCCATCGCCACAGTGGCCTCGGTTGCCATGTGGCGGTTCTGGCTCACCGTGCCCATGCCGCTCAAGGGCAATGCGTCCTGGTCAGTGGACATGTGGAACCACCTAGGGTGGGCCGCCGATGCCTTGCGTGAAGTTCCACCCGAGAATCCGTCAGTGTCTGAACTGCCCATGCAGTACCACTGGTTCCTCTACGGGCACTTCGCCAGCACACACCAGATCACCGGCATTGACCTGACCTGGGTGCTTGGCCGCCTGTTCCTCGTGCCGATGCTGATCGTTGTGCCCGCGCTCATCGCCGCCACCACCGCCCAGCTCACCAAACGGGTTTGGGCGCCGGTGCTGGCCACATTGCTGGGCACCGTGGCCGGTGAACTTGACCTGACCGCCGACCCATATCCAGTGGCGTTCACCAGCTGGAGCCGCTATGTCGGCTACAGCCCCTCATTCCTGTTCAGCGTTGTTCTGCTCAGCGCCATGCTCGCGATACTGGTCGCCCAGCTCACCAGTGAAAAACGGGGACTGAGCTGGTGGATGGGTTGGGCGATATTTGCCATATTGTGCGCCGGTGCGGTGGGGTCCAAAGCCACCATCGTCCCGGTGATCGTCGGAGGAATCTGCATCGCCGCCGTGTACCAACTGTGGTCCCGACGGGCGCAACCTTTCCTCAAACGCATCGATCCGGGTTTGATCACCGCCGGCGTTATAGGGGTAGTGGCCGCTGGGCTCGCTCAAGTGCTGCTCTACGGTGGCTCAGATACCAAACGAATCTTGGTGGATCCGCACATCGGCTTGGAAATGGCGGCCATCGCTCAAAATGTTGACTGGCTGACTGACCCAGGCAACAACTATCCCGGCCTCGGTTGGGCCGCCGCCGTTGTCGCGGTGCCCTTGGCGCTATTCGTCATGCTCGCGCCCTACGCCGGTGCCCTATCACTGCGCCGAGTGAAGCGGCACCGCGAGATCATGGTGCTACTGCTTGGCGTGGTCATATCGGGCTATGCCGCGTTGTCGATGTTCCGCGACCCCGACAACTCGCAGCACTGGTTCTTCGTGCAGACGTTCCCGGCGCTTTCGATCTTGGGCGGCTGGGGTCTGGCCCGAATAATCGACCAGGTGGCTACCAAGCGCAATGCGCTCAAAATCGCTATCGGCGCCGGAGTAGTAATCGCATTGGGCATTGTCGCCTCAGCGATGGCTAGCCACCCAGACCTGTTGATCGCCCAAAAGGGCAGGGTGCTGTTGCGGTACGCACTTTTCATCGCCTTCGCGATCGGCGCGTACCTGCTCGCCCGCAAATATTGGAAGAACAGCCGGGCTGTGCTTCCTGGAGTGGCGATCATCGCTCTAGTGGTCGCATGTCTGCCCGATGGAGCAATGGCGAATGTCCAGTTCGCGCGCGCCTGGTTCAAAGACGGCATCATCGCACGTGATGACGCCGCATCCCGGAGCCGGGAAGACACCAGCCCGGGACTTCGGCAAGCACTGCGTTGGGTGCGCGACAACACACCGCAAGACACGATCATCGCGGTAAACAACCATTGTTTGGTCACTCGACTTGTCTCGCGTCAGATACAGCGCTGGAACGGGGTTGAATACGCGCGCGACGAGGTGTGCACAGACACTCGGGTCTTCTACTATTCCGGTTTGAGTGAGCGCCGGGTGTATTTGGAAACGTGGACCTATACCGATGAGTCGCTAGCGATGGCGCTTGAACACATGGATAAGTCGCACTTCGCGATGGGAACGCCGTTCCCGGAGCGGACCAAGCTCAACGATGAAGCGTTCAGCAACCCCACGCCCGAGGGCTTGCGGAAGCTGTATGACGCCGGAGTGCGCTATCTGGTGGCGGACACCCGACCCGCGTTCAACCGCGACTTGCCGAATAACGCTTCGCCGCGGTTGGCGGAGTTCGCGCCCATTGTGTTGCAGAACAAAGACGCGACGGTTTACAAGTTGGAGCGTCCTTAGCCGCGAGTGTTGTCCGCGCCCGCTGGTGCTTTAGTGCCGGTAGGTGTGGCGCCGGGTGCTCCGAGTGCGGCGGTGAGGTAGTCACCGAGTTCGCGGTTTATTGAGGCGACTCGACTGGCCGAGTCTTCGAGCGCTTTTTGGGCTTGGCCGAGGGCGCCGACGGCGTTGCTGATTTCGGCGGGAGCCATTGGCCCGGCGATACCACTGAGGCGTGAGCGTCCGCTGGCGATTTGTCGGGCACCTTGCTGTAGTGGCTGCGGTTGTAGGCTTTTTTGGGCGCTGCCCACAAATTTTGCGATTGACGCCAGAGTGGCTTCTGGCGATCCACCGACGCTTTCCGGGGTGGCTCCGTGCCAGTTCGCCCCGTTGCTGTCCGCGCCCGCGTAGCCTTCCCTGGCGGCGTATTGGCCGATGTGTTGGATGGCGGCCATGATTTGTTGTTGCGCGGTGGTGAGGAGCTTGTCGAGTTCGCTGGTGTCGCGTACTACGGCTGCGGGTTGCGGGCGTGATGATCCGGCGAGCACGCTGCCGACGGCTTGCCCAAGGGATCGGGCGCCTTCGGTGTAGCTGGCGAGCCATGAGGGGGAGGGGAGTTCGGCAATGGCGGCGCGTATTTGGGCGCCGCGTTCTTCTGAATTTTGTCCCGGCATTTGTGTGACTTTAGGGGATGCCCGCGCGTCAGCCCAGGGCCTGCCCGCTTTGTCGGCGGGCTCCCAGTAAGCAGTAAGTTATGCCTCATGGAGCAGCAAAATGATGAAGTAAACGCCTATATCGCAGAAAATCACGCGCGGTGGATGGAAGGCCTCCGGGAATGGTTGCGCATTCCCTCGATCAGCGCCGACTCGGCCTATCAGAGTGACGTGCGAGCCAGCGCCGCGTGGTTCGCCGATGCCTGCTCCACACTTGGTTTCCCCACCGTAGAGATTTTGGAAACTCCTGGCCACCCCGCGGTGTTCGCGCATTGGCCATCCGAAGACCCAAACGCCATCACCGTGTTGCTGTACGGTCACCACGATGTCCAGCCGGTGGTGCCTGAGGGCTTGTGGACACATCCGCCGTTCGAGCCGACGATTGTGGGCGATGTCTTGCACGGCCGAGGCGCGATCGATGACAAGGGGCAGATCGCATTTCACCTGCTGGGCTTGGCCGCGCACCTGCACGCGGAGCAGCGCCAGAGCCCAGCGGTGAATCTCAAGTTTTTGATTGAGGGCGAAGAGGAGATGGGTTCAACCCATCTTCGTCAGCTTCTCGAAGAGCACCAAGAAATGCTGTCCTGTGACGTGATTGTCGTCAGCGACACCACAATGTTCGCAGCTGATACCCCTAGTGTGTGTCTGTCGATGCGTGGCATGGTCGCCGCCCAGGTAAGCGCCTTTGGACCGAAAGAAGATTTGCATTCGGGTGTCTTCGGGGGAGCAGTCCCGAACCCTATTCATGGGCTGTCGCGTTTCATCGATTCTTTGCATGATGAGAATGGACGGGTTGCCATCCCTGGTTTTTATGATGATGTTGTCGAGTTGTCTGACGCGCAGCGCGCGAAGACGGCAAAGCTGCCGTTTAAAGAGGCGGAGTGGCTCCGCGATACCGCACAGGTCGGCGCCACCTTCGGTGAAGAGGGCTACTCCACTGTCGAGCGGATTGGGCTGCGGCCGACTGCGGAATGTAACGGCATCTGGGGTGGCTACACGGGCGAGGGCGATAAAACCATCATTCCGTCCGAAGCGCATGCCAAGTTGTCCTTCCGGTTGGTCGCAGACATGTCTCCGGTGAAGGTGAAAGAGCTCATCGCGGCGTATGTGAAGGACTATGTGTACTCGGGCATTCGTTTCGAGGTCTCGTTTACTAGCGGTGCATTTCGCCCATGCATGACACCTGGGGATCATCCAGCTAACCGAGCCCTGGTTCAGGCGATGGAGTCTGCGTTTGGGCAGGAGATTTTGTTCACTTATGAAGGTGGAGCTGGTCCGCAGGCCGATTTGGTCGATGTGCTTGATGCGCCGGTAATTTTCCTCGGCGTTGGGCTGCCGGATGACAGGTTCCACGCACCGAATGAACGGGCCAGGGTGCCTTTGCTGCTGAAAGGTGCGCAGGCCACGGCCTATTTGTGGAGGGGACTTGCTGAGAACGCCGACGAGATCCGACGAGCTAGTTAGGTAAGGCTCGCCTAATGCTAGGCTGAGGCGGTGCTCCTCGACGGAACAACTGTCCAAGACTCTGTTGTAGACGGTCTAATCGCACTCGCATTCAAGTACGTCGCGGACAAAGATCCAGACGACTCGCATCGCCTCTTATCTCCAGATGAACAGCTCAGACGCATTCTGGCGGACAAGCGACAAGTCCTAAAAGCTCTATTAGGACCGGTGAAAAGCTATGAATATTATCGGCAAGGCCCCGCGGTGCTGGCGCTCAAAGACGGAGAAATTCGCGACACTTCTCTTGCGTTATTCCGAGACTGGAACCCACAAATCAGTGCACCGACCGAATGGCTGCATAAATATCGGAGCCGCCGCGAGGTATTGGAACGAGCCCATCGAATAATGGAATCCGCGGAAGCAATAGCCGATGAGAACGCTGAAAAAGAACTCTTTCAAAAGCTATACGATCGCTCGTGGAAGACCGCCCGCCAACTGCATCACCACTACCTCGCGCGGCTCAGTGCCGCCGGATACGGTCCGGAGACCAAACTCTGGCACACAATAAAAGGCGGAATGTACGCCGCGACGATGACCCATTTCTTCTACCCCGAATACCAACAAATAGTCGACAGAATCCGTGGCATCGACTGGGAAAATCCAGATCGCGAAAATCTGGAATTCATCACGAAAACCACCGGACGTCTTCGACGACGCTATGCCGCCATTGCCGATTACGAGCTAGGCCCCGGTGAAGGAAAAGCCGGCGACTATGTTCAGCTCGAGCCGGTGTGTGTAATCAACTCCGAAAACACCTCGGCCGGTCACCTCGGCACCCTCATGCCCGCCCGCAAAGTCTGCTGCTTCGCTTTTCAAGGCTCGGCAGGAAACGCCGCCTGTTGCATCAACTGTGGACCTGAGCTCACTCCCGCGAAAGCGGGCACAAAGATGAATGCGACGCGGTTGGCTGTCATTGGTGGGAATCTGCGAGACTCAGGTCTGCAGCTGTGCCGTCACTAGCCTGTTTTGTCAGCTCATCGCCCGACGTGCGGCAGGCCAACGCGAACCAGTAGCACCTAAGACGCAAAATAGGCGTATGACTGAGCAAAATCCCTCGCCGTGGGCCGAGTCTAACTCCAATGTGGAGTGGATTTCGCCTTCGAGTGCCCCGAAGGCGCCAACTCCCGCGCCGAACGAGCCGCAGGGGATGTCACTGTCCACGAATCCAGCCAGCGCTGCCCCGGCTCAGGTATCTCGAACCCATACCGCCCCACAGCCATACGGACAGCGCGCGGCAATCATCTTGGTGGGGGGCTTGTGTGTCATCTTGGCCGCACTCATTATCGCAAACATGCTTGTCGACTCCAGTGATCCCGCGAGCGGTGATCACGGCACCAGCAGCGACATCGCCGAACCCCCGCTAGCCAAACTGTGCCCTAGGCCGGAGCAAGAGCCAACACCCGGCGCTATTACCGCTCCACCAGAAGGCCCACGGGTGAGCGACCCCGCGGCGGGAATCTCCTACAGTCAGTGGGGCGATCCATTCCATTCCTGGGATCGCGGAATATGGGGCCAAGGGGAACTTGGGGTGGAATTTGGTACCGGCTACTACTTTGTCACCGAAACATATTCCGGCGGCGACTACCTCGCCTCGGTGCTCTCCGGCAGCGTTCCGGCAACCGTAGGCGATTCCCTCACCGTGAATCTCGAATGCGCCGGCAAACAAGTCGCCGAAGATGTGCGCCGCGCCTACTACCCGCAACCCAACGAACGTGTCGATTCCCGCAACGAATACACCACCCTTGGCGGATTGCCCGCCTGGGTAACCGTCTTTCACCTGGACTTTTCTGATGAAGGGCTGCAAGCAAAAGGTGAAACCGTAGCGGTCATCACCGTTGATGTGGGAAGGCCATCTGCGGCCGTGTTGTATGTGTCAGTGCCCGACACCCACAAACAAGAATGGGTGCCACCAATTGATTCGCTGATCGCCTCTGTTCGCCCCGCATAGCGATTTCGAGGTAGTCTCGGCCATGTGTCTGACTCCATCGCCGCCTTGCCCAGCACCAACTATCCCGTAGAGCGTTTTACGCTTCCCAACGGTTTGCGTGTGGTGCTTTCCCCCGACAAATCAGCTCCGGTTATCGGCGTCGTCGTGGTCTATGACGTCGGTATGCGCTCCGAGCCAGAAGGACGCACCGGATTCGCCCACCTGTTCGAGCATCTGATGTTCCAAGGTTCAGAAAACCTGGAGAAGCTCGCGCACTTTAGATACATCCAGTCAGCTGGTGGTGTGTTCAACGGCTCCACCCACGCCGACTTCACCAACTATTACGCCACGCTTCCCTCACATGCCCTGGAACGAACCTTGTTCCTAGAAGCCGACCGGATGCGCGCCCCCGCCCTCACAGCGGAAAACTTGGCTAATCAAATTGACGTCGTAAAAGAAGAAATTCGGCTCAACGTCAAAAACCGCCCCTACGGCGGTTTCCCCTGGTGCTATTTGCCGCAGCTGATGTTCGACAGCTTCGCCAACAGCCACGATGGATACGGCTCTTTCGAAGACCTTGAAGCGGCCACCGCACAAGACGCCAAAGCGTTTTTCGACAGCTATTACGCTCCAGCCAATGCGGTGCTCGCCATCTCCGGTGACATCGACATCGCCGAAACCACGGCCCTCGTCGAAAAGCACTTCGGCGACATCGAACACCGGCCGGCCCCAGAGCTGCCCAGCTTCGCCGAACCGGACCTGACCGCCGAACGGCGTGGACAACACCACGACCCGCTCGCGCCCATGCCCGCCGTCGCGTTGGCCTGGCGAGTGCCCGACCCAGTGGCCAACCTTGAGGAATACCTTCCTTACCTGCTACTCGCCGAAGTCTTGACCGAAGGAAACGCCTCACGTCTTGTCGAGCGCCTCGTGTTGAAAGACGCGATCGCCACCGATGTGGTGTCATACCTCAGCTTCATGGGCGATGTCCTAGCTGTGCGTGACCCCACGGCCCTGCTCATTCAGGCTCACTACCCACCGCAGCACAAAGCAGACACAGTCATCGAAACCATCGAGTCAGAACTGGGTCGGCTCGCCACTGACGGACTCGCCGCCGGTGAACTCGACCGAGTGCGGGTGCGGCTCGTCGCGCAGCTGCTGCGAGAAAGCGACGCGGTGCTCAACCGGGCACTGAGTATGTCCACATTCGAACAGCAATACGGCAAAGCCGAACTCATTAATGAGATCCCCACCATGCTCGCGGCAGTGACCAGCGAGCAAGTGCAGGCCGCCGCCGCCACTTTGCAACCACAGCGCCGCGCGGTGCTGGAAGTCGTCCCCGGGAAGGGTGCTTAACACCAATGTCACAAGCAACTATTTCGCGTCCCCTCCCGCCGTTGGCTGAGCCCCGTCACGCGGAACCTCCGCAGGTCACCGATAAGACTTTGCCTAATGGGCTGCGCGTCATGATCGTGCAGCGCAGTGCTGTTCCGCTCGTAGAAGTACGGCTGCGCGTTCCGTTCGCTGGCACTAGTGATGAATTGCCCATCGCCACACTGCTCGGTGAAACGATGCTCTCGGGCACTTCCACCCATACCGATGTCACCTTGGCCGCCGCATTGCAAGCATTGGGCGGCGGTTTGGGCGCATCTGTGGACGCCGACCGGCTGCTGTTGGCGGGCAACACTCTAGCCACCGGATTGCCCGGTTTCTTGGAGTTGCTGTCCACGGTGGTCACCGATGCGCAATACCCCGACCCACAGGTCGCGGTAGAGCGTGAGCACTTGGCGGACCACATCGAAGTCGCGCTTTCGCAGTCGTCCACGGCGGCCCGGGCCGCGCTGGTGAAGCGGCTGTATGGCGATCACCCTTACGCGGTCGAGCTACCCACCCCCGCGCAGGTGCGCGAGGTGGCCGCCGAGCAGCTGCGTGCGTTGCACGCGAGCAAGGTCTTGCCCGCTGGGTCAACACTGATCCTGGTCGGCGATGTCGAAGCCGAAGAAACCGTGCGGCTCGCCGAAACGGTCTTCGCGGGCTGGGCAACGTCCGGCGTCGCAAGCGAGATGCCGCCCATTCCGGCGTTGGTCACCGGGCCCACTTTGCTGGTGAACCGTGAAGGCTCGGTGCAATCCTCGATTCGATACGCCTTCGAATCGATTCGCCGCACCGATCCGGACTATCCCGCCCTTCAGCTCGCGAATCTCATTTTCGCTGGCTATTTTTCGTCAAGGCTTGTCTCCAATATCCGTGAAGATAAGGGCTACACCTATTCCGCCCACAGCTCCATCGAGCACAGTGTGGCGGGTTCGGTGCTCACCATGGACGCGGATGTGGCCAGCGAAGTGACGGCGCAGTCATTGTTGGAAATTGACTACGAGCTGGGCAGGTTGGCCACCAGCGGGCCTACGGCGGAAGAGGTCGAAGATGTTCGGCAATACGCGATTGGCACGCTAGCTCTGTCGATCGCCACTCAGTCTGGTTTGGCCAGCACACTGTCAGCTTTGGTGGGCATAGGGCTGGGTCCGGATTGGTTGGAGGCTCACCCACAGCGCTTGGCTGAGGTCACGGTGGAGCAGGTCGCTCAGGCCGCCGCGAAGTATCTCACTCCGGCCAACGCGATTCGCGTGGTGCTTGGCGATGCTGATGCCATTCGTTCTGCCGTGTCGGTCCTGGCTCCGATCCAAGAATAAATATGGCCAAGTTGAGCGGGGCCTCGCGACATGTGGGGCTCCGCTTGACAAATGTAGTGGCAAATCAGCACATTTAGGACTATTAAGAGCTGGTTGATATTTTGCCGCTTCCCGTGCTCAAGGGGAGCGGGTTCTGAATATGGAGCCAGCATGTTTTCTCGTTCAACCTTGCTAGCCACCCGCCGTCTCGGCGTCGTCTTGTGCGGCTTTGTCGCCGCGATCGCCCTGGGAGCGGGTCAGGCGCAGGCCGCCGATGTTGTTGTTCCACTACACGCCGCGCATGTGGGCTCCACCGCCGCAGGCTTTGGCGAACAAGACTGTTCAGACTTCGATCCAGCGCCCGAACCCGATCAAGACGGCTGGCATTTTGTGCTACCCGGCCAGAACAGCGCTTTCACTGGCTTGACGCTCAGCTTCAATCTCGATGGCGGCGGGGTTCTCATCGTTGATGTGCCAGGGTCAAACGGTCACATCAAAGAAAGCAATCCACAACACGCTTATGTTTACACGCCGGTGGGCGCGACCCTGACCGGCGGAATCGCCACCGGAACCAGCGACGGCTCGCCCAACGACTTCGTTCTCTCACACACCTGCCCGGGAGACGACGAACCAACGCCAAGCCCGAGCGAAACGCCCACACCGAGCCCGAGCGAAACGCCCACACCGAGCCCGAGTGAAACTCCATCGGAAAGCCCAAGCATGACTCCTTCGGAGAGCCCAGCTGAGACGCCTAGCGGCGCGCCGAGCCAGCCAGGTGGAGTAGCCGGGACCCAAGAGCTGCCGGTGACGGGTATCGCTGCCACAACGATGCTGCTTGGTGGCCTCCTTGTGCTCGCGACGGGCACCGGATTGGTGCTGGTCGCGCGTCGCAGAGGTGCCAAGCTCGGAGCATAAATCGAATTACGGGCTCGACATAAAGGTAAAGAGCTGGTGGATTCACATATCCACCAGCTCTTTTATGCGATTTGCATACCGCCGACACAGCAGACCTAAGTGGAAATGGAAGTGCCGCGCAGAACTTGGTAACGCCGAATCAATGCTGTGCGATGTTTCAAATGCGCGTCTACGTTGGACGCCCTTTGAATATGGAGTCAGCATGTTTCATCGCTCCCCCTCGCGCGTAGCTCAACGCATCGGGATTGTTGTTTGCGGCTTGGTCGCGGCCGTTACTTTCGCCACCGCGCAGGCTCAGGCCACTGACTCAGTGACCGTTCCACTACATGCACCACATGTGGGTTCCACGGCCGCTGGATTCGGCCAGAAAGATTGCTCAGATTTCGCACCAGCCCCAACGAACGGCCAAGATGGCTGGCATTTCGTACTTCCAGGCAAGGACGGAACATTCACCCAGCTGCAGCTCACTTTTACGCTCTCTGGTGGTGGGCAACTAGTAGTCACATTGCCTGGAGCTAATGGCTACATCAAAGAGAGCAACCCCAAGCACGCTTACGTCTACACGCCAGCTGGCGCGACGCTCGCTGCCGGAACAGCGCAAGCGACGGGCGATGGAAAGCTCGATAAGTTCGTGCTCTCCCACACCTGCCCGACAAAGCCAGGTCAGCCGACTCCAAGCGTGAGCCCCACGCCTTCGGCAACTCCATCAGTTCCATCAACGAGCACTGAGGCTCCAACGCCTTCGGCGTCGCTAGAGCCCACTCAGCCTGGGGGAGCGGCTGGGAACAAGCCCGACACTCTGCCGATCACCGGTAGCGCGACCAACACTGTGCTGCTTGGCGGCGTGGTTGTGCTGGCCATTGGGCTCGCACTGGTTATATCCGCTCGTCGACGAGCACGGCAACAAGGCGTGTAAAGCGTGGGGGCGAGCACTTGGAGTGCTCGCCCCCACCGCTCAAGCAATCGCCAGTTGGGCTTTTACTTGGTTCAGCGTTGGGTTGGTAAGAGCTGTTCCGTCGGGGAACTTCACCGTGGGAACAGTTTGGTTCCCACCATTGACCTGCATCACATAGTCAGCTGACGCGGGGTCATGTTCGATGTTGATCTCGCGGTACGCAATGCCAGCGCGTTCTAACTGGCTCTTGAGCCGCGTGCAATAACCACACCAAGTGGTGGAATACATGGTGATCATGGCTAGCTCAACGCCACCTTCCTTACGGTTATTCCCACGATACGGCTCATCCTCAACCCGCCATCCCGGGGTGTGGATGGGCTCACCATCAATTGGCGGCGACCTGGCAGGATCATCGTCGTGACGCATGAGACAAGAGATGTACTGGGCCCTCTCGATGAGGAGCAGCGAGCGGCCGTGCTGGCCCCAGCTGGGCCCGTATGTGTTCTTGCTGGCGCCGGCACGGGCAAAACTAGAGCGATCACCCATCGCATCGCCGCCCGTGTGCTTTCGGGCGAGATTGCTGGTCGCAATGTGTTGGCGGTCACCTTCACAGCTCGGGCGGCGGGGGAGATGCGGGGTCGACTTCGCCAGCTCGGTGTCGCGGGGGTGTCGGCGCGCACGTTTCACTCCGCGGCTTTGCGGCAGCTCAAGTTTTTCGCGCCACGTGTGCTTAATGGAAAAGAGATGCCTCGTCTTCTAGAGCAAAAAGTGCGCACTGTTGCGCAGGCCGCGGCGATTTTGCGGCTCACCCTCGACAAAACCACGCTCCGGGATGTCACCAGTGAGATCGAATGGGCTAAATCCTCACTGATTGAGCCTGATGATTACGCCACAGCCGCTGTCAAACATCAGCGCGCCATGCCAATTCCTGGAGATCAACTCACCGCAATATATGGCGGCTACGAAGTGGCGAAGCGTCGCGCGGGCGTCATAGATTTTGAAGATATGCTCCGCGCCACTATCTGGGCGATAGAAGAACACCGAGATGTCGCGGACCAGATTCGCGCCCAATATCGCCACTTTGTCGTCGACGAATACCAAGACGTTAACCCCTTGCAACAGCGTCTACTGGATGCGTGGCTCGGCGGTCGCCGCGATGTGTGCGTGGTGGGTGACGCTTCTCAGACCATCTACTCGTTCACTGGCGCTAGTGCTTCGTATCTGGCCGATTTCCCGCGCCGTTATGCCGGCGCGACTGTCATTCGACTGGAGCGTGACTATCGCTCCACGCCACAGGTAGTCGCCGCCGCGAACCAAGTGCTCGCCGCGGCCACCGGTGAATACGCGAAATTGCGCCTTCAGCTCATTGGCCAGCGCCCAGATGGGCCTGAGCCGACAATTAAGAACTTCTCTGACGAGCACGCGGAGGCGACCGCTGTCGCCACGCGCTGTCGAAAATTGCTCGACTCTGGCGTCAAGGCCTCTGAATTGGCGGTGCTGTTTAGGGTCAACGCGCAATCCCCGGCATATGAACAAGCTTTGACCGACGCGGGTGTTCCTTATGTCGTGCGTGGCGTAGAGCGCTTTTTTGAACGGCCCGAGGTGCGAGAAGCGTTGGTCCTGCTGCGCGGGGCCGCACGGGCTCAACAAGATGCGCCAACGTTGGTGGAGGCCGTCACGGAAGTGCTGGCGGTGGTTGGTTTTGCCGCTGACGCGCCGCCATCTGGTGGTGCTAGCCGTGAGCGCTGGGAAGCGCTGGCCGCTCTGGTGCGTTTGGCGCAAGAGTTTGGCTCTGGCTCTTTGCGTGAATTTGCCGATGAGCTCGCCGATCGCGCTAACGCCCAACATGCCCCCGTCGTGGAAGGTGTCACGTTGGCGTCGTTGCACGCGGCTAAGGGCTTGGAATGGGATGCTGTTTTTCTGATTGGCTTGTGTGAAGGCACTTTGCCCATTTCCCATGCCAACACCGATGAACAGCTGGAAGAAGAACGGCGCTTGCTCTATGTGGGCGTCACCAGGGCGCGAGAATTCTTGTGGATGTCCTGGGCTGGTGCGCGCAATCCGGGTGGGCGGGCCACTCGTCGCCCTTCCCGGTTTCTGCCCGCATCCGCGCATGCGGCCGCGCCCTCGGCCAAGAAGGCCAATTCCCGAACGAACGAGCCGCGTTCCCGCGCGATTGTCACATGTCGGGTGTGCGGGGTGACGGTCTTTGACGCCCGACAGCGCAAGCTGCGTCGGTGTTCAGGTTGCCATGCCCATTTGGATGAGGCGCTCTATGAGGCTTTGCGGCAGTGGCGTGGCCGAGTGGCCAAGGAACAAGAACTTCCGGCCTACTGCATTTTGACTGACGCGACGTTGCAGGCGATCGCTGAAGCGCCGCCACTTTCAGCGGAGTCTTTGAGCGAAATCCCTGGTATTGGGCCTCGAAAGCTTTCGCTATATGGCGCCGATGTGCTCGAAGTGATCGCGGAGAACCGTGCCTCCGAGGGTGTCGCAAAAAGTTCTTATTAATTAAGTTGCCTCGACGCCCATCGGCGGCGTAGGCTTCCCTGCGCGCGCATATGTAGCGCCTTTGTCAACGTCTTAGATTCCGAAAGGGGGTGGCTTCACATGGAGACATACTTCACGAGCGCCGCCACCGGTCGGTCAATCTATGTTGCCCGGTGGCGGTTCTCCCACGCTCTGGCAACCATCTGCCGCCCCCTAACGGTGGGGTCCTCCTCCAGCTCTGGCACTGTGCCGGGTTTCCGCTTGCGCATTGATGACGCATAACGTCATCTAGCTTTCTCAAGCCGTGAACCCAGCCAGGTTCACGGCTTTTTTGTGCCCAATTTTAAGTCCTAAATGTAGTGAAAGAGGTGACAGCATGTTGCAGCTCGCACCCGCACCGGCTTCGGTAGACAAAATTGCTCCCGATTCCGGAGGCGAGCACCATGATTCGCGGAACGAGTTCGTGTCTTTGCCGTGCCAAGGCGAAGATCCCGAACTTTGGTTTGCGGAGCAGGCAGCGAAATTGGAGAAGGCGAAGGCGCTATGTGGCGCGTGTCCTCTGCAATCAGCGTGTCTGAACGCGGCGTTGGAGCGGTCCGAACCGTGGGGCGTTTGGGGTGGTCAAATTTTCGAGCGTGGGTCGATTATCGGCATGAAAAGGGGTCGGGGAAGGCCTCGAAAAGTCGATTCGATTTCCTGACTCGCAATTACTTGATAACCGATAAATACCTTTTTCGTCCGTGAGCAACGCAATAACAATTCAGGTGGTAATCAAATGACAACGCTGTATAGGATCAATAACGATTGCATTACTAAGAGGAGCCTTACTATGTTGCTTCTACAAGAAGTGATTAATCGCGTCCGACTCGATCGCTTATCCGACGCCGTCAACTGGCACAAATCTGATGGCGCCAAGACCCGGCTGAGCCGCCCAGCTCGCGAAGTAGCTGTTGCCGCCCGTCGCCGCCGTGAGCAGGTCTACCTCGGTAGCCGATAAATACTAAACAAAAATCGCCGAGCTTATTAATAAGCTCGGCGATTTTCGCTATTTATGACTTACTCGGCGAAACCCGGTTGCCATTCTTCGACTATTTCCCGATATGGTGCCTCGGCCTCGAGCTGACACAACACCCCGACTGATCCAAGAGTCACTCGGTGAATCAGCAAATATGCCGGCGGCAAATTAAGTTGCTTGCCCAATTGGTATGCCGAGCTACGTGGATTACCTATTCGGGTGGCCTGCCCACGCAACCAAGCTCGATTGAAGTGGAAGCGCTCTGTTTGCAGCGGGGCAAGGATGGGCAACAAATATTCCAGTACCTCATCGGCGTCCACTTCGATCTCCGCTTTGATGAATCCCTCTTCACGCAGACCTACAAGCACTTTTTCAGCTTCGCCGTCCAGGGCCAGTCGTGTTAGCCGTCCGATAGGTTCCGGTGAGCCTTCGGGAAGTTGTGCGACCGCCCCAAAATCAAGAACACCCAGCCGCCCGTCGGGCAAAATGCGGAAGTTTCCCGGGTGGGGATCGGCATGCAAAAGACCAGCTCGGGTTGGCGCCGAAAAGTGCAGCACCGCCAAAAGCCTTCCGGCGTGATTGCGTTCTTCTTGGGTGCCCTCAGCGATTACCTGAGAAAGCGGACGCCCCTCAATCCAATCGGTGACCAAAACTCTGGGTGCGCTGGCCACCACGTGAGGAATCGCGATTTCTTTGTCACCGTCGTATTCAGCGGCAAATCGGGCCGTGCTTTCGGCCTCTAGTTCGTAGTCGAGTTCCTCGGCGAGGCGAGACTTCAGCTCGGCCAATAGAGGTTTGATATCAAGACCCGGTTGAATGAGGGCGAAGAGCCTGGCGACTTTCGACAACTGCTTAAGATCCGAAAGCAAAGCTGGACCCGCACCCGGATATTGGATTTTGACCGCGACGTCCCGACCATCAGCCCAGGTTGCTCGGTGCACCTGCCCGATGCTTGCCGCGGCGACCGGGTCGTCATTAAATTCTTTGAACTTCGTGCGCCAATCCGGACCCAATTGTTCGGCGAGCACCTTGTGAACTGAAGCGGCGGGCAGTGGTGGCGCCGAATCTTGCAGTTTTGTCAGTGCCACCCGATAGGGCTTGGCGAGGTCTTCCGGCAAAGCGGCTTCGAACACACTGAGCGCTTGCCCGAACTTCATCGCGCCGCCCTTGAGCTGCCCGAGAACAGAGAACAGCTGTTCGGCGGTACGGCGCTGTAGGTCGGCGTTGACAATGTCGCCGGAAATGCCGCCCAGCCGTTTCCCGAGGCCAACTGTGAACCGGCCCGCCATGCCCAAAGGGAGGGAAGCCAATTTCGCGGCTCGGGTGATCGCCGAGCTTGGGATGTTCTTCTGCGCGTCAGTCACGTAGCCATTGTCCCTGTTCGTTGCACGCCGGTGCGGTGGGGCGGCGGTTTATTGTTGGTTTTGGTGCGCACCGCAATCACACCGCGGATGGGGTGACCAGCGTCGATGACTCGTCCCGCTGGCCGCGTCACTGAGTTCTAGTGAACCGCCCACGATAGTTGTGGTGCCGTTGTCGATGAATTGAAGTGCTTGGTTCGTTGCCAAGGCTACGGCCGCTGACACCGTTGATAGCTGTGCCGCCTCCGCGTGTTCGGGCTCGGTTGCCAATTGCGCCGCGATGACTGGCCAATCGGGGTCTCTATCGCTGCGATGGCGATCTATGCAGGTGAGGCAGGCGGTGATGCCCGACATCATCAATGGCCCGATTGTTGCTTGGCCTTCAGAGATATTGATCAGCATGTGTGGCGCTCGCCGAGTCCAACGATGCGCTGGGGTCGGGCGATCTGGACGTGCCAGCACTAAAAGGTCTGGCGTTCCGGACAGATGAGTGGCCGCGTGAGGCGCGGCCCGGGTGATCGCATCATGTGCGGCGTTCACATACGAGCGGCCGACATCGTTAGCGGTGAGGCCGCCAGGGGAGAGGTCTTGTGCGGTGACTATTGATCGGGACCACACTTGGACGCGCCCAATTCCTGAGGCCGCCATGAGGGTCGCGAACGAAGCACCAAATCGCCCATCCGCCGCAACTAGGACACTGCGCTGTGCTCGATTCGCGAGAGTTTGGGCGGCATTAGCTCGATAAAGGCTCAGCGCTGCCAAATCAGGCGCCAGTCGACGGCGTTCTTCACTGGGGAGTGAAGCTGGGAAGTCTGTTTCGGGTTCGCCATCGTGGAGAGCCCCAGCGGTTTCTAGCAGCGCTAGCAAATTCGTGAGGGTGGCCGGGTCTTGTCCACGTTCACGCAGTCCGGCAAGAAGTTCGGCCAGTGTGTGTCGGCCGTTCAACTGGCCGATCAGGGCTCTGGTTTCGGCGTTGACATTGGTAACGACGACGGCTTGCGGTGCGTGAAGCCCAAGTTGCAAAGTGCTTTGGTCTCGCCACAGGCGATGCAAGCTACGGACAAGTAGGGGGCGCATAGCGGTGAGCCTGGCAGGTGCGTGTCCACGCGGATTTTCTTATCCACAGGTGGTGGGTGGGCTTCCACACTGGGGCCCACCCACCCACGTCTCTCCTAAGCTTTGCCGAGAATGCGGTTCATTTTGGTGCCGCATACGGGGCAGGTGCCCTTGGCCATGAGGCGGCCGGTCTTCATGGCTTCCACTGTGCCTTTGAAGTCGCGCTTTTCTTTGCACTTGACGCAGTAACCGTTGTATGTGCCGGTATCTCCTGCTGCGTGGGCTGTCTTCTCCGCCACTGAACCCTCCTGTGTTTGTGGTGGTTGAGCTGCTAGCTCTCAATCGGGCTGACCCTACCCGCAACATGTGAGAAAAGTTCTCCTGGCGTGCCGTTTGAAAGGCGGGAGCTTGGGTAATTCGATTAATGAGTGGTGCGAAAACGGGTGCGAATAGATCAGGGCGACTCGCCACCTTCCCCTTGCGGCGAGTCGCCCTGTTGCCCCTGCTTACGGCACGTACGTGCGTGAGGGGCTGATCCGAGGCTAAGCGGGTGGGTGGGGCTCGTCAAGGATTCATCCACAGAATGTGGCCAAAACTGGGGAATACCTGGGGATAACTTCGTAAAAACTGTGGATTAATAAGTATGGCCGGGCTGGTTGCGACCACACGGCTAAAAAGGGCGCTAACTTTCAAGCATGGCAGCGCAGCCACGCACCCAGTCATATCGCCGAAACGGTGACATCGGCCCCGACGTGCAAGTACGTCGGAGCGCCCGTCGACGCCGTACAGTGTCGGCTTACCGCGACGGTAATACCGTTATCGTGTTGATACCGGACAAATTCACTCAGGCCGAGGAACGAGACTGGGTCGGCCGGATGGTTCAGCGTCTGGAAACCAAGCGCACCCGCAAATTCTCCAGTGACAAACAACTCATGAACCGCGCCGCCGAATTGGCCAAACGCTATTTGGCTAACGCGGTTGAGCCGACAAGTGTGCGATGGGTGAAAAACCAACGAGGACGCTGGGGCTCATGCACCCCAGCGGACAGAACTATTCGGCTGAGCCATCGACTCGCCGAGATGCCAAGCTGGGTGATCGACTATGTGCTGCTACACGAGCTAGTGCATCTCATAGTGCCTGGTCACGGCGAGAAATTTTGGAAACTGGTCGATAACTACCCCTCGGCGCAACGGGCGCGTGGATATCTCGAGGGCGTGGCCGCCGCGGCCAGCCTCAATGTTGATGACTGTTCTTAAGGCTTACTCAAGCTCGTCGAATCCGGGCAAACTTCCATCGTTTTCTCGGGCCGCGAAACCGACTGGGTCGCTGAGGTCCTCAGCGTCCGGCAGCAAGTCTGGATGCGCCCACAAACCGTCGCGCCCATCTACCCCTTTGGCCTTCTCCAACTCGGCCCACAGGGTGCCAGCTTCACGTGAACGTCGCGGACGCAGCTCCAAGCCCACCAAGCTGGCAAAAGTCTGCTCAGCGGGCCCACCAGCGGCTCGGCGTCGGCGGAACGTCTCGGACAGCGCGGCCGCGGCGGGCAGCCGTTCACCGGCGACTGAATCGACCACGTGCGCCACCCAGCCCTCGATTAGCGCCAAAGCGGTCTCCAGGCGGCTCAACGCGGCTTCCTGCTCTGGCGTGGCCGCCGGGCGGAAAATGTTGTCAGAGAGCACCATTTGCGCACTGGATGGGTCTTCTGGATCAATAGAATCGCGCATACGTTCAACGGCCTCGGTGAACGCGTCCCGGTCCACGTGAATGCCTCGTGCGTACGCTGTCACCGCGTCCAGCACATGAGAGCGCAGCCAGGGCACGTGGCCATACAGACGATGATGCGCTACTTCGCGCAGAGCCACGTAAAGCCGCACCTCGTCAAGCGGTAGCTCCAGACCTTCGCCGAACTCGGCCAGGTTCGTGGGCAACAGTGCGGCCGCACCGGTAGATCCAAGCGGCAAGCCAATATCGGTGGAGGTCAGCACTTCGCTCGCCAGCGTGCCTAGCGCTTGCCCCACCTGGGTGCCAAAAACGGCGCCCCCGATCTGGGAAAACGCGGCGGACAAACCACCGAGGGAAGAAGTGATCTGGTCCAAAAGTTCTGGCGGAACCCCTTCCTCAAGTTCGGCGGGCAGCACAGTGCGCATAGCCTCGACAACTTTGGCGGCGACCGGATCAAAAAGGCGATGCCAGGTCTGCTCTGTTTCATCGAGCCACTGACCACGGGTCCACGCGGCGGTGCTGCTCAAACCAGATGGGAAGGTGCTCACTGGCTCGAGCCACAAATCGGCCAGGCGCAGCGCCTCTTCGACTGCTTCGCGTTGCGCCGAGGTGGGAGCCTGTTCGATTTCCGCGGTCTCCGCCAGCGTCACATCGCTACCGCTGCCATCACCGGTGAGCACGTGTTGAGCAACCCGGCGAGCAAGTGGCCAGTTCACCGGCCCCTGAGTGGGGCCAGCGGCGTTGAACATCTGCTGCATTTGAGAAAAGAAAGCAGACATCGCCGCGGGGTCGTTTGGGTCGGGCAGCTCGCCGCCGAAAGCATCCGTCATGCATACACCGTATCCGGTGGCGGCGATAGTGCCACTAGCTCTTAGGCTGTGTATATGGTGCCTGTGTTGTTGTGGCTGGTCCGCTCATGAGTAGACGTGGCTGGAGTGTGGTCGCCGGGGCGCTTGTCGTCTTCCTTTTGGCGTTGGGCTTGTCGCAAATGACAGTGCCTTATGTTGCGCTGGCGCCTGGGCGTGCCGTTGATACGTTGGGCGCGATCAAGGGAAAACCCGTCATTGAAGTCAAGGGTGCGCAGGCCACCGATTCCCAAGGTCAACTGTCATTGACCACGGTCAGCGTGTACGACGGTATTGATTTCTTTACCGCTCTGCGCATGTGGTTTGACGATGACATCGCGTTGGTGCCCCGAGAGAGCGTGTACCCGCCAGGGGAATCAGAACAAGAATCGGAAAAGAAAGCGGCCGCTGACTGGCAGCAATCTCAAGATTCCGCCGAAGTGGTCGCGCTGCGCGAGCTCGGCTACCCGACCCAAGTCGCCGTGAAATCGGTGACCCAAGGCGCCCCAGCTGACGGCAAACTCGCCCCCGGCGATGTGGTCACCGCTGTGAATGGCACGGCCGTGGACAGCGGTTCGGCGTTCATCGAAGCCTTGTCCAATAAGAAACCTGGTGAACAGGTTGCATTGACGTATCAAAGAGGCGACACACAAGGCACAGTTGATGTCGTTCTTGAAGCGGACGAGAAAGATTCAAAGCAGGGCCGATTGGGCATCGAAATCTCTCAAGAACAGCCCCATCCATTCGAGTTGAGTTTCGATTTGAAGGGCATTGGTGGGCCGTCGGCGGGATTGATGTTCGCCCTCGGGATCATCGACAAAATCGATGACGAAGACCTGACGGGGGGCAAAAAGATCGCTGGTACTGGCACCATCGCTGACACCGGAAAAGTGGGAGCCATCGGTGGTATCCCTCAAAAAATGATCGGTGCCCTCGATGAGGGCAGTACTGTTTTTCTTACTCCAGCCGCGAACTGCGCTGAAGCCAAACGGGCAAAACCCGATGGATTGACCCTCGTTAAGGTGTCGAAATTGGATGACGCTTTGACCGCACTAGAAATGATCCGAAACAACACTGGTACCCCGGCTGGCTGCTGATTCCACCAGGCTTGCCTCGCTCCAATGAAAGGTCGTTGACGTGGCCCGCAGTTTCTCGATGTCCTCGGTGCCGATGCTTTCGCGTCGCACCAAGATCATCGCGATCGTCGTCGGACTCATCATCGCGCTACTAATCGCGTTTTCGGTGGGTGTAAATACCTATGTCGATTGGCTGTGGTTCAAGGAAGTCGGATATGGCGGCGTCTTCTCCACGATGATGTGGACGCGGATCACGCTATTTGCGGTATTTGGCATAGCGATGGCCGCGATTGTCGCGGCTAACATTATCGTCGCATTTCGGCTACGACCCGACTACCGCCCAATGTCAATGGAACAACAAAGCCTCGAACGCTATCGGTTGGCTTTGACACCACGATTTGGTCTCGTGGTGGGCGCGGTCGCCATCATTGTGGGGCTTATCGCCGGAGCCTCAGCTCAAGGAAAATGGCAAACCTGGCTGCTTTTCTGGAACTCCGAGCCCTTCGGTGTGAAAGACCCGCAATATGGCAAAGATCTTTCGTTCTACGTTTTTGAGTACCAATTCTGGCGCTTTTTGCTCAGCATGGGTTTCATCGCGATCGCCCTATGCATCATCAGCGCCCTGATGGTCCATTACCTGTATGGCGGTCTGCGGCTGGCGGGGCGTGGGCCACGCATGAACCCTGGCGTCATCGCGCACCTTTCAGTGCTCCTCGCGCTGTTCGTCGGGCTCAAAGCAGTCGCTTATTACCTCGACCGCTACGGCATGCTCACCACCCGAGGGTCCATTACAAAACTTGATGGCGCCGCCGCTGTCGATATTGAGTGGCTCTTGCCCGCCAAAAATATCTTGCTGTGGATCGCCGCGCTGTGCGCCCTGATGTTTGCGGTCAACGTGGGTATTCGGAAAGTCCTGCTCCCGAGCATGGCGCTTGTGCTGCTGTTGGTTTCCGCGGTTGTAGTCGGCGGAATTGTTCCGGCACTTGCCAACCAATTCTCGATCAAGCCAAGCGCGAACGAGCGAGAAGAAAAGTACATTCAGCGCAACATCGAATTCACCCGAAAAGCCTACGGAATCGAAGACGTCAAACTGACGCCTTATAACGCCACCACCACTCCAGATCCAGGGGCTATCTCAGCGGCTACCAACACCGTGGATAACGGCCGAGTGCTTGACCCCGCTGTGTTGTCGCCAACGTTTGCCCAGCTGCAACAAGTACGGCCCTTCTATGACTTTAACCCGCAGCTCGACATCGCCCGTTACGAAGTTGATGGGCAACTGCGCGACTACATCGTGGGCGCGCGGGAAATGAACACTGGACAGCTTTCGGGTAATCAAACCAACTGGATTAACCGCCACACCGTCTACACCCACGGCTATGGATTCGTGGCCGCACCGGCGAACAAAGTAGATAACACTGGAGCGCCGATCTTCGTCTCCGGTGCGTTGGGTGAAGAGTTCACTTCCGAGGACGCTAAAGCATTCGGCTCAGCGGTCCAAATCAAACAGCCTCGTATTTACTACGGCGAACTGATGAAGGACTACTCCATTGTCGGGAAAGCCGATGGAGCCAAAGACCGAGAGTTCGACCGCCCGACCGCTAAGGGCAGCGAAGGTGAGCAGATCAACACCACCTACGACGGAAAAGGTGGCGTGGCCCTCGACAGCTTCACTCGCAAACTCGTGTTCGCCGCCCATTTCCGGGAAAAGAACTTCCTGCTTTCGAGCGCCATCAATGAAAACTCCAAAGTAATGTACGTGCGTGACCCACGGTCCCGGGTCGAAAAAGTCGCGCCGTTCCTCAAAATTGACGCTGACCCATATCCAGCTGTTGTCGATGGCCGGGTTCAATGGATCATCGACGCGTACACCACCAGCAATGCCTACCCCTACGCTCAGCGGACCTCCGTGGCTGATGCCGCCGTCGACTCGGGTACCGGGCGCGGCACAGCCAATCAACCAGATGCTGACATCAACTACATTCGCAACTCCGTGAAAGCCACCGTGGACGCCTACGATGGCACGGTTTCTCTCTACACCTGGGATGAAACCGACCCAATGCTAAAGACCTGGAACAAGGTCTTCGACGGCATCGTCAAAGACAAGTCCGAGATGCCCGAAGATTTGGTATCGCAGCTGCGGTACCCGCAAGACATGTTCAAGGTGCAGCGGAAAATGCTCGCCAACTATCACGTCGATGACCCGCAAGGCTTCTTCGGCGGCCAAGACTTCTGGAAAGTGCCAGACGACCCGACACGTAGCGGTGACGCTCCACAACCGCCTTACTACGTGGTGGAGCAGCTGCCCGGGGCCGACAACCCTAACTTTGTGCTCTCCTCGGCACTCACCGCGGCCCGTCGCGAAAACCTGGCCGCGCTCGTCAACGGCACCTATGTCGACGGCAAACCACAACTCAGTGTCCTGGAGCTGCCTGGCGACTCGGGTGTGCCTGGACCCAACCAGGCGCAGCCCAAGATGAGAAACGATCCAAGCGTGCGACGTGAGCTCAACTTGCTCACCTCCGGCACCGGAGGTTCGCAGGTTGTGTACGGAAACCTGCTCACCTTGCCAGTCGCGGGCGGACTGCTATACGTCGAGCCGATCTATGTCCAAAGCGGGGGCCAAAACGCCTACCCGCTGATGGAACGGGTTCTGGTGTCCTTCGGCGACAAGGTCGCCTATGAGGAAACCCTGGCTAAGGCGTTGAACACCCTGTTTGGTCAGCCAGTCACTGACGAAACGGAACCGCCGCCACCTCAAACCGATCCGAATCAGCCAACGCCCACACCGACACCAAGCCCGAGCGAGCCCAGCTCGGACGGTGACGAACGGGATGCTGCGGTGCAAGACATTCGGGCCGCGCTTGAGGAGCTCAAGAACGCCCAACAGAACCGCGACTTCGAGGGCATAGGCCGTGCCGAAGGAAAACTCGACGCCGCGATTAAACGCTACGAAGAGGCCGACGGTTCAGGAAGCTAATGGTGAGGCCCGGGGCGGATAAAACGTCCCGGGCCTGCTCACAGGCCCCAAGAAACACAGTAGTACCCCATTTTTGCCCGCCGTTATGGCTATGCCTATACTTATGGAGTCGCTACGGCGGCGGTCTTGAAAAAGACTCCAACGCGGGGTGGAGCAGCTCGGTAGCTCGCTGGGCTCATAACCCAGAGGTCACAGGTTCAAATCCTGTCCCCGCTACCAGGGAAAACGCCCTCCAGGCTTAGGCTTGGAGGGCGTTTTTTATGTCCTGTAGTAAAAGTTGTAGTAAACCGCCTCTAACTCCTGTCCTCAGGCAGGTTGAGCGAGCCCAG
>JABFVL010000020.1 GCA_013362805.1 Mycobacteriales bacterium | reverse complement strand
CAAACATTGACCTACAGTCCTAAGTGCCCTTTATTTCCGCGCTGAAAGGATCGTCATGGATTCCACCCCCGCACAGATCCGCGCCGCCTTGCCGGAACGTTGGCACAAACAGTACGACACGAGCATTTCTGGATTGATCGGCTCCCCATTGGAAATGACTCTCTATTTTTGGGCTGTCCAAGCCAAGAATCTCGCAGCGTTCGGCCCAGTCACTCAGCAGCAGCACCACACTGGCGAACTCCTGCGCCAACGCGACGTCATCCTGCAACACAACGCAGAGGGGCGTGATGCGGTGCGTCTGGACGGCGAGGCGACGGGTGGCTATCCCATCCGCTTCACCGACCCAGCCCAAGAACAAATGCGGCACCTAAAACTTGCAGAGGAGGATCTTCGTCACTACATCGCCGACAAACTTCCCGATCCACATGGTGGATTCTCTGTGGTGCGCCCAGGCGCTAAAACCAATGACTTTCGTGAGACCTTGCTCTACAAGTGGGCTATCGCGTACATAGCGGGCAATGACGGCAAGCAAGCACCGATCCTTGTCACCGCGGTCAGCTGAAAGTTATCGAACCTCATTACGACACAATGAAATAGATGAAGTGCGAGGCGTTCCGTGACTTCAATTGCGGCCACAGCCTCGCACTTCAGAGTTCGAGCTCAACGTCGGCGAAAGGAAGGCACGCATGGCTAGTGTTATCGGCTTTATCACTTATGCCGACATTGATGAAACCGCTTCAGATGCCCGACAGATCTCAATATCGGCGCGCCTAGAAGCCGAACTCGCCGACGGTCGGCGGCTGATACTGCTCGACCATCGAGGGTGGAGCGCCTCGGGCAGCGATATCCGCACGCACATCTCCGTTGAAGATGTGGTCGAGACCGCTCGGGTAGTGGTAGGACCAGATGAACCCTTCGAAGGCAAGACGCATGAACAGATGGCACTCGATCACTGGGATTCGCTGGCCAGAACGCTGAAACTGCAGGGCATCACACTGAACCCACAAGAACTTGAACAGCTGCCGAATAATGTTGTGCTGAGCGAACGTCTTCACGAATGGACGGCCTGAACGGGTGTGATCGACCCTGCCACAGGCACCGAGTGCTTGGCTATTGGGCCACTTTGCCCGCCAGACGGTATGCCGAGCGGAATGATGCTCGCCAGATCCACCGCACCAAGAATCAGAGCACCCGCTATGCACCATGCTGTTGAGCTGCACTTACACAGCACATTTGCGCTGCTGGAACGTGTCGCGTTCCTATTGCACCAGATATGTCAGTCCGGTATCCGGTTCGCGACGACTACAGCCGCCTTCTTCGCGATTTCGCAGGTCCGCGACGGCTCCTCGCCATGGGTGACCGTGACATCCACAAGTTCATCGGAGGTGACTTCAAGAACAACGTGGCAGCTCTTCAACCCACCCACATTGCTCTCTGAGATAGCGGCCTTGTGCCCGGCGATATCAGGCAATGCCGTGACATCCGAGCCGTCGAATGCCATGTCATAACCAGATTCGGTGACATCATCGATAGTTATGGCGAAGTCGTAACCGCTGCAGATGTTGCCGTTCGCCTTAGGTTTGAAGGTGCTGTCTTGAGTGAGTTCTGGAACGTCAGCGGGCTTGAGCAGGGCACATGGGTCTGTGCCCGCTAACGGAGTTCCAGTTTTCTTGCTCTTCTCCTCCATCGAGGTCCCGCCTTTTTTCGCACCGCTCACATCATTGCCGTCGTTATCGTTGCAAGCCGCGAGCCCCACCGTGCAGGCCAAGATCGCAGCCGCGAAGGCCACACGTCGCATTGAGTACTCCCTGGTTCACCTCTGAATTCGCATGGTAGCGAAGGAGTAGCTGAGCAGCTTTACCTGACGGGTAATCGACCTGGTGTTCTTATGCCGCGATGATCGCTATCAAAGATCCGAATCAACCGGGAGAACGCCATGTCTGCCTATGTCATTGCACATCTACAAGACGCTGCCCCACATCCCGAAATTGCCGAATACATAGAGCGACTTCCCGCCTCGTTTAGGACATATGGCGGACGCTATCTCGTGCATGCGACCCAGCACGATGTGAAGGAAGGTGTCTGGCCCGGTAGCGTCGTGATGATCGGTTTTCCCAGCATCACTCAAGCCCAGGCCTGGTGGGACTCACCCGAGTATCGCAAAATCGCACCACTGCGCTCGCGGCACATTAAAGGCAACATCATTATGGTCGATGGCGTGCCCGAAGACTACGAACCGACCGTGGCTGTAAACGCTATGCGTCAGAGCTTGGCTAAGGCGTAACACATGATGAAGCGGATTTGCCGAGCTCAATGCTTTACGCGTCCGCACCCGTTTGTGGATACTTGGCACCAGTCGTATTGACCGTTGCAACCACAGACATCGCATCCCTACAGAGGCTCGGTCACGGCAGCAACGCCGGATACCCCATTAGTGACATTTTCCAGAAAACGTGAATCGTTATGACTCCGACGTAGCATTTTGTCCAATGAGAACTACGGAAAGTGTTCATCCGATAACGTTCGGACCAGCGTCCATAGTTTGCGCTCCATTCCTTACACATGAAAGCGCCTAGATTGGGCGTTTAGCAAGAAGGTGCAGCACCCACGGCAACCTGAGTGAAGGAAAGGCACCATATGGCGAAGAAGAAGGCAGTCGTGCAGACCCCAGAAGGTGACGAAAAAACATTTCAGGAGGCTTACGACGAACTCGACCTATTTGATTCCTTTGCAGGAATGTTCGAAGAAGGCCCCGGAACCAGCTGGGACACGAACCTTCCAGAAATCACGGCTCGTGGCATGGAGCTAGGCACCAAGTCCAATATTCCCGACATGGAGACACGTCTCCTCAAACTTCCCGGCATCCCATCAATCCCCGAAGATAGCCACACGCTTGTTCACTTATCAGGAACTGAACAAAGCCTGCATGGCCAGTTGACGGGCAGTTCCCTCAAGTCCTACTGCGTCAACCGTAAGGATCGCTGCGGATTCGGAGGGTTTCTCATTGAGACAGGTCCTGTCATTAGTCAATCCAGCTGGGTCTATGGTCCAGTTGATGTGAGCCTCACCCATAAGGTGTCCGTGACAAACACCCGGTCAGAGACCAGCGGTTGGAGCATCGGTGCGAGCATCAAAGCCGAAAACCTTGTTGGCAACAACGTCGAAGCATCGGGCTCCTTCACCTATAGCAATTCCCATACGGACACGACGTCGAAGGCGGCCGAACACTCGGAAGAATTCCACTACCAAGTCCCCGCGGGGCAACATTGGTATGAGCAGGTTCGATTGGCGGGCGGCCAGTATCTTGGCTTTTTCGTTGTCTACTATCCCGCGAGATATCAGAAAATCGACCAGGTGTACCACTCTGGTAATCCAGACAAAATTTTCGATAAGTACGGCATCCCCTGGGAGATAAAATATGAAAAGCTTAGGCGCACATACTGGCAAAACACTAAGCCGATCATCGAAATTTTCCCAGCAAAAGTTGCGATAAAAGCACCAGGTGGCGTGCCCGTAGTTACCCGAAATCCGGTAAAGACCACGCCGAGCAAGGAAATTGACGCAAAAGCTGTGGCCCTTCATGAACAGATCTCGCGTGTCGAGAACAGCCCGCGCGGCACTCCAGAAGCTGTGCTCGCGGCCAAAATGGAGATCGCTGAATTGAGTTCACGTGTGAGCGAACTACTTGCGGGCCGACGCTCGTAAGAGGTCAGGCCACAGAGCCAAAGAGCCAAAAATCGCCGGATTGCGTTCCCCGCAATCCGGCGATTTTCTACGCAACATCTACGGCACCACGTTTATTCGGTTCCGGCCCGCTCCACCATGCTGACCTGAGGCCATCTGTTTTGTCGATGGTGAGCGCGCCCTTACCTAATCACCAAGACGCGGCCTGCTGCGGCTAATACAGTTCCGCCTCATCCTCAGCTCCTTTAGCGAAATCACCGTCGGTTCGACCGTATCCCCCACCACCCGGCGTCTTGATCACGAGTACATCACCAGGTCGCACCTCGACGGAGTCCGAGCCAGACATTGTAGTCACTGTGCCATCAGCCCGTTCCACCCAATTCCTGCCCAAAGCTCCGGGCGATCCGCCAGCCAAACCATATGGCGGCACCCGGCGGTGACCTGACAGCGTGCTTACTGTCATAGGTTCCAGAAATGTGATCCGGCGGATCGCCCCATCGCCACCTCGCCATCGGCCCGCGCCACCAGTGCCACGCGCTATCGCGAATTCCTCCACTATCACGGGATGACGCCACTCCAACACTTCTGGATCCGTCAGCCGGGAATTCGTCATATGGGTTTGCACAACCGACGTTCCATCAAAGCCCTGGCCCGCACCAGAACCAGATGCGATGGTCTCGTAATACTGGTGGTCAGCGTTCCCAAAAGTCACATTGTTCATGGTTCCTGACCCCTCAGCTTGGATCCCAAGGGCCGCATACAACGCTCCGGTAATAGCTTGCGAGGTTTCCACATTTCCCGCCACCACGGCTGCGGGATAATCGGGCGCCAACATGGATCCGGGCGGGATAATGACGCGCAACGGTCGCAAACAACCCTCATTAAGCGGAATGTCATCAGCGACCAATGTCCGAAACACATAAAGCACAGCGGCCATCACCACCGAAGACGGCGCGTTAAAGTTGGTGTCCAATTGACCAGATGTTCCGGTGAAGTCGATTGTCGCGCTACGTTGCGCACGGTCAACATTTATCTTCACCGCAATAACAGCACCACTGTCCATTTCATAGTGGTATTCCCCATCATCGAGTGCATCAATCGCGTGTCGAATTGCTTCTTCCGCGTTGTCTTGCACATGCCGCATATATGCCTGCACGACGTCGAGCCCAAAATGGTCAATCATCCGGGCAACCTCATGCGCGCCTTTCACGTTGGCGGCGATCTTCGCGCGCAAGTCGGCCAGGTTAGTGCCCGGACTACGTGAAGGATAAGGCGCCGAGGCGAGCAGATCTATCGTCTCCGCTTCCCGGAACTGACCACCTTGGACTAGCAACCAATTGTCGAACAACACCCCCTCTTCCTGTATTTCGCGGCTATGTGCGGGCATCGAACCAGGAGTAAGGCCACCAATTTCCGCATGATGACCCCGTGAGGCTACAAAGAACAAAATGTCACTGGAATCGGCGGCGAAAACTGGAGTAATGACGGTGATATCCGGCAGGTGAGTGCCTCCGTGATAAGGGTCATTCACGGCATAAATATCGCCCGGTTTCATGGTCCCGGCCTGTCGATGAATCACCTCTTTCACCGCCGTACCCATCGAACCGAGATGCACTGGAATGTGCGGCGCATTGGCAATGAGATCGCCCGTAGAGTCAAACAGCGCACACGAGAAATCCAAGCGCTCTTTTATATTCACCGATTGTGCTGTTGCCTCCAAAGCAGCGCCCATTTGCTCAGCAATGGACATAAACAAATTGTTGAAAATTTCCAGCAGCACTGGATCGACATCAGTACTGACATCATCTTCCGCTCGCACCCCAAGCCGTTCGAGAAGTAGATGTCCCGTGGCGGTCATCGTGGCTTGCCAACCCAGGTCTACGACGGTAGTGGCGTGCGGCTCAGCTACGATCGCCGGGCCCATAATCCGCGCCCCAATTCCCAGGTCAGCCCGCTCATACAACGGAGCCTGACCCCACGAGTCCTGCCCATATATCGACACACAATGCGGCTCACCATCATTGTCGATCGTCGCCAACTCGGGTAGCTCAAGTTGTTCCGTCTCTCCGATCGCCTCCACTGAGATCGCCTCAACAATCAAAGGCCGATCCATCAGAAACGAATAAGTCTTACGATATGTCTCCTCGAACTCGGCGACCATGGCGGCGATATCCGCGAGATGAACCAAGAGTGCAGTGTCCGTTCCGTCGTAGCGCAGATGAGCACGAGCCACCACGCGGATCCGGGCCGCAGCTACCCGCTCCTCCAGCAACTCCGCCCGCGCGGCGGCGGTCAACGACGCGGCGACATCCCGCATCCGGGACAGCGACTCGGGAATCAGCGGGACTTCCACCGATCGTTCGCGCATCGCCGTGGTATCTGCCAGGCCCATGCCCACCGCGGAAAGAACCCCTGACATCGGCGGAACCAGCACTGTTCGAATGCCCAACAAATCGGCCACCGCACACGCGTGTTGCCCGCCCGCCCCACCAAAAGTGGTCAGCACATATTCGGTCACATCGTGGCCCCTAGCCACCGAAATGCGCTTGATCGCGTTCGCCATATTCGCCACCGCGATGCGCAGAAAGCCCTGCGCGACCTGCTCCGGCGAACGGCCATCACCGATGGTTCTAGCCAACTGACTGAAAGCATGGCGAACCGCGTTGGCATCCAGCGACGCATCGCCGCCTCTTCCAAACAACCGTGGCGCAAACTCAGGCTGGATGCGTCCAAGCATCACATTGGCGTCGGTGACAGTGAGAGGACCACCGTTGCGATAGCTCAAAGGGCCAGGATCCGCACCCGCGGAATCTGGCCCCACCCGATAGCGGCTGCCATCGAAATGCAGAATTGACCCGCCACCGGCCGCGACGGTGTGAATGTCCAGCATTGGAGCGCGCAATCGCGTTCCGGCCACGTGCGTATTGAAAACCCGCTCGTATTCACCGGCAAAGTGCGAAACATCTGTGGATGTGCCGCCCATGTCAAAACCAATGACTTTGTTGAAGCCCACCAGCTGCGACATTCGCGCCATGCCAATAATTCCGCCAGCTGGACCGGACAAAATTGCGTCTTTTCCGCGAAAATGCCGGGCCTCGGCGAGCCCACCATTGGACTGCATAAACATCAGCGGCACATCGCGAAATTGCTCGGCGACCTCATCAACATAGCGCGCCAATACTGGCGAGAGGTACGCGTCTACCACTGTGGTGTCCCCACGGGGTACCAGCCGCATCAACGGACTCACCTCACTGGACAGCGAAATCTGGCTGAACCCTATTTTGGCGGCCAACTCCCCGATAGCCCGTTCATGCTCGGGATGAAGATAGCTGTGCATACATACGACAGCGACGGAATCTATGCCCGCGCTATGCGCTTGTCGCAATCGCGTGGCCAGACGGTCCAGGTCGGGAGCTCGCAGCAATCGCCCGTTCGCTTGGATCCGCTCATCAACCTCAATCACTGATTCGTACAACGGAGTCGGCAGCACGATGTGTCGATCGAAGATACGCGGCCGATTTTGATAACCGATGCGCAATGCATCTGCGAAACCCTGGGTAATAACCAGAACTGTGGGCTCTCCTCGCTGTTGCAGCAGAGCATTCGTGGCTACCGTGGTTCCCATTCGGATCTGACCCAACACGTCGTCCGAGCCGAGCAATGCTCGAATGCCCGCAACCACCGCATCCGAGTATTGGGCAGGGTTCTCCGACAGAAGCTTGTGGGTGACAAGGCTCCCATCTGGTTTTCGACCGACAATGTCAGTGAAAGTGCCGCCGCGATCAACCCAAAACTCCCAGCCGCCCGTCATTGCCATTTCCTACCATGGCTCGCGATGATTACGGCGACAAATGCTGAACGAACCAGTCGCGTGCCCGTTCAGTCATCTCGGCCAAGGTCCCTGACTCTTCGAAAAGGTGTGTCGCTCCCGGCACCACCGATAGCTCGTTCGGGCAATTCATTCTGGCCGCGGCTCCCCGATTAAGGCGAAGCACAACCTCATCGTTGCCACCGACGATGAAAAGCGTGGGCGCGCGTACCGCGCCTAGACGGTCTGCGGCCAGATCAGGCCGACCGCCCCGAGATACGATCGCCGCGACATCGGCGCTGGGTTCCGCCGCTGCCCAGAGCGCGGCGCCGCCACCGGTGCTGGCACCGAACCAGCCGATCCGCACCTCGGACCCTAGCTGTGCCCGCACCCAGCGCGTAACGCCGATCAACCGCTGGGCGAGCAGCACGATATCGAAGACATTTGACCGGTCAGCTGCTTCTTCTTCGGTGAGCAAATCGAACAACAAAGTCCCAATGCCAGCATCGTTGAGCACGTTGGCCACATGGACATTGCGCGGACTACGTCGGCCACTCCCACTGCCGTGAACGAATATCACGATCCCGGTCGCATTGACCGGCATTGCCATATCAGCGAGCAGTGTTACCTCTCCTATGTCGATGCGAGCATCAGACACTCGCATCGGCTTTTGAGAAAGCAATTCGACAACATCGTCGTCAGTCACCTGCCGAAAATCGTCGTACCACTGCCCGACCGAGCCCAGCGACGGCGGCTGCCGCACACAAATAACCTCGTCGGCGTCTGTCCGAAGTAGCTCCACCACATCTGGGGAAGCAACAGGAACGGCGAGCACTATTCGTTCAGCACCCATAGCTCTGGCTACGTGGCAGGCCGCTCTGGCCGTTGATCCCGTTGCCACACCATCATCCACCAACACCGCCGTACGGCCCGACAAGGAGGCGGGGCCACGGCCAGCCCGAAATCTGGCCGCACGTCGACGCACCCGAATAGTCTCGGCACGTTCGATCGTCGCAAGTTCCGCGTCTGTCACACCCATCAATCGCTTAACATCCTTATTGATAACCCGGACGCCACCCTCACCCACCGCACCGACGCCTAGCTCCGGCTGGCTGGGCGCGCCGAGTTTGCGGACCACGATCACATCCAGCGGGGCATCAAGTGCTTGTGCCACCTCGGCAGCGACTTTTACCACTCCTCGAGGTAGACCAAGCACGACCACGTCATCGCGCCGAAACTCGCCCAAACGACTAGCCAGTTGCTGGCCCGCGTCTTTGCGATCGATGAACATCCCGTTCATAGTTCGACTTTATTACGCTATGCCCTATTTTTGGCTTGCCTACCTGGAAAAATCGGCGTCCGGCAGGAAGCCAGCGAACGTGAGCCAATACCTATTTGTCGCAGCAACAGCGGGCTGCCACACCGCCCTCAGGCCGCACATTCCAAGCCCAAATCCTGATAGGAATCCCTCGATTCGCACACCGCAGCGGCTGGTCCATAACTGCCTATGGGTATTACGGGAGCGGCCCACCCGGCTGGCGGTTCGGCAACGGCTAGCCGGAAAAATTAGGCGTTTTTGACTTTACCGAGTTTATCGCTTGGGCGGGCAGGTCTGGCTGACCAGGGAATGGCGTCCTGCTGGCGTGCGCTTTATCGCATCGCATGCCTGCGGTAGGGATTGTGCTCCCTGTCCAGAAAACCCATGGATGCGATCGCCGAAGGGGTTGATGTCGAGCCCATTAAGGGTGATCGAGGATGTCTTGCGGTCTTTCCCGTAATTCAGGTTGAGGTAAAGCTCGAAACCAAATTCAGACACATTCCCAGACACGCAAGAGGCAGGTTTGGTGCTTGCCGCTAATGTGTTGTCCCCCCATTGCTCTAACTCCAGAGCTCGACCATTATCACCCGTGACTGTAGTGGTGACACTAGCGCTAGGACGCTTCTCCTTTTTAGACAGCCATGAACACAACAATGCCGCGCCCTTGCTATGTTCGTCGGCGGTGAGCAGGAGAAAGCTGTCGTTGCCGCTGTCAGGAGCAATGCCAGCGTTGAACAAATAGGCGCCCTTGAAATCGGCCGCGCGTTCTGCGCCACATCCCGCCAGGCTCATGGCGAGCGTGGCGGCGGCCGCGGTTGTTGCTAACAAGCCTAAGCGGGACTTAGAACGCATCAGATTCCTCTCAGAGTGAACATTTAGATTAAGGCATATCCTCACGCCCGTCACTCGCGCGGGCCGTCAAGGCGCGCGCCACAGCGGGAGGAGACTCACTCAAACTGTGATTCAGGAAAGGGGTGCAAACGCCCGCTCTATCGCCGAAATATGTCTTCACAGATAAATTTGGGACTTGCCAGCCCATTCCTCTCCAGCAACAACGACCCCTGTACACGATTATGATGTGAATAAGATAGGCCAATGTCATCGTTTGCTGACGTACCGGTTTTGGATCAGGTTGATGAGAAGCTCACCGCCGAGTATGCGACTATTGCCGAGAGCCCTCCCACATTGGAGCGACTTGCTTTTCATTCATCATTTACGCTCGATCGACGAATCTGGTTAGATGCGGACGAATTTCATCTCATAGGTTTATGCCATTTCGCCGGCTTGCAGAAAAAGATTGAAGAATCCAGGCAAAGACTGAAACAAAGTAATGAGGAACTGCGCCACGACAAATCCGAAAGTAGCCAAAGTCAGTTAGCGGTGGCTCTCAACGATTTTCGCTCGTTACTGCGAGAAAGAGAACAGTTTTATAAGAACTGGCAAGACACCATAGAAGTCGATGATTCGCTCCCGGCGGACCCCGCTTTTCTCCGCATAGGGTATGAGGTGGGCGTCGCACTTGAACACGATGAGAATCGTGAACTTTACGCAGACTTTCTCGCAGATATCGAGACCGATCCACAACCGTACCTTCGTTGGACCCAGTTCATCAGTGGCAATTACTTTCCCGAACCCACACTTGGCGGTGGAGGCCGCGCTGTTGCTTGGCTCACCGCTATGGCCGAACGTGCGCAAGCGACCCCGCCGCTGCTGGCACTGGATGAACGACGAGCCGACGTGCTCGCCATGTTGGGTGGCGCTCATGTGGCAGTGCGCAAAGGTGGGCGAGTTACCCACGCCGCCGCACAAGACGCTCCCACTCGCGGCGGCAAATACCATCACACCGCCGATTCCGTGGTGCTCTACCGCCACGAAATTCATCAACCGGATGTAAAAATACATTTACGCGATGGCAACACCACTCATTACGACGATGACTATCTAATTCTCGCTCGTCGGTGGTGTCGCGAGCACAAGCTATTTGGCGTCATAAATACCGGCATCACAAAATTTGCCGTCCCTTGGGTAAGAAATGCGTCGCTGGCATTTGCCAATGAGGGCAGCCCCCTCCTTCTACATTTCGAGTTTGCGAAGTGGCGCGACCTCAATCACGCCCATGAAACAATGAGCGAATATGGGAAATATGGACCGATAAATTCTGTGGGCGCCAATTTAGAGGAACTGCGCTTCTTTTTCCAAGATGAGAGCACGCATCCACTGCATTTGGCCCAGCGCCTTCTTCTAGAGTACGAATTGCAGGAGGTAACAGTTCACGAGCAAGAATGGGTTGCCACGGTGTATCGGCAGGCCCAGACCAAGAATTTACAACAACAATTAAACCGTGAGCATCAAAGCGCACTCATGACAGCGGCCGCTGGCGCCTCTCATTACGCATATCGCACCCAGCTAGGCATGCCACCGGCGGATTCTCTGGGCCAAGCAAAGAAACTCAACGAAGAATATTTCCGTGTGCCATTAAAACGAG
>JABFVL010000047.1 GCA_013362805.1 Mycobacteriales bacterium | reverse complement strand
AAAGAAGCCGTCGCGTTGATCACTGACGCGTTGAGTCGTCCTCCCGTTGGCCCATATCAATTGCAGGCGGCGATCGCCGCGCTGCACGATGAGGCGGCGCGATCGCAGGACACTGATTGGCCGCAAATCGAGGCTTTGTATGAGCGATTGTTGCAAGAGTCAGACAATCCAATGGTGCGGCTTAATTACGCCGTGGCTGTGGCGATGGCGCGGGGACCAGAACACGGCCTGCGGCTCGTCGATGAGTTGCAGGCCGATCCTCGTCTGGTAGAACACCATCGTCTACCCGCGGTGCGCGCCCATCTGTTGGAGATGATGGGTGACATTGATGCGGCGATCGCGCAATATCAGCGGGCCGCGCGCGGCACCGCGAGCGAACCCGAGCAGCGCTATCTCACTGAACGCGCCGCCCGATTGAGAGAGTCTCTTAGCTAGCTTGGGCGTTTTCCCAAAGCCCGATCACATTTCCTTCTGGGTCTTTGAACTGCGCGTATGAACCCCATTCGCCCATCGGGGTTTTCGCGAGTACAACTTCGCCGCGGTGTTTTTCGATCATGCGCAAATATTCGTCAATCGAGTCAACACCGATGTAGTTCATAAATTTGGTTTCTTTAGTGGTGCGGGGTGTGAGCCCGCCATTGATTGCCCCTGGCTTAGTGGGCATCCGGTTTTCATCGACGGGCGCGGTATATGCCATCACGTATTCTGTCCCGGGCATGTCGTCCAGTTGCCAGTCGAACACTTCGGTATAAAACTCTTTCGCCCGTTTCATGTCATCAACAGGAATCTCAAAGTGAACAACGCTATCCATGATTCCTCCTTATCAGCGGCATTTTTAATGCGCTGGCATATGGATATTCGAAATCATTAGCCCTTTTATCCTCGCGGAAAAGGTGGGGAATGCAAAGGCTTGTCCTCCCCACCATGTTGCGCTTAAGCCATGGCGGGCCGAACGGTCGGGCGTTCGGGGTTCCGCGGTCGGGTCATGAGGGCTGCGGTTTTTGGTGTTCCATTGTCGGGCAGGTCGGTAAGCAATGCTTCTTGTGAGAAACCTGCCGCTTGGAATGCTCTGATTGATGGAGCATTGCGAATGTCGGGTTCTGCGATAACACGAGTGATATCTGGGTTTTGCGTGAATAGCGCGGAACTCAACATCGCCAAACCGGTTCTAGCCACTCCTTGGCGTCGAAATTTCTTGTCGAGCAGAAGGTGAATTCCGGCGTCATGCTCGTCAAGTGGCTTATCCGTTGCGGCAGCCGCCTTTGCTAGCTCTGGTTCCCGGGCCGGGCGATACGCTTCAAAATATCCCGCGGCTCTGCCGTCAACCTCGAGGATTAGCGGAGTGGAATAGTCGCTGGCAATCCGATCACGCAAGTATTCACCAATGTTTTCGACAGTCTGATCGCCCATGTTCCAATAAGTATTAGTAACTGTGTCTTTCATCCAGCCGTGCACCAAACGTGCGTCAACTACGGTTGCCGCCCGAAACCGAAGTGTCTGAGTTCTATCCATACCACCGCGCGATGAAACTCCGTGTGTCTCACTACCCAGTGGGGCTGCGAATTTCCGCCGTGCTCGCCACTTAGTCGGCTGTGCCGCCGCAATGGGGTTGGGAATGCGAACATACTTCGATTGGGCTTCCACTGGACCGACGAGCTCGTCCATTTGGTGCACTGTTGTGCCCAGGTTCGCCTTACATTCAAAGTGCGGGGCGAGCAACTCGGCTGTGATGTGCTGCTTCGGTCGCTGGAGTAGCTTTTCACGGAAGGCGGCGAGCAATTCTTGTTCATCGGCTAGTCCCTGGGACCCAAGCGCGCCGATGGTCCCCATCACGTTGTTCATGCCGATGTAGTAGGCCAAGTGGGTGCTAATCGTTTTGTCGGGTAGCAAAGTGCCGTAGTCGACGTCGTCCGCGCGCCGCTCTTGGGAGAAGTAAAAGCCCTGATTGTCGCGGTAGTAGGCGCCCTTGGGCCAGCCTTGTTCATCGAGACGCACCAAAGTGTTCTGAGCGTGGGCTTCCACCCCGATGCCTATCTCGTCGAACATGTCGAGCATGGGGGTGATCGCTTTGTCGATATACGCATCGAACCAGCGGGCGCCCGCTTCGGCCACCGATATGTTTTCCTGCTCGGCTATCTGGGTGATGATGCTGGCAATGCGCGATTGCGCACCCGCGATGCCGGGCTGTTCGGAAAGTAAACCCGCCAATACGATCGTGTGCTCTTGGTCTTGGGGCATATCTCGAATGGATACTTCGAAACCTGTGCTGATCCCAATCGGGTTTTGCTGGGCGTCGTGCTCACGTTGTGGCCGTTTGAGAGCTACATAGGAAGGGTCCTTCACTACGTCGAAACCCTTGTGCTGGCGTTGAATGCGGTCACGAACGGTTTCCCAAATTTTCGCCATCGCCGCGCCGCGACGTAGTTCCTGTTGCCCTTGACCGCGCACTGAGTTAGTGATTTTGATTGATGGCAGTGAAAGTTTCAGTTGAATGCTGCCATTTTCCACAGTGCGGGTGGACGAGGTGGCTCGCCAGTTTCCCCCGTGCTTGCCGAGTCGAATGATGTCCGGGTTTTCGTTGTAGCGCTCGGCAAGGGTTTCGGCTTCTAGTGGGTGAACTGGAAGCAAATGAAAATTCTCAACATCCTCGATTCCCAGTCTCCGCAGCTCTTTAAGTGCATGGTGGCCAGCCAGATTGGCCAAGGTTTGTTGTGTGGTTCCGTCTTGATCTGGAGTTTCGACGGAGTCATTCCGCACCGCGAACCATTCAAGCTGAAATTCCTGTCCAAATTCTGGCAAGAATTTGCTGAGTTGGTCGTCATTGAGACCTTCCCGGGCTTTGGGCGTGGGGTGAAAGGGATGGCCAGGGAACAGGCTCTGTTCACCTGCGGTGAATAGGCTTGTTCTGTTATGAAGTCCGGGGTTCGCCGCGCGATGGGTGTACATCTTGAGGTAGTTCATTGTCGAGTTGTGAACTCGATCGGCGAAGTCTGCGATGGCCGCATCCGTGCCTTCACTGCCTAGATATTCTCGAGCCATGGCGTAGCCCAAGTCCACCGGCGAAATGTCCTCACCTGCGGGTGTGCGGGGCATGCCGAATTTGTGGACGCCAGTCGCGGACCAGTATTCGATGGGTACCACCACTGCTGTCCCAGCGAGCGAGAGCGTGAGCACGCCACCTTTGGGCTCTGGCACGCCGGTTTCACGAATCCAGCAACGAAGCAGGTTCGCGGTGCTTTCTTGTACTGCCCGGCCTTGTGCTTGGTGCGCGGTGATAGGCGTTGCGTGCATGGCCCTGCTCCCTTGTGTTCGCTCTCAGCGATTGTCGCGGAGCAACCATAAAGGAGCCCGAGAATCGCTGCGGGTTAAACTGTCTAGTAGCTTTGTGTGATGGATCTCAATGCGCGACGGGCACGCCGAAAGTGGTAAACGCCGTTCGTTGAGGTAGTCGATAGCAGGGGTCATCGCCGGTAAGCGCATTCAGAATCGTCGCGGCCCGCCACGCACCCAATCCCAGGTCAGGCGCTCCTACTCCATGCGAATGCAATTCGCCATTTTGGATGAATAGCGCGCTGCCCGGCAGCTCCGTTTTGGCCTTCACCCGATAGTTTTCGTCAATCTGGAATCGGCCCGCGTGATCGTACTGAATGAAATCGCTCAAGGGTTCCACACATGCTGGGATGCGGGCTCGATAGCCGGTCCCAGCCACCACCCGCTCCGTCTCGACAGCGAAACGCTGATCGAGCTGCAGATGACGACAATTCAGAATCACACCCGGCCCGCCTGTCGTAGCGGCCTCGACCTCAACGTTAGGCGCAATGGTTGCCGAAACTTGCGCATTACCCACAGATTTCTCATACAGCTCGTCGAAAATCTCGCTAATAGTGTCGGCGCTAATCCCTTTGTAAAGCTGGCCTTGTGAGGGCAGCATGACATCTTTCGTATCTTGATTCAGCGAATAGAAATAGCGTGTGTAGTCAGGAGTGAAATGCTCCAAACCCAATTTCGAATATTCCATAGGCGCGAATGCCGCGGAACGTGTGAGCCAGCGCAATTGCTGGTCATCACTTTGATGGCGGAGTAAATCCAGGAAAATCTCCGCACTCGATTGGCCCGAGCCGATGACTGTGACATCCCGTGCCGAGAAAAGCTCGGCACGATGGTACGAATACTGCGCCGAATGGCAAATCGCCGGATTATCGAACGCTGCTAGTGCATGAGGCAGCGCGGGCTCGGTGCCCACACCCAACACCACATTGCGAGCGCGGATCTCGCGCACAATGTCACCACGCTCATAGGTCACCTCAAACAATTCATCGGTGTCATCCCAGGCCACCGAGGTGACGTCGCTGCCAAATTGGCAGGTGGGCAGTGATTCCGCCACCCACCGGCAGTAATGATCGTATTCCCGGCGTGCTACGTGAAAACGCTCTGAAAAATAGAAAGGAAATAATCGATCCTGCGCCTGCAAATAGGCCAGAAAAGACCAAGGACTGCGCGGTTCCACCAAAGTGACCAGGTCCGCTAAGAAAGGCACTTGCAGTTGGGTTCCAGGTAAGAGAAGTCCTGGATGCCAGCTGAACTCCGGCTTTCTCTCTAGAAAAAGCGTGGATAACTCGGCGATCGGGTCGGCGAGGGCCGCCAGAGCTAAGTTGAACGGCCCGATACCCACTCCTACGAGGTCATACGGCACATCGTCGTTCATGCGCGAGCTCGCGAAAGCTCTAGCCCGGCCGTACAAATCGCTTTTATGAGACCGTCAATATCATCGGTAGTGGCATAAGGATTCAGCAAAGTTAGCTTGAGCCATACTTGGTTGTTGAACGCGGTCCGGCCAATGACGGCCGCACCCGTTTCCAGAAGATGGCGACGCAACGCGCCGTTCAGTTCATCGTTTCCTCGATAACGGAACACAACACTCGCCAAGCTCGCGGGCGCGGCCAGCTCCAATTGTTCATGGGCGCTGATGTGGGTGGCGGCATATTGAACCAGTCCGTGACATGACTCAACCAGGCTCGCCAAGCCGGTTCTGCCCAAAGCCCGAAGAGTGACCGCGATCTTGAAGACATCAGCGCGGCGAGTCGTGCGGATTGATCGGCCAAGCAAGCTTGGGTAGCCCGCCTCTTCATCATCGATGGGATTGAGGTACGCGACGGTGCGCTCCAAAGCGGAGAGCAGTTCGGCATCGCGGGCCAAGAATATTCCCGCCGCAATGGGTTGCCAACCCACTTTGTGCAGGTCGAGCGAGACAGAATGCGCGCGTTCAATGCCCGCTAGCGTGGGTGCGAGTAGCGGTGAAAACAACGCCCCGCCCCCATAGGCCGCGTCAACGTGCAGCCAGCTGCCGTATCGTTCGGCCAGGTCGGCGAGTTCTGCCAACGGGTCGATCGCACCGAAATCTGTAGTGCCAGCGGTTGCCACAATCGCGGCTGGGATGAGCTGCTGAGTGTTGAGTTCAGCCAGTAGTTCGGCCACCCGCGCCAGATCCATTCGGTGGTCAGCGTCGACAGGCACTGTCAGTACCGCGTTTTCGCCGAGCCCAAGCAACGCGGCGGCGCGCTGCACAGAGAAATGGGCCGCCTCGCTACAAATGATGCGCAGCCTGCCATGAGCGAGCGCCACTCCGCTCGAGCTAGCCTTGGCGCCTAAATGGGTGGCGATCGCGGAGTCACGGGCAAGCAAAAGTCCAGTGAGGTTTGATTCGGTGCCGCCCGAGGTGATCACTCCCGCGGCGTTGGGTTCGAATCCGACCAATGCGGCTAGTTCAGCGAGCACGTGGGTTTCCAACGTCGTCGCCGAAGGCGCTTGATCCCACGAATCGAGCGATTGGTTGAGCGCGGATGCCGCGACATCGGCGGCCACCGCGATCGCCAGGGGTGGACAGTGCAGGTGTCCGGCGCATGACGGGTGGGCTGGGTCGGCGGCGCCGGCGGCCAGCCACGAGCTGAGTTCCCGCACGGTTTCGGCTGGATCGGCGCCATTTTCGGGGAACAACTGTGTGGGAACCGTTCGATTCAGCGCATTGGGATGCAGCGCCGGAACCGGCCCACTACGTTGAGTGCTGCCTTCGGCTAGCCCAGCCAATGTCGCTTCGATGAGCTTTGACAAAGCTGATAAATCTCCGGCCAGGGGTGCGGTCATCACTATTCCTTTTCGCTAGCGACTGAGAGGGCTTCATCAAGTCGGCTGAGCACCGATTCGACTTCGACATCGGTGATGGTCAAAGGCGGCAAGATCCGCACGACTGAGTCATGGCGTCCACCAAGTTCCACGATGAGTCCTCGATCTAGGCATTCTTGACGCACGACGCGCGCCCGGTCGGGAGCGGCGGCTGGCTCTGGTGTGTTCGCGGTGGGCTCGATCAGTTCGAGACCGAGCATAAGTCCGCGTCCACGGACATCGCCGATAATGGGGTAGCGCGCCTTCAGCGCGCGGAATTGGTCGAGTAGGTATTCGCCTAGTGTGTGGGCACGATTCACCAAATCGAGTGCTTGAATATGACGAAGTGTGGCGGTGCCGGTAGCCATCGCCAGAACATTGCCGCGAAATGTTCCGGCATGGGCGCCGGGGCGCCACACGTCGAGTTCTTTGTTGTAAATGATCACCGCGAGTGGAAGGCCACCGCCGATGGCTTTCGACGCCACCACAACATCGGGCTGAATGCCCGAGTGGTTAAAGCCCCACATTGATCCGGTGCGTCCCGCGCCGGTTTGCACCTCATCGACGATGAGCGGAATAGCGTGTTTCGTGGTGAGCTGACGCATGGCGCGCAGCCAGTTATCAGGCGAGGGAATTACCCCACCTTCACCTTGCACTGGCTCGACGATCATGGCGGCGGGTGAAACCACACCAGCGTTGGGATCTTCCAGGATGCGTTGTGTGTAGGTTGCCGCGATGGCCGCGCCTTCGGCTCCGCCGATCCCGAATGGGCAGCGATAGGAGTACGGAAACGGGAGCCGAGTCACGTCGGCCGAAAGGCCCGCCACGGGCGTTTTGGCGGCTCGGCCGCCGGAAACCGCGAGTGAACCGAGCGTCATCCCGTGATACGCACCGGTGAAGGCGAGGACGCCGTGACGACCGGTGGCCGTCTGAGTGAGTTTGAGGGCGGCTTCGACCGCATCCGCGCCGCTGGGGCCACAAAAGTGGATGCGCGCGTTTTTCGCGAAGGTGTCGGGCAATGTCGCCAGTAGTGTGTTGGTGAATTCGTCTTTTTGGGGTGTGGCGATATCTAGCGTGTGTAGTGGAGCGCCCGAGTCGAGGGTGCGTTGGATAGCTTCTCGAACTACTGGGTGGTTGTGTCCAAGCGCGAGGGTGCCGGCGCCAGATAAGCAGTCGAGATATTGTCGTCCGTCGGCGCCGGTGATGACCATTCCTTGGGCCCGAACAGGGACGATGGGGAAGTGGCGAGCGTAGGTCCTGGCGGCGGATTCTCGTGTTTGTTGTCGGTGAACGATCAGGTCTTTTTCGGCGCTTTCATCGATATGTGTTAGCGTCATGGTTGCCCAGCCCTCCACTGTGTCCCAAAACCTGAGACAACCTACCGCCGCGATCGCATCCGGTGAAGTGGCCGTGATGTATCCCTCATTTTGCTGATTTCTCAGTGCGGGATGGATTGTTTGCACTCACGAGCGTGGGCGGCGTTGATAGAAAACCGGCAAATCAGATATTACTCTTTCAGGGTGACTACCACTGATAATGAGTTGCTTGACCGAATTCGCACGATGGTGAAGGAGGAGCACGAACTCCGACAAACACCAGCATCCGCACCAGGGGCCAACGCGGAGCGACTTCAGGCGCTAGAGGTCCAACTTGACCAGTGCTGGGATCTGCTCAGGCAGCGCAGAGCGGCCCGAGAATTTGGCGAAAACCCAGACGAAGTAGCGCCCAGACCGGCTCGAGAAGTTGAGGGCTATCAGCAGTAACGGTGGGGCACCAGCTCATGGTGCCCCACCGTCCAAGCGCTAGGCGGAAGTGATGTTCTGGTTCAGTCGGAATACATTTTCGGGGTCATATGTCGCCTTGACCCGCGCTAGCCGATTCCAAGTCTCGTCAGGATAAGCGTGACGAATGCGGGCCGTGCCATCCTCGCCAAGGAACCCGACATATGCGGCGGAATCCTCTTGCTGAAGTTCGGCGGCAAACGCATCCACCCAACTCTGCCGCACCTCTCGCTCATGCGGCTGTTGATAAAGAGCGGCGATATTCACCATGATGTTGCTTGATCGGTGAGCGAATGCCGTTGCGTCGGCCGGAACCTCCGCCATCGCGCCGCCAAGTACACGCAGCTGCGCGGCACGCATGGGCGAATCCGAATTATTCAAATGGCGAAGGATCGTGTCGGCCGACTCTTCGGTGACATCGTTGAGGAACATGTTGTGCGCTACGGCCAAGGGCCGGTATCCCTCTTCCCCTCCTGGGAACATCTCCGCGTATTTCATGGGACGAAGCATGTCGGCCAGTGGCGTGGCGATTTCGCGGAACGGCGCGATGGCTTTTTCGCCCTCGTCTTGTGGACCCGAATATGTCATAAGCGCCAGAATGATGACTTGCCCATGCACCTCTGGGGGCAGGAATGGCATCGGTGGCGCCGACATGACATTCACAATGGCCGAAAGCTCAGCCGGTGCGGTCTGGCAAAGCTCGATGAATCGCGCGATTGTGGGTGCGGTTGCTGGTAGCACCAACATGCCGCCGACCACATCGTCGACCTCGTGCAAATGGAACTTCAGGCGCGTGATGACTCCGAAGTTCCCGCCGCCGCCCCTAATTGCCCAGAACAGTTCAGGGTGCTGCTCTTCGCTGACTTCCAACACTTGACCGTCGGCGGTCACGATTTCCGCGGCCAGTAGCTGGTCAATTGTCATCCCGTGTTTGCGAACTAGAAATCCGATGCCGCCAGCCAAAGTGATGCCGCTGACTCCGACGGAGCCACTGTCACCGAATCCGGTCGCCAGTCCGTGTTGCGCCGCGGCCGCTGTATATGCCCCTGCGGTAATTCCCGCCCCAGCCCACGCTGTTCTGGTGGCTGGGTCGATGTCGAGATCGTCCAGCCCGCGAACGTCGAGCACGATGCCGTCCTGGACGGCGCCATGTCCGGCCGGGCTGTGCCCACCGGAGCGGATGGCAAGCGGGAGCTTGTGCTCGCGCGCGAGGGCAATTGCTTTTTGTACGTCTTGGGTGCTGGCGACCCGAATAATCACCTTGGGTCGATGGTCAATATGTCCCGCTACCACGGTGCGAAGATCGTCATATTCAGCATCCTGCGAGCCGATTACTTGCCCGCTGAATTGGTTGCGTAGATCGTCGACGGACAGGTCGATCATGGGGCCTCCTGGGTCAAAGAGCGGCGCGTTAGCACCGCTAACGCTTTGATGCTACGTGGGGATTTTTTGTCACTCCTCGCCGATGTCCTCGGCCCACACTTCCGGGTATTCGCGCTCGAAGCGATTCATCAATTCGACGCACCGAGGGTCGTTAAGTTCGACGACTTCGACACCTCGGCTACGAAGGAGTTCGAGCTCGCCGGGAAAGGTCGTAGATTGCCCGACCACGACCAATGGGATTCGGAATTGAATGATCGTGCCGGTGCACATGGCGCAGGGCGCCAACGTGGTGTAGAGGACGGTGTCGCGGTATGTACGCTGGCGACCGGCTCTCCGTAAACAGGACATCTCGCCATGCGCGATCGGGTCGCCGCCCTGCACTCGTTCGTTATGGCCGCTGGCTATCAGCACCCCACCTTTATCAAGTGCCGAACCCACAGGCACTCCACCTTCGGCCAGGCTTTTTTCCGCTTGCCGGACTGCTTCTTCGAATGATTCTTTATTCCATCGCATCGGCATATTGTCTATCTGCGTCGCCAGTGTCATCGCATGGGCGTGCACAGTCACTCAAAAAGTGAGTACGAACGATCGGGGTGGGCACGGTGACGTTCATGTCGCCGGTGTTGGATCACCGCGAGATCAACGACCGCGATAATTGCTAGGACAGCGAAAAGGGTCATGCCTAGCCATTCACCAGCGCCCGCGAGAACGATGCTGAAAACCGTGCACGATATGAGCCCGAAGCTCGCCATAATCAAACGAAGATTCAGGGCGCTGTAAGGGTGACCAATTGTTCCGCGCTGTCTCATGACATCCTCACCGTTTTTATAAGCTTATTGCCGAACGGCGCACTAATAAACCGATGTATGTCATTTGCGATCAATGGTGCCAAAGTGACTCTTGCGGACCACGCAGCTTTCAAAGAATTCTGACTTAGATGATGCATGCATAAAAAGGTGAGTCCCAGATAATTCTTGGAACTCACCTTTTTGCCTGAGGCTATTTCACCTCGATGGAGGTGACGACAAGATCGCCTTTCCAGTCCACCATTACGTTTTTGACGTTGTCCGACCACACCGATTGTTGTTTGATGTAGAGACCAGGAATGACCGGCATGTCTTGCAGGATCATCTTCTCGGCCTCTTGGTAGAGCGCATTCGCCTCATCGATATCCACCGTGCGATCTGCTTCCGCGAGTTTTTCATCTACCGCCGGATTGCTATATCCGTTGTCATTCGATGACCCGCCGGTGCGAAAAATGGGATTGAGGAAGTTTTCTATCGACGGATAAGCGGCTTGCCAGCCCGAACGATATGGCTGCTCGAACTCCAAAGCGTTTGCTCTGCTTCGGATGTCCGCGAAGTTCTCAGTTCCTTGTGCGACAGTTGGAACGCCAAGTGAGTCCTGAATCTGGCTGGCCATCGCTTCTATCCAGTCTTTGTGCGGGCCGTCGTTGTTGTACCACAGCTCGATTTTTTCCCCTTGAAAACCACCAGCTTGATTCAGGAGCCTTTTCGCCGCGGCCGGATCATAGACGCAGGCTTCACCGCATTGGTCGCTGATGTAGCCGTCGATGGTCGGAGATACATATCCCATTGCCGCATCACGGGTTCCGGAGAAAATTTCTTCAGCTATTTCTTTTCTATTGATCGACATGGAGATGGCTTTGCGCACACGTGGATCGCTGTATTCCGGGCGATATACCGGGATAGCGATCTGCTGAATAGAGGCGACGGCGTCGTTGAAATTACGATCGCTGAAGTCGCTTTTATAAGTGGCAAGCCGAGAAACTGGGATCTGGTCCATAAAGTCGAGCTTGCCGGCTTGTATATCGCGATAAGCAGTCAAATCGTTTGAATAATAGCGCCAAGTGAGCTTTTCGACTCGTGCTTTGTCTTCGCCTGAGTATTCGGCGAAGCGCTGCATTTTCGTCTCTTGAGTGTTGGTGGATGTGACCTTGAACGGGCCGTTTCCAACCGGGCTTTTTTCGTATCCGGCCCGGTTTGT
>JABFVL010000029.1 GCA_013362805.1 Mycobacteriales bacterium | reverse complement strand
TCTGACATGGTGCTGATGTCGATTCCATAGAGGCCATAAACGTCGGTGGTGTTCTTTGCCGTAAGTTGCTGTTCAGTGATGCCGATTCGCTGTGCTGCTTGTAGCACTTCTTCTTTCGATGTAGCTTCGATCTCAAGGTAAGCAGGAATGTGCGGCCATTCGTCGATTTCAAGATGAATATTGCCCAGTCGGTAGCTGGTACGTCGGTTCTCTTGATAGGACTTTGGCTGGTAGCCCAATTGCCCTAGTAGTTCTCGGGTGGTGTCGAAGTCGGATACCACGACTTCCGTTTCGTAGGTGCCGTCAATCTCGTCGTTGCGAATGTGCTTAGTAGCAAGGGTTACCCGGTGTCCTTCGTCGCGTAGCCGTATCCACCTAGAACGATCCCCAGGATCGATATCAAACACGTATCGGCGCAGGAGCACGCTTCCCATGGCTTCAGCGCCCGCATCGGTTATCGCCGCTTTGATTCCGTTCACATCGATATCCAGGACCTTTGCCTCAAACTCGATCCCCACCGTTTCCCTCACCTCTTAGCTGCGAATTCATGCTTACCAAGCAGTGCGCCGTCATTGGCCTCGCTCGTGTTCATCAGTTCCGTCCGACGTAGTCTGATGACTTCTTCAGCTAGCGGGCTGTTGACGAATTGCTCGACGGGTTGGCACAGGTCCATCCGCTGGATACACACCCCGACCATGTATCTTCCATCGGTCGCTCGGTACATTCTCAGGCCGTAGTAGCCCTCCTGGCAATCCTTAGGATTATTCCACTGGCACGATGCACACGTGTCGGGCAATCGTACGGACCGTATGCGCTTGAAATGGATTTCACGGCCATCAGTGAGGTGAAAAACGGTGCGGTAGCCGGAGGCACCAGCAGTCACGCGGTGGTTTATTGAGCGGGCTCCGAGCCGCTCTAGGATACGGAAGATCGCAATGATCGACCGGTCGCCCTGATCGAGAGAATTAAGCAGCCGTACTTGCAGCTTGGGAGAATATTCCCCAAGTAGGCGACGTACCCGCTGTTCGTGGCTCATGTCGGGAACCACGAGATTTGCCGAAACACTGACGCCTGCCGACGTGGCTACCTCAATTGATGCCTGGAGTGCAGCTATCTTCTTTTTTGCTCGATGCGGATCGGCAAATGCAAAGCCTTGGACGCTCGCCAGTTCTTCCGGGGTCGTGCCAAAGATACTGAAGTTGACCCGTTGCAGTCCGGCAAGTGCGCAGTTTGCCAGTGTTTTTGCCCCGTTCTCGCCGTTGCTCGTCATTCCAACGACGACGCCGAGCGAGCGCAGCGCGGCGACGATGTCCGACAGCCGTGGATGTAACGTCGGTTCCCCGCCGGTCAAGTGGATTTCCTCGATGCCGAATCGCTGGATCAGCTGCCGTACAGCCGTAGTAAATCCTTCATCCGGCTCTGCCCGGTCAGCAAGGAAACTTACGCCATTTGTGCGTTCGTAGATTGAAACCCTTCCGGTCTTTGTGGACTCACCACGTCGGATGCGGAGAGCATCAACTGTGACAGGGGTCCCCTCGTTGTGACAGAACGTGCAGGCCAAGCCGCATGTATCGATGACCTTGATCCGTAGCGTTCGATCGGGAACCACCTGAACGGGGATTCTCGGTGCCCACAATGACTCTGAACCATTCATAGCGCCTCCAACGGTTTCGATGGAAGGCGCGGACGTACGCCCGACCTCAGGGATTACGTCCGCACCAAGCACCCACAGCCAGCGACATTTGTCAGGCGGACCACAGGGCTAATTCTCGACACCGCTCGCGTCGATCAATCCGGGTTCCTATCTGAGCCGCCCCGAGCGATGTAGGGAAAAGCTACGATTTGGCCGGACCTGGAAACACTCACTGCGAGTACGAGTAAGGAGCCGCACCGTGTCAGCAATGTCGGCTGGACCTATCACGGGTTACGTTCTGAAGCTTGCTCGCGAGTCAGCTGCGCTCAGCCAGGATGCGACGGCGGAATTGCTGCATGTTGATGCGGGAACCGTGCAGGGCTGGGAATCTGGGCGCCGGCATTTTGGTGCTGTGTCGTTCCGGCAGGCATTGACGGTGCGGCGGAAATTGACGGCTGCTGGTGCTAACTCCACACTGATTCGGTTAGTTGACGTCGCAAATACCGCTGATCAGGTGGTTGAAGAACTGATCATCGCGCCTCCTGAGCGCCATAAACTAGCGGATTTCGCCCTGAGCGCGCTGGTGATGACTAACGAGGTCTCGCAGTTGCTCAGCTGGCTGCTGTCGTCGCGGGAGCCGCCAATAATCTCGCAAAACCGCAAACAAATTCGCCGCAGGGGACCGGTGGCGAAAGCTCCCGCGCTCACAGCCGCAGAGCGCGTTTCAGCATTTGCCAATCTCGACGTGATTGCGGACAGAGCCGCACGGCGCTCCGAGCTTTCACTTCTCCATCGTCAGGCTCGGTTCCTAAGCGGATTCGGTAGCCCATCGCATGGTGGACTTACTTCCTTTGAGGCTCGTGAGTTCGGCCGCGTCGTGCGGCAAAGTGGCTGGTCTTCGCGGTGGCCACAAGCGCGATCGATTGCCATGCACCAGGCACGGCATGGAGACCCTGAGCTGTTGCAAAAATTCATCACCCATGCGTACGGGGACGTTTCCTGCACGCTCGCTGAACTGAATTACTCTGCCTATTGGGTGGGTGAACTTCAAGCGCAGTTCAGTGACGATACGTTCATGGCTAATGGCTGCCTAGAATGGTCCGGTGAGAGGCTCCGAAATCACCTCGCCGAGCGACTCAAGCCCGATCATTATCTTGCTGCCCTGAGCATCAATACGCTAGCGAGTCTGAGGACAGCTAAGCCTTGGCTATTTGTGAGTTCTTTGATTACTTTCCCCCTCCTTGTCAGCGTGGAGATGCTGCTTGATGCGGAGTGTCTGGACTCGTTTTCACACCACCAAGCCGAGTTGTTCCGACGTGCTCTTCTAGAGTCCAAGTAGTCGACGTGAGGAAATGCTGTGACTGATTCCAGCGCCGTGGGCGCGGTAACCTACCTGTACGAAGTTGGGGTGCTCAAACGCTCCAAGCGCACCGGCTGGTGGTTCGCCGATATCGCCTCGCCGGAGTCCGTCGCCGATCACTCGCACCGCACGGCGGTTATCGGTGCCATGCTTGCTGTGGAAGAAGGCGCGGACCCGGCACGGGTAGCCCTGTTGTGCACGTTCCACGACACTCAAGAGACCCGCACTGGCGATATTCCACACATTGGTAAACGTTACGTTGGACGCAAGGTTGATAACCAAGGCGTGACCGCTGACCAGCTCGCGGTGACATCCCCAGCAGTGCGCGACTATTTCGGTGCGGCAGTGGATGAATTCGAGCGCCAGGAAACCGTGGAGGCGGTGGTAGCGCGTGACGCTGACAAGCTGGAATGTCTTCTTCAAGCGGTCGAATACCGCAGTCACGGGTACCAAACTGACCGGTGGATCAAGTCATCGCTAGGCAGTCTTAAGACCGAGACCGCCCGACTGTGGGCCGAAACAGCGCTGGAGATTGACCCCCAGCGCTGGCTTGTCGCCTGACGTCACCGGTAGACAAATCGCCTATTGTCTATCCAGCTGATCTATGCCAGTAGCTGACGGGTGTCAAAGGCCGAGGGGCAAGGCAACTAGGTCGAAGCTGGATGTAGACGGGAAGCGGTGTGCGCGAAGGGCCTTTGCACCTCGGGTGCGAAATAAATGATTATTGGACGCAACTCGCGTTGATACCAGCACGCTGCACGTATATCCGCGCTTATGCCGATGGCGCTACACATTCTTGGGTAGGTGACCCGTCGGCATCGCGACCATGAATAGCGAGCGGTATTTCTATGGATCAACGCCGTAGTCGCATTCCTCGGGTGTCACAGTTTAGGGTCCGCGTCGGCGCTGCGCTGTGATGGTGTGAGTTGCGCGCCTACTAGTCTTGGGGAATCTAGTGGTGAGATGAGGAGAGCGTAATGCGTGGTGGCCAGCCGAATATGAACCAGTTGTTGCAGCAGGCGCAAAAAATGCAACAGCAGATGTTGGCTGCTCAACAGGAGTTGCAGAATACAGAGATCACTGGTGAGGCCGCTGGTGGTTTGGCGCAGGCCACGGTTAGTGGCGGCGGTGAGTTGTTGTCGTTGAAGATTGACCCTCAGTTGATTGATCCTGACGATGCCGAAACTTTGGCTGATGTTGTGGTGGCGGCGGTGCGGAATGCCCAGGACAAAGCGCGCAAGGTCACTGAGGAAAAGATGGGTCCCATGACTGGTGGCCTGCCCGGTGGGCTTGGCCTTTAAGAAGCGAGACGAACGTTATGTACGAGGGCGCGGTTCAGGACCTTATCGATGAGCTTGGCCTCTTGCCGGGCATTGGGCCCAAGAGTGCCCAACGTATTGCCTTCCATGTCTTGGGCGCGGACTCGGCTGATGTGACCCGCTTGGCGCAGACTTTGCAGCGGGTGAAAGAGCAGGTGCGGTTTTGCCGCATATGTTTCAACGTAGCTTCCGAGGAATTGTGTCGGGTGTGTCGCGACGCTCGGCGTAATGAAAGCGTTATTTGTGTTGTCGAAGAACCTAAGGATGTTATTGCCATTGAAAAGACTCGCGAATTCCGTGGCAAATACCATGTTCTAGGTGGGGCAATTAATCCGCTGGATGGGGTTGGCCCCGATAATTTGCGTATTCGTGAGCTTATGCAACGCCTTGCTGAAGGCACGGTTACGGAATTGATTATCGCGACTGATCCAAATACCGAGGGCGAAGCCACAGCAACATATTTGGCGTTGTTGGTGAAGCCTATGGGTTTGACGGTTTCCAGGTTGGCGAGTGGTTTGCCTGTCGGTGGCGATTTGGAGTTTGCCGATGAGGTGACGTTGGGGCGGGCGTTTGAAGGACGTCGCACTCTTGATGTTTAGCAGCCTTGTAATTGAACGATTACAAAAGGAAATAAGCGGTGTTTACGCCGTTTTTGTGGGTGCTTGCACGCCCATGGTATTCCCGATCTTTGACTAACTTTGCCGGTATGCTTTTCGGAACCGTCAAACGCCGCTAGGGTCTGGGCCGTGAGCCGTATTCGAACCGTCGTCGCGTCCGTCCTATGTGTAGCAACAACTGTCGCTTTATCGGCATGCTCACAAAGTCAGTCGGGTGAGCGGTCAGACACCTTTGTATTCGCGGGGGCTGCCCCACCGCAAAGCTTTGACCCGATCTTCACTGACAACACGGACTCCTTCCGCGTGCTCACCCAGATGTACGACACGTTGGTGACACAGCGCCCGGGCACAGCGCAGCTAGCCCCCGGTCTCGCCGAAGACTGGGAACTGCAAAGCGACGGCACCACTATGGTCTTGAACCTTCGCAGCGATGTGACTTTTCACGACGGAACGCCCTTCAACGCGGATGCTGTCTGCTTCAATTTCGATCGCTGGTTCACCATGGACAGCGCCGCCGCGCAAAACAACATGTGGTACTACACCTCAGTCTGGGGCGGGTTCAAAACGAACCTCACTGAGGGTGCCGCCGATCCGCTTTATAAGTCATGCGAAGCGATCAACGAAAGTAAAGCCGCAATTCACTTCAACCAATATTCCGGAGCGTTTCCGGCCGCTCTCACCTTGCAATCCTTCTCAATCTCCAGCCCAGCGGCTTTGCGCGCCTACGACGCGGACACGGTGAAACTCGGCCCCGATGGTGAGACCTTCGAATTTAGTGACTACGCACGGAACCATCCAGTGGGCACCGGCCCGTACAAGTTCAAGAGCTTTGATGCCGAAACGGGAACAACGCAACTCGAGCGATTTGACGATTACTGGGGTGAGAACGCCCGGGTAAAAAACTTGGAGTTCCGCACCATCCCGGAAAGCGACAAGCGCAAGAAAGCGCTGATCGACGGGGATATTGACGGGTATGACCTGCCTAAAGCCTCAGATGTGGAAGCGTTGGAGGCTGAAGGGCATAGCGTTTTGGCGCGCCCCTCATTCAACGTGATGTACATGGCGATCAATCAAGGCCATGTGGGCAAGCTGGGTGATATTAGGGTGCGCCGCGCGTTGATGTACGCCATCAATCGTGATGAATTAGTGCAGAAGGTATTCCCGGACGAGGGAGCTACGGTCGCGAACCAGCTGGTGCCCGATCTCGTCACTGGATATGCGCGTGATGTCACCGCGTATAGCTACGATCCCGAGCAGGCCCGTGCCCTCCTCACTCAAGCCAACGCCACGAATTTGACGCTTAAGTTCGCGTACCCCGCGAACGCGGAGCGGCTATATCTACGCAATGGCAAAGAAGTGTACGAATCCATTGCCTCTGACCTGGAGAATGTGGGAATCAGGATCGAGCCCGTCGAAATAAATGACTGGGGCACCTACATGGAGAACACGCGCATTAACGGTGAGCCCGATCTTTTCTTGCTCGGGTGGCAAGGTGACTTTAATGATCCCGGTAACTTCCTGAACTCGCTGCTTGGGCTGAACCCCACCATCGGAGTCGGCGATACTGGCCTGCCCGCCGCATACGCTTCGGCCGCCTCGATCACTGATCCGGTTGATTATCAAGCTGGCTTCGAGCAACTTAGTCGCGATTTCATGGACGATTGGTTGCCTGTCGTGCCATTGGCGCATCTGAGTTCCGAAGTGGTGGTGCGTTCCAATGTGCGGGGCGTATATGTAAGTCCATTCACGACAGAGAAGTTTGCTTCGGCATATTTCTCAAGTTGATCTGATCAACATGTTTATTGATCGGCCGAATATCTGCCACAAGCGGATATCGGGAAAATAATAGGCAAGTCTTAGTGGCTGAACCCTGCAATTTTTCAGGTGCTAAGACAATAGGCTGAAAGGGCGCGGCCTAATGAAGGTAGCAATAATAGATGGCTTATCAACCGGGAAATATTTAGCACGGGAACTGCTAGCGAAAGGCGCTGAGTGTTATCACGTATTTAGTCGCAACGACTTTCCTGAATTCGCGCTTCGAACCTTTGAATCGGACAATTATATGCACGAGTTTGGTTACGTCAAAGACGATGAGCGACTCTCTGACTTATTGAGAACATCAAGTGTTGATCGGCTCGTCGCGGGTAGTGAACCAGGTGTAGAACTCGTCGACACGCTTAATACGAAACTGCGATTGCCAGGCAATGAACCAGATACCGCTGATTCACGCCGAGACAAATGGAAAATGGCCCAGCGCCTACAAGAATCGAACTTAGATTATCCCCATGGCGCGCAGGTGTTCAGCCCAGAAGAAGCCGCTGAATGGTATCTAAAAAACAATCTCGAGGACGCGGTTGTGAAGCCCGTCCGCAGCGCCGGCGCCGATGGGGTTGCCTACTGCCAAAGCCCACAACAAGCCCAAGATGCGGTCGCGGCGATTCTGCAACAAACCAACATTTTTGACGAGCCCAATCAAGGGGCGCTCATTCAAGAAAACCTTGCCGGTCCCGAATACATCGTCAACACCGTTTCGGTCGATGGCGAACATCGGATCGTCGAATCGTGGCGGGTCCATCACGTGAGCGACATCAACACCCCAGTGTTTAGCTACCACGAGCCCACCGATCCGCGCTTATCCCACATCCAACAACTTCACGCCTACGTGAAAGAAGTGCTCACGGCCCTCGGTATCCGAAATGCGGCCGGGCATTCGGAAGTCAGATTCACCAGACGTGGGCCTGTCCTACTAGAGACAGGCGCCAGGCTGGGCGGGGCAAACATTCCAGATGTGGTTCGAAAATTCACCGGCACTTCGCAAGCCAGTGCTTTCGCCGATGTGATCACCGCGCCGAAAAGTATCCACGACATAGCCGAACCGGCTGGCAGAGACATCATGCCGATGCGCGTGGTTGGGCTGGTTAACCGGTTCGCTGGCCACGTGCGTAGCGCCGATTGGGAAGACCGGTTGCACTCGCTGAACACCGCCGCTGGACTACACGCTGGGTTAGAGGTTGGCCAATACGCGCCACTTACCCGTGACTTGAACACGGGCCCTGGCTGGATATACCTGGTGAGCGAAGATGAGTCGGCAATCGAGGCTGACTTCGCGACCATTCGGCGCTGGGAAAGCGAACCCTTTTACACCGTGTGAAGCGCCGTGGGGTCGGCCGAAATGTAGGCCGACCCCACTGACGAGCCCTCAGCCAGCGCGGTTCACCGCACAAGCGACTGCCTTCAACGACGCGGTCGTAATGTTCGTGTCGATGCCTACGCCCCAGACAACCTGATCACCAATTTCGCACTCGACATAGGCGGCCGCTGCGGCGTCCCCACCTGCTGACAGCGCATGCTCCGTATAGTCGCGCACCGAAACGTTGACGTCGATGTCGTTCAGCGCGGCGACGAATGCGGCGATGGGGCCATTTCCCCGGCCAATCAGAGTTTGATCGACGCCCGCGACGGTCACATCCACCGCGATGGTCTCGTGTGAGACATCGCTCGGAGCCGGTGGCTCGTCTTCGGCCGCGACATCACGATGACCGTGCACGACCAGCCCACCAGCGCTCAAATATTCGCTGTGGAAGATGGTCCACATCTCTTCGGGCGTGACTTCGCCACCTTGCGCGTCGGTGCGGGCCTGAATGACCCGGCTGAACTCGATCTGCAAACGGCGGGGCAGGTCAAGCCCGTGCTCGGTTTTGAGCAGATATGCGACGCCGCCCTTGCCTGACTGCGAATTCACCCGGATGACAGCCTCGTAGGAGCGGCCCACGTCGCGTGGGTCGATCGGCAAATAGGGAACGGCCCAGGTCAGTTCATCAACGGTGACATTATCGCGGGCGGCCTGCTTGGCCATCGCGTCAAAGCCCTTCTTGATGGCATCTTGGTGCGAGCCAGAGAACGCCGTGTATACCAGATCTCCGCCGTAGGGATGGCGCTCGTTTACCGGCAACTGGTTGCAATATTCGACGGCGTGCCGAATTCCATCAATGTCGGAGAAATCGATCTGCGGATCGATGCCTTGGCTGAATAGGTTCATGCCCAACGTCACCAGACACACATTCCCGGTGCGTTCCCCGTTGCCGAACAAGCAACCCTCAATACGGTCAGCGCCAGCCAGGTAGCCAAGCTCAGCGGCCGCGACAGCGGTGCCTCGGTCGTTGTGGGGATGCAAGCTGAGAATCACGTTGTCGCGGTTATTCAGATTGCGCCCCATCCATTCAATGGAGTCGGCGTACACGTTCGGCGTTGCCATTTCCACAGTCGCGGGAAGATTGATAATGACCGGGCGGTCTGGGCTCGGCTGCCACACATTGTTGACGGCGTTACAAACCTCCGCGGCATATTCGAGTTCAGTGCCCGTATATGACTCTGGCGAATATTCGAAACGGACATCTGTCGAACCCATGGTCTCGGCTAGCTTCGCGCAGTATTGCGCCCCGCTGACGGCCAACGCGGTGATGCCCTCTTGTTCCATCCCGAACACGACTCGCCGTTGCAGCGTCGATGTCGAGTTGTAGAGGTGCACAATCGCCTGCTTCGCGCCACTGATCGCGTCAAATGTGCGACTGATGAGTTCTTCTCGAGCTTGGGTCAATACTTGAATGGTGACATCGTCTGGAATGCGATCCTGCTCGATCAACTCACGGACGAAATCGAAATCGGTTTGCGAAGCCGCCGGAAATCCAACTTCGATTTCCTTGTAGCCCATATTCACTAGCAGCTCAAACATGCGGCGTTTGCGCGCGGAATCCATCGGGTCGATCAGTGCTTGATTCCCATCGCGTAGATCTACCGCGCACCACAGCGGGGCTTGGGTGATCGCGTTGTTGGGCCAGCTGCGATCGGGAAGCGAGATCGGGGTGAATGGCTGATATTTACTGATCGGCATACCCGAGGGGCCTTGCGGATTAATCATTGGTTCCTTCTTCAAGTGGCGTGGATCGCAAATTGAAGCCGGGGCAGCACTGCATCCCGCGGCGGAACGCACCGGCGTTATCGGGCTCCGCCGCGGCACCCAAGAAGAAGACTGAATTGCCGCATAGGAGTTCACCATACGTGGGTCAGTCAACAATGGGAAAACCGGTCCCATATTTTGGGCGGCGGATGGGAAATATTTTCAGATGCCAAATAACAAAAGAGCCGGCCAGCGTCATCGCTGACCAGCTCTTTTGTCGATATTTATCGAGCCATAGCTCCAGCTGGCGCCGCGCCACGGAGCCGCAATACATACTCCACCAGCCCGATCAGCACGCCTTTGGTGGAATCACGATTACGAGCATCGCAAGAAATGAAGGGCACGTCTGGGGTGATGCCAAGGGCATCACGCACATCATCGGCGGAATGTGACTGGATGCCGTCAAAACAGTTCAGCCCAATCACATAAGGAAGCCGACGTTGCTCAAAGAAGTCAATCGCGGCGAAGCAGTCAGCGAGTCGCCGCGTGTCCACTAGCACGACCGCGCCGATCGCGCCGCGCACCAACTCGTCCCACATGAACCAGAACCGCGTTTGTCCAGGTGTACCGAACAAATACAAGATGAGTTCCTCATCGAGCGAAATACGCCCGAAGTCCATCGCGACGGTTGTCGTGCGTTTGTGCGGCACCACATCTGTGTCATCGACGCCGGAGGACACAGATGTCATTACGGCCTCGGTGGTGAGAGGCCGGATTTCCGACACCGAACCCACCAGCGTTGTCTTCCCAACGCCGAACCCGCCTGCGACAACTATCTTGGCGGAGATAGGCCCATCTTTGGGAGAATCAAAGCTTCCGAAGGCCACTTAGCACCCTTTCCAACAAATAGGTTCCAATCTGGTCGTCGATATGACCCGGCTCATGGATCTCGACGATTCCCGCCTCGGCCATATCGCCCACGATGACGCGGGCAACACCGAGCGGCACGGACAAATACGCGCCGATCTCAGCGATCGATTGCACGCTGCGACATAACTCTACGATCCGGTACCAATCGTGGCTGACGCTTGCCGTGTCCCAGTTCACCCGGGTGTTCGTGGTGACAAGAGCTTCCATTGCCAGCTCAATGCGTGGCCTAGTGCGCCCCCCGGTCATCGCGTAGGGGCGAACCAATGGGCCTGATGATGCCCCGGGCTGATCGTCGTAGTTCATGAGCTCCTCACACAGGTTGAATCTGCGCTCGCTAGTGGACAGTTAAGACATCGTGTGACGAAGCTCTGGAGTGAGTACCACACCCACTCGCTCGACCAGAAGGGCCATTTCGTAGCCCACCTGACCAATGTCACAGTTCCGCGCCGCAAGCACGGCCAATGACGAACCATCGCTAATGGACATAACTAGCAGAAAACCGGTGTCCATTTCTACGACGGTTTGGCTGACCGCTCCGCCGTCGAAGCATGCTGAGGCGCCCTGGGTCAGACTTACCAAGCCGGAGGCAATAGCCGCCAACTGGTCGGCCCGGTCCCTGGGCAAGCCCTCGGACGCGGCCATGAGTAGACCGTCCGCTGAAACGGCTACCGCATGCGCGATGCCAGGTACGCGATTCGCGAAATTCGCGACCAACCAGCCCAAGTCCTGGGCTTCACGTGCCGGGCGCTGCACCATCTGTTGCGGTGCACTATGGGGCGAAGTCACTTCTCCTCCACATTCTCGATGTTGACCGGGGCGTCTTCCGTGGTGAGCGCGGTGTGGCGGGAACGACCGACTTGTCGGCCCTGCTCAAGGCCGCGTCGGTAACTCGATAGCACCCCACGCACGGCATCCGCCGATCGATGGGATGCAGGGCGTGCGGGTTGTTCCACTGCACCTGGAACGAAGTTAGCCATTGGAACGCGTCGTGGGAGCCCGGCTTTCGTCGTGTCTCCAGTCCTCGGTTCGGCTATTTCTTGTGCGCGTTGCCATCCAGTGTCCGCCTTAGTTTCCCATTCGGACGGAGTTTCCGCATTCGTCGGTGTACGACGCGGTAGGCCGGTGGGGGTGTTGGGTGGCGGGCTCGGGCGGGCCTCATTGACGAGATAGCCGGGTGGAGGTGGCATGGGAGCTTCCTTCTCCTGTTCCGGGATGTGGGCCACGACTGGAGTCGTCGGCGGCTCATGCTGCGGCACGGGCGGCGGCGTCGACACTTCCTGCTCGGGCTGGCTGGGCGATGGCTTTGGTTCGGGCTGGTAGCCGCTTTGGTCTGCGCCGGAGTCAGCTGACCTGATTGGACGGAACCATTCCGATTCGATTTGTTCGAAAATCGGTAGCGGCATCTCCATGGTGGGCTCGGTATCGCGTGGTTGATACCGCCACTGTGTGGGCGTGGGTGCCGCGTTTGGAGGCTGTTCTGGCGGGGACACCATGGTGTGGGCACCGCTATGTTCGTCGCCGTTGCGCTGTGGCGGGACAAAGGCGTTGCTTTGCGCGCTTTCGCCGGCGGGCAGTTGCGGATGAACAGGACGTTGCGGCAAAGCCGCGGGTATTTTCGGCCGGGGTGGCTCGATTGGTGCGGGCGGCTCGGGTTCTGGCAGGCCCACCAGGGTTTCTTCTGGTAGGGCCACAATCGCAAGCACGCCGCCACCGGTGGAAGGCCGCAACATGACGCGCACATTGTTACGGGTGGAGAGTCGGCCCACTACGAACAGACCCATCATGCGGGACACGCTCACATCGAGCACGGGCGGTTTAGCTAGGCGAGCGTTGAGGTCGTCGAGTTGTTCGCTCGACATTCCGATGCCCTGGTCTTCGATCTCGATGACAACTTGGTTTCCGACGATGCGAGCGTCGACGAGTACGTCTGTGCGCGGTGAGGAGAACGATGTGGCGTTTTCCAGCAGCTCGGCGACCAGGTGAACCGTGTCGCTGACTGAGCGGGCCGCGATGGAAACGTCATCGATTTTCCCAAGTTTCACCCGGGTGTACTGCTCGACTTCGGCGATTGCCGCGCGCAAAACGTCGACTAGCGCCGCGTCGGTGGTCCAGCGTCGTCCGCCTTCCGCTCCGGCAAGGATCAGAAGGTTCTCATCGTTTCGGCGCATTCGGGTGGCGAGGTGGTCGAGCCGGAACAGTTCGGCGAGGCGGTCTGGGTCGCGTTCGCCCTGCTCGAGTTTGTCAATGAGGCGAATCAGGCGCTCAACGAGGAGCTGCGAACGACGTGCCAGGTTGACGAACATCGCCGAGACGCTTTGGCGCAGTTGCGCTTGTTCGGCGGCGACGCGTACCGCTTCGTGGTGAACCGCGTTGAACGCCTCGGCCACCTGCCCGATCTCGTCGGTGGATGACACCGTTACGCCGCTGGTGATGGCACGTGCCTCAGCTTGTGGGTCGAACGTCTCGCCGGAGCGTTCTGGGTCGGTGTCGCGGAATTTCCGCACCACGTCGGGCAGGCCTTGGTATGCGACATCTAGCGCAGAGGTGCGAAGTCGAACGAGTGGCCCAACCATGGAACGGGCCACGAGCAGCGAGATCGCGATGGCGATGATGAGTGCGATGAGCACCGATGCCGCTTCGACGAGCGAGTCGCGGATGGCTTCATCTCGGGCTTGGGTGGTGGCGTTGATCGTGTCGTTGGCGATGTGCGTTTCGACGAGTCGTAGTAGCTCGGCCTTCTTAGACATCGCGTTGTGCCAACGGTCAACTTGGACTTGAATTTCCTGTCCAATTTCGGCGTTGAGTAGCGTTTGTTCGGTTTCGGTGACCAGACTCAATTCGTCTGGGGCCAGGGTTTTGTCATAGAGCGACCGCTGTTTGGCATTCGATACGTCGCGGAATTCGTTTTGGGCGATGTCTTGGCCAGCGAAGGTCGCGGCTAGTGCCCGATATTGAGCCGCGTTGAATTGTCTAGCCAGAATCGCGTCGAATCCGACCGCGGTCTCTTGAGCGGCGAATTCTTTTTGTTGTGACACTGCGGTGAGTGCGACAAGTTGATCTGCGATTTCGTCGTCGCCTCTGGCGAGTTCGGTGATCGCGTTCATGATTCCGAGAAGTTCGGTGATGATTTCCGTGTACTGCCCGGTTGCCTCGGTGGAGTTGAGTTGCCGATTTTCCACTTCGGCACGCAGGGCTTTGAGATTGTCGAGGCCATCGAGTGCGTTGTCGATGCGTTCGGGAACGTTTTCTTGTTTACCGGCTTGGGTACCTTGGGCCGCTGCTTGGAATTCGGTGACTGATTCGTCGGTAATTGTGGCTTGGCTGGTGAGCCCGGCGGCTTCTGGTGACGCGCTGGCCGTGAGCACATTGGTGACTCGGCTGCGTTCTTCTTGAAGCTGGTGGGTGAGTTCGGTGATGCGCACGCCTAGGTGCGCGAGTTCATTTAGTTCTTCGGCGGATTGTGCGCGTAGCCGAGAGTCATTGATGCGGAGTCCCGCGAATAATAGGAGCGCTACGAGAGGAATAACGAGAATAAGCGCGACTTTGGAGCGAATAGGACGGTTTGCAAAGAGTCGTCCCATCTTTGTCGGTCGCTTTGGTGGCGGTGTTTCGTCTATTACTTTTGGCGCCCGCTCGGCTTTATTAGTGGAGCTGGCCGCGGGGACAAAAGCATTTCTGCGCGGTGAGGTGCCATCCTCATCGCGGGTGGGGTGGTTACCCTGCAAGAGGGACGTGGGCACAGCTCCTCCGATGAAAAACACTAGTTACGCTGTCGCATTGCATCACGGCGACAACACCAATGAAAAGGCAGGACGCGGTTCTAGTCCTGGATCTCCGCAAATTGCCCAGAATTTTCTACGGTGTGTAGTCGTCGGATTTCTCAGTGCTATCGAATTTTAGAGCCGAGTCGTTACTAAAAGTAAACGGTGTTATTGCTCTGGCGTTGGAGAGGGCGTGGGACTGGCTGGAGGCGGAATTGTCACGTCCGGCAAAACGTCCACAACCGGCCCCGGCAATGGAATGGATTCCGGCCCCGGGGCCGAGCTAACCAACAACAGAGTTCCTGAATCGAGACGCAATCCAGAAATCATTGCGTCATCTCGAAAGCAATATGTGCCGGCATCTACCGATGCCTCAACTGAGGCGGTGACGCTTTCCACCGAATAACATTCGCCGACGACGCCTTCAAGCGCGTCTTTGCCTTGAGTGCTCTGAACCGACAAAGCGGCCGACCGGCTTGATAGTTCGGGAAGCCACACCATGAACGCCCGTTCAAGCCGAGGGTCGTCGGCGAATTCTTCTCCGGGTTTACCGACAAGCGCACAGGCGTTTTGTGCGCCCAACGCGATGCACCGAAAGCTGCCAGCAGGGTTCTGAATGATCGAAACCTGATGCGGGTGAGTGCTCGCGTCGCCCGCGACGGAAAGGTCGAAACGCACAGAGTCAGTTGTTCTGGTGATGCGCGCGGTGGTGGGTGTGCCGCCGGTAGGTGTGTAGCGGTAGTCCGCGGCGTAGGTGAGTGCTCCATGGCGAACGGCATATGAGGACAGTTGGCCACCGGGGCGCAGTTTCGCCGGTGGTGGCTCGGGTTTTACCTGTTCGGAAGGGGGTTTTGCTTCGCTTGCACAGCCGGCCAAGGAAAGTATCAGAACGCCCGTGATGCTGCTTAGGGAACGAAGATAGCCACGCACGGCCATAGTGTGGCAGGGTCGGTCAAACTTCGCCGGCGCCACTCCGCGCGTCGGGTCGAACATGCCGCCGACAACGTGGCGTTACGACTCGGGCACTAAGCTGAACGAATGAGTTTGGTCGTTCAGAAGTATGGCGGTTCCTCGGTTTCCGATGCCGAACGCATCAAGCGGGTGGCTGAACGAATCGTCGCTTCCCGTAAGGCGGGGCACGATGTCGTTGTTGTTGTCTCCGCGATGGGCGACACGACCGACGAGCTGCTGGATTTGGCTGGCCAGGTGGCTCCGGTCCCGCCGGGTCGCGAGCTAGACATGCTGTTAACCGCCGGTGAGCGAATTTCAATGGCATTGCTCGCCATGGCGATTAACACCCTGGGTTATGAAGCCCGATCCTTTACAGGCTCACAAGCGGGGGTGTTGACGACCGCCTCACACGGCAAAGCCCGCATCATCGACATCACGCCTGGTCGCATTCGTGGTGCGTTGGATGAAGGGGCTGTCGCGATTGTCGCCGGATTCCAGGGCGTCGCGCAGGACACCAAAGACATCACAACTCTGGGTCGTGGTGGTTCAGACACCACCGCGGCGGCGCTAGCCGTGGCACTCAAAGCGGATGTATGCGAAATATACACAGATGTGGACGGCGTGTACTCCGCCGATCCACGGATAGTTTCCGGGGCAACCCGGTTGAAAACTGTCACATACGAGGAGATGCTAGAACTGGCGGCCTGCGGGGCAAAAGTGCTGCATCTTCGCTCAGTGGAATACGCCCGTCGTAGCAATATGACAATTCATGTGCGTTCTTCCTATTCCAATAACCCCGGTACCCTCATCACCGGATCAATGGAGGATTTGACGGTGGAACAAGCGATAATCGTCGGCGTAGCCCACGACCGTAGCGAAGCAAAAATTACGGTGACCGATATACCCGATGAGCCAGGTGAGGCCGCCGCGATCTTCCGGGCCCTCGCGGACGCTGACATCAACATCGACATGGTCGTTCAAAATGTCTCAGCCCCAGAATCGGGTCGGACCGACATCTCGTTCACCCTGCCCAAGGGCGACGGGCCAACCGCGGTTGCCGCGCTCAACCGAGTGCAAAAAACAATGGGTTTCAGCAAGGTGATTTACGACGACCACATCGGCAAGGTTTCGCTGGTGGGCGCGGGCATGCGTTCGCACCCCGGGGTGACTGCGACCTTCTGTGGTGCGCTAGCCGAAGCCGGCGTGAACATCGAAATTATCTCCACCTCCGAAATTCGAATCTCGGTGGTCTGCCGGGATGCAGACCTAGATGCCGCGGTGCGCGCGGTACACGACGCATTTGACCTTGGCAGCGAAGAGCAAGCAACTGTTTACGCAGGGACCGGGCGATAACTATGACTTTTGAACAGCGGAAACCATCACTTGCCATCGTGGGCGCCTCGGGTGCTGTCGGCACCGTCATGCGCGGCATCATCACCGAACGCGAAGACCTGTGGGGTGAAATTCGACTAGTCGCATCTCGCCGCTCAGCAGGGCGCACCCTTCCCGTACGTGGGGAAATGGTCGAAGTCCAGCTTCTTGAACCTGGCGTGTTCAATGATATCGACATCGCGGTCTTCGACGTGCCCGACGAGGTCTCAGCGCAATGGGCCCCCATCGCCACCGCTCGAGGTGCCGTAGTGGTGGACAACTCCGGAGCGTTCCGGATGGACCCAGAGGTTCCATTGGTGGTGCCAGAAGTAAACGCTGACGCCATGGCTAACCGGCCGAAAGGGATCATCGCGAACCCCAACTGCACCACGCTGTCCATGATCGTGGCCCTTGGCGCCCTGCACCGCGAATACGGGCTCGCTGAACTGGTGGTGGCTTCATATCAAGCCGCTTCCGGCGCCGGGCAGTCTGGCATCGACACGCTGCACGATCAGCTGGTGAAAGTAGCTGGAGACCGCGAACTTGGCTCACGGGCTGGAGATGTGCGGACCGCACTAGGTGAAGACCTGGGCCCCTTCCCGGCTCCGCTCGCGCTCAATGTTGTGCCTTGGGCGGGCTCTCTTCGTGAAGCCGGGTGGTCGTCAGAAGAGATGAAAGTGCGCAACGAATCACGCAAGATTCTCGATCTGCCCGAGCTGAAAATATCCGCCACTTGTGTGCGGGTTCCCGTGGTCACCACGCATTCTTTGTCAGTGCATGCGGTGTTTAACACTGAAGTGGACGCTGACAATGCTCGCGATTTGTTGGCTGCCGCGCCCGGTGTCGTTGTTTGCGACGATCCAGAAGCGGGTGACTTCCCAACTCCGGCAGATGTGGTGGGCACCGACCCGACGTGGGTTGGTCGCATTCGGCGGTCGCTCGATGATCCCCGTGCGCTGGAATTGTTTTTGTGTGGGGATAACCTGCGAAAAGGTGCGGCTCTCAACACTTTGCAAATCGCCGAGCACTTGGCGCCTGAATTTACTAAATAGCGTTCACGATCAATTTTTAAGAAAGCCGCGTCACTATTATGGCCGAGAAGACGTCTCTTCAGGTGCCCATTTCTAGTCTTGGTATACGTATCAAGGCTGATGCAACCTATGCGGGAAAACTAAAACTTAGTACTGCCATAGGTCAATTAGAAGAGGGCGACCAGCCTGCGGCACGGATCGTGTTGGAATCAGCAGTATCCAGATCCGAAGAGGAGTCTCGACAGCTCTTCAAGAGCTTGTTCCCGGCGGGGATAGAAGAAATCGGCACGCACGGAGCCGCCTTGTTTATGCGCCCGGATAGTTTGCCGAACGATTGCGCGCTGAAGATTGAAATTACCCCTAGCGTTCCAATCGTTGTTTTCGCAGAGGCAATGCAGATTGAATTGGGGCATATCGGCGGAGATGAAGTAGTCGAATTAACAGCCGACAAAGTTACGGCAGAGGATCTCGTCAATGGCCCCCAAATAAATGTGGAGGCTAATGAATTTCGTGCTCATACAGTGAGCACAGATCTAAAGGTGGCCGCGCTCGCTGTCGCTATTACTGAAGTACTTGAAGGCGCGGACGCTGAAATTGCCGCCGACACCGTTGACGTTACTTCACATAGCGGCGCGCTATCCCTGAAATTGGGCGTAGTCAGCGATAACCCCACCGCGTGTATTAAGAATATGCAAGGCAAAGGGAGCTCGCTCTTCGTTGATGTGGGCGAGGGTAATGCAGTGGTCGAAAGCGCGACGAGCGGCACGATTACCGCAGCTGGTCGAGCGCTCGGCGAGGTCGCTGTGGGAATCGCGGAAGGATCAGGTTCCCGTGAGCTGGATAGCCCGAGCATCGCTGCCCGTCCTGCCAGTGATGAGGAAGTGCTGGTTGTTCGAGATCAAGGGGCCCAGGTGCGGATATCTGTTGAGCAACGTCCTGTCGTGGCATCGACTCGCACGCCACATGTTGTCGCCGGTGAACTAGTTGTGCCCACTTCGCCGCGAAAAGAGCCGCCGGCGCGGCCGCGTAGATAGCCCAACTACGAGACCAGCGGGTTCGGGGTAGGCCAATACGTGGCGAACTCCGGGTGCGATGGTTCGAACAACCGCATGCGCAGGAACGCCTTGTGATCTAGCTTCGGTGCGAAAATCGCCGCTCGGTCCGCTGCGATGCCCTCGCGCGAGGTCCGCTCACTCGCGGCGAGTATCACGAAAGTCTCTTCGACTAGCGAGCGAGCACGCTCCCACAGAGTAGTAGGGGACACTACATCGCTCAGAGTTCTTGCCACCTCGGCAAGGTTGGCCAATATAGCGGCGTGAAAAGTCTTGCGGTACACCTCGCGCATGTCATCTGTGAAGGTGATGGACCCAGGTGCGGGCGTGAAATCTATGCCCGCTTGGGTGAGCCGCGTGTGGTGGATTCGCACCCCCGCGAAGTCTCGGAGCAGGAGTCGGGTGATGCGTGCCTGGTTCACAACCACGAGGCTGTTTTGTAGGTGTGCTTCTAGCCCGACGCCGTACCTGGTGAGGAAAGTCAAGATGGTATTTATCAAGAGTCCCGCGTATTCATCCCACAGGGCTAGTCCCGCTTTCGATAGGTTCAAGCCGGCCAGCGCCGCGCGTTGCTGGACGACATTTAGTAGAAATGGCCGCCCGGTGGCGGGATTTTCGGCGTAGAAGACGCACCCGGTCAGTACCCGATCGCCGGGCGAGACATGTCGGGAAAGGTCTTCGCGCACTATCACTGACAAGTTGCGCTCGCGCTGCTGTGGGCCGGGTAGGTCTGGCGTCGCGGTTTCGCTGAAGCACACCCCAGCATGTTCGACGAGTGCGGATACCCGCCCATTGAGGTGCGGTTCTCGCTCCACGATGGTTTCCATGACGCGGCTCAGTCTGGGGCCATTTTGGGTGGAAGCCGGGGAGATGTTGCGGATGGTTGTGGTGACTTGGGCGGCGATCGCGGTTTTTATCATCAGCCGTTGTCCATTGTGGCCAGGCTCGGTTGCCAAGGTTCGCATGGACGCGCTAGGTATGGCCGGGATTGTCACATCTAGCGGCACGATAGTGCGCGCGGCGAGTTCAGCCGGGTAGCTGGCCGGCAGTGCGTGAGCACATTGCCAGGGATGCAGCGGAATCACGTCGAAGGTATTCGGGTCCAAGGCTTGCGTGTTCATGGCTTCACGCACCCGCGATGTCAGATCGAGTTGCTCAAGGACCAGTTCACTAACATTCTGCCCGGTGGGCGTCGGTGTGTGCCGCAGCAGATCGCGGTGAACGGCGACGAGCCGCAGCTCCACGCTGCCCGCGCCTTCGGCTGGGTATGCGAAGTTGTCGCCAGGGGAGAAGCCCAGCCGGGCTCGGCTCAGCGGGTGCAAATTGTGTCCCTGCGCGCTGAATCGTTCTTCTTGAACGTTTTCGCCGCTGATGTCATTTGCCGTCGCTGGTTTTTGCGCGTGCAGGTTCGCGCGGGCCAGGGCCAAGTTTTGTGCCGAGTTCTCGGCCTCTTGCTGTACTCGATCCCACCGCGATAGGTCCAAGACGAGGTTTTCTCGCGCACAAGTGTCGCGTACTCGCTGCGCGGTGATGATCCGGGCGATGGGCAGTTGCGCCCGAAAATTAGCGATGAGTTCGGGGTGTTCTTCTTGGACGAAACGTTCGGTTTCGCTCGCTATTGGTTGACTGGCCTTTCCGTTCTCAACCAGGTGGAACGGGTTCTCCACTGGGATGTATTGCGCTTGATGAGTGGCGCCAGCGAGTCGAGCCCGCAAGTGTGCCTTGAGCGGCGCGGTTTCCGCGAAGAAGAACGCTTCGTCTTCATCGGCCGCGCGAAGACAGGAAGAGCAGCATTGCCGTAGTCGCGCGAAGGTGGCGCGCGCTGTTTCCACGAAGGGGCGCCAAAGTTCGATTTCGGGTTGGCCGGTTTGTGCGGCTAGCGCTGGGAGTAGTTCGCCGAGGTGATCTTGGATCAAGGAGTAGCTCAGTCGATTCCGAAGATCGTCGTCGTTGTCAGCGGTCAGTGCTGAGCCTGGGGCCAGTTCGATGACATGCCCGTGGTTGGCCAGACGCTGGGGGCTGATTCGTATTGCTCCAAAGTCGCGGTACGTGATTCGGTCCGGCTTCCGCTCTTTGAGAGTAACCAGTGTGTTTTGTGCGTGAGCTTCTAGCGCGATTCCGTACTTCGTCACGAGGGTTAGCAGTGGTGGCAGCACGAGTTCGGCGTAGTCGGTGGCGAATGTCGCTGTTTCAAGTTCGTTAAGTAGTGGTTTTTTGGTGATGGGAGATTCAGCGCGCAACGCGGCGACGGGAAGTGTGAGGTCGGTGTGGTGACGTTCTGGGTTGGTGCGAGCGATTGCCCCGAGCATGAATTCCCGATTGGCTTCGGTGTGGTCGATGAAGCTCGCGGAGGCTTGCTCAGTCAAGATATGCAGTCCGTCGACGTTCAGTGTGTTCAGAAGGCTGGACACCGCTATGCCGTTGGCGGCGGCCTGTGGAGATACGCCTCTGATCGCTCCAGTGAGCCGGACCCCTATCGCGGTTTTGAGATGTGATGCGCCGTTCAGCGGGCGCATTGTGCGGGTCGAGAGCAGCGGCTGGGTGGGAATTGTGTGAGTGGTGATGATGATCTCGCGTGCGTCGAGCTCGGCGCGGAACTGCGTGCTAAGCCGGTGTCGCACTTGCCACGGATGTACTGGCAGCAGTCCGTATTGCTCAGCATCTTCCCCGAGCGCCTGAATGTCCGCGAGAGCGCTCTGGCTTTGGCTTGGGTGTTCTCGCAGCAATGCGGCGGTCATGCCCCGGTCGTGTAGGTGTGTGTGTTTGATTGCGACGATGGCCAGTTCAACCGTGGGCGCCCATTCGGGGGCGTATGCCGTTATTTCGTCGACGCTCATGCCGTGGCGAATGCGCGAGGTGGGGTGTAGTTGGTGGCCGCTGCGCACCGATTGTTCGAAGAAAGCGAGGGGGCTGAAATGGGGGTTTGTGCTGCGTTGTTCTTGCACCCATTCAACAGTGCTGGGGGCGGTGGGTAGTTCCGCGCCTTGGCCTTCACCGGCTGCCGATTCACGCAGTTCTTCGCGCACTTCTTCGGTGAGCACGGGGTTCGTGAGCAGGTGCTGCCAAATGTCGGCATTTGTAGCCAAAACCCGGCGTCCGGTCACTGTGACAGGTGTGGTTGCCCATGGCAGATGAGGATCAATGCGCTCTCGGATGAGTGCATTGATGAGTCGGTTGGCACTTGCCCGTTCCGCATCCACTCACTGACGATAAGCGACGACCGTTGAGCCCTCTTACTGACCCACCTCACTAAGTAAGCCTTACCTAATTTTCGTCGATTCTGGCCTGGCGGCGACATGGGGCTGTCGCCGCCAGGCTGGCCGCGAGCCGGGCTCAAGCGGCCGTGCGGCATAGGTGTTACCCATCGGGGAGCTTGTGGCAGCTCGCAACGCGGCCGGGGCCGCGGCTCCACCTATGTCACGTCGGTACGTTTCATCCGTTCACAGTCTCTCTAGAGATGTGACTGCCTAAAGTAGACCACACTTGACCCGCAATCTCAATCCTAAGACGAGAATTCATACTCCAGGGCGTAACTCGAAGCATCCAAAACCATGTCATTGACCTCTACAAGACGGTCATCAGCAGAGAACGCGAACCTAGTTATCAAGATGACCGGAGTGCCAGGCACAAGTAGCAACATAGAGACCTCATCAGGAGTCGGCATTTTGACCACCAGTCGCTCAACAAACCGCACAGGCTTATATCCAGCCTCAGCGAGTCGCGCATATGTGCCACCCGGTCCGGTATCTACATTTACGATGGCCGTGTTTTCCGTTAGCTCCAGCGGAATATACGAGGTAGCCAATTGAACTGGCTCGTCGTCGATCCAATAGCGCCGCTTTCTCCTGAGCGTCACCGACCCCAGCGGCACACCAAAAGCCTCCGCGACATGGTCAGGACAGGCGACACGATCCACTTCGACGCTATCTACCGCGCGCTTTCTTCCCGACGCGTCGAGAGTGTGAATGTCGTGCCCACCCTGCCAACGTTGACTCGCCAACCGCTCAGGACTTTGCCGCTTCACTCGCGTGAACAGACGCACATACACCCCAGAACCCTTGCGAGACATGGCAATGCCCTCATTGATCAGCACAGAAAGCGCCTGTCGAGCTGTCGCCCGCGCGACAGAATGCGACTTCATAATGGCGTTCTCGCCGGGAAGCTTGTCGCCATCAACGTATTCGCCCGCTTGAATCGCATCACGTAGTTCATCGGCGATGCGCCGATAAATAGGTACCCGCTCGTTCATAAGTAATCCTCTGGCCCGCACTGCTGAGCCACCACGGTATACCTGGCCGCAGGCGAGAGTTTTTACTTATGAACACGGCTGGCTTGCGTGGCCATGTGTGGAAGACCATCGTTATGCCTGTACCAAGTCGGCAGGGGTCAACAGGTGCGTCCAGCACAAGACTTGGCTTCCCATCCCATCGAACCGAACTTCAAACCTCGGGTGCGGCTTGCGACTCGTCGCATCGGGGCGGCAATGAGTGCATAGGGCGCCTGGTTTGGCGAGCCGAATGAATCCAAGGCCCCAGGGCTCCCACGCGTGGTGAGGATATGTCCATTGGGAAGCCGCCTTGGTGATGCGGTGGCACATTGCTTGCCATCGCTGGGTGGGGCTTTGACGTGTGCCGGGTTCGTCCGCGTCGCGAGTAAGAGATCGTCTAAGGGCTGTGAGGGGTTCCTCGTGGTCTTGTTCACGTGGTGGTTGCGCGCCGTTTAGCGCGGCAAGTTCCGCTCTGGCTGTGACGAAGAAGGCGCATGGGAAACTTTTCCCACACATCGCGCAATCCCGTTCAGACACTTCGCCGCAGGTCGGTTGATGTTTGCGGAGGGTGTCTTTAACCTGGGTGCTCTTGTTTGCCTTAGAGTCGCAACGCTCTGCACGTGAGATGACAGAGGGAGAGCTCCGTTTTGCGGTGGGTGTCATCACTGTGGCGCGGCCGACTGCGGCATTGATCTGGCGGCAAGATGCCTCGTCTAGATGACTTGTGCGGCGCTGCGGCGTTGCTGCGCGGCGGTATCGGGCGCGCAGTAACCGCCATCCAGCTTTTGCTATCGCGAGTGCTGTCCCTGTGCTGCTATTGGTCATTGGCGGACACGCGTTTATGCTTGTCATTGCATCGTCCTTTAATGGATAGAGCCGATGTATTCGCCCCGGTGTTGAGTTGGCGCTCGCGCCGGGGCTTTCAATTTCATAGCGTCAAATGTGTTAACTCACTTCCGAGGAGCAGTTCCCGTCCTCGACTTGATGCGCGAGCAGGCTAAACGGCGGAGGCAAACCCCAAAAAGGATTGCCGCCCTAGTCCACTTTAGTGGACCGGTCCACTTTGGGCAAGCGGCTTTGCGGCGACCTCCAGCTTTACCGGCCGATTGCGTATGTTTGCGCGAATGCCCACAGGTCGGGCGGGTATATAGCGTCGTCATATTGGATCGGCACGTCATTCTCGTCGAAAACGGTAGAGCAGCAGATCAGTACCGCCGCGGGTGCCTGAAGGCCCAGTAGTCGCAATTCCTCACTGGTTCCCAGCCTTGCCGCAACGCGATCTGTGCAGCGGGCGGGAACGACTTTGGTGATTGAACCTACGTAATCGGCTGTGCCGCCTTGAATGCGCTCTGCCTCGAGCAGGCGAGGAGCAATGTCGCCAAGCCTCGCATCAAACCATGACACTGACAGCTCTACGGATCCGACAGCATCATTTGTGATCGTTCGCCTCCGCTTAATCACGGGCGAACCCTTGCTTAGCCTAAGCGCCTCAGCGACGTGAACCGGAGCTTCCACCACCTCTGGCACATCGAATACGACGTGGTCGGCCTCTGAATACATAGTGCCGTCAGTAGCCGCACGGCGGTAGCGTTCTCGCGCTCGCGGTGCCGCATCCTGTGCCTTTACCCGCGTTCCAGATCCCTGGACAGATTCGACAAGGCCTTCTAAGCGCAGGGCTTCGAGCGCCTTAGTTGCGGTGGCACGAGACACACCCCAGAGACTGACAAGGCGGCGTTCTGAAGGAACCGCGTCACCGGGCCGTAGATCGCCGCGCAATATCTGATCACGCATCTCATCGGCGATCTGACGATATTTAGGGGGAACACTTTGGATTTCGGGCATGGGATCTCGCTCATCTAAGTGGGCCGGGCCACTAGCCAGTGTAGTCGGGGAACAGCACAATCCGAAGTAGAGTCGCTGCATGACGGTCCTGTACATTGCAGCTGGTGGCGGCGGCGACGCCATTGCCAGCCGGGCAATAGGCGAGCTCATCAACCCCGGCGCGGCACCCTCAATCGCCACGCTGTCGTGGGACCGCCTCATCATTGATCCACTTCCCGGGCCACGAAGCATCAAAGACTTCGACGGTCTTAGATCACCGCGCGCCAGTGTCTACCAGGTCACCCCAGCTAGTAAGCCGATAGAACGAGCGGGGTCATCTTTGCCACGCCTTGCAGGCGCGCTGAGAGCTGACCTCTATCTTCTTGACCCGCACAACGGGGTAGATGGGCTCGGCATGCAAATTACCGCCATCGCCGAACATATTGGTGCCACCGAACTTCTCATTGTTGACGTCGGGGGCGACATACTTGCTCTCGGCCCAGATATTGGCTTACGTAGCCCGACCGCTGATCTAATGACCCTCGCTGCCAGCTCAACGACGCGAATTCCCACTCGAGTGCTCGTTACTGGAATTGGACTTGACGGTGAACTCTCTCCCGAGCTGGTGTCGCGAAGATTGGAAGAATTGCGTGCGACAACCCTAGCAACACTGAACAGCCAATTCGAAGAGATCCAAGACGTATTCTCATGGCACCCTTCTGAAGCATCTGGCATGTTGGCGGCAGCCGCGAATGGTGTCACTGGAAAAGTCGAAGTACGTGACGCCGGGTTGCTCGTCGAACTGAACTCGCGGGCGGCGACCGCTTACGCATTCGACGCGGCGTCCTTGCTCGAAATCAGCCCTGGGCGGCATCTAATCGGTACAACGTCACTCGGTCAGGTAGAGGATCTTGTCGCTACGCATACTGGGATCAACGACCTCGAATATGAGCGGCAGAAGGCAGCGGCAATGTTGGGGTCGGACAGACCACAGACCTTCAAGGGTCGGCACTCTGTCGATATCAATGAGCTTCTTCGAGACGCGCGAGACCGTGGAGCAGACTTTGTAACCTTAAGACGGCTCAGCGAGGCAACAGGGTGTAAAGATAGCGGCGCTCGCGGCAAACTGGCAGACTTCCTCCAATCTCGAATATTGCCCCCCTCACTGGTCCGTACGCGGGTGTGAGGCACTAACCGATCACAGACCTCGGCGCCACATGTTTAGCCAAGAAATCAAGTTCCGCCTGGACCATGCGGATCCGGTCGGCTGTGACCAGCGAACCGTGTCCGGCATCGAATCGAAAAACTTCGTGAGGCTTGTTTAGCTCCTCAAGCCGACTCACATAATTTTCGATCTGCCGCAGCGGACACCTCGAATCGTTCGCGCCCGCCAAAATCAATACCGGCGCTTTGACGTTAGTGACGTATTCGATGGGTGAAGCATGCAGCCACGGCTCTGGGTTTTCATGAGGAGCACCGCCAAAAAGCACGCGATCCATCGCTTTGAGGGCTTCCATCTCATCTTCATACGCGGCCAGATAATCAGCTACGGGCACGCCGGCAACACCCGCCGCCCAACGCTCGGGTTGAGTGCCAAGACCTAGAAGAGTGAGGTAGCCACCCCAGGAATAGCCCGAAATGACACAGCGCTGTGGATCAGCTAGGCCGCGGTCTACTGCCCACTGGTGCACCGCGGCGATGTCCGCTAGTTCGGTGTGCCCTGGTTTGCCAATGATGGCATCTCGCCAGGCGCTGCCATAGCCGGTTGAACCTCGATAGTTGACCTGGATAACGGCGTAGCCACTGTCTAGATAGGCGGCGCGCCATGCATCGAAGGCGTCCTCATCGGCGGCGTGCGGACCGCCATGCACGGAGAAGATCGTTGGCCAAGTTCCAGGGCCAGGAGCGGCGGCAAGCACATGAATATCGCCGCCTGGTCCTGGCACCCAATGGTCCTCTATCGGTGCGGACCCTGGCGCGATGTTGCCCGTTGGTTTCAGCAGAATGCCGGTGCCGAGTTCGAGGATCTGGTTTGGCTTCTCGGCATTAGACCACTGGTAGTGCACAGCGCCCGAGGGCGACACGTGAGCATCCTCGATGATGCCGGGGTATGTGTCGATGCTGGTAAGCGTTTCATCGGCGAGGTCATATCGGTGCATTGTGGAGCGTGCATTGTGGTGCGCTATCACCAACAACGCGGACGCGTCGGGATACCAGGTGCCGCTGATTTCTCCGGGAAGATCGATGTGGAGTTCTCGCACATCCTTAGAGAGGGGATCCCACAATAGAAGTTCCGTGCGGCCGGCCCGTTCGTGATTGACCAGTAGGCGATGATCGTTGAGCAGCGGAGAGAACTCCGCCGGGTAGAGCTCTTTGCCGGGGCCATCGGACAACTCGGCGACTGTTGAGCCGTCGGCTCGCAATACCCGCAGGTCGGGGTGCAGCGAGTCGCCGTGTTCTGAGTGAGAGATGGCGATCAACGTGTCATCGGAAGATACATCGCCGACGCCCGCATCTTGTTCGTGCTGGTAGATCTGGTGGGCTTTGCCGTTTACTTGCGCATATAGCGTGCTGCCGTCGTCATTGCTCACGCCGACGACTACAAGTTCGCGCCCTAGGGCAAGGCCGGCGCTATATCCGTCTGGCACATCGGCGAGCGCTTTGTTGGCTTGTCCACTCGCGAAGTGTTGCCGCATCCAGTGGCCATGTTCGTCGCCGTCGGTGTCGTTAAACCACCAAAAGTGTTCGCCGTCCGGGGCGATAAGCGCGGAACGCGTTCCATTTTTGCGGTTGGTCGCTTGTCGGTGGGTGTCGGTGGACCGGTCCCACAGATATATCTCTTCAACACCGGTGGCGTTGCTCCGATACAGGGCCCGCTGTTCGGCGTAGCGGGCGAACTGGGGGAGCTGGATGCGGGTGGCGAGGAATCGTTGTTGCCAGAGCGGAATTTCGGTCACTGCCCCACGGTAACCGATGCCTGGTTTGAGCTGGGCTCTTCCCGTTCTGGCCACGCCGGTTCACGGGGAGTGGGCACGTGCGTGTCGTTGCGCAGGACATCGCGGCGACGGTGATGTGCCTCTTCTTCGGTGTCCAGGGCAAGGAACACGCAGAGCGGCACGATCAGCACGACACAAGCGGCGAGGAAGACGGGAAGCAGGATGTTGATGAGCGGTGTTCCGGGCACGTTGTGTTGCTGGTGCGCCGTCACACTGACCGATGCCATCGCTGTGTAGTGCATGCCCGCGACGGCGATGCCCATGATCAGTGCGGCGCCGACAGTGGCGATCCAACCATCGACGGTGAGGGCGAACCATAGAGCCGCGGTGACGGCGATGATCGCGACGAGCACTGAGGCGGCGACGATCGCGATGTTGTATTCGACTTTTCCGGAGAGTTCCATCGCGGCCATGCCGGTGTAGTGCATGCCGGCGATGCCGAGCCCGCCGAGGAAGCCGGCTAGCAGAAGTCGTCCCCAGGAGCGTTCGCCGTGGCACACGATGAAGAGCCCGAAACCGACGACAACGATGGCGATGACGGCTGAGGCGACGGTGATGGGTAGGTCATATCGAATTTCGACGTTTTTGACGCTGAATCCGATCATGCCTAAGAAGTGCATGAGCCAGATGCCTGAGCCGCCGATGGTTGTCGCGGCGAGAATGAGCCAGCGGGCTCGAGGCCATCCGCCGCTGCTCGCGCGGGCACGTCTGACGGAGATGAGGCCGAGTGTGGAGCCGACGACGGACATGAAATATGCCATGCCCGGGGTGATGAATCCGTAGGCAAAGTGGTCGATCTCTGACATGTTTTACCCTTCAGCTGCTCCACATGCGACAAATAATGCGTCGCGCATTATGCGCGCTGGATGACGTTACCCGTGTTAGCTAATTGCGACAAGCGAAGTGAAGCCAAGACAGTACCCCGAAGGTGACGAACACCTGACCCGCCCCCCAAGCAGCACAAATGCGTAGTACAAGTCTCGCGCTATGTGTTTGATAAACGGTTCCCGGTGATGGTGCCCAAAGCGGCGCATGGCTCAGCCCGTAGTGTGCTCGTGTGGCACAACGATTGCGGGAAGCTCTCCGCGGCTGGCGTATCTTCGCACTCGGCGCTGTAGTCGTTCTGATTTGCGCGACGATCGCCTGGATCGTTTTCGATGAAGAACCGCGGTACCGCGTGCGTTCTGCCATGATCACCGTCAACTCCGGGCCAAACGGCGACGAGCCCATCAGCCTCGACACGAGTCTCTACCTGCCCGACACCGATGACCCAGCGCCAGCTGTGCTGCTCGCCCATGGGTTCGGGGGTACAAAAAACACCGTGCGAGCTCAAGCACGCGATCTAGCCAAAGACGGATTCGTTGTCTTGACGTGGACCGCCCGTGGATTCGGCCGCTCCAGCGGCATGATCCATCTCAACGATCCCGACTACGAAGTGCGCGACGCTCAACGCCTTCTTGACTGGCTTGCCACTCAGCCTCAAGTGCGCAAAGACGCCGAAAACGATCCACAAGTCGGCGCGGCCGGGGAATCGTATGGCGGTGCCCTCGCGCTCATGCTCGCCGGCCTTGACCAACGAGTAGATGCCATTGTTCCCCAAATCACCTACAACGACTTGGGCAATTCACTATTGCCCAATGCGACCGGCGCTGGGGCGGCGCAAGGCGTCTTCAAACGAATGTGGGCTGGCATCTTCTTCGCCGGAGGGAACACTCCAGGCAGTAACCCGCAATGTGGCCGCTTCGCCCCAAACATCTGCGAGCTCTACCAAAAAGTCGCGACCGATGGCGAAGGAAACCCCGAGGCCGCCGCCACACTGCGTCGGCTCAGCCCAGCGAGCGTACTGCCGACAGTGAAAGCGCCAACGCTGTTGGTACAAGGGCTTGCCGACACCCTTTTCCCCGTCACAGAAGCCAACGCGAACGCCATCGGGATCTCCGCCAATGGAACCCCAGTTAAGGTGGCATGGTTTTCCGGCGGGCATGACGGCGGCGAAGGGCCAAAAGCCGATCAAGAACGCATACAAGAGCTCACTCTCGACTGGCTTAAGTACTACGTCGCCGATGAAGGCGCCGAACCCAAAGACACCTTCACCTACAGCCGAATGACCGGGCTCGACCTAAGTCGACAAGGGATCTCCAGCACCGCTTACCAGGTGGAGAGCTATCCCCGGCTGAGTTCGTCCCCGCGGTCCGTCGCCGTTACTGGTAGCCCACAAGAAATCGCCAACCCGGCGGGCGGCAGCCCAGCGGCGATATCCGCTCTGCCAGGACTCGGTCAGCTCGGCGACCTGTCCGCGCTCGCTGAAGTGAGCCTCGATCTGCCCGGGCAACACGCGACCTTCGATTCCCAAGCGCTGAGCGAAGCTATCGATGTGGTGGGCTCACCCACGGTACGTATCAAAGCGGCCTCGCCCTCAGGTGAAGCCGTGTTGTTCGTGAAAATATATGCGGTAGACGCCGATGGGCGAGCCAGCCTCACCAACGGGCAAGTTGCCCCTGTACGTCTGCAAAACCTGCCCACCGACATCGCGAACGCGCAAGAAGTCACCGTTCAGCTTCCCGGGATCACCCGCCGGTTCGAGCGCGGCGAAAAAGTACGCATCGTCATCGCCACCACAGACCAGGGCTACGCCAGTCCCGTCGAACCCGCTGTGTACACCGTGGACGCGGCAAACGAGGTGCAACTCCCCACAGTAGATAGCTCGCCGATCAACACCACCACGTCGAACCTGCGATGGATCTTGGCGGGCTTGGCCGCGACCATTGTGCTCGGCGTCATCGCGGCCATCGTGATCGCACGCTGGCGCCACCGCAAAGCGGACCGATCAGTGGTGGAGAAATACGCCGAAACCCCACTGGTTGTGGATGGCCTCCGCAAGGAATATTCGAACGGTTTCGTCGCCGTTTCCGAAGTGTCGTTCAAGGTGGAACGAGGTCAAGTAGTGGGGCTGCTCGGGCCCAACGGTGCCGGTAAAACCACTTCTTTGCGAGTTCTGATGGGTCTCACCCAGCCCAGCGCTGGCGAGGTGTTGGTATTCGGTCACCACCTAGTTCCTGGTGCGCCGGTGCTCTCCCGGCTCGGGGCTTTGGTGGAAGGCCCTGGGTTCCTGCCACACCTGTCCGGCCTCAACAATCTGCGCCTGTACTGGGAATCAACTGGCCGCCCCGAAGCCGATGCGCGATTCGATGAAGTCATCGAGATCGCTGGTCTTGGTAAAGCCATCACCCGAAAAATGCGCACCTACAGCCACGGAATGAAGCAGCGGCTAGCGATCGCACAAGCCATGCTCGGGCTGCCCGACCTGCTCGTGCTAGACGAACCAACAGACGGGCTCGACCCGCCACAGATCGCGCAGATGCGGCGAGTATTGCAGCGTTATGCCCAAGACGGCCGTGCGGTGCTGGTTTCGAGCCATTTGCTGGCCGAAGTAGAGCAGACCTGCACACATGCCGTGGTGGTGAGCCGTGGCCGAGTGGTGGCCAGCGGTCCCGTCGCGGAGATCGTCGGCGAAGGGAAAGACGCACGACGGCTCGAAGACGCATTCCTGGAACTAGTGTCAAGCCGGGACGCTGATCCCCGAGAGGCAACACGATGACCACGACATATGCCGATGGTCGGGCTCCTGGCTACAAGCCGGGAGCCACGTTCGGCTACTTGACGGAGGCGCGGCGGCAGTTGACCCGGCGTCGTACTCAGTGGACCCTGGGCCTGCTCGCCTTCTTGCCAGTGCTGCTGGCGATCGCTTTCAAAGTGGGCGGCGACCCGGAGGGCGAAAACGAGCAGGGCGCATTCACGAGTTTGTCCGCCATCGCCACTGGTAGCGCCTTGAACTTCACTCTGTTCGCGCTGTTGGTGTCCTCGTCGTTCTTGCTTATCGTTGTCGTCGCGCTGTTTTGTGGTGACGCGGTGGCCAGTGAGGCGAGCTGGGGTTCGTTGCGTTATCTGCTCGCTATTCCGGTGCCGCGAGGCCGCCTTTTGGGCATCAAGCTGGCGGTTGCCTTGTCGTATTGCGGGCTCGCGTTTGTGGTGCTCACTGGGTCGGGCTTGCTGACGGGCTGGATCGTGTTTGGTTGGTCGGACTTGTCGTTGCCACTGGGCGGTGACCTGTCGATGAGCACAGGCTTGTGGCGGCTCGCTGGGGTGGTTGGCTACTTGGCCCTGGCCATGCTGCCGGTGGGCCTGTTGGCTTTCTTGCTGTCGGTGTCCACTGACGCGCCATTGGGCGCGGTGGGTGGCGCCGTGTTGCTCCAAATCTTGTCAGCGATCTTGGACCAGGTCACGGCACTTGGCTCCCTGCGTAATGTGTTGCCCACGCATTACGCATCCGCTTGGCTGGGTTTGTTGTCTGACCCAGTCAACAGTGATGACATGGTGCGTGGCGCGATTTCGGTTCTGGTGTATTCCACCCTGTTCGCGAGCCTGGCCTGGTGGCGGTTTTCCCGTAAAGACGTTGTGTCTTAGAGCAGGTCTCCGAAGGAATAGTCAGGGAAGTCATTCGCGTATTTGCTTTGCAGTTCAGCCGCGACGTGAGCGGCCCGGGGGTCTAGTTCGGGCAATAACTCCACGTCTTCGTTGAACTCTGGATCGGTGCGCATTTCGATGCCGATCATGCGGTGTTCAAGGCTCAAGTTAATTCCGCAGTGCGGAATTCCTGGCGGGATGTGAAGGAAGTCGCCGGGCCGGTGGACGATTGGTTCAAGGTTTTCGCCGTATAGCGATGCGGCGAGCCCCTCGAAGACGACGACGATTATTTCGTGTTTGTTGTGTCGATGCATTCTAGCGATTTTTCCGGGTGGCATCAGAATAGAGCCGGCCGAAATGTTCTGTGTGCCGTTAGTGGAGTGGCTCATCGCTTTTGCGAGTAATTGTTCTTGCGGGCTATTCGCTAAGCGAGTTTCGCCAACCGAAACAGAGCTGACCTGGGCAAATGGGTTCGTCATACGGGGGCCTCTCGCCGGGTTTTCCAACTTAGCAAGGCTTTTGAGAGAGGTACAGCGATCGTCCCAATTCGTAGAATGAACGGCTTCTTAAGAAGCGATTAATTTACTGTGTGTGTTTGATGTGGAATCGGCTGTTACGAAAGTTGAGTCGAATTGGTCCTAGCGCGACTGAATACAGATCCTCTGCCTTTACCCTCATCTCTAATCAGAGTGTTTGCGGAGGTATGCGGATGAATTGGCTACGCAGTGGCGCGCCGTTTGTAGGAATACTCTTGGCTCTCGCCGCGGCCCCAGCAATACACGCGGCCGAGCCACCACACCAGCCCATTCCTCCGCAATGCCAGCCTGACCCGACAAAAACTCCGAGTTGGGTGGCGGATATGAATAAAGTTGACCCGATTGGCGCCAAGAAAGTCACTGATTCCGAGCATTACCTTCACTGGCGTCACACCACCACCAGCGATTGCGGCGACCTGAGAAAAGTGAACAAGCCGCAATGGCGAACCAACCGCGACATGCTTTTTCACCCCGCGAATGCGCGATCCGCCGAGCACATTTTCAACTATGGATTCGAACCCGGAAAACACGACGGCTCGATGACGGTCCCTACGCACTTCGAAGATCCCAATTCGGCGGTGGTGAATGTTCGGCATGATCCGTTGACATTGTTTGATGGTTCAGTGCCGCTGTATTTCATCGATGCCCCAGGGGGCTTCCGGGCCGAGGGCACAAACAAGACAGACGTGGTGTCTTTCCCCGGCGGGCTACACACCAGAACAATCAAAGGCATGCTTTCGCGGGACAAAAAGTCCGGCGACCCGCGCTTTACCCCTAATCCACATTTTGGCGGCACCCAGCCCGGAATCGGCGAATTTGACCTGATCGCGGTCCATCGACAGGGCGACTTTCACATTTCGGTGACGTCGGGCGGCACACCTGTAGGCGCTCACACGACCCGATTTCAATTGGGCACGACCGTCACCCTGGCGGCGCCCGAGAAAGAAAAAGGAGTGTGGACGATCAACGGTGTGCGAAAAGGTGCGGCTTCCTACTACGTCCTGCCCGCATCGGAGCAATATGTAGCGACCATTCTTGTCACCTTTGAGCCGCTCGATCAGTCGTGATCGGCCTGACCCCAACCGAGCACGTTGGCAGCAGCCCTATTGGCTTGGGCGTCCGACAAGCATCCCCGCAAACGCATCAAGTCATGCTGAGACAGTGCTGGCCGCAAAACTCCGATGTAGATCGCGCCATCCAGCTGACTCAAATCCGTGTGCTGCGGATATCTCGACATGGATAGAGAACACCGCTCCCACAAATTTCGCGCCGAGACCGCCCGGGTCCTGTCATTGTCATGTCTAGTGAGGATCTCAAAAACAACTACACTCGCCGCCGCATCAGGTGGATCATGTTTTTTGGTTTTTGTGGCCCGAGACAGTGTTGTTAGCAGCACCAGAAACAACGCGATAGCCACCAAAGCGCCGAACGCCGTCAAGATGCGTCGCCCTGGTCGATTCGTTGGCACCGGCGGCGTGTCCTCAAGCTGCGGAGTGGCGCCATAAGGGCGAACCACGGGAGCGGTCAACCCAGCCAATCGGCCAGCCAAGCGCTGTTCAGCCCCCATCTGACCAGTGCTCGAACCAATCTTTTGCGCGAGCCAGGACGCGCCAGCCAAGATGATGCCCGCCGCCATGAGCATGGGTACAAATACGTGAGTGGTGTGCTTCTGATCTTGTGTCGGCCCCGAAAGCCACTGAAATGCGATGCCCGCGTCAAACCGAGTCTGGTCCAGCCGGCGACGCGCGTCTTGGGCGCGGGCGTCCGCGGCGCTGAGCTGCCGTTCCAACTTGAACAGCCTTGAGGCCAGCACCATGCACACCAAAAAAACCTCGACGATGAGCAGCAGCACTCCGCTCATGACCGCTCGCTGCCATTCCCAGCGGTACAGATAGATCAACAGATACACAGCCGCGGAGGCAGCGGCCAGTGCGCCGAAAAGATATCCGAACAACTTCATGATGCCTCCTCACGAGTTTGTACTGTTCCCGTGACACCGTCGACTGAGACGGGTGTGCCCGCGGGAAAACGTTCGAGCGCGTTCGCTACTCCGACAACTGTCGGGACTTGATATTCACGAGCGAGTATCGCTAGGTGCGAAAGCACACTGCCGGTTTCGGCGACCAATCCCGCCAAGCTAGGCAACAATGACGCGAGCGCGGGGTCCAGCGTGCGGACGACTAGGACTGGATGCGCGGGGCGCGGCGTTGAGCTGTCGGTGGCGTCCCAGATCACTCCGATTCCGAATCCGCCGCCGGCGCCTGTGCCTTCGGTCTCCAATGTGGCAGCCGGTTGTGCGACGGCAATTGGCGCCCCGTCGATGACATAAAAAGCTGACGGCAATGGTGCCCGTTCAACGCGATCTAGCCGCGAGGAGAAGCCATCGGGCATCGCATCTCCTTCGGCAAGGGATTGCAGTTCAGCCCACCGCAGTCGGGAAATATGGCGAGGGTCGTCAAGATCTCCTCGTGCGTGCAAGCGTTGTCCGATTTCGCGTGCCATGCTCGCTTGCATTTCCTGCACCCACCTGATGCGCAGTCGTAGTCCTTCTCGGGGTGGCAAGGTCCATACACCTCGTGACGCACTGGTCCAGCCCACCTGTGCCGGCAGTGTTTGGCTGTGCCAGCCCGCCAGTGAGGGTGCGAGCAAGGCCAAAAGAACGGGGTGATGGCCGATGAGCTCGGCGTCTTTGAGTCCACGTTCGCGTCCTTCAGCGAGAACGGAAAGCGCTTCTGAGGCGACGGTGCGACCACTGCCGAGTAGCGCTCCGGCCAATGATTCCTGAGCGTGGAGTGCGGAAAGTACAGTCCGACCCCAGCCGAGAGCTGAGAGAAGTTGTCCGTAGAGCATCTCCGCGGGAACCGCGAAAGCCGTAAGTTGACGATCTGTTTCGGCGAGCAGATCAGTGGCGAGGTACGGCAAAGTCGCTTGCAGGCGCCCCACCCGCCAGGCGGCAGATGCGCGGCGTAGGCCGGGGGAGGGGTTGATGAAGTTCAGGATCGGATGTGGGTGGGGCACGGCCCCGAGCAGCATGAGATCCGCTGCCGCCCTGCCGTTAACGGTTTGCACGACGGGTAGGGCACGTAGGAGTTTTCGGGGGAACGCACGCACAATGTCGAGCGCGAGGGTGAGCCCGTGAGACATGGGCGTCATCCATAGGTCTTCTTCGAGGGGTTGAAGTACTCGCGGGAATGTCTCAGCGACGGGGCCAGGCCCCAAGAGGCGACTTCCCTTGGGTGGGCGTGGTGCCATCGCGGTGATGGGGCGGGTTTGGAATAGCCAAATCTTGTGGTTCTGATCGAAGCCGAATTCGATGTCTTGGGGTGTTTTGAAGGTTTTCTCGACTCGTTTGGCGAGGTGGGTGAGGCTATATAGCTGGCGGCGGTCGAAGATAGCTGGCCCGTCTGGAGCGGGGGATAGAAATCCGAAATGGCGACGGAGCTGATATCTGGTGCCGGATGTTGTGCCGTCGACGAGTTGGTGTGGGCCGCCTCGAACGGCGCTGACCAGGATACGTTTCTGGCCTTCGGTGAGTGGGTCGCTGGTGAATACGATGCCGCCCGCGACGGCTTTGAGCATGGGCTGCACCAAAATGGCCATCTGGTGGTCCGCGGGGGCCGAATTTCGCACTTTGGCTACGGCGGCTGTGAAGTCGTCCCAGCCCATGACATCCAAGACTGATACGAATTGCCCAGCCATGGACGATTTATCTTGGTCCTCGTGGATTGACGTGGACCGGACAACGAGCGGGATGGCGCCGTTTTGGCTGAGCGCGCGCCATGCTTTGGTTGCACTATCTGTTGGGTTGTCTTGCCAGGTGAGCACGAAACCGGGGACAACGGGTAGGCCTGCCTTGAGTGCTTTGGCTAGGTTGGCGGCCTTGTTGCCCACCGCGCTCGCGGTGTTGGCTTCAGTGAGCGCGGTGGCGGCGAACTGATCGAGATTGATCGCCATGATTCGTCGCTCCCCGTCAGCAGGCGCTGGCGAGGACGATGTTACCCGTTATGTCCCGGTTTTGCCGATCATTCAGGGGTTGTCAGAATCGAGCCATGATCCGACGTGGCGCGTCGATGATCCGGCTCACCGCCTGAACGGGCTTAGGGGGCTGCACGCTTGAGCTCTCGGTGAGGTTAAGCGCGTACCAAATCTGTTCGCCCGACGGTGGACCGATCGCCAGCATCCGCACCACCGCGGACCGGGCGTCGGCTTGGCCAGTGCGGACAAGGTAGGCGGCGCTCATGGAGCCGGTCCGCCCGACGCCGGCTCCGCAGTGCACAAACACGGGGCCATCAGATTTTTCTACCGCCTGCAAGAACTTGGTCACTTGCTCTTTGGTGGGTGTTTGCCCATCGCGGATCGGAATGCGGATGAGGTTGAGTCCTTCGTTCTTCGGCAAAGCTTGCTGTTTTTCGGAGACGCCGGTTCGCAGGTCAACTACTGTGGCGAAGCCTCGGTCGGCAAGCTCTTCGTAGCCCTCCTTGGCGGGGGCGGCGCCGCGCCAAACGTGGGCATCTACCTTTTGAAAGTTCTCGATGCTGCTCACTGTTTCGCCGCTCGGCTCGAACTGTCGTGAGATAGCGGTGGCGCTCAAAGTTCCCACTGTTCCGATGAGCCACAGGGCTAGGTAGCCCACTCCGGCGAATGCTAGGACGCGGGCGATCGGGTTTTTTGCGACAGTGGTGATCACGCGGCGTGAGCCGCTGAGGGAAACCATTGGGTAGGTACACCTTCCGGATAGCGAGGCTCACACCGTTGCTGCTTGATGTGGCCGGGCTTGGCATGAAGGAGCGAAGCCTTCCGAATAGTGTAAAACGGGCAAAGGGGTATCTACTCCACCGAACGGGTAGGTCTGGCTCACCCTTCTGAGGTGCAGAACGTCACTGTGGGGGTCATTAACCTCCACGGCAACGCGAGACACTCTGTCACCACCTTTGGCCCAACCGCTCCGCCACGGTGGGCCAGGTGTGTGCCCCTGGCTCACCGTTCCCGGGTTAGGCCAGGGCGGTAACTATTGTCTTACTTTTAAACTCGGTTTCGGTGTCCACAACTTGACCGCCTGACCTGATATCCCGCGTGTCGTTATCACCGACCTCGGCAAAAAGGCTGTAGTCATGGTCGGCGGAGGCGCGGATCGAACCGGCGTAGATATGGAATCGCCCGGAATCTTTTCCGATGTCTTTCCCATCGGAGCGTGACATATCGATCCGCATGTAGATGGTGCCGTCGTAGTCCTCGCCCGCTGGGTTCTTGGCTTTCACGAGTTCGGCGCAGTTGGTATGGCGCGAAGGCTCGTAGTAGTAGCGCAGATAGGCGACCACTGTGTCGTCGTAGTCCAGTGAACTGGAGGTAGGCGTTCTCCAATAGATGTTCCGCAAAGACATCGGATGGCTGTACTTCAGTTTGCCTGAGCATCGAATGTTCGACACGTTGACACTGTCCGCTGAGGCAGGTGCGGCGAAGGCCATCGAACCACTCAGAATGGCCGCACCGACGACGGCTGTCGCAAGTAACTTTCGTGTAAATGAACGCATGATTATCACCTTGAATTGTCCGTCTGCGATCGGGAGTCGTTATGTGTTCATTAGGTAATACGGACCTAAGTCAAAGTTGGTTCAAAGCTTCAACGAAGTTTTTATTCGCAAGGCGGTGTATTTTCTGTGGAGTTTTCTTTCAGGCGGCGCCAGACAAAGGAATAATTTGCGCTCGTGCGCCGAAGTCGTCTTTGTGAATCCGTTTTGGGTTTAATGCTCGATATTCAGTGCACGGTATTCGTGGATTTCTAATGCCTCGCTAGTCACCCCATTCGTAGGGCATCTTTTCTGTAGGCGCTAGGTGGCAATGTCCGTATTGCGGCGCTTAAGCAGTCATGTCGACGCGATGTCTACTCATAACGGGCTGTTTTCTTCCTGGAGATGTCGCAAATTCCGCGATATCGCTGACCCCTATGTGGGCCGTTATGGGATTTACCTCGCCTCATGGTGACCTAACTGTCGGGTTTGATGATTGTGAGTTGAAGCAGGATGTGAGAAGGAAATAAGCTTAAAATTGATTGTTGCATATCAACACTAAATCACGCTGGACGTGACTTGACTCAGCGGATATTAGGCCGTGATGATTTAGTGCGTTTCTCGAATATATAATTGCCAAGAATTGGCCGTGCTGAATGGTAGCTATGTTTCTTGTGAACTTATCGCTAGGCCGCTTCTGGGCGCTCGATTATCGCGGTTGCATCATTTCTTGGCACGTTCTTGACCGTTGTTAACACCGCATATCTAATCGAGGCGACATGCATCCCGCACTGTTCTTTTAGAAAGAGGACATTCATGGCAATCAAAGGCCGACTGGTCGGATTAGCACTTGCTGGCGCCGTAGGTTTCGCGTCCCTCATTGGCCTTGGGCAGCCCGCCCAAGCGGCGAGCGCATACGACACGATGGCAGCTAAGGCTCGCAGCGCGTGTGGATACAGCCACATCGTTAAGTCGAAGGTAACCGGATACAACGAATACACCGGTTCGGAACTTTCCCGCGTATTCGTTTTGTACGGCAATGGCTACAACTGCGCCATCCACGTGAAGTACTCGGCGGCGCCGGGCGGCTACATCAGCATCAACATGGAACGTAAGAGCGACTACAAGACAGTCCGCGACAATGGCTTCTACAGCAGCTACGCCGGACCTGTTTACCTTTACGCTCCCACCACCTGCGTCAACGCCTGGGGTGCGGTCACCAGTGCCACTGGTGACAACTACGCCAGCACCGGCTGGGTTGGCTGCAACTAAGGAATAAACGTTCAATGTCGCAAAGTTATGGGCGCTACCTGGGGTAGCGCCCATAACTTTGTGTGTTCGGATGCGATTACGTAATCGTGCGAGTGCTGAGTGTTTGATTCAGTATTCGGTGGCTCCGAATCGCCAGTAGGAATCAGCTCTGCGGTTGAAATGCTTGACCTTTTTTGTTTGCCTCCGCAAATATGTGTCCCACTAACTCGCGCTTGCGCACTTGTGTTGGCCGCCAATTGGTGTGGCCAGATGTGGAGACTTCATGAAGGAACAATTAGCTCGGAGGCCGCAATGGAGGTTGCGTTTTTCAGCGCTGAGCCTGGCTGTATTAGTCGCGACAACCACCGTCACCATAGTTGTCGCCGCCCCCGCTAGTCAGGCAGCCGATGCATGCGCCAATGGTCATCTGACCGCGCGGATGAAACGAGTATGCAAAAACATTCGGTCTTATTACAAACCCGGTGAAATTCAGTGCTACAACCCGGCGTCTACAGACGGTGGGCATAGCACTGGCAAAGCTTGCGACTTTTTCCCAATCAGGGCTGGA
>JABFVL010000036.1 GCA_013362805.1 Mycobacteriales bacterium | reverse complement strand
ACGGTCATGTTCATCCCGACGGGCACGCCGTGCCTGAGCCGTTATCAGCCCTGATAACCCCAGTTTTGCTCGCCGCTGGTCACTCTCTCGTATTGCCCGATAAGGCTGGAAGCCGTGCCAGACACCGCCACATATAGCCCTGCGCCCGGTTCGATCCCTACCGAACCCGGCGTTTATCGCTTCCAAGATGCTCACGGACGCGTGATTTATGTCGGGAAAGCCAAGAGTCTTCGCTCTCGACTGAGCTCATACTTCGCGGATCCCAGCGGTCTGCATCCGCGAACCTTCCAAATGGTGACTACCGCCGCGAAAGTGGACTGGGTCGTGGTCGGCACCGAAGTTGAAGCACTGCAACTCGAATATAACTGGATCAAGGAATACGATCCGAAGTTCAACGTCCGATATCGAGACGACAAGAGTTATCCCAGTCTTGCGGTCACTCTGTATGAAGAGTTCCCTCGGCTACAAGTCATGCGTGGGCCCAAGAAAAAGGGCGTGAGATATTTCGGTCCTTATAGTCATGCTTGGGCTATTAGAGAAACGCTCGATCAATTGCTGCGCGTATTTCCCGCTCGCACCTGTTCAGCTGGGGTATTCAAGCGCGCGCAACACATTGGACGGCCATGTTTGTTGGGATATATCGATAAGTGTTCCGCCCCATGTGTGGGACGCGTATCGGCCGACGAGCACCGCGCCATTGTTAACGATTTCTGTGACTTCATGGCGGGTAAGACAGATACCATGCTGCGCCGTCTTGAGCGGGAGATGACCCAAGCCTCGAACGACCTCGAGTTCGAACGTGCCGCCCGGCTACGCGACGACATCACCGCCTTGCGCCGAACAGTGGAGAAGCAAGCTGTGGTGTTTGGAGATGGCACCGACGCGGATGTGGTGGCCTTCGCCGACGACGAATTGTTGACAGCCGTGCAAGTTTTTCATGTGCGTGACGGCCGGGTGCGTGGGCAACGCGGGTGGATCGTAGAAAAAGTCGAAGACGTGAGCCTGGGCGATCTAGTGGAGCAGTTCTGCCTCCAGGTTTATGCCGAGCCGGAGGCCTCCATTCCTCGCGAGGTGCTTGTGCCAGCGCTTCCCGATGATCACGTCGTTCTCGCCGAATTGCTCAGCACGCAGCGGGGATCAAAAGTTATTGTGCGGGTGCCGCAGCGAGGCGACAAGAAAGCGCTCGCCGAAACAGTCGCACGCAACGCCGAACAGGCATTGAACCAGCACAAGCTCAAGCGAGCCACCGATCTAACGTCACGGTCAAAGGCTCTCAATGAGCTGGCCGAGGCGCTGAACTTGCCGGATGCGCCACTACGTATCGAATGCTTCGACATCTCCCATGTCTCGGGCACCGACGTAGTAGCGAGCATGGTCGTGTTCGAAGACGGCATCGCGCGTAAATCCGAGTATCGGAGATTCAATATTCGCCATGCGCGCGACGATACGGCGGCGATGGATGAGGTGCTGCGTCGTCGATTCTCTCGGTACTTGGACGCGCACGCACAAACTGGAGATCTTCCCGAAGCCCTCACCCACGAGGACAAACCTGGCATTGACCCCACAACGGGCCGACCGCAGAAGTTCGCCTACCCACCGAATCTCGTGGTCGTTGATGGTGGCCAGCCCCAGGTGAACGCGGCGGCGCGAGTGCTCGCCGATCTGGGGATTGAAGACGTCTCGTTGGTCGGTTTGGCTAAGCGTCTTGAAGAAGTATGGCTGCCCGACGATGATTTCCCCGTCATTTTGCCTCGCACCTCTGAGGCCCTTTATATGCTTCAGCGGCTCCGTGATGAGGCACACCGCTTCGCGATCACCTTTCACCGCCAAAAGCGCTCCAAACGGATGACAACCTCAGCGCTAGAAGGCATTTCTGGGCTGGGTGAGACGAGAAGAAAGGCACTGTTGGCGCACTTCGGGTCAGTCAAAAAGCTTAAGGCCGCCAGTGTTGATGAGGTGACTGAAGTTCCCGGAATCGGGCCCAAGCTTGCCCAAACAATCGTGGAAGCGCTGAGGAAGTAGGTTTCTGTGCGCGCATAACCCTTCGGTTTCTTTACCATGCCGCTGCCGCCGTCCACGTGCCAATGCCGACACCCTCTACCCTTGGGGAAGGGGCGGAAACTGCACGGGGGCGGGAATGGACCTGGTAATAGTCACGGGCTTGTCTGGAGCCGGCCGGTCAACGGTAGCTCGAGCACTAGAAAATGTTGGCTTTTATGTGGTTGACAACCTTCCACAGACGCTACTGGTGCCAATGGCGGAACTGGCGGAGCGCGCGGGCGATCAGACCCGCCGGACGGCGGTGGTGCTCGATGTGCGTTCCCGAGCGTTTTCGACCGATGTCATTGGCGCGATGAAGCATCTTCATGAAAGCGGCTATGAGCCTCAACTCATTTTTCTGGAAGCCTCCGATGAGGTATTGGTGCGCCGCTTTGAGAGTGTGCGGCGCACACATCCGCTGCAAGGATCTGGTCGGCTGGCTGATGGTATCGCCGCTGAACGTGAGTTGTTGGCTGATGCGCGCGCGGGTGCGGATGTCGTGCTTGACACCACACAGCTAAATCAGAATCAGTTGAGAGCCAGGGTGGAGGAGCTGTTCGGCGTCGAGCGGGACGTTCCGCATTTCTCGGTAATGTCCTTTGGCTTCAAGCATGGTTTGCCATCGGATGCTGACCTAGTTCTTGACATGCGCTTTGTAAAAAATCCACATTGGGTGCCAGAACTTCGTCCATTGTCTGGATTGGACCTCGCGGTGAGCGAGTATGTTTTCGCGCAGAGCGGCGTGTCGGAGTTTTTGGACAGCTACGCCAATGTTGTCGCTGCGATGGCCCCGGGCTATCGCCGTGAGGGCAAGCATCACGTGATGATCGCCATCGGCTGCACGGGCGGCCGGCATCGGAGTGTGGCGAGCGCCGAAGCACTAGCAGAGCGGTTGCGGACTAAGGGGCTTAGCGCCTCGACTCTGCATCGAGACATGGGGCGTGAATGAAGGTTGTCGCTTTTGGCGGCGGGCATGGGCTTTTTGCTTCCTTGCGCGCGCTGCGAGGACTCGATGTTGACATCACCGCGGTGGTCACCGTGGCGGACGACGGTGGTTCCAGTGGCCGCCTGCGTTCTGAGCTTGGCGGTGTTCCACCAGGTGATTTGCGTCAGGCTTTGGTGGCACTATCGGATGATGGAGAAGATCTGACCGCCCGGCTGTTCCAACATCGGTTCCGTTCTGGCGGAGACCTCACCGAACATGCGGTGGGCAATTTGGTACTTGCCGGATTGTTCGACCTTTTGGGCGATCCGATTGCGGCGCTTGACCATGCTGGTCGTTTGCTGAAAGCCCACGGTCGGGTTTTGCCTATGTCTATTGACCCATTGCAAATTGAGGCCGAAGTAGACGCAGGTAATGGCGTTCACGTGGTGCGAGGACAGGCCGATGTCGCGACCGCGCGTGGACGCGTCTTGCGGGTGCGGCTGTTGCCAGAAAACCCGCCAGTGTGCGCTGAAGTGTTGAGAGCCGTTGATGAAGCGGATTGGTTGATTTTTGGTCCCGGTTCGTGGTTCACCAGTGTTATTCCACATTTGCTTGTGCCAGTTTTGCGCGACGCGATCGCAGTCAGTGAGGCGCGGCGACTTTTGATTATGAATTTGGCAGCGGATGCGGAGACAGTTGGTTTGTCGAGCGCGGAACATCTAACCGCTTTGACGACACATGACGAAAAATTCCGAACTAATATAGTTTTGTCCGATCCATCCTCGATTGGGGACCACGTAAAACTGCGGAATGCGGCAGAATCCCTAGGTGGTGAATTGATCGTGGCGCCGGTAGCCCGCGGAGATGGCACGGCCCGGCACGATTCGGTAGCGCTAGCCCAAGCGCTGCGCGCAGTGATGTACAAGCGGTGAGTCGGGGGAGTACGAGCTTTCTATGGCGATGACAAGCGCGGTCAAAGACGAACTTAGTCGAGTAGCAGTGACGAAACCTTGCTGTCGGCGAGCGGAAATGTCAGCATTGCTGCGTTTCGCAGGTGGTTTGCATATTGTGAGCGGCCGAGTAGTAGTAGAAGCCGAATTGGACCATGGCAATGTGGCTCGGCGTTTGCGCTCGGAAATTGCCGAAGTTTTCGGCTATCCGAGCGAGATTTATGTTTTGGCACCGGGCGGGCTGCGTAAAGGCAGCCGATACATTGTCCGCATTGTTAAAGACGGCGAAGCACTCGCGCGGCAAACCGGCCTACTGGATGTGCGGGGTCGTCCAGTTCGAGGCTTGCCAGCTCAAGTGGTATCCGCCGCGATGTGTTGTGCCGCCGCGGCTTGGCGTGGCGCGTTCTTGGCGCACGGCTCTTTGACCGAGCCAGGTCGTTCTTCAGCACTGGAAATCACCTGCCCCGGACCAGAAGCAGCGCTAGCGCTATCGGGTTCGGCCCGTCGCCTCGGCGGAATCAGCAAGGCCCGCGAAGTGCGTGGGGTAGATCGCGTTGTCATGCGCGATGGTGACTCCATCTCCACCCTACTAACCCGGATGGGGGCGCATACCAGCTTGCTGGAGTGGGAAGAGCGGCGTATGCGCAGAGAGGTTCGGGCGACAGCGAACAGGCTTGCCAACTTTGATGACGCGAATTTGCGACGCAGTGTGCGAGCTGCGGTGGCAGCCAGTGCTCGAGTTGAACGGGCATTGGACATTCTTGGTGACACGGCCCCTGGCCATCTGCTCTCGGCGGGCAAATTGCGACTTGAGCATCGACAGGCTTCGCTAGAAGAGCTGGGTGCTTTGGCTGATCCACCTCTTACGAAAGACGCCATCGCTGGTCGGATTCGTCGCTTGCTTGCCCTCGCCGACAAACGCGCCTATGACCTTGGCTTGCCGGACACTGAGTCTGCGGTCACCGCCGACATGCTTGCCTAACCTGGGGCGTTGATCGCCGATGTCTCTTACTGGAACCGTTGCAACGGAGTAGAGAATTTCTCCTCCACAACGTTCGCGAGTGATTACTCTCTAAGCGAACCATGAAAATCGGAGGCGCAAAAATGTCATCGGAAGGAAAGCCAAAGAAGAAATGGCCTCTGCTTGTCGGCCCGGCTGCCGCATTCGGCGCGGCACTGGCAATTTTTCAGGGCGCGCCGACAAGTACCGAGATCAATATCAACAATGGCAGCTTATTTACGTCAGTGGCCCGGGAACAAAGCCCATCGTTGAAAGACCCTGGATACACCTATTTCTGTATAGGCAGTACAGCTATCGAAGCGGTGAAGTTGGAAGTCCAGGGTGCTGGTTACTGGGAGGGCACCGATCACCGGACGCGTTCTTATGATTTGGAAAGCCAAGGAACCATGAAATGCGATCGCGTGAAAGCTCGGGAAATCAACGTGATCGTGGACGGAAAAACGACGAACTTGAGAGCTGTTTCTGGGGAAGACGCTCCGAAAGAATTTGTAAAAGAAGTGGTTACCAGCGAGCTAAAAAAGTGGCGGCACAGTTTCTCTCGAGGTCCCTCAAGCCCGAGCCCAGTAGTAAGCCGGTGACCTCCCCTAGAGTCACGTCTATTTATTCGAGCTCGCCAATGCGGTTTGCTCTGCCGCGCAATAGCATTGGGATGTACGTACACGGGCAGCTGCCGCACCCAGAGAAACTCCCGCACCGCGAGTTACTTCCCGGTCCGGGCGATCTGCCTCACGCCACGGGTGGACGGAACGGCTACCTAGTGAAGTGAACGTCGTGTGCCCAGATAAGGTGCAGGTAGACAGTGCAGTGCCAACGAAGGGGACGATGTGACTATCCGGGTTGGGATTAATGGGTTTGGGCGTATTGGCCGGAACTTTTTCCGCGCAGCCTTGATTGATGCCGAGCGCAACAGCCACAATGCCGACGATATCGAAATCGTGGGCGTTAACGACCTTACCGATAACGCGACTCTTGCCCACCTGCTGAAATATGACAGCATCCTGGGCCGACTCGGCCACGAGGTAAAAGCATCGGCTGACGAGATTTCCGTCGGCGGGCACACCTTCAAAGCCCTAGAAGAGCGCGACCCTGCCAAGCTGCCGTGGGCTGACCTTGGCGCTGACGTCGTGATCGAATCCACCGGGTTCTTCACTGACGGAACCAAAGCTAAAGCCCACGTTGACGCTGGTGCGAAAAAAGTCATCATCTCGGCGCCCGCCAAGAACGATGACGTCACCATCGTCATGGGTGTCAACGACGGAGACTACGACCCCGCTAAGCACACCGTGGTGTCAAACGCTTCCTGCACCACCAACTGCTTGGCCCCGATGGCCAAGGTATTGCACGACACGTTCAGCATCGAACACGGTCTGATGACCACAGTGCACGCCTACACCGCGGACCAGAATTTGCAAGATGGTCCCCACAAGGACCTGCGTCGGGCTCGCGCCGCCGCACTCAACATTGTGCCGACCTCAACCGGCGCCGCTAAAGCAATCGGCTTGGTGCTGCCCGCACTTAAGGGCAAACTGGACGGTTACGCCCTGCGCGTGCCGATCCCCACGGGTTCCGCCACCGACCTCACCGTCAACGTGGGTCGAGACACCACTGTGGATGAAGTGAACGCTGCGATGAAAGCCGCCGCTCAAGGCGCTCTGGCTGGCATCCTCAGCTACACCGAAGACCCGATTGTGTCCTCGGACATTGTCACCGACCCGGCGTCATGCATCTTCGACGCTGGCCTGACCAAGGTCATCGGTAACCAGGTGAAGGTCGTTGGCTGGTACGACAACGAGTGGGGTTACTCGAACCGCCTTGTTGACGTTGCCAAGCTGGTCGGCTCATCTCTCTAAAGGAGCTCATCTGTGAGAAACCTCGACGAATTGCTCGCCGAGGGTGTTAAAGGTCGGCGCGTATTGGTGCGCGCCGACCTCAACACACCTATTTCCTATAAGCCCAATGACGCCAGCCGGGTCACCGATGATGGCCGAATCCGCGCCAGCTTGCCTACCATCGAAGCATTGCGGGCCGCCGGTGCCAAGGTAGTAATCTGCGCGCATCTTGGACGTCCCAAAGGCGCACCAGATCCGGAATTTAGTCTGGCGCCCGTCGCACGGCGGCTCGCTGAACTGTTGAAAGCACCCGTTGCGTTCGCTGCTGACACAGTCGGCCCCGACGCACAAAAAGTAGTGTCCAATCTTGCCGATGGAGATGTCGCGCTAATAGAGAACGTGCGTTTCGACGCACGTGAAACTAGCAAAGACGAAAAAGAGCGGGCGGCTTTTGCCACGGAGCTGGCGGCCCTCGCAGACGTCTATGTGGATGACGCTTTTGGCGCCGTGCACCGAGCACATGCCTCGGTATACGACGTGACGAGGCTTGTGCCGTCCTACGCTGGTTACCTGGTAGCGCGCGAAGTGCAGGTATTGTCCTCTATCGTCACCGACCCAGCGCGACCTTTCGTGGTGGTATTGGGTGGTGCGAAAGTTTCTGACAAGTTGGCGGTAATCTCGTCCCTGCTGCCCAGAGTGGACAAGCTTCTGGTTGGCGGAGGAATGTGCTTCACCTTCCTTGCCGCGCAGGGGCTATCGGTCGGTAAGTCATTGCTCGAAGAAGACATGATCGACACGTGTCGCACTCTTCTCCAGGACGCGGGAGACAAGATCGTTCTACCGTCTGACGTGGTAATTAGTGACAAGATCCATCATCATGCCGAAGGCGATGTGGTTCCTGTCGCCGACATTCCGTCCGATCAGATGGGTCTCGATATCGGCCCAGAAACAGTGAAGACGTTCGCGACCGAAATCGCGCAAGCGAAGAGCCTGTTTTGGAATGGCCCCATGGGCGTGTTCGAGTACGCACCTTTCGCGAATGGCACCCGTGGGGTGGCCGAAGCGATCGCGGCCTGCGATGGCTTCACCATCGTTGGTGGCGGTGACTCGGCGGCAGCGGTGCGAGCACTAAACGTGGAAGAGTCCGCGTTCGATCACATCTCCACTGGGGGTGGCGCATCGCTAGAGTTCGTCGAAGGTAAAACGTTGCCGGGGCTATCTGCGCTCGACTCCTAGTCGTTAGGCGCGATATTTCAACTGAAAAGTGAGGAACTAATGGCGCAGCGTCGTCCGCTCATTGCGGGTAACTGGAAGATGCATCTCAACCACCTCGAGGCCATTGCGCTCGCGCAAAAAGTGGCCTTCAGCTTGGACGAGAAGCAGCTCACCGATGTTGAAGTGGTTATGCTGCCGCCATTTACTCACATTCGTAGTGTGCAAACAGTGGTGGAGGGGGAGCGTCTGCTCGTCGGGTATGGCGCGCAGGACGTTTCCCCCCACGACTCCGGTGCGTACACCGGGGACATCTCCGGCGCGATGCTCGCCAAGCTTGGCTGCACCTACGTTACGGTGGGGCACTCCGAACGTCGGGAATATCACCATGAGGACGACGCCGTGGTGAACGCGAAAGTCAAGGCGGCGTTCAAACACGGGCTGACCCCGATTCTGTGTGTGGGCGAAGGTTTGGACGTGCGGCAAGCGGGCGAACATGTCGCGCATGTCGTCGCTCAACTCGATGGCGCCTTGGCGAAGATTAAGGCGGAGCAGGCGAAGACCATTGTGATCGCGTACGAGCCAGTGTGGGCGATCGGCACGGGTGAAGTCGCTACGCCTGAGGACGCGCAAGAGGTGTGCGCGGCGATTCGAGCCAGACTCGCCGAGAAATACGATGCCGAGCTCGCTGATGGGGTTCGAGTGCTCTACGGCGGTTCGGTGAAATCGCAAAACATCGCCGGCATCATGGCCAAGCCCGATGTAGATGGTGCACTGGTCGGAGGCGCCTCATTGGACGCTGAAGAATTCACTAAAATTTGCCGCTTCCCGGAGCACGCCAAACTTTCATAAATTTGTCATTGACGCTAGTGACATAGGGGGCATCGTGATTGTGCTCGTGGTGGCCGGGGGTGAAAATCCTCGTGCTGATGCTCTTCAACTCGCGGGGCTCGCTAGTCTCCCGACCCCCTATGTCATTGCGGCTGACCAAGGTATCTCGCATGCCCTGGCCCTGGGCCTGAGGATCGACGAAGCAGTTGGCGATTTCGACTCGGTCGATCCAGCGGACCTCGCCCTGGCTAAGGCTCGTGGCGCTAAAGTTGAGCAGTTTTCGTCCGAGAAGAATGCCAGCGATCTGGAGTTGGCGCTGTATGCGGCGGTTGCGAAGAGTCCCGACCGGATCGTTGTGATCGCAGGCTCTGGCGGTCGTCTCGACCATGAGCTAGTAAATTTCTTGCTTCTCGCGCACCCCGATTTCGCGAAAGTTCCTATAACTGCGCTGGTCGGAGGCGCGGCTGTGGGGGTGATCAGGCATCGTGCCGTTCTCGTGGGGCAAGCTGGTCAGTTTGTCTCGCTGATTCCCATGGGCGGTGATGCGCATGGAGTATCAACTGAAGGTTTGCGCTACGTACTGCTTGATGAGCCACTGCGCTATGGGCACACCCGTGGGCTCAGCAACGAGCTGACTAGTGACCGGGCTTTTGTGGAAGTTCGTCAGGGCTGTCTCTTGGCTGTAGCGCCTGAGGCACCGTTGCACATTGATACTGAGCTGCGGTTCGAACCATCTAGTTAGTTGTTAAGTATTGCCAACCCGCGATTTGCCCAGCTGGCGATGGCTAAACTATTTCTCTTATGGAGAACTATGCGCTAAGGTTTGGTTTAGTGGGCGTGCAAAGCGCTCATACTCTGCCTTTTGCGATGTTTGACAGCAACAATTATCAAAATACTTTTGATCCGGGCGGTTGGTTGTGTCAAGAACTCCGCCGACGTGATGACTATGATCTCTTATTGAGTGACGAACCGGGGCTGATGGCACCGATCGTTTCACGTATTACTGATCGTTCTGTGCCGATCATCGTATCGGCGGATGGACGGGTGTGGGACTTTGTGAAAAATCGCTATTTCGCGAGCAACGCGGTGCAGTTAAGCAGCGCTGATATCGGTTTAATGAGCGATTGTTTTGTGGATTTTACCGAAGTCCACAGTGAGGATCTGCCTTATCATCCGGAAACCTTTCCGAAAAATGGGGATGCGAAGGCCTTATTAGAATACTCACTGCAGGGCCCTAAGCGGGCGCATGCGCATCTCTTGAAGTATTACTCTTCTGCGTTGACAGACCTTTTGATTCCAGATGCGCCTTTCGGCAAAGTCGAAGAACGAGCCGACGACGCCACGTCTAGACCTTTCTGCTTGGGTCATAACAACGTTTCAAAGCGTTACATGCATCGAAATGCTCGAACAGGAATCATGGAACTTTCTGGGTGGGGGTATGCGGGAAGCACCGATTTGCCCCGTGAACTTGCTTGGACTATGAGTCTGTGTGACGCGCCGTCAGGCGCGGGTGAATTTCTGGTAGCCAAAACGTTGAAGTCCCTCGGTCGGCGCAGTAAGTTCGCACCGGGCCTCGAAGCTGATTACCGTTTGCATGGTGCCGCAATAGATATCCATCGGGCGCTTGTGGATTGGGCCAGGCTTTGTGAAATCTGGTATCAAGGTCTGGCAAGCTCGTCTGAACTAGAGCGCATGGCCGCGAACGTGACGAATCGGCTGAATATCGCGTTCAGGAAGCCTCAGAATCTTCCCGAGATTCGCGTCAGTGAGCTGCTAGCGGCCACTCGAAAAGCCGTAAAGGCACGGCAACGAGTCGAGCCGCCGGGAAAAGTCGATCATCGACAGGAAATGTCGCGCTATGTACTAGACACTATGGGCCCCAGTAATCCGTATTTTCGGAGCGCGGATTCGTCTCATCCTTACTGGCGGTTCACAACTAGGCAAGCGGTGAATCGTGAAATTGAGGTCACCCGGCGGCGGACAATGGACCCAGAATCAGATCCGGCTCCTCTGCTCCACGCATCTATGGGGCAATTGGATTCAGTGATCGGATATCAGCAACGATCCACCCGCCACAATTATTCATTGACGGCTATCGGTGGAGAAATAGAAAACCCTGATGCCGTGCTTTTGTTGGCATTGAAGAAGAAAGATCATTCGGAATCCACGGCAGCACAAATTCGGCGTGCGGAAAAGCTATTTACCACCTTGCCGCGGCAAGTGCAGCGACGATTCGCTTATGTTGCGGTGGTTGCCACCGACAGCGACACAAATACCTCAGCGCTCTATGACGATTTGCTCACCGCGGGAAGTAAGGCGCGCCGTTTGTTGACGGCTATTGGTCAGCGCCGGGTTCCAATGGTGGGTTACACGCCCGCATTGCGTGGCAAGAGTCTGATGACTGGAATGAAGGATCTGATCGCACAAATTCCCGATGTGGAATTGAATCAAGATGCTCAGTTGCCAACGAACGCGCTATTTTGGGGACAGTTCAAGGAATGCCTAGAAAATGGCGCGGTCGTCAATGCCGTAAGCAGTGAAGCCTTGTTGAATATTCCTTCATTCGATCCCTCGCGCCACCCGGTCCAGGCGGAACTGGTGGACGTGTTACGAGGTAGTCATGCTGATGGGCATCGGGTTATGGCCTGCTCTGGGGCGGGCCCAGGCGGAGAAATGGCGTACGCGATCCTGGTAGGTGATCCGTCAGGTCCATTGAATGTTTCTGACACATGCATTGTGCCCAAAGTATTTGGGCGAGTTTCTCCCGAAGAGTTGCGCGACATTCTCAAGCGCGATCGCCCTAAACTTGGCGAACGTTCCCTCATCATTGGTGGCACTGAACAAAACGATATTTTTGGAAATTCTCTGCAAGTCGCTTTATTGCAATCGCTGGCGCCCCTTGAGCGAAATGGGTTTTCTATTAGGCGGGATCTATTTTCCTGGAGTGGGCCCTTTACGCGCATCGATAAAGCAATGCGCACGGCTGGTCTGGAACCGCCCCCGATGTCACATGTTCGATTCCCATATAGCCCTAAAGCGTTGGCTGAGTTTGCTGAAGAAAAGCTTAGGCGGCATATGCGAGAAGGCACATACAAGCGTGCGTGTAGAACCGAACTTCCAGATGGAAGATTTGTTTATGTCGCTTGGGCGAAAGACGCAAATGATTTCGGAGGGTTGTCGCAGCTTGATGGGGCCCCACAAGATGAAGGCGAGATCCACCGGATCTTGTGGAAACACCTAACTAAGGTGCAGCGATTGCAGTTGATGCCCGAACATTTAATGAGCACCAGGGAAGGCCCTAGTTCAAAAACTGTGCACATTATCGAATGTGTTCGCGGGTTGCCGACAGGCCAGCTGTATCCAACGCCAGGGCAAATGCGTGAGACCGCGTATGCGCCACGAAGTGCAGCTAATGCCAGAGCGGAATATGTAGCTGCGCTGACGCGAATTGACACTCCTTATCCTGGGCAAACTCCGGAAAGTCGGATGCATTGGATAGAAATGGAATGTGACCGACTCGAACAGGCCATTAGATTAGGCGAAAAATATTACAAGAATTCATCTGAAGCGGCCCAGCTCCGTGAAAAATTGAAAAAGCTTCGTGCGCACGCGGCAGCTCTTCCACATATCGAAGCGAAGATGGGCTGGATGCACCGTGACATGAGCCGTAACAACGAGATCATGGATTTTGATTTGGATCCTGACGCCCTGGATGATTTAGATGGTTTAGAGGGCCATTTCGCGCTTGAGCGTTTGAAGCATAGATACGGGGTAAATCCCGAAGATTTCGATGAGAGCTGTTTCCAATATATTGACCCGGCCATGGCGCGGGTCGGCGACGTAGTTCAAGACGTTCTATATGGCGTTGCGCTGCGTCAGGACGCGCCTGAAGATGTGAAAGCATTCTTACGCGGCATCGAAACGCGGGTTGACGCGGACTTTCTTGGCGGCATGCGCGAATCAGATGGCAGGCTGGGCCCAATCGGAAATTTCTATAACGAGTTCATCACCACCCAGCGTCTGATCACCGGTGTGTTCCGCGCGGCTCGCGACGTTCCAAGAGGAAGCGTCGATCCGATATCAGCGAGAGAGCAGCTTAACAGCCTGGGAGCGCCGGGTCGCACGCCATTGGTTCCCGAGGTAGTGGTGCGCGCTTGGAACACTCCAGACGCGCACGCGCATAGTCAAAGGTGAGTTATTGCTGTTTAGCCGCTCGTGCGGCGCGGCGTTCCTCAAATCGGCTCGCCACCGTGTCCAACTTGGCCAAAAACTCACTGAGCTCTTCCCGCGCTTTCTCGCCTTCGCCGTCTAGCTGAGGAATATCGAAAACTTTCCATTGGCGAATGACCGGCATCAACACTTCGTCCCGGTGCTGGCGTGCGTCGTAAATTCCGGCTTGCGCGATCGCAAGCGATTTCCGCGCGAACCCAGGCATTCCGAACCCCGGCATTTGAAAGTTCACCGCGATATCGGTGACGGCACGCATGGTTTGGCTGGGCGCGAGTTCGAAAGCTTTCGCGAGTACGTTGCGATAGAACAGCATGTGTAGGTTTTCGTCAGCGGCCACTCGTGCCAATAGTTGTTCACACACTGGGTCACCGCTCGCTTTGCCAGTGTTGCGGTGAGCGATGCGGGTAGCAAGTTCTTGGAACGCCACGTAGGCGATGGAGTGCAACACTTCGTCGTCATGCGTGTTTGCGAAGCCTTCTGACATGTGTCGCATCCGCTCGCGTTCGAGTTCGATCGGGTCGACAGCGCGTGACACGGTCAAATAGTCGCGGATGGCCACGGCATGTCGGCCTTCTTCAGCGGTCCACCGATGTACCCAGGTGCCCCAAGCGGCGTCGCGGCCGAAGATTGAGGCGATCTCGTGGTGATAGCTGGGCAGGTTGTCCTCGGTGAGCAAGTTGACTATCAGTGCTGTCCGCGCCACTTCGGGCATGGGGGAGTCTTGTGGTGTCCAGGCTTCGCCGCCCATGAGGCCGTCGAAATTGCGACCTTCGCTCCACGGCACGTATTCATGTGGGAACCACTCTTTGGCGGTTGCTAGGTGCCGATTGACCTCGACTTCGACGACGGGCTCTAGTTCGAGCAGCAGTTCGGTTTGGGTCAAGGTACGTGGTGCGGGCATGGGTTCTCCGTAAGCAATGGGGCTACAAACGCTAACCTACGGTACCGTAGGTTGTGTACGGAGAAAACCTGGCTTAGCCCTTTTCTTCCCGACGAGCGGCGATCTCCGCTTCCATCACGGCGGCGGCTTCCGGGGTGGGCGCGGTTCCGCCTAGGCGCGCTGGCAACCACCAACTGTCTTCAACCCCGCGAGGCTGATCGGGATATGCCTCTTGGACCCGGTGCAACAACTGCTCCATATCGTCGTGCAGTTCGCTCGTCAACGCCTTCACATTTGAACGTGCGTTCACCATCATGGGCTTCCCGACCTGGATAGTGATCGGAGTATTGGTGCGGCCCAGCCGGCGAGGCTTTCCTTTAGTCCACACGCGCTGTGAGCCCCACACAATCACGGGAAGTACCGGAATTTGGGTGTCGATAGAGTCAGGAGACTGTTTGTTGAGCAAAGCCGCGGCCCGTTTCGCGATAAGCGCGGCGCCTGGCATGAACTCTTTCAACTCAAATGACATGCTGATGGTGGCCTCCGGGAAAACACCAACGATTTCCCCGTTCATCACTTGCTGCGTGGCCGCGTTAAGTGCACTGCTCCCAGCTTTGCGATCCACTGGAATATGTTTCATGCCGCGAAGTAATGGGCCGCCTATGGGGTGCTTGAACACTTCTTGTTTCGCCATGAATCGCACCAGTCGCTTCGCCGGGCGTGCGGCGAGTCCGGCATAGGTGAAGTCAAAATAGCCGATGTGATTGATGGCCATAATGGCACCACCGGTGCGGGGGACATTTTCGCTGCCTTGAACGTTGAATTTGAGGCCTTGGGCAGCAAAAACGGCGCGCGCCAGCGCAATGACCGGAGGGTAGACAAGTTCCACCACTTGACTATATTCGCCGCATTGTTTGGCCCTCGGCTTGACCTTGGGGGAGTCCATAACGGACTCCCCCAAGAGTTGCCGTTTACAAATAGCCCGCCTGGCGAAGATAAGGCGTGATGCCGCCAAGATGGAATGGCCAACCGGCGCCTGTGATCATGCAAAGGTCGATGTCTTCGGGAGCTGAAACCACCCCATCGTCAAGCATGAGCCGCACTTCGGTGGCTACCGCGCCCAGTACGTTTTCCCGCAGCTCGGCGGCTGACGGGCCCGATCCCGGGGTGAGCGTGCCCGCGAGGTCTGGGTCCAATACCAGCGCGCCGCTTTTACGGACGAGTAGCGCTGGCTTGCCAGCCTCAACCGTCGCACGCAAAATGTTCGGCACCGCGAACCTATCGGGGAATGCCGCCGCCAACGTTTCGGCGGCGTGCAGGGCAATGGGCGGCCCCACCAGTTCGATCAACTCAAGAGGACGCATGGGCAACCCCAAATCGTCGATCGAATTGTTGGCGGTGATTGGATCAGTCCCCGCATCTATCGCCAGCAACACTTCGACAAGCGAGCGCACCAGCAACCGGTTCACCACAAATGCTGGTGCGTCCTTCACAAGTACGCATGACTTCTTGAGTCCCTTACCTACCGCGAACGCGGTTGCCAAGGAAGCGTCATCGGTTTCCTTAGCCCGCACAATCTCGAGCAAAGGCATGACCGCTACTGGGTTGAAGAAGTGAAAACCGACCACTCGTTCTGGGTGAGTGAGTTGGTCAGCCATGGCTGACACCGAGAGCGAGGAGGTGTTCGTGGCCAGAACACAATCTGGCCGGACAATGGTTTCTAGCTCTGCGAACACGTGTCGTTTGATCTCGAGCTCTTCGAATACGGCCTCGATGACGAAGTCGGCATCCGCGAAACCAGATTTATCGAGCGACCCTGTCACCGAAGCCACGATGCGGGACGCGCTGTCAGCGGAAGTGCGCCCTTTCGCAACTAGCTTTTCGGCGCTTTCCTTGACGTACGCGAGGCCCTTGTCTATCCGTTCTTGACTGACGTCGGTAAGTACCACGGGCACTTTCAGCCGGCGAGCGAAAAGCAGCGCGAGTTGACTGGCCATCAACCCAGCGCCCACGATGCCGACCTTGGTTACTGGCCGAGCCAATGATTTATCTGGAGCGCCAGCGGGTTTGCGGGCCCGTTTTTGTACAAGGTCGAATGCGTACATGCCGGCGCGTAGCTGAGGGCCAGAAGCCAGTTCGGATATGAGATCTTCCTCAGCGAGCATCTGATCTTCGTAGCTGGCCGATTTCGCTTGTCCAAGTAGTTTCAAAGCGACCAATGGGGCATGGGCTGCCCCGTGCAGCTTTTCTTCAACTATTTTTTCCGCGACCATGACAGCGAAATCCCAGCCCTCGCCGGTGTCCACTTGAGCTCGGTCGACGGAAATCTCCCCGTTGATCACTTTCACAGCCCATGAAATGGAGCTAGTGAGGTAGTCGGCGGATTCGAACTCGGCATCGACGAGCCCCATGTTCAGCGCGTCAGTTGGCTTCAACATTTTGTTTTGCGCCAACGGGTTTTCGATGATGACTTTGAGCGCGTTCTCAATGCCAACAAGGTGTGGCAGCAACCACGTGCCGCCCCAGCCTGGTGCGAGTCCGAGAAACACCTCGGGTAGCGCGATGCCGGCCGCGGCTCCGGACATCGTCCGATAGTCAGCGTGTAGTGCCAGTTCGGTGGCTCCGCCTAGGCTCAAACCATTGATGAACGCGAACGTGGGTAGTTCACTTGAGCGGAGTTGTCCGAATACTTGATGCCCAAGTTCCAAAATCGCGCGGGCGTCTTTGCGGTCCTCAAGTAGGGCGACGCCGTTGAGATCGGCGCCGGCACCAAAGAAATATGGTTTGCCCGTGATCGCGATGCCTCGCACACCTTCGGTGGATTTAGCGGTGTCTATCGCCTCGGCCAGCGAAGCCAAGCCCGCTGGGCCGAGGGTAGTTGGGCGTTTGTGGTCATGGCCGTTTTCAAGAGTGATGAGGGCCAATGTGCCCTCAAGCCCGGGTGGGGAAATAAGTCGTAGTTGAGCGGTCGTGACAACTTCTTCCGGCAACACAAGCGTCATCGTGCGTCTCCACTCCAGTGTGGGTTCTCCCAAATAACTGTTCCGCCCATGCCCAAGCCGATGCACATGGCGGTCATGCCGTAACGCACGTGGGGTTCACGTTCGAAGTGGCGAGCGAGTTGAGTCATCAATCTGACTCCGGAGGACGCCAGTGGATGACCCATCGCGATGGCGCCGCCCCACGGGTTCACCCTAGGGTCGTCGTCGGGAATGCCGAAATGTTCTAGGAGCGCGAGCACCTGCACGGCGAAGGCTTCATTGAGTTCGAATAGTCCAATGTCATCGATGGTCAGACCGGCTTTGGCGAGCGCTTTCTCGGTGGCGGGAATGGGGCCCACTCCCATCACTTCTGGCTCAACGCCAACGTAGGCGGTTGAGACAAAGCGCATGGCGACTGGAAGATTAAGTTCGCGTGCGGTTTCTTCGGCGGCGATGATGCAAGCGGTGGCACCGTCGTTCAGGCCCGCTGAATTCCCAGCCGTCACCCGACCGTGTGCCCTAAATGGCGTTCGAAGTTTTGCTAGGCCTTCCAAAGTGGTGTCAGACCGTGGTTGTTCGTCGGCGGTTGCCAAGCCCCATCCTCGTTCTGGGTCCCGAGTAGCAATGGGAACGAGATCATTTTGGATTACGCCATCCGCAACGGCTTTGGCATATTTTTCTTGACTTGCAAGGGCGTATGCGTCAGTGCGCTCTCGAGTGATTGTCGGGAATCTGTCGTGCAACACTTCTGCGGTGTTTCCCATAATGAGCGCGTCAGGGGAAACCATTCTTTCCGCTAGGAACCGAGGGTTGGGGTCGGTCCCGTCGCCCATGGGGTGATGCCCCATGTGTTCAACGCCGCCGGCCAGAGCAATGTCGATCGAGCCGATTCCGATTGCTCCCGCCACGTTGGTGACGGCGGTCATCGCACCAGCGCACATGCGGTCAATGGCATATCCGGGAACGCTTTTAGGGATGCCAGCTAGCAATGAGGCGGAGCGGCCAATGGTCAGTCCTTGATCGCCAGTTTGGGTGGTCGCGGCGATCGCCACTTCCTCCAAGCGGCTGCTGGGTAGGTCGGGATGGCGAGCGAGTAGCGCCCGCAAACAGGCAACCACTAGATCATCTGCACGGGTATTGGGGTAGAGCCCATCAGGTCGAGCTTTGCCGAATGGAGTTCGGACTCCATCAACAAAAACTATGTCACGCATGCGGAAAACCTCCTGCGCGGCCGCGGTTTCCATAAAAGGGTTGCTGCCGACATTTCACAACAATCTCGGGACAACCGCGATGCTACTCGCCAGTAGGTAACGATGCCAGCGCAAGCTATAACGTTGCGGGCGCTGTTGACTCCAGGTTCAGCCACGTTATGCCCTTCCGGGCGGAAAGCTCCGCACGCCGCGCCGGAGAAAGTAGCGGACAGCTCACGCAGTTCGTGCTTCCAGGAATTCGCATTTTTTGACAACAGGTGCGCCGCAAGGGGCGTGTCTCAACGTTGCCGGCGTCGTCACGGACCGGTGCGAAATCGACGAGGCGGCCATTAGGCCCCAGCAGCGACTGCAAACCGCGCAGCTCGGCGCTGAAATCTCGTCGTAGCAGCGTCGACAGGGTGCTCACTGGATGGGTCAAGGCCACGGCTACCGAACCCCAGAGAATGCGAGTGCCCAAACCACTCAGCGCTCGAAAGGCGTCTACGGCAGGGGTGAAATGGCCGACGATGAGTTGAGTCGCTAGAAATTCGAGTACATCGTCTTCGTGGGTGAGCGTGACGCTGCTCGGTCTTGAATCATCATCGCGATCCATATGTGCTACTGCGCGAGTGAGCATCCCGAACCGCATGTATGGGCTGTCGGGGGTGAACCGCACAGCGACCGCGTTTTCTGAAAGGTCAAGCACCTGTCGGTGAGCGACCCAACCCGCGACGGCTGGTACAGCCATCCAATAGGTGTAGTTCTTCCACAGTTGTGAGGCGGCAATGCGTCGATCGGTGCGATGTGCGCGCGCGTAGGTGTCCAATGCATCGCTGAGCATGGATGATTCGCCATGAAATAGTTCTGCTGCGGGAATCATCGACTGATCAGCTGAAAAAGTTGATGACCAGGGGCTTACGCGATGCCGATGTGTGGAAATATCCTCAGTGAGCGCGACAATATCGGTTAGCGGAGTACGCTCACCGTGCATCATCAGCTGCCTTTGCCGTCGGAGATCGGGCAGGGACCGCGAAAGTAAGAATAACCTGCCTTAGGTGAGCCTAACCTACCCCAATAGGTGGTGAAAGGTGGGGAGCGCCACAAACCCCACTACGTCAAGGCAACCGCAAGCGACTGCGCGGACAAATCAATTTGCCAGCTGCGGGCTCCACGTTCCCGCAATTCCGCACCAACAGACTCAGCGCTCACTTGAGTCGGCGGAATCCATGCCAATTGTCGAATTAGCGCCGGAGCGAGCAAATTTTCGGTGGGAACGTTGTGCTGTTCAGCCAATTCCGCGACAGCAGCTCGGGCTTTGGCCAGCCGGACCGCGGCTTCGGGATTTTTATCGCTCCAGCGATGCAACGGCGGTGGACCAGACGCGCCAGGCGCGCTACCCGGCAGCTCCGCATCCGTCAGTGCCGCGGCCTGTCTAAGGGCCGACAGCCACGTGTGCGCGCTGCGGCGGGCATGCCGGGCTGCGAACGCGCCAATTTTGAATAGCTCGTGTTCATCGGTGGGCTGAGCTAGCGCGGCGGCGATAATTGCTCCATCCGGGAGCACTCGACCTGGCGCGGTATCCCGCTGTTGCGCCAATGCGTCCCGTGCCTCCCAGAGGGCTCGAACGCGTGCCAAACCCCGCACGTTGCGTACCTTATGAATGCCTGAGGTGCGTCGCCACGGTTCCGCGCGGGGTGGTGGAGGTGGGGCTGAGGCCAACGCCTCGAACTCTTCCAAAGCCCATTCCAATTTTCCTTGGCGACTCAGTTCGGCTTTCAACGCATCCCGCAACTCCACCAAAACTTCAACGTCTAGCGCCGCGTACACCAGCCAGTCATGCGGCAGGGGCCGGGTGCTCCAGTCAACGGCGGAGTGCCCCTTCTCCAGAGCGAAACCCAACAGCTCCTCAACCATCGCACCCAGACCAACTCGGGCATAACCACCCAACCGGCCGGCCAATTCGGTATCAAAAAGCCGCTTCGGGCGCATACTAATTTCCGTCAAGCATGGGAGATCTTGACTAGCCGCGTGTAGCACCCACTCTGCGTCGCCAATGGCGTCGTTAACCACACGCAAGTCAGCGAATGGAGTCGGGTCAATGAGAATGGTCCCAGTTCCCGCGCGGCGCAGCTGTACCAAATAAGCTCGCTGCCCATATCGGTAGCCGGAGGCTCGCTCAGCATCGACCGCTACGGGGCCTGCGCCCGCCCGCAAGGTCGACACGGCGGCGGCCAACTCGGCGTCCGTGTCTACCGGTTCGGGGACACCATCGCGGGGAACGAGAAGTGGTTCAGCAGCTGATTGGGTGGATTCCACGTCACTACCGTAGTGGAGGCCGTTACACCGGCGTTTAGCTTCCCTGCTGTTGAGGCCCGTCGGGGCGTTGGCCGACACCAGCTAACGTATGTGCGTCCGCACCGTGCAAGAAAGCGAGCGCTGGCCCATGAGCGATGCGCCCCCACCGGCCGCCGAACAGCCGACCACAGCCCAACCGGTACCACCGCCTATGCCCGCCCCACCTAAACCCCCAGTCATCAAGGCGCCAATGATGCAATCTAGCCCTCCAGCTGGGCAAATGCCGCCGCCTCGTCCAGCTCGCAGCGTGCGAATGATGCCGATGTGGCTGGGCGCCACCAGTCTAGGGGTGCTGCTGGCGATCGCGGTCGTTCAAACGGCCCTGCTGGTTGTGCTGTCCGGGAAAGCGAACGACACGTCCGCTGACCTGCGCGAGGCGAATGATCGACTAGGCGAAGTGGAAGAGGCCGCGCGAACATTTGACGAGCGCATCCTTCAAGTAGAAGGACGCACCTCCGGGGTGCTCAACGCCGCTGAAGTGGCTGAAGAAGTCTTACCATCAGTTTTTCGAGTCCAGGTGTCTGACATGGTTGGCACCGCCTTCGCGTTCGGTCCCGCGACTCGTGGCGGAGGTACCTCACTGGTCACCAACTATCACGTGATCGAATCAGCGGTCACTGGTGGCGGTGATAAGAAAGTCTCGATCGAACGCAAAGAACGCAGCTACACGGCGACAGTTGTTGATGTCGATCCCGAACGGGACCTCGCGATTTTGCACACATCCAAGGAATTTCCACGGCTCGACGCCGCGCAAAACACAGTGAACTCCGGCGATCCAGTGGTCGTTGTGGGGGCGCCGCTAGGTTTAGCGGACACCGTCACCACCGGCGTGGTGAGCGCGGTTCGCCAAGACCCAACATTAGGCATCGACGTGATTCAGTTCGATGCCGCGATTAGCCCTGGAAACTCCGGTGGGCCTGTCGTGAATGCCGAAGGCGACGTGGTCGGTATCGCCAGTGCCAAGATCGTTGAAGATGGCGCCGAGGGGCTAGGACTCGCGATTCCCATCGCCACTGTGTGCGAAAAACTTCTCAACTGTTAGACACGAGGTTTCAACGTCGTGATCCCGGGCGGTGGCAGCCCCGCACTGGTTTCCAAAACGGTGCACCACGCACGCAAGTGCGGGGCCAGATCTTCCTCCAGGGCGGTCCACGAGGCTCGGATTTCTATGTCAGTGGTGTGGTCGGGTGCTGAATCAGCGCCCTCTGGCGTATGAAACCGAGTCGAATGAACTTGCGTTACCGTTCCGGTCAGCGCGGTATGCCGAGCGCGTTGGGCTTCCAGCGCCTCTTGAAGCCAACCCCAACCCACCTGCGCGAATGCCGGATCATTGGCCAAAGTTGGGTCAGTTTCCGCCCCCACGTAGCTGACCAGTCGCATCGTGCCATCCCACGATGGCTGGCCCTGCGGATCGAACAAGAAAATGAGTCGCCCATTGGCAAGCTCATCATCGCCGCTCATCACGGTGGCGCCCAGGGCGAAGGAATAGGGTGCGATCCGTCTCGGCGCGGGGAGCTCTTCCAACACGATTTCCGGGCGTGGCGTGACACCACGCAGGCTGGCCACAGCCTCGCTGAACGGCGCTGATGCCAACAGGGCCACATTGTTGTGGCGTTGGCCTGAGCGTGCCGTGCTCACACGCTTGACGGGATCGCTCATACCCACACCCTGGCAGGGCGACAGAGGTGGTGCACGGCGCCGCGCCGGGGCATGGCAGCATCCAGGGTGTGACTTCTGATTTTTTGGCCGCATGCCGGCGTGAACCAACCAGTCGAACTCCCGTGTGGTTCATGCGTCAAGCCGGACGTTCCCTGCCGGAATATCGCAAAGTGCGAGCCGGCACGGCAATGTTGGACGCCTGTGCGACTCCAGAGCTCGTCATCGAGGTCACTTTGCAGCCGGTGCGCCGTCATCATGTCGACGCCGCCATATTTTTCTCCGACATCGTTGTCCCACTTCGCGCGGTGGGCGTTGATGTCGAGATAAAGCCCGGTGTTGGTCCGGTTATCGCTAAACCCATCCGTCAGGCCTCTGACTTGGACGGGCTGCGGGCGCTTACCGCTGAAGACGTCCCATACATCACCGAGGCTGTCACCGGGCTGGTCCGCGAACTTGGCGATGTGCCGCTGATTGGTTTCGCGGGGGCGCCGTTTACCTTGGCCAGCTATCTGGTGGAGGGTGGGCCATCCAAGCACCACGAGAAAACTAAGGCCCTGATGCGTTCGGAGCCAGCATTGTGGCACGCGTTGTGCGACCGTCTCGCCGATATCTCTCTTGAGTTTCTGCGTGTGCAGGTTGGCGCCGGGGCCAGCGCGGTGCAACTGTTCGATTCGTGGGCTGGCGCGCTTTCCCGGGCCGATTACCTTGAGTTTGTCGCCCCACACTCCACGAAAATTCTGCGCGGCCTGGGCGATAGTGGTGTTCCACGGATTCACTTTGGCGTCGGAACCGGGCACATGTTGAAAGATTTCGCAGATGCGGGCGCTGATGTAGTGGGGGTTGACTGGCGCACACCACTTGATGTGGCGAGCCGTCAACTGGGACCGCAGATCGCGGTGCAGGGGAACCTCGATCCCGCTCTGCTATTCGCGAGCCCCGAAGTTGTCGAACGCGAAGTCACCAGGATTTTGGATGAGGGACGCGATGCGCCTGGCCACATTTTTAACTTGGGCCATGGAGTTTTGCCTGACACCGATCCCGATGTCATCACCAGAGTCGTCGACTTGGTGCATGAGCGCTCGGCACGCTAACTGTCCACCGGTGAAACACGTGAGGTAGACAGACTGAGTGAACACGTGCGTCCACGTCGATAATGGGGTTTTTGTCCGCCACGCGGCTGTTCCTACTCCAGTTGGTTTTCCAGTGGTGGCTAAGCCTGCCCCCGACTATCGCGGCGCCGCTGGCGCGCTTTGGGGCACCCGCCACTGTGGATGCTTCTCTGACGATGGATTGCGCGCCTAGTATTAATGCGAGTTGTGCCAGACGCGAAGAGGCCGTTTCGCTCATCAGAAACACTTACTTACCAGGGCGATCGTAAAGGCCAGTTTTGTGTTGGCCGTGATGGTGCGCACGGTGTGGCTACCCTGGCGGCTGGGTCGTTCCCGGCACGTGTTTCGCTTCGGCGTTGTTGATGCTGGTCTCGGCGCTAGCCACGTTTATGGCGATAGTGGGTTGGTGGTGGTTGGGCTTTGTCCAACGTGGCGCGGTGTTATTAATGTCCGAGGGGCTTCTGACCTTCGGCGTCTGGATCGCTTGTGGAGCTTCGTTCGGCTCGAGCCGGTTGGGGGTTCGAGCCGAACGAACTATCGGTCCGGGATTTGCGGTGAATGTTCGCCGTGACGTGAGGCAAGCCTGTTCAGGACGCACACCGACGACACAGGTTTGCTGCTTCTGGTTAGTCGCTTGGTCGGCAATGCAACTGGAACCTGGGCCCAGGATATCTAGCGTGCCTAGATGTGCCGTCTGGCCCGATGTCGACGCGATTGCCACTAGGGCGCCAGGGCCCGACTAGGTGGGTGGGAAGCTGCGGGCAGAATCAAGGCATGAACGAACGGGGTGTGTCACGGGTCGCGGTGATTGGTGGCGGAATCAGTGGTCTTGCCGCTGCTCTTCGGGTCCGTGATTTGATGCCTTCAGCCCGAATCACGGTGATTGAGGGAGCGGGCCGTTTGGGCGGCAAGCTTTATACCGACGAGTTCGCATATGGCCGGATTGAGTTGGGTGCTGAGGCATTTCTGGTGCGTCGACCTGAGGCCAAGCGTCTTGCCGATCGCCTCGGTTTGGCTTTGGATGCTCCTGCAACCACTCAGGCCTCGGTGTTCACCGATGAAGCTTTGCGTCCTTTGCCGTCTCGCACGATGTTGGGCATTCCCGCGGACCTGACGGCCTTGGCGCAATCCGGTGTATTGGGGCCCGCCGATGTGGCGCATGTGAACGATGAGCCGGATCGCCCCGGACCACTGTTGCGCGAGGACATCGCGGTAGGGGTGCTCGCGCGTCAACGTTTCGGAAATGCTTTGGTCGATCGGCTGATGGATCCGCTGCTAGGCGGGGTGTATGCCGGGTTCGCGGATGAGATTTCGGTGCGGGCCGCACTCCCTCAATTGGCGGCGAAGTTGGAGCACACCCCTTCGATGGTGGTGGGTGCCCGTTCCCTGATGGGTTCGGGCGTCACTAGTGGCCCGGTTTTCAACACTGTCCATAATGGGCTTTCGGCCTTGGTTGAGTTGGTCGCTGCGACGTCAGGGGCTGATATTCGCCTCGGGTTGCCCGCCCGCGAGTTGCAACGTCGGCCCGATGGCTGGCGGGTGATCGTCGGCATGAGTCGAGAACGTCAGATGGTGGAGGCCGATTCCGTCATTATTGCCTGTCCAGCCCGTCCAGCGAGCCGTCTGCTGCGGTCGGTGGCTCCACATGCGGCGGAGTCGTTGGCGCAGATCGAATACGCCGGTGTCGCTTTGGTGACGTTCGCGTTGCCTCCGGGCACGAGCCTGCCCCCCGGGAGCGGTGTCTTGGTGCCAGCGGCGGCCGGGCTGGACGTAAAAGCCGTGACCTTCTCGAGCCAAAAGTGGGGGCGGGAGGGCACGCCGATTATCCGCGCTTCGCTGGGGCGTTTTGGGCAAGAGCGGGTGCTGGCGCGTGATGATGATGGGCTGGCGGAACTGGTGATTCGTGATTTGCTCGCAATGGGGATCAAAGTGCCGACTCCTATCGCCACCCATGTGCAGCGCTGGGGAGGTGCCCTTCCACAATATTTTGTCGGCCATCTCGATCGGTTGGAGCAGGCTCGTAGAGCTTTGCCCGAAGGTCTGGCGATCGCGGGTGCTGGCTATGACGGTGTCGGTATCCCAGCGTGTATCGCGTCCGGGCAGCGCGCGGCCGATCAGATTTTGACGCGACGGGTTATTCGTTGAAGGCGCTGTGGCTGTTCATTGTGGTGCTGATCCCGCTCACGGCCTGCGCGTCAACTAGTGACACAAACGCGTCAAAGTCGGAGCTGGAAATCGACAGTTTTGTGTATCAGTTGCAAGATTACCGAGACGATAAATTGGAGCAAATCGCGTCATTGCCGCAGGACTTGGCAATTATTGATTTAGCGCGGGATGGTGGCGCCGATTATTTTCGGCGCGATGAGATTGACATGCTTCATGATTCAGGAAAGAAGACCCTTTCCTATTTCTCGATCGGAAGCCTTGAAAACTATCGGCCAGAATATGCACGCGTTCTGAGTGAAGCACCAGAGCTAATCGCTAATCGGTGGGGTGAATGGCCGGACGAAAACTTTGTCACCTATTGGGCTGATAGTTGGTGGGAATTCGTTGTTCGTCCTCGTGTTGACCAGGCGATCAGTGCAGGTTTCGATGGTGTGTATCTGGATGTTCTGTTGGCGTATGAAGATATATCGCCGCAATTCGCCGCCGATAAGAACCGCGACGATCTGGCTCGGCTCATGGTTGATCTAGTGATAAGAATTAGCGAATATGCGAGAAAGCAGAATGAAAACTTCTGGATTTTTCCGCAAAACTCTCCAGAATTGAGAACGTATCCAGGGTATGTCGATGCGATTGATGGCATCGGTGTCGAGGATCTTTTCTTTCAGAACGCGGACGTTCCGTGTTTCCAGGATTATTGTCAAGAAAATCTCGACCATGTCCGCGCAATCAAAGATGCGGGAAAAATTGTGCTCGCTACGGATTACGCTGACTCCCCGAAAAACATTCGAACCGCATGCGCCGCATATCGGCGAGAAGGTTTTGCGGGCTACGTGGCGGACATTGATCTAGGCCACCCACGTCCATCCTGCCGGTGAGCCCCAATGCAGCACAGAAGTGGTGCACGGGGCAGAATCGGGTCCATGACGGACGCGCAGCCAACAAATGAACCCGCGAAAAAGCCCACGAACGCGCAGCGTCTACGGGCACTCAACGATGAAATTCGTTACGCCATGTGGTCAGTGTTTGGCGCGGCCACCCCGCTCGGCGCACAACGCAATGGCCACATCGCCGAAGTGGAAGAACTCATAGCCGAACTGCGGTCAGAGGGCATCGAAACCCGTGGAACTTATGACCTTTCGGGGATGCGGGCTGACGCTGATGTGATGCTTTGGTGGCACGCACCGACCATCGAACAACTGCAAAGCGCATACTCGCGATTCCGGCGCACCGCATTCGGACGCACCCTTCGCCCCGAATGGTCCGTCACTGCGCTTCACCGGCCCGCTGAATTCAATAAAGCCCACATTCCGGCGTTCATCGCGGGTGAAGAAGCTCGCGAATTCATCTGCGTCTACCCGTTTGTGCGCTCGTACGAGTGGTATCTGCTCCCTGACGAAGAGCGTCGCTTCATGTTGGCCGAACATGGCAAAATGGCGCGCGACTATCCAGATGTCCGGGCGAATACCATCGCCTCATTCGCGCTCACAGATTACGAATGGATCTTGGCGTTCGAAGCCGACGATCTGCATCGCATTGTGGACCTGATGCGTCATCTGCGGGCATCCACCGCGCGCCGTCATGTGCGAGAAGAAGTGCCCTTCTACACCGGGCGCAAAACTGGTATCGCGGAAATCATCACCAATCTGCCATAGCGGTTAGCGCACGTTGCGTGGGTGCGAGCGTGCTGTGCGTTCGTTCCCACGCTTGTAATTTCCGGTCCAGCGTGCCATCACAAGTTGGGGATCGCCCGCATCCACCTCTTGCACAAACCGAGCCGCGCGCTCACCGCGCAGAGTCGTCACCGACTTGCCGTGATGTGAGATGACGACATCGTTCCCCTGAACCCGAAACTCGAAACCGTGCGGTGCGGGCATGGCGCTAGTCCCCGGTGGGTTCCAAGGTCATGCTCACCGAGTTAATGCAATAGCGCTGATCGGTGGGGGTATCAAAGCCCTCGCCCTCAAAGACGTGGCCCAAGTGCGAGCCGCAATTAGCGCACCGCACCTCTGTGCGCACCCGACCCAAGCTCGTGTCTGGGATGAGCAGCACCGCTTCGGATTTGCTCGGCTCGTAAAAAGCGGGCCATCCGCAGTTCGCATCGAATTTAGTTTCCGAGCGGAACAATTCAGCGTTACAAGCACGGCACCGGTAGATGCCCACTGTCGTGGTGTGCTCATATTCGCCGGTAAAGGGTGCCTCTGTGCCAGCCTGACGCAACACCCGATATTCCTCGGGGCTCAGCTCTTCTCGCCACTGCTCTTCAGTCTTGTTTACTGTCACATTCCTCACCGTACCTCGCTGAGTCGCGTTTTCCGGGTGAGGCAACTAGAGCGAAATTTTGATGAGTTGTGGATCGTGGTCGCTGGATTGACTCGAAAATTCCGCGTTCAAATGAACGATGTCGTATTCGGCGGAAATCGCCGGACTGATAAAAGCTTGATCCAAGAGTTGACCATTGCCCTGGTAGATGAAGCTGTAGCGGTCGTTTTCGGGAAGCTGCTCAGACAACGCGATCATGCCCTTACCGAGTTGCTTCGCAGTGGGCGAGTGGTCCGAATCGTTAACATCTCCCACAACCACCACAGCGGCTTGCGGGTCAGCGGCCAAGATTTTTTGAGTAAACCCATTCACCAGAGCAGCTTGTTTTTCCCGATCTTCACTTGACCCCATTTTGGGCGGCTGTTGGCGCCCATACAGCGGGTCGTCCGCCCCACGAGCCCGAAAATGGACCCCAGTGACGAAAACTGTGCGGCCCTCGAAGACGAACTCTCCGACCAGTGGCTTTCGGCTATCTTCAAAGGCTTTGTCTTCCGGTGCGATGCGGCCAGGGGAGGCGGAAAGTTGAATCGCATCGCCGGAAGTGACGACGGTGGCGGGGCGCTCGCTGGGCCGGTCAGTGAAACTCACGCGATCTGGCCGGAACAAGAATCCGGTGCGGATGTTGCCGCCGCCCTCGCCTCCATCGGCATTATCACGAGGGTTGACCTGGCGAAACTCGTATTGCGGGCCGCCCGCGCTGGCAATCGCGGCGATCAACGCTTCATAGGTATGGTTCGCGGCGACTGTTTTGTCGTCGCGGGGCCCGGAGTTATCTTGCACTTCCTCAACGACCACGATGTCTGGGGTTTTGAGCGCGTTCACGATTGTCTCGGCTCTGGTTTGAAATGCCGCTGGCGAATCATGCGGGTCGAGGTTGTTGAGGTTGAACGAGGCGATGTTAAGTGTGGAGTCATTGCCCGATGCCGTTTCTCGGGCCAAATTCGAGGGCGTTGGCCGCAACTTTTTGGTGGGGACGATGACGTAGTTGCCCGCTGAGTAATGCTGGACGCCGGTGACCTCGGGAAGCTCGGCACCGACGTCGGCCTTTGGTAGCGTGTCGCGCATATCGCTGATGTGAAGCCGAGCGGTGTTTGTGTTTTCGGTCGTTTGGAGAACGCCTCCCCGCTCGGTGCGGTTCGCTGTATGCGCGTGGGGGAGAACAACGAGCTGTTTGCCGCGCCCCGCCCCGACAACAGTGCATGGTCCGCCCGTGACAAGCATTCCTTCCGTTGTTTCGGCGTAGTCCATAGCGTTTTGTTTAGGGTCAAACTTTGTGGACTTTTCGACATTGCCCGGTTTATCGGCTCTAATGTGGGCAGCTGGCTGGGCGAGCTGGATAGCGGCTGGCGGCTGGCCTACCCCCGCGCGTCGATATTGCGCCTTGGTTATCTCAGTAATGGTCAAATTGGCATCGCCCCCAGGCCGATGTTCTGAAACAGTGCCGGCGACCAATAGCGCGTCGCCCGCTTTCACCTTGGGTTTGTGCCTGGTAAAGACATAAATGCCTTCACTTGTCTGGGGATCGGCGTCGGCGGTGGGGTCCTGAAGCCAGAAGCCTTGATCCGCCACAGCGGTGACCACGCCAGGCACGCCTTTTACCGCTTTGCCGTTCAGCGGCGAAATATGCTCGGCGCCTTGAATATCGTGGATGCGAACTTGACGGGGTTGTTCGGGCGTGGTTCGGCACGCCACGAGCGCGGTCGCGCACATCGCCAAGATCGCTATTTGCTTCCACACAAGTGATGACTTTATGTTGTTGCGGCTGCCCGGGATGCGCCGCCTAGCGCCGAGGTGCGCAGGTGACTTCACCTTCGGGTACTTCCAGCTCCAAAAGGTATGCATTAACCACGTCCCGCACGCAGTTGCTCGCCTGGGGATAAGAAGTATGTCCTTCTCCTTGCTGGGTGACGACAAAGCCGCTGCCGAGGCCTTGGGCGAGTTTGGCGGTGTTTTCATAAGGGGTGGCGGGGTCGCCGGTGGTCCCGACGACCATGATTGGTGGCGCTCCGACGGCCTCGCCCACCGGATATGGGTCACGAGCGAGTTCAGGCCAGTCGGTGCAGGTCAATAGGGTCATGGCTAGTGGTGCTCCGAACAGTGGATATTTGGCTCGCCATTGTTCTTGCAATCCCCGCACCTGCTCGGGAGTGACCGGGCTTTGCGCGCTATCAACGCAGTTGACAGTGGTGTTCGCGTCACTGGAGTTGTCGTATTCGCCGTCTTCATCGCGACCTGAGTACGAGTCGGCAAGTTCCAAGATTTGGTCGGGATCGCCTTCATCAAGACTGACCAGCCCCCTTTCCAAGGTTCCCCATGACGCCTGGTTGTAAAGCGAACTCACCACCGCGTAAAGCACATGCCCAGAGGTGACGGTTCGTCCATCGTCTGATTCAAGAGGTTGTGCGCGAACCTCATCGAGAAGCCGGTTGACTGTTGCACGGGCGTCTGGCCCAACTTTGCACCGGGTGCCCCGTTGCTGGCAGTTTTGCGCGAAGTTGTTGAATGCGCGTTCAAAGCCCGCGGCTTGCCCCTCACTCGATGCCACCGCGTCCAGCGACGGGTCAACCGCGCCATCGAGCACCATGGCGCGAATTCGGTCGGGGAAAAGCTGTGCGTAGACCGAGCCTAGAAGGGTGCCGTAGGAGTAGCCCAGATAGTTAAGCTTTTCATCGCCAACAGATTCACGGATCGCATCCATATCGCGCGCGGTTTGTTCGGTATTGATGGTCGCTAGCGCATCCCCTTTGTCTTTCTCGCAACCTCGAACAAATTCGCGGGCGTTGGATACCGCGGTCTGATAGGCCTGTTCCTCACGAGGGTCAGGGTCGGCGGCGATGGTTTCGTCCTTAAACTCATCGTCGGCGCAGCGCACCGGATCTGATTCGCCCACACCTCTGGGATCGAACCCGATGATGTCGAAGCGCTTGTAGATCTCTTCGGGAACAAGTAGGGGCGTCACGGATGCCAGTTCGATCCCTGATGCGCCCGGTCCGCCGGGGTTCATCAAGAGTGAGCCGATGCGATCTTCTTGCTCTTTGGAACGCAATCTGATGAGCGCGACTGTTGTTGTGCCTCCGTCGGGATCGTTCCAATCTCGTGGGACGGTGAGATCACCGCATTCGACCGTGAAGTCGTCAGCGTTGTTCGTCCCGGTGGCTTCGTCGACGACGTCCACGCAGTTTTCCCAGCTGACAGAACCGGCGCCGCCGCCGCTTTCCTTGAATTCGCCGTCCACGCTCGAGGTACCGCAGGCGGTGAGCGTGAGGAGCAGCGCAATGGTTGCGGCGGTTATGCGACGATTCATGAACATTCCTCGCGGGGTCGGATTGGGCCGCTAGCTTAGCGGTCGAGCGCATATCTGAGCAGCAGCGTATCGGCGTCCCGCAGTACATGGCGCAGTTTCGCATGCCGTGGCGGCAGAGAAGCCGGACCAGTCAGGGTGGCGCTGGCCCCGACGAGTTGTGCTGACAAGGTAAGACACAGCTCGTCCACAGCGTCAACGTCGATCAGACTTCGCAAAAGGTGGGGGCCGCCCTCGCACAAAATATGGTTGAGCCCACGATCGGCTAGCTGGGTGAGTGCGTCACGCAAATCTTCGGTGGCGATCACATCCGCGACGCCTTTGAGCTGGTCAGCATCGGCGTTGGTGATGACAATCGGTCGGACTGGCGCTTGGGTGAATGCCTGGGCGGTGGGGTCCAAAGCGCCGGAGCGGCTTACCACTACCAAGGTGGGGTATTCCGTTTTGCCGACACCAATCCTTTTTTCCCTTCGCTGGGGGTTCAGCCGTAGCGGTCGGTAGTCTTCTACGCGAAAGGTGCCCGCGCCCACGAGAACCGCATCGCAGGCGTCCCGCAAAAGCCGAAAAACGCGCATGTCAGCGGCATTGGACAGACCCGCTGAATGCCCGTCGATCGCGATGGATCCGTCCAAGCTACTGACGAAATTGGCGCGCACAAATGTATGTGTCGCTGTGGGAACTTGATACAAATTCGCGAGTTGATCGTCGGTAAGTTCTCCAGCTGAGCTTTCCATCGCATGCACTGAATAAGCCTAAGAGAACGTGAGCGGCAACGAAGCGGGGGACTGGCCGAAGGGCTTAGGAAAATATATGGGCATTGCGGCACAACACAACTGCTTATATGCGTTCATCGATGGGGTTTACCTCGATAACATCGGCGAGGGAAGCCGATGGCGGTTTGTCGTCGGGATGATGGGAGCGACATGTCCAGCCAATTGCGTAGCCTCGATGGGGCGAATCCGTATGAGGTTTTGGGCGTGGCCGCCGACGCCGATGACGCCACTATCGCCAGCGCGCATCGGCGCTTGATCCGGCAACGCCATCCCGACGCCCCGGGTGGCAGTGAAGAAGCCGCGAAATTGCTGAACGCCGCTCGTGATGTGCTGCTCGATGATTTACTGCGCGCTGAGTACGACGCGAGGGTGCAGGCCGCCGCCTACGCGCAATTCATGCAAACTCAACCGGAGCATGACACCTGGGCTGACTACCATGCGGCATCGGCACCAGAACATGAGTCGCCCAACGCGCACGCCTGGGATGCGGCGCAAAGCACGTTTACTCGCTATGACCCGCCTCCCACCTACAACTATGAATACGCGCAGACGTACACGCCGCCGAACTATTACGCGGGCAGTCGACGCCCCACAGCCAATGTGCCGGCATCGTCGTGGTCGTGGTGGGCCATTGCGGCAGCGTTCCTCGCGTTGGTTTTCCCACCGGCCGGTTTTGTGATCGGAATAATGGCGTATCACCTCATCCGCTACAGCAGCAAGCGTGGCTTGGCGTTGTCGATCGCCGCGATTGTTGTGAGTCTCATTTTGATGGCGCGCTCGGCGCTGCTCTATGGAACATTGTTTAGCTTCGGCGGTTTCAGCCTTTATCTGGGTTTGACGTTTTTCGCGGCCTGGATGACCTGGGTTATGCTGCGCCGATTTAGGTAGACAGTTGTCTTAGGGTAGATCCATGCTTGTTGATGTCGCCGCGCTGCGATATGTGGCGCCGCTCCGCGAAGGTGGCTCACTTCCCGGCCTTATTGAGACCGACGATCTTGGCACTTATGTCGTCAAATTTACTGGTGCCGGGCAAGGGCCTAAAGCGTTGGTAGCCGAGGTTATAACGTCGGAAATCGCTCGCAGATTGGAATTCCGGGTGCCCACTTTGGTCACTGTGGAACTCGATGGCGCGCTTGCCCCGGCCGAGCCCGACCAGGAAATTCAAGATTTGTTGCGGGCCAGCGTTGGGCGGAACTTGGGCAGTGACTTTTTGCCCGGCGCGCTGAGCTATGACGCGACAGCATTCGCGCCGGAACCAAAATTCGCCGCGAACTTGTTGTGGCTGGACGCCTGGACCAACAATGTCGACCGCAGTTGGCGCAATCCAAATCTGCTGTGGTGGCACGGTCATGTGTGGTTGATCGACCATGGCGCAACATTGACTTTCCAACATAATTGGGGGCCGGTCGCGGAGTTCGCGCAGCGGCCATACGATGCGCGCGGGCATGTGATGGCACCACATGTGAATTCGCTGGCCCAGACTCATGAGAGGTTTCGTGACATTGTCACGAGTGAGCTGTTGAACGAGGTCGTAGCTTTGGTGCCCGAGCAATGGCTGGGGGAGGGCCCGGATGCGCAGCGGGACAGATACGTGACGTATCTTACGGAGCGTTTGAAAGCCGCTCCCGCTTGGTTTCCTAACTTGGACAGTGCCGCATGAACCAGATGTATGAATACGCCTCCATCAAGGTGGTGCCGAGTCTGCTTCGTGGTGAGTGCATGAATATCGGCGTCTTGTTGTACTGCCAACAGGCGAGTTTTTTGGGCGCTCGAACTTACATAAACGCCGAGCGGTTGCGGGCCCTGGATTCCACTGTGGATATACACGATCTTGATCGAGCACTTGCTTCGTGGGAGCGCTCGTGTGAGGGGGCTGGGCCGACGGCTGATTTGTCGCCAGGGCAACGGTTTCGGTGGCTTACCGCGCCAAGCAGCACGATTGTGCAGCCTGGGCCGGTGCATACGGGGTTGACGCAGGATCCTGGGGCTGAGCTTGAGCGTTTGTGGCGGGTGCTGGTGCGCTAGTTGGGGGCATGCTCGGCACATACCCCCATTGCGCTTTTACAGGGGAGCGGTTAGCTCTAGCTGAATGCCATCAGGATCTTGGATGGGAAGGACCGCGATGCCGAACATCGGCAGATCGGCGAGTTCTCCGCGCGATACGCCGATTTTGTCAAGGGCGATGGCGGCGGCTTCTAGATCTTCACGGCTGCCCACCGAGAAGCTGAGGTGGTCTAGGCCGGCGCGAAAGGGTGTGAAGCTGTCTCTGTTTTCGAGATTCCCCGCGTCCATGGGGCGCAGCCCGAGCAGCATGGTGCCATTGGTGAGCACAATCCCGCCTTGCAGGTTTTCCACGGTGAGCTCGTAGTGTGGATCGTCCTTGGGGGGAGGGCCGTCCATTGCGACTTCGAGCCCGAGCACTTCGGTATAGAAAGCTCGTGATTTGGCGACATCGGACACCGTGAGTCGTACGTGATGTACCGGTCCAAGTTGCGGTAATACGGCCATGTGTGCGCTCCTATTGCGTTGCTTGCATACGTTGCGTGCAGGCTACTGAGATATGCCGTCGTTCGCATAGTTTTAGCGTTGATTTTTGATGGATTGTTGTCTGATGATCGAGGCGACCCGAGCCCAGTGTTCGGTGATGAAAAAGTGGCCACCTGGAAAGGTGTGTTCGCTGTGTTGATCCGTTGTGTGTCGGGCCCAGTCGCTCATTGAGTGAGCGTCGATCTTTGGATCTTCGCTTCCGCTGAATGTTGTTATTGCGCAAGGCAATGCGTCATGTTGCGTGTATTCATAGGTTTCTGATATTTGGTAATCGTTCCGCAAGGCCGGTAGCACCATTTGTTGGACTTCTTTGTCATCGAGAAGGCTCGCTTGGGTTCCGCTCATTTCGCGCACCTCCGCTAGAACCGCCGCGTCGCTTTGCAAGTGAAGTGTTCCGCGACGGTGGGCGGCCGGAGGCCTTGCGCCTGAGGCGAAAAGATGGGCTATCGACACATTGGGGCTGAGGCGGACCGCCACTTCAAACGCGAGAATCGCGCCGAGGCTGTGTCCATATAGGGTAAGTGGCCCGGTTGAAAAATCTGTCAAAATCGGGGCAATTGTGTCGGCTAGGTCTCTCATTGTCGGGATGAAGGGTTCATTGCGCCGGTCTTGCCGTCCGGGATACTGAACCGCGTACACGTCGAGTTGTGGACTGAGCGCGCGGGAAAGCGGAGTGTAAAAACTGGCGGAACCACCCGCGTGTGGGAACACCACCAGCTGTGGAGCGCCCTGGCGTGCCTCGTGATACTTGCGTAGCCAAAGTGCTATTGATGTCGCTGAATCGGCCACATTTAATCCTTTGTCATGTGGATGTTATTAGTTTTCCGTGTATATGCCGAGTGTGAACTGGTATAGCTAAACAAAGCTATTTTGCAGGCGACGTGCATACACTAAGCCACACAATTTCTTGACCCGAGAACTAGTTAGAAGATATAGAAATAAGACTAATTGCCCGGATTCTAGAAGGCTTTCCCATGACTAATGACGAAAAACTTCTCGCATATCTTAAGCGGGTCACCGCCGAGCTGGATCGCACCAGCCGGCAGTTACGTCAGGTTCAGGAAGCCGCCCGAGAACCCATCGCGATTATCGCCGCCGGTTGCCGATACCCGGGGGGTGTCGCCAGCCCCGAGGACTTGTGGGACTTAGCCAGAGACGGGAAAGACGCGATCAGCCCACTGCCCGATGATCGAGGCTGGGATATCGAGAATCTTTACGACCCTGACCCAGGACAACCTGGTAAAAGCTACGTGCGGGAAGCGGGATTGCTTCCTAAAGCCGCTGATTTTGACGCGGATTTCTTCGACATAAGCCCCCGCGAAGCGCTCGCCATGGACCCGCAGCAACGGTTGCTAATGGAAACCTCCTGGGAAGCGATCGAGCAATCAGGCATACACCCAGGTGCACTCCGGGGTAGCGACACCGGAGTGTTCATCGGCCTGGGCTACAGCGCGTATGGTCCGCCACTGCACCAGGCGCCCCCACATGTGGAAGGGCATTTGCTGACGGGCACCGTCACCAGCGTCGCCTCCGGGCGCATCGCTTATACCTTCGGGCTGGAAGGCCCTGCCGTCACCGTTGACACCGCCTGCTCGTCCTCGCTCGTCGCTATCCACCTCGCCGTACAAGCATTACGTCAGGGAGACTGCAGGCTAGCTCTCGCTGGTGGCGTCACTGTTATGGCAAACCCGGGCATGTTCATCACATTTTCGCGGCAACAAGGACTGGCCCCGGACGGTCGCTGCAAATCGTTTGGAGCTGGCGCCGACGGCACCGCGTGGGCTGAGGGTGCGGGCATGGTCATGCTGGAGCGACTCAGCGACGCGCAACGAAACGGGCACCACATTTTGGCGCTTGTGAAGGGCAGTGCGATTAACCAAGATGGGGCCTCCAACGGCCTCACAGCTCCCAACGGTCCATCTCAACAGCGAGTCATCCACTCAGCCCTTTCCAACGCTGGTATTGGGCCACATGAGGTGGACGTGATCGAAGCCCACGGCACCGGCACCCGCCTTGGCGACCCCATCGAAGCCGGCGCACTTCTTGCGACATATGGCAAAGATCGACCCGCTGAAAGGCCGCTATGGCTCGGCTCGATCAAGTCAAACATGGGACATACCCAAGCGGCCGCTGGTGTTGCCGGGGTCATCAAAATGGCAATGGCGATGCGTCACGGTATGTTGCCGCGATCTTTGCACTCTGAACAACCCTCGCCGCACATAGATTGGAGCAGCGGCGCCCTCGCCCTGCTATCCCAAGCTCAACAGTGGCCCGAGAACGCGCATCCACGTCGAGCTGGGATATCCGCGTTTGGGATCAGCGGGACAAACGCGCACCTCATTTTGGAACAAGCACCCCAACAAGTGGAGCGGCAAGAAAAAGATGAGCCAAGCAGGCTCATTGCATGGCCGCTTTCGGCTAAATCCCGCACCGCACTGACTGGGCAAGCCAAGCGGCTGCTCGAACACCTCGACCGTCACCCCGAAAGTTCCCTCGTCAACATCGGATTCACGCTCGCCACGGCGCGCACCCACTTCGCGCACCGCGCCGTGGTGCTCGGCCGCAGCCAGCAAGAGTGTGTGGAGGCGCTCAAGGCCCTTGTCGCCGGGCATCCACATCCCAGGCTTATCAGAACTGGCGACATCGCCACCAACGCGAAAATCGCGTTTCTGTTCACCGGGCAGGGCGCACAATACGGTGGCATGGCGCGTGAACTTTACGACACGTTCGGAGCCTTCGCCTCGGCATTTGACGAGACCTGCGCGCAGCTTGACGCAGCGCTAGGACAGTGGGACGACGCCGCCCGAGTTGGCATAAAAGAGCTTGTTTTTACCGAGCCGACCTCCGAACTGCTCAACCACACCAAGTACACCCAAGCCGCATTGTTCGCGGTGGAAGTCGCTTTGCTGCGCCTATGGCAATCCTGGGGAGTAACGCCCCAGCTGGTCAGCGGCCATTCCATCGGGGAAATCACTGCGGCGCATGCCGCCGGTGTCTTTTCGTTGGCTGATGCGTGCACTTTGGTTGCCGCCCGTGGGCATCTCATGCAAAGCCTGCCCGCTGGCGGCGCGATGTCCGCGCTCAGCGCTAGCGAAGATGAGGCACGACACGTTATAAAAACATCCGGGCTTACCGATGCCGTGGCGATAGCGGCGGTAAACGCTCCGAACGCCACTGTCATTTCCGGCGAAGCGGCCGCGGTGGCCCAGATAGCTGATGTGCTTGCTGAGCAAGGGATTAAAGTCACTCCGCTCACGGTTTCGCATGCCTTCCATTCGCCGCTTATGGACCCGATCCTCGAAAAATTCGCTGACGCGATCGCGGGACTCACGTTTCACGAACCGAAAATTCCGATTGTCGCGAACGTTTCCGGCCAACGCGCCGGTGCTGAGCTGACTGAACGGTCATATTGGGCGGAACACATTCGTCGCACGGTCCGCTTTGCTGACGGTGTGGATGCGCTCGTCGCGCTAGGTGCGGAGCGTTTTCTCGAAGTGGGCCCGCAGGGCACCTTGACGAGCATGGTGCACCAGAACCTCATTGAACCTGGCGCTCTTGTGCTGTCATCCATGCGCAAGAACCGCGCCGATGTTGATGTGATGACCGAAGCTGTCTCATCGCTACACGCCAGCGGATATTCAGTGAACTGGTCGAGCTTCTTCCAGGGCATTGACGCGCACATTGTCCCGCTGCCGACATACGCGTTCGAGCGCCACACGTTTTGGATCGATGAAACACCACACGCGCTCGCCGCGCCCAAGCCAGTGAACCGAGAGCATCCCATCTTGGCCAACGCCATCGAACTGCCCGAGGGGGCTGGCTGGATTTTCACCGGCGAGTTGTCAGTCGAGGAATATCCCTGGCTAGTGGATCACACGATTGGCGCGCAAGTTTTGTTTCCCGGCACAGGGTTTCTCGAACTGGCGCTCGCGGTGGGTGCCCGAGTAGGCATGCCTGGCATCGCTGAGCTCACTTTGCGTGAACCGTTGGTAATTCCCACCGGGGAAGCTGTGAGCGTGCGCCTGTCGGTGACGAACGCACGGGCCTTCGCCGTGTATTCGCAGGACGCCGCAGGCAACTGGACAAAACATGCGACCGGCGAGTTGACGGAGCAAGATCCGCAGGGAGCCTCCCTCGAACAATGGCCGCCAATCGGTGCGGTTCCGGTGGAGATCGACAACTTCTACGAAGACATTGCGGAGCTCGGCTACCACTATGGTCCGGCTTTCCAAGGCGTGCGGCGAATCTGGCGCGATGGAGCCGAACTATATGCGGAAGTGCAGTTGCCCGATGCCGCCACGCGCGGCCCCAATGGATATGGGCTACATCCGGCGCTTATCGATGCCGTGCTCCACACCATTGGCGCGTCGGATGCCGATTTTAGTCGTGCGATGGTGCCGTTCTCTTTCTCCGGGGTGAGCGCGCACCGCACGGATGTAACGACATTGCGTGTGCACATGCGGCCTATTGATGAGACCACGTATGCGATTGATCTGTGCGACGAGCAGGGCGTGCCTGTGCTTACCGTGCGGGCATTGGCTATACGTCCAGTTAAGACTCAATCGTCTTCAGGGGCCCTGTATCAACAGCAGTGGAATGAAATCACGCTACCCGACACATATGACGATCCGCAATGGGCGATCTTGGGCGCCGATCGATGGGGATATGGTTTCCCGACCCACACTGATCTGAGCGACATCCCCGAGAATCACACCGTTGTAGTCGGATTCGATGAAGCTTCCGCGCCGAGCATGCTTCGCGACGCGCTCGCGGTGATTCAGACTTTCGTGGAAGTCCGACCGCATGGGCAACTCGTGGTCCTCACGCACGGCGCTGTGCCGGCCGATGGGAACAATGTGCACAGTCGTGCGGGCGCCGCGCTCTGGGGCTTCGTGCGATCAGTACAACAAGAGCAGCCCGGCCGGATAGTCATTATCGACCTCGATGAACCTCAGCGCTATGAACTGGGGCGTGTCTTGGCCAGCGGCGAGTCTCACATCGCGCTGCGTGGTGGGCGCATGTGGATTCCGGAGGTCGTTCCCGCCGACTCCGGTATCGAACTGCCCGATGGGCCGTGGCAACTCGTGGGCACCGGGTCTGGCGAGCTGAGCTCTGGCATGACCGCGATGGAAGCCCCGAGCGAACCCTTGAGCGTCGGTCAGGTACGCGTCCGGGTACGCGCGGCCGGTGTCAACTTCCGAGATGTGCTCACCGTGCTTGGTATGTACCCAGGTGTCGTCCCACCTTTGGGCGGGGAGATGGCCGGTGAAATCGTCGAGATTGGTCCAGATGTTGACGACTTTCGGGTAGGTGATCACGTAGCGGGGCTCGTTCCCAGTGCATTCAGTTCCCATGTAATCGCCGACGTGCACCAGCTGATTCGTGTTCCGCGCGGATGGTCGTTCGTCGAAGCGGCAACTATGCCCGTTGTCTACGCCACGGCGTGGCATTGCCTGCGCGACATCGCGCAACTTCGGGCCGGGGAGAAGGTATTGATTCACGCCGGTGCTGGCGGCGTGGGTATGGCCGCCATTCACATCGCCACCCAGCTTGGCGCGGAGGTTTACGCCACGGCCAGCCCAGCAAAGTGGGCAGCGGTGCGCGCCTTGGGCATCCCTCAAGATCACCTAGCTTCGAGCCGAACCCTGGAATTCGCCGAGCAGTTTATGCGCGTCAGCAATGGCGAAGGCATGAATGTTGTTCTCAACTCACTGGCCGGGGAGTTTGTCGACGCCACTTTGGACATCATGCACCCCAAAGGACGATGGGCCGAAATTGGAAAAACCGATATTCGTGACTCAAAGCAAATCGCCATTACTCATCCACACCTGCGGTATCAAGCTTTCGACCTGGCGCAACTGGAACCACGTGATATAGCCGAGGTGTTGGGCGCTGTACGAAACGCCTGTGAACAAGGCACGTTGCCTCCGTTGCCAGTGCGTTGCTGGGATGTACGTCAAGCGGTTGACGCGTTCCGCTTTATGTCTTCCGCCCGCCATATCGGCAAGATCGCGCTCACGATGCCGACACCCGCAGTGGATTCCGATGGCACCGTGCTTATTACTGGTGGAACTGGCGCGCTCGGCGCCGTTATCGCTCGCCATTTGGTGAACACACACGGCGTGCGTCACTTGGTGTTGACCTCGCGACGAGGAGCCGCGGCTTCCCCCGAGCTGCGAGATGAGTTGGAGCTTCTCGGAGCTCAGGTGCGAATCGTGGCCTGCGATGTGGCGGACAAGGCGCAGCTCTCGGACCTCATTGCATCCATCCCGGTTGAGCACCCCCTTTCCGGTGTGGTGCACGCGGCCGGCGTGCTAGATGACGCCGCTATTTCCACGTTGACGCCAGAGCGAGTGGCGGCGGTCGGTGCTCCAAAGATCACTGGTGCCGATTATTTGCATGAACTCACCGCCCAGCTATCCAGCGTGCGCATGTTCGTGCTGTTCTCTTCGATTTCGGGAACAGTGGGCAATGCCGGTCAGTCAAGCTACAGCGCCGCGAATGCCTATTTGGATGCCCTCGCTCACCAGCGGGCGAGCGAGGGACTGCCCGCCAAATCGCTGGCCTGGGGGCCGTGGGATGCGGGTATGGCGCATGAGTTGGACGAGGTAAGCGCGCGTCGGGCATCGCGTGGTGGGGTTCGCCCGCTGCCCACTGAACGGGCACTCGCGCTTTTCGATCAAGCTATCGCGCGGCCCGGCCCCACGCTGATCCCCGCCGATATTGTTACCGCGACCGGCAAATCCGCGCCGCGGGAACCAGTCTCCTCAAGCGAACTGCTGTCGAATGTTCTGGCGAAATTGCCAGTGCAAGACCGAGAAGCGGTGACGATCGCGGCGTTGTGTGACTACGCGGCGCACGTGCTTGGGTATGAAGTGTCTGGCCAGATCGGTGCCGAGCAACCCGTGAAAGAGCTTGGTTTCGACTCGCTCACCGCCGTTGAGCTGCGCAACCGTCTCACTGCCGAAACGGAACTCGCCCTACCCGCCACTGTGGTATTTGACTTCGAGTCACTAGCCGAACTGGCCCGCCATGTGCTGGCGGAAATGTTTGCTAAGGAGGCCACGTGATGACGTCAATTGCGTATCCGGCCCTGAAATACACCGGTGAGGCGCCCTATGGCAGCTGTTATCAGCAGTGTTTGGCGAACTTATTAGCATGGCGGGGCCTTCCAGGCGCCGAATCGGTGCTCACGTTGTCCTGGGGCGCGCAGGCTTACCCTGACACGGGACGATTAGCCGGCAGTCCCCGGTTCTTACAGGCCGCCAATCGCACACATGATGTGGGTCTGACGGCTCATCGATTCGCCGATTTCGTTGCGGCGTTTGACGCCGAGTCAGCTGCTCTCGGCGACGGCCCAGTGGCGGCGGCCGTGGACGCGTTTTATCTGCGATCTCCCTATGAGGGCATCGAACATCTAGCGCATTGTGTCCTCTTAGTTTCGGCGAACCCCAACGGTGTCGTCATTATCGACCCAATGAACCAACCGATTCCGGTTGCATATTCCGTTGACCAATGGCGAGATATGCGTTCCGGATCCGCTGCGGAAAACTTTCTGCTGTTTACCGCGCGAAGCCGCACACCGGCGAAGGCTACCGCGGCCGATGTGTTAAGCGCGTGGGCCGCTGATGTGCGCGAGAACGCCGCCGATCTAGATGAGATCGCGCTGTACGCCAAGGTTATCGCCGAAAGTGGACTGCTCGCCGATGTATCAGGGCTGGCGGCCGAACGAATGTATCTGACAAAGCTTGCCCGCTACCTCACCGCAACGTATCCGGAACTGGAGCCCATCGCCGCGGGTTTCGCGTCGTTAACTCGTCGCTGGTACTTGGTTCATACTTTGGCGCGCGAAAGTGGGCGCACTGACGCACGAGTTGTGCGAATGGTTCGTGACCTCATTGACCGGGAAAAACAACAACTGGACCTAACCCTCACCACCCTGGAGGGCCGATGAGCGACCAACAACGATGCGAGCAGGTCATTCGGGCCGCGTTAGCGGCCCAGGGACAGTTAGCCGTGCCCGTCGATTCATTGCGAGCCAACGATGATCTGCACGCGCACGGGCTGACCTCGCTGCGTTCGGTGCGCGTGTTGCTAGCGATCGAGGCGGAGCTGGGTATCGAGTTTCCAGAAGACCGACTAGGTCGCTCCTTATTCACATCCATTGAAAATCTCGTGGCTGAGGCGACACCTTTAGTGCCCTCCCAAGGAGGCCCGCAGTGATGACCCTTTCCGACGCTCTATCGACCATCGCGAAGTTAGCCCCGCTGCTCCGCGTAGAAGCAATTGCCGCCGACCGAGAGACGCAGTTCCCTGAGCTGAGCGTCAAAGCTTTGCGGGAAGCTGGCCTGTTCGCCGCGGGGATTCCCACCGAATATGGCGGCCTCGGTTTCACCCCTGCTGAGCTTGCCGAAGTCGCCGCCGCGATTGGTGAGTGTTGCGGCTCCACCGCGATGATCTTCGCGATGCATCAGCTGCAGGTGGGTTGCCTGACAATGGGGACCGCATCTTTAGAGATCACCGAGTTTCTGCGTCGGGCGGCGCGGGAGCAGCTGCTGGTCGCCTCAGTGACGTCGGAGGAAGGAATCGGCGGTGATATGCGTCGAAGCGACGCGGCATTGCGGCCTGATCTCACGTTTACAAAACGAGCCAGCACCATCTCTTATGGTGCGCAGGCCGACGCGTTGCTGGTGACCTTGCGTCGTGACGAGAACGCCGAACAACACGATCAAGTTTTGGTGCTCGCGCATTCTTCGCAGGTCACTTTGACCCCGACGGGCAGTTGGAACACCATGGGCATGCGTGGCACGTGTAGTCCCGGGTTCCAAGTTGATGCCGCGGTTCGAGCTCAACAGGTGCTGCCGTTGCCGTTCGCGCAGATCGCATCCGGGTGCATGGTGCCGCTTTCACATCTGCTGTGGTCCGCGGTGTGGACGGGCATCGCCGCCGATGCGGTGCGCCGCGCCGCGTTGTTGGTCCGTCGCAAAGCCCACGCGATGGGCCATTCTGACCCAAGGTTGGCTGCCGCTCACGCGCAGTTGTCGCTGCTTCGGGCGGCAGTGGCTCAGTTCGCCGCGCAATATCATGGCCCGGACGTTGAGATTTCAGAATCGGTGACGGTAGCCGCGAACGCGCTGAAGTTGACTGTGTCGATGCAAGCCGTGCAGGTGGTGGAGCGAGCTTTGGAAATCTGCGGAGTTCCTGGCTATCAGGAAACTGGAGATTACTCTGTGGCCCGCCACCTGCGGGATTTGTATTCGGCGCGGTTGATGATCGCCAACACGAAATTGGAGCAGGCTAACGCCGAGCTGCTTTTGCTCACTGGAACGGGGGCATCGTCATGATCGCCTCAACGTGGGCACAGCCCCCGCTGTTGGATGGCACCTTGCTGTTCACCCCGGCCTTTGAGCGGGTTATCGCGGATCTGCAAACGGGCATCAACTCTGTTGCTGGCGCGCATGAACCACATTGGTGCCCGCCCGTGGTACCGGTGGCATTATTAGAGCGCGCCGAATATACCGAGTCGTTCCCGCAATTGTTGGGAACCGTGCACGCCTTTGACGACACTGAGCGGCTGCACGATTCGGTCGTATTGGCTCCTGCGGTGTGCTACCACGTATACGCACAACTCGCCGACCGCGTCATCGAACGTCCCGAACTGTTCAACATCGCCGGCTATTGCTATCGACACGAGTCAACGACGGAGCTGGGGCGTTTCCGCACTTTCCGAATGCGCGAGCAGGTGATGGTGGGGCGGCCGGAGCTATGTCAGCGCTGGCGCGCCGAGTGGATCGAGCGTACCGAAAAATTGTTGAATTCCTGGGGCTTGGCCGTGCGTGTGGAACAAGCAACGGACCCGTTCTTCGGGCCGGGGGGAAGAGTCATGAACGCTTCCCAGCTGGAACAAGGACTCAAATTTGAGTTTGTCGCGCCTGTATCGGATGACGATCCGGGCACGGCGATCGCCTCGGCGAACTACCACACCGACCACTTGGGAACCAGATTTGGGATTGCTAACGCTGACGGTTCCACCGCACATAGCGCGTGCATGGCGTTCGGTTTGGAACGCATCGCGCTTGCTTTGATTCACGCCCACGGCAATGATCGTTCCGCTTGGCCGAACATCGCTGGAGGGCAATCGTGAGCTTTGAAGAACATCATGTCGTTACCGGGGCAACGGGGTTTGTCGGCGGCGCGATCGTGCTGGAGTTGTTAGCGAACACTGATGCGCGCATCACGTGTTTAGTGCGACCCCTGGCAGGTGCTTCTCCAGCCGAGCGGCTGCATCGGGCGCTCCGCCACGCGGCCCGCGGTTATGGTCAGCACGAATTAGCGGAGGCGATCGCAACACGCGTGCGCGCGGTTCCTGGCAACGTGCTGACGCCACACTGCGCCGATGAAAACGAAATAGGGCCCGCCGATCAACTCTGGCATTCAGCCGCGTCGCTGTCGTTTGAGGACGAGTTCAAAGACAGCATTTTGGCGCACAATGTGGAGGGCACCCGGGCTGTCCTCGGCTTGGCCGAGCGACTTGGCGTGACCGGGTTTAACCAAATCAGCACGGCATATGTGTCAGGGCGGCGGGAAGGACACATTGCGGCTGAACCAATACCTAGTGATGGTCCAGATATTTGGAACAACTGGTATGAGCGCAGCAAGGTCCGGGCCGAGGAATTGGTTCTCGCGAGTACGTTCCAGAAGGTTCGGGTGTTTCGTCCGAGCGTCGTGGTCGGGCATAGCCGCACCTATTTCGCCACCAATTTCAGTGGCTTTTACGCGTTTATGAAGGGCCTCTATGACTTGCGTAAAGAGGTGCGAGAACGCGCGGGAGATTTGCTGGTGTTCCGGCCCTTGCGGCTTCGGGTGCGCGCGGAGGCCTTGGGCAATTTGATTCCAGTAGATCGAGTTGCCCAAGGGGCGGTGGGCGTTGTCGTGGCTGGAGGCGACAGCGGCATCTACCATCTCGCCAACGCGCAACAGCCCCAGGTAGGGGATTTCTTGCGGCTTTTGGCGCAGCGACTCGATATGAAACCGCCGATTTGTGTGAACGATCCAGATGAGTTCACCTCCATCGATGAAGCTGTCGATGATGAATTGCGGTTCAACGTCTCCTATATGCGTGAGACCAGATTTTTCGACCTGAGCAGCACAGAAAAACTGATCGGCACCTCCGTGCTGGACGTGCCACTTCCCGATGAACAAGTGGCGCGGTACATCGATTGGTATGTGCGGTATTTGAGCAAACAGGAGGACGCCACATGAAGGCCGAAACAATTGAGTCTTGGACGATCGAATATGACGGCACGCGCGCGCTTCATCCCGTCGGCGATGGCTGCGAGCTGTATTACGAACTTCGTGGGAAAGGCCCGACGCTCACGTTCGTGTCGACTATTTATGTGGTCAGCACGGCCTGGCGAAATTACACATCGCGGCTCGCGCCAGACCACCGAATTCTTACCTACGACTTGCGCAATCAAGGCGCGTCCTCAGGCACTGCCGAGAATTTTCAACAACATTGCGATGACTTGGCCTCATTGTTGGATGCCTTGAATATCGAACAGACCTACTTAGTAGGTACGTCTATCTCCACGCTGATTTGCCGTGATTTCGCGGTTGCCCACCCCGACCGAGTCGCCGGCCTGATTTTGGTGGGGCCGCCGTTCAGCCCGTGGGGATCCTCCCGTCGTCGACGCATCGCGCAGTCGTGGCTGAGCGCTGTTGAGGAGGGCGGGGCCAGGCGGCTTTTCGATTTGATCTACCCGATTGTGTTCGGCGATCGTGCGATCGCCGAGGGTGGTTCAGCCGCCTATCTGGCTTTGCGTGAGCGTTTCTTGGCGATGAACTCAAAAGCGCAGCTGCGCGCCAATCTGCAAGAGGCAGTCAATGCCGGTGATGAGGTCGAAAAACTTTCGGCGATTAATGCGCCAACCTTATTGTTGGCTGGGGACGATGACTTCAGCACGACCGAGTCGACACTACACGCGGCGTCCACTTTGTTGGGTAATGCCATGGTGGAGATCATCCCAGAATGCGGACATCTACCATATGCGGAGAAAACCAAAGAATTTGAAAACTCGATTGGTCGCTTTGTAGCCGCAGTTGAAGACGGCACCTTCACCCCAGGCAGCAGACAATGACTGAAGCTGACGTAAAAGCGCGGCTGTTAAGCCTGCTGGCAGAGGTGTTACAAGAACCCTTGCCAGCGGAGCTCCCCAGCGGTCCAGGCTCACTCCGCGCGCTCGGGCTTACCTCCGTGCAGTTGCTACGTTTCTTCGTCGCTATCGAGGACGAATTTCAGCTTGCGTGGGACGACGACGTTGATGAGGCCGTCACTTCATCAATCGAAGGAATAACCGCGCATCTCACGTCAGCCGTGCGGAGGTAGACATGTCAAAGATCGGTGACCACGCCGTGGTTCTGGGCGCCGGCATGGCCGGAATGGCGGTCGCGCGTGTCTTGTCAGATGCGTACGAACGCGTGACGATCATCGAGCGCGATGAGCTCGCCGATAACGCGGAAAACCGTCGTGGTGTCCCGCAAGGCAGGCATGTGCACCTGTTGCTCGCACGTGGCGGATACATTCTTGACGAGTTGTTTCCTGGGTTTTTGGATGAGCTAGTTCAAGCTGGCGCGCGGGCAGCGCACAACTTGACCGATCTCTACTTTTCCATTGGCGGGCACCTTCTCAGCCAAGAAAACCGGAGCGGTGACGGCACGTATTTGGCGAGCAGGCCTTTCCTGGAAGCGCATGTACGGCGGCGGCTGCGCGCCATCAAGAACATCACAATTCTCGAGAAATGCGACGTCGCAGGTCTGATCGCTGACACACCGGGCCGCGTCGATGGCGTGCGGATTCACCACCGTGATCGCGCTGAACCCGAAGCGCTTAGCGCTGATGTGGTGGTTGATGCGATGGGTCGCGCTGGACGCACACCGCTGTGGCTGAAAGAGCTTGGTTTTCAGCCCGCGCCGGAAGAGAAACTACCCATCGACCTGGTGTATGCCAGCCAGCTGTTGCGATTGCCTCCAGATATCAAAGTCGAGAAAGTGATCGGAATCGGAGCGGTGCCTGGTCGTCCCACCGGCCTGGCTATGTTCGCTTACGAAAACAACACGTGGCTTGCCAGCGCGCAAGGCTATCGGGGGCATCACCCGCCCTCCACCTGGGACGGCATTTTGGACTTTGTCCGAGATTTCGCGCCCGCTCACATCATGGAAGCGCTCAAACAAGCCGAGCCGCTCGCTAATGTGACCACTCACCACTTCCCGGCTAATCAACGACGCCGATACGAGCGACTCAAGCAATTCCCTGAGGGACTACTGGTATTCGGCGACGCGATCTGCAGCTATAACCCGCTATATGCCCAAGGCATGACGGTGGCGATGTTGCAGGCGCTCGCCCTGCGGGACTGCCTCCAACGGGGCACCGATAATTTGGCCCGCCGCTTTTTCCGCGCCGCCGCCAAACCAATCGACGTGGCCTGGCAACTCAACATTGGTGCCGACCTCGCTATTCCAGAAGTTCCTGGGCCCAGGCCGCTTCCGTTGCGAATGATCAACAAGTACGTGCGGCGAGTACAAGCGGCAGCGGGGCAAGACCCTGCCTTAAGCGAACAGTTCTTGCGCGTCACCTCGTTGATGGATCCGCCCACCACGCTCATGCGCCCATGGGTTTTGTGGCGGGCTTTTACTAGTCGTGCGGGACGGTGACAGCGGTGAGCACCAGACCCTCACGGGCGATCCATCGGCCGTGAAAAACGGCGACAGGCGGTTGGGCAACTAACAGTGTCGCGGTGAATGTTCCCCCTGGGTCAAGAACGATGCGGGCATCGGCGAAACCCAGGCGGCGCCCTGTTAAGGGAAACCATGCTTTGTACACCGATTCTTTCGCGCTAAAAAGCAGCCGGTCCCAATGCTGGCCGAAATTCAATGCGTGAAGATGTGTGAGCTCCTCCGGCAATCCGATCGCATTCAACACGCCTTCTGGCAGTGGGGCGTGGACTTCCGCGTCGATTCCCACGCCGCGCACTTTAGCGCCATGGGCCACCGCCGCGGCCCGATAGCCAGCGCAATGCGTCATGCTGCCCACGATGTTCGCGGGCCACCGTGGTTCCCCGCGTTCTCCCGGAACCAGCACCGTGGCTGGGTAGCCCAAGCTGGTCAACGCGGCCCGGGCACATCCGCGTACGGTGATGAACTCGTCGCGCCTTTTGTCGACCGCGTTCGCGATGTACTTTTCTTCCTCAGGGAATAGTTGGGTGTGGGGCAGTTCCCCAAATGCCTCCACCGCGACAACGTCATCCGACAGAATGTCGGCGATCACGGCTGATGCCCCAAATTTTGATCAATAAAGGCCAACATTTCATCGGCGGTCGCGTTCTCCATGTCAAAGTTCGCATCAGCCACCGACTCCGGGACATCCCAACTATTCACCAATGCACGCATACGTTCGCGCACCGCATGGCGAGTTCGATCATCCGTCTCACTTGATAGTGCACGCTCCAGCGTGTCCAGTGCCGCGGTAGGGGTGAGAACCGTGGGAAGTGTGCGACCTTCATCGCCCAGTTTGCTATGCAGTACCTCGACAAGTGCCGCCGGTGTTGGATAGTCAAAAACCAATGTGGCGGGCAGTTCAATGCCGGTGACGGTTGACAACGCGTTTCGGAATTCCAAAGCGGTCAGTGATGAAAAGCCCAGCTCTTTGAAGGCCCGATGCGGCTCTATGTCTTCTGATGTGGCTCGTTTGAGCACGCTCGCCGCTTCTTCACGCACCAATTCGAGCAAGGCTGCTTTATCGAGGACACCGGTGATGCGCTGCCTGGGCCTGGCGGGTGTTTCCGAAGCGAGCTGAGTGAGCATGCCTCGAGGCAGTTCAGCGGCCTCACTGAGCCAATACCGCTCCCGTTGGAAGGCATACGTGGGCAGTGCGATGGGGCTTACGGTGTCTCCGTACATCGCGGCCCAATTCACCTCTTGGCCATGCGCGTACAAAGCCGCCACGGCTTCCATGCCGACGTCGGCGGCTCGGCGATCAGCGCGCATCATCGGCATTGCTTTGATATCGGGATCGGCGACCGTTTGATACGTCAGCGCGCTCAAGATGCCATCTGGACCGAGCTCAACGAATCTACGTACTTCGTTGCGGTGCAAAGTGTTAATGGCGTCGGAGAAACGCACAGTTTCACGCACGTGGCGGACCCAATATCGCGGATCTCGTAGCTGAGCTGAGGTGGCCACCTCGCCAGTCAGATTGGACACGATCGCGGTGTGTGGTTCGTTAAACGTCAACTCTGCGATCGCCGCATGAAATTCGGTCAAGATCGGGTCCATGAGCGGGGAGTGAAAAGCATGGCTCACGGTCAGCGGTGTTGTCTTGTGGCCCTCTTTCCGCAACGTCTCCGCGAGTTGTGTCAGCTGCTTGGCATCACCCGAAATCACCACGGAGGTTGGGGAGTTCACCGCGGCGATGCTGACTCCCAGCAACGGCAACATAGACTCGATGTGTGACTCGCTCGCTTGCACCGCGAGCATCGCTCCGCCCTCGGGCAGTGAGTTCATGAGTCGGCCGCGCGCGGCGACCAAAGCGCACGCGTCGGGCAATGAGAGCACACCACCCACATGGGCTGCGACTATTTCACCAATGGAATGGCCCGCTAGATAGTCGGGCAGGATGTCCCAAGATTCCAGCAACCTAAAGAGCGCGGTTTCTAATGTGAACAACGCCGCTTGTGTGTAATGCGTCTGGGTCAACAGGGTTGACCCTTCGTCGAACATCACTTCACGCACATCCGGAAGGTGGGGCTCCATGTGGGCGCAGATGGTGTCGAATGCTTGCGCGAACGCCGGATAAGCGTCATATAGCTCCCGGCCCATTCCCGGATATTGCGCACCTTGACCGGTGAAGAGGAACGCGGTCTTGTCGGCGTTGGTCGTTGCTCGCACCAAACGTGGGTGCGCGCGCCCTTGTGCAAGAGCGTCCAGCGCCTCCAAAAGCTGAGCCCGATCGGTGCCCAACAAGACCGCGCGGTGATGGAAAGCCGCCCGGGTGGTCGCGAGTGAATACCCCACCGGACGTTCATCCCAGGTGGTCTCGTCAAGATGCGCGCGGAGCCGTCCGGCTTGAGCGCGCAATGCCGCCTCGCTCTTAGCCGACAACACCCAGGGCAGGGGCGGTTCATCAGCTCGTTTGCGCGTTGGTGGCTCGGGTGTGGGCGCCTGTTCCAGAATGACGTGCGAGTTCGTGCCGCTGATGCCGAAGGAGGAAATGCCCGCTCGTCGGGGGTGGGAAGACTCGGGCCATGCGTGTTGTTCGGTCAGGAGTTTCAGTACTCCTGATGACCAGTCGATATGCGGCGATGGCTCATCGGCGTGCAAAGTGGGCGGAAGAACGCCCCGCTGCATCGCCAATGTCATTTTGATGATGCCCGCCACACCGGCGGCCGCCTGAGTGTGACCCATATTGGACTTGATGGAGCCGAGCAACAGTGGCTTATCGGTGGGCCGATCTTGGCCATACGTTGCGAGCAAAGCGGCCGCCTCAATTGGATCGCCCAGCCGAGTGCCTGTGCCATGCGCTTCCACCGCGTCGACCTCGTGTGGGGCGAGCCCAGCATTGGCCAACGCCCGGCGGATTACCCGTTCTTGGGATGGACCGTTTGGCGCGGTCAAACCGTTGGACGCTCCGTCTTGATTGACGGCTGAGCCCTTGACCAAAGCCAGAATATGGTGCCCGTTTCGCTTGGCGTCTGAAAGCCGCTCCAACAAAAGCATTCCAGCGCCTTCTGACCAGCTTGTTCCGTCGGCGGAGGCGGCGAACGTGCGGCACCGACCGTCGGGGGAGAGCACTCGTTGCCGACTGAACTCGACAAAAACATCTGGCACGGACAGCACTGTGGCGCCACCGGCCAATGCCAATGTGCATTCCCCAGCGCGTAGTGCCTGTGCCGCCAAGTGCAAGGTGACCAGCGACGATGAGCAGGCCGTATCCACCGTCATCGCGGGGCCTTCCAGCCCGAATGTGTATGAGATTCGGCCCGACGCCACACTCCCGGCATTGCCCAAGCTGATAAATCCGGCGACGTCCTCCGGCAGAGCGTTCAAACGTGCGGCGTAGTCGTGGTACATCACTCCGGCGAACACGCCTGTCAAACTTCCGCGCAGTGTGGTGGGGTCGATACCCGCGCGTTCGAAGGCCTCCCAGCTGGTTTCCAGCAGCAGACGTTGCTGCGGGTCGATGGCGAGAGCCTCCCGTGGGCTGATGCCAAAAAAGTCGGGATCAAAATCGGCGGCGTCGTGGAGAAAACCACCGTGTTGGGTGTAGCTCTTGCCGGGTTTGCCGGGCTCTGGATCGTATACCGCGTCGATGTCCCAGCCTCGATCAGTGGGGAACGGTGAGATGATGTCGCGGTTCTCGGTGATCAAATCCCACAGTTGCTCGGGGCTGGTAACGCCGCCGGGGAAGCGGCAGCCCATGCCGATAATGGCGATCGGTTCATCGACAGCCGATACCTGTGCCGTGGCCGTCACTTGCTCCGACTTTTCGCTCATGAGCTGCTTTTTGAGATGTTGGGCCAGCGCCACCGGCGTGGGGTGGTCGAACGTGAGCGTGACCGGAAGTCGCAAACCCGTTTCCGCGTTGAGACGGTTACGTAGTTCCACGGCCATCAGAGAGTCAAAGCCCAACTCTTTGAACGCGCGTTTCGTGTTGATGGTCGTTGACTGTTCATGTCCCAACACCGCGCCAATGTGGTCGCTCAACAGTTCAAGGAGCAGGTGTTCGCGTTCTCGGTTCGTCAGCGGCATGAGCCGGTCGATGAGCTCGTTTCCACTCGCGACAGTGGCGGGTTTCTGGGTGGACACTCGCACGAGAGAACGCAATATCGGTGGGATTTCGCCCGATTTGCGCACCGCGGCGGTATCAAGCCGGATCGGTGTGACTGTCGTTTCGCCGCTTGCCATTGCCGCATCGAGAAGACCCAATGCCTGCTCGGTGGGCATCGCACCCACGCCCATGCGGGCCATCCGGGCCACGTCGGCATCCGACAGCGCCGTTGTCATGGTGCTGCGCTGTTCCCACAAACCCCATGCCAAAGATTGCGCGGGCAGACCGACGTTGCGTCGGAGCTGTGCCAGAGAATCAAGGAAAGCGTTCGCGGCTGCGTAGTTGCCTTGGCCGGGCGTGCCCAGTGTGCCGGCTGCGGAGGAGAAGAGAATGAACGCGCGCAGGTCCAGGTTCTTGGTGTGCTCATGCAGATTCCAGGCGGAGTCCACTTTGGCGCGTAGCACGGTGTCGAGTTGATCAGTGGTCATCGAGGTGATGAGCGCGTCATCAAGCACGCCCGCGAGGTGGATGACTGTTGTCAGCGAGTCACCCACTGAGTCTATTACCTGGCCAAGCGCCGAATAATCGGCCGTGTCGCAGCTCGCGAACCGCACTCGCGCGCCGTGGGCGGCGAGTTCGGTGGCTAGAGTCGACGCGCCGGGGGCATCAGCGCCGCGTCGACTGGTGAGAAGCAGATCGTTAGCCCCATAGGTAGTGACGAGGTGTCTTGCGACCTGGGAGCCCAATTCTCCGGTGCCACCAGTGAGTAAAATTGTGCCACTAGAGTCGAACAACGCCTCCGAGGCTGTGTTCACTTTGGATAGACGGGGCACGAACAATCTATCGCCACGAATAGCGAGTTGTTCCTCCCCAGTGTGCAGCGCTGCGGCAATGGTGCCGTCGGGTAGCCCGTTGCTATCTATATCAAGGAGGACGAATCGGCCCGGGTTTTCGGTTTGCGCGGACCGAATGAGGCCCCAGATCGCGGCGGCTGCCGGGTCGGAATTGGATTCACTGAAGGCATCGCGGGTGATAAAAACCAAGGTTTTGTTGACGAACCGATCGTCGGCAAGCCACGTTTTGGCGGTCCGCAGTGCCTCTGTTACTGCGAGGTGAGCACGTTCGGGCACCGTGCCGCTGGCTGAGCCAGCCGGGAAAATCACGTGGGATGCCGGTGTTTCCAACTCCTCAAGGCGCTGCCCGTTCAACACCGCAAAGGTAGCCTCGTCCGGTTCGTGCGATGGCAGCGGCTCCCATTGAACATGGTGCAAGGGCAGCGTGAGATGTTGTGACGCCATTGGTCGAGACAACAATGTGTCAACGCTTGCCACGATGGCACCCGACGGAGTCGCCAACGTGAACGAAAATTCTTGTGCCCCACGGGTGAGCCGCAAATGTGCGCGGAGTTGCTGCACGCCAGCGGTATGGATTTGAACTCCTGACCAGCTGAAGGGCAGCAGCACGGAATATTCATTGTCCACAGCAAGGGCGGCATGCAACACGGCGTCGAGCAGGGCTGGATGAAGTTGGTAGTCCTTCGCGCTTTCGCGTTCGGAGTCCGGAAGTGCTACTTCGGCGAAAACATCGTTGCCGCGTTGCCAGATGTTCGTCAAGCCCTGGAACGTGGGCCCGTAACCATAGCCGGATTCGGCTAGCCGAGGGTATATCGATTCCGCGTCGAGTTGTGTCGCGCCAGGTGGCGGCCAGGTCGAGGGAGTGAAGGGTTGGGTTTGTGCGTAAGGAGCCAACGTGCCACTGGCATGTCTCACCCATTGTGATTCTGTCTGGCTATGGATGCTGATTGAGCGCTCGCCCGTTTGACTGGCCGGGCCCACCCAAATCTGCACGGCGACGTCTTCCTCGGCCGGAAGCAGAAGCGGTGCTTCCAAAGTTAGCTCTGACACGTGCGGGCAGTCCAGGTAGCTGCCTGCGGTGAGCGCCAATTCCACCATGGCCGCACCGGGCAACAGCACACGTTCGCCTACCTTGTGATCGGCTAGCCATGGCGCGGCATCACTGGGAAGTCGGCCAGTGAGAATCAGTCCGCCCGTCTCGGGAAGGTCTATGTGGGCGCCGAGCAGCGGATGAGTGGCGCTGCGCAGCCCTGCGGCCGCCGCGTCGCCGCTGGTGCGTGAGTGCGCGAGCCAATAGCGTTCGCGTTGGAAGGGATATGTCGGAAGCTCAACGGTGTGTGCCTCCGCAAAAATTTCAGGCCAGGAAACGTCGATCCCGAAGCAGAACGCCTGTGCGACAGAGGCGAAGAATCGGGCAAGGCCGCCCTCGTTGCGCCGCAGCGAGCCGACGGTGGCCACGTCGTCGAGCTGTAGCGAATCCGCGGTTTCTTCGATGCCCATCGATAGCACCGGGTGGGGGCTCATCTCGATGAACACCCGGTGGCCATCGTTGATCAGCGCTTCGATTGAAGGTGCGAATTGCACGGGGCGCCGCAGATTATCAAACCAATATTGCCCGTCGAGCTCTGATGATTCAATGAATGCACCGGCCATAGTGGAATACATCGGTACTGACCCTTTTTCGGGAGCTATCCCGCCAAGCGCGTCGAGCAGTTGCGTGCGAATTTTTTCCACTGGTGCCGAATGTGAGGCATAGTCCACCGGCAATAGCTTTGTCGGCACCTCTTCGGCCTTGAGCTGAGCGTGCAGCGATTCCAAAGCGGAGCGTGGCCCCGACACCACTACTGAGTTGGGCCCGTTCAATGCGGCGATCGCCACATCGACGATCCCAGCGATTCGGGTGGCCGCGCTTTGCGCCGACAACCCTATCGAGAGCATGCCGCCTTGGCCGGCGAGTTCGCGCGCGATAAGCTTTCCCCGCAAAGCGACTACCGCGGCGGCATCCTCGATAGACAACGCTCCCGCCACACACGCGGCAGCGATTTCACCCTGCGAATGCCCAATGACCGCGGCCGGTTCGACGCCATGCGCGCGCCACAGCCGCGCCAGCGACACCATGATCGCCCACAAGCTGGGCTGAACCACGTCAACCCGGTTCAGCATGGCGGGTTCTTCACGCAGAACGGTGAACAAGTCCCAGTCAACGTGAGAAGCCAGTGCGTCAGCGCATTCAGCCATCCCAGCGGCGAAAACTGGGGAAGTATCTAGCAATTCTGTAGCCATCCCCGCCCACTGCGAACCCTGACCGGGAAAGACAAAAACGGCTTCATTAGCCCGGACGGTTCCAGTGATCAGCTGTGGGTGGGGCTGCGATTGTGACAGGGCGCGCACCCCAGAAAGTAGCTCTTCGCGATCGTGGCCCACGACAACCGCACGATGCTCAAAAGATGCTCGAGTGTTGGTCAAGGAATAGCCAACGTCACGAGGATCTTGCTCGGCGATGTACGCGTGAAGTCGCGTCGCCGCCTCAGTTAAAGCAGATGCGCTATGTGCCGAAAGCACCCAGGGGATGGGCGCAGAAGACGTAGGCGCGACCCGCTCAGGCGATGTGGCCTGGGAAGGTGACGTCGGTGCTTGTTCGAGGATCACATGGGCATTTGTGCCGCTGATGCCAAAGGAAGAAATGCCCGCACGACGGGGCCGGGCTGGTTGTGGCCAGTCGCGAGGCTCGGAGAGCAGCTTGACATGTCCAGAATTCCAGTCAATGTGGGGTGATGGTGCGTCAACGTGCAAAGTAGACGGCAAAACCCCATGCTGCATCGCTTGCACCATTTTGATCACCCCAGCGGCACCGGCGGCAGCTTGAGTGTGCCCGATGTTCGACTTGACTGACCCCAGCCACAATGGGCGCTCGTCGCTGTGGTGTTGGCCGTATGTTGCCAACAACGCACCAGCCTCGACCGGATCTCCCAACGTGGTGCCCGTTCCGTGGGCCTCCACCGCATCTACCTCAGCGGGGCTAAGCCCCGCGTTCGCCAGTGCCTGCTCGATGACTCGCTGCTGCGAGGGCCCGTTCGGAGCGGTGAAGCCGTTGGAGGCGCCGTCTTGGTTCACCGCTGTGCCACGCACGATGGCTAGCACCGGATGTCCGTTGCGCTGCGCGTCCGAAAGTCGTTCGAGCAACAGCATTCCCGCGCCTTCACCCCAACCGGTGCCGTCAGCTCCAGCCGCGAATGATTTGCAGCGCCCATCGGCGGATAGGCCGCGCTGCGCACTGAATTCAATGAAAGTTTGCGGAGTGGACATGACCGTGACTCCGCCAGCCAACGCCAATGAGCATTCGCCATTGGTAAGTGCTTGAACGGCTAAATGGATCGCGACCAATGAGGACGAACAGGCGGTGTCAACGCTTACTGCTGGTCCCTCCAAGCCCAACACATACGCCAACCTGCCCGATGCGACGCTGCCCCGATTTCCGTTGCCCAAGTAGCCCTCTACGCCCTCGGGAAGCTCGGTCAACCAGCTGCCGTAGTCGTGATACATCACTCCGGCGAACACGCCAGTGGGTGTGCCGCGTAACGCCGTTGGGTCTATGCCCGCGCGCTCGAACGCTTCCCAGGTTGTTTCCAACAGCAGTCGCTGCTGCGGATCCATGGCGAGCGCTTCTCGGGGGCTGATCCCGAAAAACTCCGGATCGAATTCGGCGGCGTCATAAAGGAACCCGCCCTGTCGTGTGTAGCTTTTTCCTGGCGTGCCCACAACGGGGTCATATAAGGAATCGACAGCCCAACCGCGGTCGCGCGGAAACGAAGAAATCGCGTCCTTTTCCTGACTGACCAGTTCCCATAGCTCTTCGGGCGTGGTGACTCCACCGGGATAACGGCAGCTCATCGACACGATAGCGATGGGTTCGGCCGCTCCGGGAGCGGTGAGCTGTTGCCGGAGTCGCTCATTTTCGAGCAAAGACTCCCGCAGTGCCGCCACGATGGTGTCCACCGAGGTATCAACCATGTTTCGCCCCCTAGGGTTAGCTCGTTTTGCCGCGGGTCATTGCAAGGCGCACGAGGTCATCCACGCTCATTGTGTGAATGGCGTTGTCGTCAGATTTGATGGAACCGGGTAGCAATTGGTGCAACAAGAAAGTTGCCAGCTTGGGCAGTGTCGGATAGTCAAAAGCTAGGCTCGATGGCAAGCTAAGCCCGCTTTGCGCGTTGAGGCTGTTGCGCAGTTCGATCGCGCCCAGAGAATCCAGACCCAGCTGGGTGAAGGTCCGGTTCGTGGGCACGCTAGCCGCGCTGGCGTGCCCAAGTGCCTTCGCGGTTAGTTCACGCAGGAGCATGAGCACGGATCGTTCGCGCTCGTTTTCCGGCAGCTTTTCCAAGCGTGCCCGCAGATCAGGCGTTGACGTTAGCGGCGCCGATGGTGATCTCACCAGGTTTTGCACGAGACGTGGAACGCCAACATCGCGCAAGGTGTCCATGTCCAGCCGTAGTGGTGCGACCGTCGCTCGGTTGGCGCGCAGAGCGGCATCGAACAATGCCAACCCAGCGGATGCGTCTAGCGGAGCCAGACCGGCTTGGCGGAGTCGGCGCACTCCCGACTCGTCAAGTGTGTCGGCCATGCCTTGATCCCAAAGGCCCCACAACATGGACTGCGCCGGCAGGTTATCGGAGCGACGCCGTGCGGCGAGTGCATCCAAGAACGCGTTCCCAGCCGCGTAGTTCGCCTGGCCAGCCACGTCCAGAATGCTGATCGCTGAGGAAAACAGCACGAAGGCATTCAAGTTTGTGCCCAGTTCGTGAATATGCCAGGCACCGTGGACTTTGGGCCGTAGCGCTTTCTCTATTTTTTCGACGTTAAGAGAGGCGATGAGCCCATCGGCGAGCACTCCGGCGGCGTGCACCACACTGTTCACCATGTGCCGGTCAAATAGGGCCGCCACCTCGTCTCGCTCGGCGATGTCGGCGGCCACGATCTGCACGGTGGCACCCAACGCGCTGAGCTTTTCGCGCAAAGCTGACGCGCTCTGAGCGGCGGCACCCGAACGGCTTACGAGTATCAGGTCTCGCACGCCATGCTCGCGGACCAAATGCTCGGAGATCAATGCGCCCAATGCGCCCGTGCCGCCAGTTACCAACACGGTGCCCCAGTCAATCGTCGGAGCATCAGGCGAGATTGGTAGCTTGGCCAGTCTCGGAACCTCAATGCGGTCCCCACGGATCGCGAATTCGGGTTCACCACTAGCCAAGGCCGCGCTGATCAGCGACCGAGTCGGTGGCCGTGTCCAGTCGGCGAGCACAATTCTTCTGGTGTCTTCGGCGCGGGCTGAGCGAATAGCGGCGCGCACAGGTGCCTGCACCAAGTCGGTGAGCCCGTCGTGGGTGACGAAGACTAGTGTGGTGTTCGAGAATGTGGGTTCGCTGAACCATTCGCGCAGGAGCGACAGCGAGCTGTGCACCGCCTCGGTGATGTCGGCTGGCGACTCGCCAGCTGGTATCGGCGCGAACCACACCTCGGGCGGGGGCCCATCTTTGAGATCGGCCAAAGTTCGCACACCAAGGCCGAGATCGTTGTTGCCCAGCACAGCCCAATCGGGTGTTGCCACATCCGACGGCAGAGCGTTCGTGAGGGTCTGCCATTGCACCTCGAGCAGTGGGTCGGCTGGCGTGTTGCGCAAGGAGCGCATCAATAGCCTGCCAATCTGTGCGATAGGTGTTCCTGTTGAGGAAGTCAGTGAGAGCGCAATCGACTCACCCTTGTGGACAATGTGGATGCGAGTGGCTTCGCTCGTCGCATCGTGCAATGTCACCGAATTCCACATAAACGGAACCGGCGTCCCCTCGGGGAAAAAGTGCAGCAAGGTGGCGTGCAATGCGCTGTCAAGCGCGGTTGGGTCGAGTGTTGATTCGCTTGCCTCAGTTGAGGTGAGTTCTACAAACAGCTCGTTTTCCTGTTGCCATACCGCTTTTACCCGCTGGAAGCTTGGGCCATACCCATAGCCTCGTTCGGCGAGGTTGGCGTACAGGCTGGCTATGTCTTGTGGAAGCGCGCCGGCTGGTGGCCATGAGGAAAGCTCAAAGCCAGGTTCGAGAGCTGTGTTGCTCAATCTCGCGTGGGCGTGCTCGGTCCAGTCCTGTGTGCTCGATGCTCGCGAATATACGGTCAACGTCCGATGCTCGGCGTCAGCGCTTTTGACCACTATTTGCAGATCGATCGGTGAGTCGAGCACGACTGGCGTTAGTAGGCTCAGCTCGTCAATCACGGGATAGCCCACCTGGCCGCCCACCGAAAGCGCGAAGTTCACCAGAGCGGTACCGGGCAGCACAACGGCGCCCTGGATGCGATGATCCGCGAACTCTTCGGGCGTGAGGCGCCCGCTGAAAACCACATCGTGTGATCCAGCGATGTGCACTGGGTTCTTCAACCAGTGACGGCCTATCTCTGGTTGGTCCGTTGGGGTGAACCAGTAGTGAGTTCCTTCGAATGGATACGTAGGCACGTCACTTACGCTGGCGGTCGGGGGAATCAGGGCAGCCCAGTCCACTCCGACACCGCGCACATGCGCCGCCGCTACGGCTGTCCGCACAGTGCTGATCGCGTCTTGCGCTTTTCGGTGTAGCGCAATAAATTGCTTGGCCGCTGCTTGCTCCGCCCCGGCTGCGCTGAGCACCGCATCTGGCCCAATTTCGATGAACGTTCCAACGTCCGCTTTCAGCAGCGTGCGTATTCCGGCGGCGAAGCGCACAGGTTGGCGCACCTGATCAACCCAATACCCCGGTGAAGTGAAATCGGGTGCTTGCGGTTCATCGGTCACTGTCGACACGATGGGAATGTGCGGGGCATTGAACTGTAGCGTTTCAACTACGCGCCGAAAATCCCCAAGCATGGGTTCCATGAGCACCGAATGAAACGCATGACTGACTTTCAACGGAGTTGTCTTGTGCCCGCGGGCAGTGAGGGCGCTGCTGAGTTCCCGTAGCGGATCGTGCGCCCCTGACAGCACCACAGAGTTTGGTCCGTTGATTGCGGCGATGCTGATGCCTGTTCCTGACAACAGTGGTGCGAGCTCAGCCTCGGCCCCGCGGACTGCCAGCATGGCGCCGCCGGTTGGCAGGCTCTGCATAAGTTGGCCTCGGGCAGCGACCAGAGCGCAAGCGTCGGCAAGTGAGAACACGCCCGCGACGTGCGCTGCCGCGATTTCGCCCAATGAATGGCCCAGCAAGAAATCTGGCCGTATTCCCCACGATTCCAGTAGCCGGTAGCTCGCGACCTCGAATGCGAAAAGACCGGCTTGGGTGAACGCGGTTTGATGTACTTGCTCCGTTTTCAGCGCTGTTCGAACATCGCCGCCGAAGTGCTTATTTAGTTCATCGCATATGTCGTTGAAATGCTTCGCGAAAACTGGGAAAGCGTCACACATCTCTTGTGCCATGTCCGGGTACTGAGCGCCCTGGCCGGTGAACAAGAAGGCGGTTTTCCGGCCAAGATCAACGCCGGTGCGTAGCGCGGAGTGGGTGCTTGTCTCAGCGAGCGCGTCGAGCGCGGAAACATAATCATCGGCGCTCTGGCTGAAGATATGTGCACGATAATCAAAAACGTCGCGACCATGGGCCAATGTGGAGGCGACGTCAGCGATGGACCAGCCGGTGCTTCCGTTCAGATGAGTGCGGAGCTTTGTCGCTTGGGCCCGTAGACCAGCTTCGCTCTTCGCCGACACAATCCACGGGTAGGCCGTGGGAGTTTCAACCTTCGTCGTCTCGGACGCGGGGGCCTGCTCGAGGACCACATGCGCGTTCGTCCCGCTGATCCCAAAAGAGGACACCGCAGCCCGGCGGGCTCGGGCCAGGTCAGGCCAGGGCTGGGATGTGGTGAGCAGAGCCAGGTTCCCGGAATCCCAGGCGATATGCGGCGAGGGCTCGTCGACGTGCAGTGTGGCGGGTAGTGTCCCCTGCCGGATGGCCTGCACCATTTTGATCACGCCGCCCACCCCGGCGGCGGCTTGGGCGTGGCCAATGTTGGATTTCAGCGAGCCCAACCACAGCGGTGTTTCCCGATCACGCCCATAGGTGTTGAGGAGCGCGTGTGCTTCGATCGGATCGCCTAACGCGGTGCCCGTTCCGTGGGCTTCCACCACGTCGACATCGTCGAAGCCGAGGCCCGCGTCGGTGAGCGCCCGCCGAATCACCCGTTCTTGCGCTGGGCCGTTGGGCGCGGTCAAACCATGTGATGCGCCGTCTTGATTCACCGCGCTGCCTCGCACCAGCGCGAGCACGGGGTGGCCGTTGGCTTGAGCATCACTGAGTCGTTCGAGTAGCAGCATGCCTACGCCTTCGGACCAACTGGTGCCGTCCGCTGCCGCCGCGAAAGATTTGCAGCGCCCATCAGAGGACAAGCCCTCTGCTTGCGCGAACTCGGCGAAGATGCCTGGGTTCGCCATGATGGTGGCCCCGCCAGCCAATGCGAGAGAGCATTCCCCGGACCGCAGCGCTCGCACGGCCAAGTGCAACGCGACTAGTGACGAGGAGCAAGCAGTGTCCACAGTGATCGCAGGGCCGGACAAACCAAAGGTGTAGGCGAGTCGGCCCGACGCGACGCTGCCGGTATTGCCGGTTAAGACGTGTCCCGCGAGCTGTGCGGGAGCGGCGTTCATTCTCGGGCCATATTCTTGTGGCATCGCGCCGACGAATACTCCCGTTTCGGTGCCGCGCATAGACGATGGTGCGATGCCCGCCCGTTCGAAGACCTCCCATGTCGTGTGGAGAAGTAAACGCTGTTGCGGATCCATGGCGAGCGCTTCTTTGGGGCTGATCCCGAAGAATTCGGCATCGAATCGGGCCGCTTCGGTGAGGAAGCCACCAAGTTTCGGGTAGTTGGCGCCTGAGGTGTCCCAGCCTCGGTCAGTTGGGAATTCAGAGATCGCATCAGCGCCGCTGTTGACGAGTTCCCACAGTTGTTCAGGTGTTGATACCGCACCCGGGAACCGGCATCCCATGGCCACTATGGCGATCGGCTCATCAGAACCGACGGCGGCCGTAGAAGCGTGCTCGGGTGAAGCGCGTCCGACATGTGCGAAAAGCGCTTCAGGGGTGGGGAAATCGAAAAGTAGGGTGCTTGACAGCGTCAGGCCAGTGGCGGCGTTGAGGCGATTTCTTAGTTCAAGCGCGCTGACCGAATCGAAGCCAAGTTCTTTGAAACTTCGGCGAAGATCGACCTCATGCGGTTGATAGCCCAATACGGCAGCAATGGTTGTGCGCAGAAGCTCTTGTATGTCTTTTGTGGGCGTGCTTGCTAGTTCGGGCGCGCTGTCGCCAATCCAATATCGCTGCCGATCAAAGGGGTAGGTGGGCAGTTTCATACGGCGAGCTCGCCCGAAAAATTGAGCCCAGTCGATTCGCGCACCATTCACGTGCGCTTGCGCCAGTGAGGTCAAAACTGTGGCAACGTCTCCGCTGTCGCGCCGTAGGGAGCTAATGGCGGCAACCTGTGTGTCATGTGCGGCGATGTCCATCGCTAGCACCGGATGCGGGCTTATCTCTAGGAAAACGCGATGGCCTTGTTCACGTAATTCGTGAATGACGGGCGCGAACTGAACGGTGCTGCGTAGGTTCTGGTACCAATATTCGGGTGTGAGCGTGTCACCGTCAATGTGGCGTCCAGACACCGTCGAATAAAACGGTACGGAGCCATGCGAAGCCTCAATATGTGCTAGGTGGGCGAGTAGCTCTACTCGAATGGTTTCCACCGCTTGGGAATGTGACGCATAGTCGACCGCGATGCGCCGAGCTCGAATGCCTTGCTCTGTCATTTTCTCGACGAACGCGGTTACAGCTTCTGGTGTGCCCGATACGACGGTGGTATCGGGTCCGTTGACCGCCGCGATCCCAAGTCCGTCATGCGTGCGCACCTTTTTCGCTGGCAAGGAGACGCTGGCCATTGCCCCTTGTCCGGCCAGCGAGTTCAGTGCGCGGCTTCGCAATGCCACGATCGCCGCCGCGTCCTCGAGCGACAACGCGCCTGCCACGCACGCGGCGGCGATCTCGCCTTGCGAATGTCCAACCACGGCCGCGGGGCTCAAACCCAATGATTGCCACAGCGCGGCAAGGGAAACCATCATCGCGAATAGTGCGGGCTGGACTACGTCCACTCGCTCCAGCGGCGGAGCACTTGGTTCACCGCGCAGCACGTCAAGTAGTGACCAGCCAGTGTGTGCGTCAAGTGCGTTCGCGCATTGCGTCAGACGTTCCGCGAAAACGGGTGACGTTTCCAGCAGCGAGAGCGCCATCCCAGCCCATTGCGAACCTTGTCCGGGAAAAATGAAAACAGGCTGCTGTTCTTGGTCATCGCACCTGCCCACGATGACATTGGATGCTGGCGCGCCTTCAGCCAGCGCATCAAGACCGTCAACGAAATCCTGATGACTTTCACCAATGATTACCGCGCGGTGCCGCAGATGTGTGCGGGTGGTGGCAAGTGAGAAGCCGATATCGCGTGGCGTCAGGTGTTGATGCGCGGCGATGAACTCGCGCAGTCGAGCAGCGCTGGAGCGAAGGGCTGGTTCAGTCGCGGACGAGAGCATCCAGGGCACTAAGCCAGGCTCAGCTGGCTCGGTGCCTTGGGTTGAGTGTGTGGCTTCGCGCATGACCACGTGGCAGTTCGTGCCGCCCATGCCGAACGAACTCACGCCGGCGATGCGACTGCCTGGCTCGGCCCGCCAGGTGACGTGCCGCGCATTGACCCGAAGATTTAGCTTTTCGAGTGGAATATTCGTGGGCGCGCTTTGAAAGTTGAGACTGGCTGGCAGTTCACGGTGATGCAGAGCTAGGGCCGTTTTAATGAAACCAGCAATTCCGGCCGCAGCCTCCAAATGTCCGATATTGGTCTTGGCTGAGCCAACGGCGAGTGAGGCTGGTGCGTCGTGAAGGAGTGTTCCAAGAGCATTGGCTTCGATGGGGTCGCCCACTGGCGTGCCCGCGCCGTGAAGTTCCACATATCCAATGTGGTGCGGGTTCACCTTCGCGTCTTCATATGCGGCACGCAGGACCTGTTCTTGGGCTTGTTGGCTCGGCGTTGTTAGGGTTTGCCCGCCTCCGTCATTGTTAACGGCACTGCCCGCCACCACGCAGTACACCGTGTCGCCGTCCGCTAGTGCTCTTTCCAACGGCTTCAAAACGACTATCCCGCCGCCTTCCCCGCGCACGTAGCCGTTCGCACGTGCATCGAACGTGTAGCAGGTGTGGTCGGGGGAGAGCCCGCCAAAGTGCGCCGAGCGCGCATTGCTGTGTTCGGATGCGATGAGGTTGACCCCGCCGGCTAGGGCCATGCTCGTTTCGCCGCTGCGCAAACTTTGGATCGCTAGGTGAATGGCTATAAGTGAGGAGGCTTGTCCGGCATCAATGGCCAGGCTAGGCCCCCGCAAACCAAGCGCATATGACAAGCGGTTGGCAATGATGCCCCGGTGCAATCCGGGCATCGTGTAATGACTGAGTGCTTTGTTTCCTTGTTCTTGCACCAAAGTGGCGTAGTCGTCCCAGATCGCGCCGATGAACACTCCGGTGGCGCTGGCTGAATTCGGAGTGATGCCCGCGTCTTCGAATGCTTCCCAGCCGAGTTCAAGGGCGAGGCGTTGTTGCGGGTCCATCGCGATCGCTTCATTGGGGGCTATTCCAAATAAAGCGGGGTCGAATTGGTCGATGTGGGGGAGGAAGCCGCCGATGCCAAGTGCGGATCGATCGCGAGGAGCTGGAGCGATCGCCGAGGTGCCGTTGGTGAGCAGTTCCCAATATTGTGTTGGGTTGGCGGCGCCGGGCAGACGGCATGCTAACCCGACGACTGCGATCGCATCGTCGTTCATCAGCAGAATCCTCGGCAGAGCGGTCGTGGTCCCCGGGGTTGGGTTGATGCAATCCTAGTATCGGCCTTGGTGTGCTAAGTCACTTTGCTCGGATATTTATGGAGCTGTTTCCTGTTGTTCTAACGACTAATTCACGTAATAAATCGCTTTAATGTGATTTGTCAATTGATGCAGCGACACGCCGTCGGTTTACCTCATTAACCACATCAAGCCCACTGGTGAATCCGCATGTTTACAGTTACCAACTCCGGTTTCATCATGAGGTATGCGAAGCATGTGGAAAGGCGTGGTGTCCTTCGGCCTGGTGGCAATCCCCATCAAGCTGTATGCGGCGACCGAAGAGCACGACACTCCGCTGCATCAAGTGCATGTCGCTGATGGGTCAAGAATTCGGTATCGACGCGTGTGCGAATCCGAAGAAAAGCCAGTCGCGCAAGCCGAGATCGCCCGAGGCTATGAAATGCCCGACGGGCAGGTGGTCGTGTTGACAGCGGATGAGCTCGCCAACCTCCCAGTCGCGACCACACATCAAATTGAAGTACTTCGATTCGTACCCGCCGAACAAGTCGACGGGATGTACCTCGCGAAAAGCTATTACCTGGAAGCCGATAAAGCTGGAGCGAAGCCCTATGTGTTGCTCCGGGACGCACTCCAACAGGCCGGGACCGTCGCGCTCGTAAAAGTGGCGCTACGGCAGCGGGAGGCGTTGGCAATGCTCCGTGCTCACGGGCAGGTATTGGTGCTACAAACCATGTTGTGGCCCGATGAAATCCGAGACCCGGCCGCGCTGGCGCCCGACAGTAAAATTCATGCTCGAGCCGACGAAATGAAAATCGCCGCGACATATATTGAGGCGCTCGCTGGAGACTTCGAGCCCGAGCAATATCGGGACGAATACGCGATCGCGCTGCGTGAGCTGGTCGAGGAAAAGATCGCTGGTCACGAAATAGTCCAGGCGCCGGTGGCGGAAGCGGGCGCGAAAGAATCCAATGTCATTGATCTGATGTCCGCGCTGAAAGCGAGTGTTGCCGCCGCTAAGAAGCCGAGCGGCGAGCAAAAGGAATCCGCAACGGTCACCCCAATCAGGGGGAAGAGTAAAGCGAAAAAGGCGGCACCCAAGAAAGCGGCGGCGAGCAAATCAGCGGCTAAAAAGAGCGGTACGAAAAAGTCCACCGCTAAGAAGACAACGACTCGCAAAGCTGGAACGACAAAGAGTGCCGCGAAGAAGGCCAAAACTCGAGCCAGCTGAGCCACATTTTCTAACCCGCCCGGCAAATTGTCGGATGTAGCGGGACAATTAGGAGCATGACCGCACCACCCTTGCAAGGCCCAACGTCCGTGTACGCGCTCTATGGCGCCGACGGCCGACTTCTTTATGTCGGCGTGGCCCGGGTAGGTCGGGAAAAAGAGCGTTGGGAAGAACACCGCCGCCATCAGCAATGGTGGCCTGACGTCCACACTAGACATATCGTTGGCATCTACCCGAACCGTGCGGAGGCGCTGGCCGCCGAAGCTGGATTGATCAAGAGCGCGCGGCCGCTACACAACCATATTCACAACGGCACAAACCCACATCGAGTGCGTGTCGGTCCACCGTCACCCCGCGCCAGAACTACATCGCCGCGAAGTCAGGTGCGCCCCAGTCGTTTTCTCACGCCGTTGCTGCTCTTTCTGTCACTGCTCACTCTCTTGTTGAAGCCCGGACGCGGTAAACGGGGGAGCACCGCTTACCGCGTGATTCGACGCTTGGAGCGCTACCTAAAACGCCACCGACAGCGTTGATATAGCTGTCACACAGTGCTGTAAGCCGGGTCTGTCGCATCAACGAGATTTTTGGGTGTGAATCCATAGGCGCAAGATTTTTCAGCGACGCTATGTAGCGGGCTCAGGTCGGGTTGAAAAGGCGGGTGAAGTGTGAAAATTGATAATTAATAGGTATTTGACTACTCAAATAGTTTGAACCTGCGAATTTCAACTAATTCCTCAACAACATGAAAGTGAGCGGACGTGGTCGCAGAGTTACGCAGTCCGCGCATTCGAAGGTGGCGCCAAAAACCCGCGCCGCCAGTTGATGCATCCGCATCTCTTCACGTGGGCTGAGTGAGGTGTGATGCTGGAACTATGTGCAGAAACATCAAAACCTTGAACAATTTTGCCCCGCCAGCCTCATCTGACGAGATTGGTGCGGCCGCCTTGCAATACGTGCGCAAGATCGCAGGTACCACAAAGCCCTCCGTTGCGAACCAACAAGCGTTCGACCACGCTGTCCAAGCGATAGCCGTGGCGACGCAGGAGCTCTTGGATTCGCTTGTTACCACGGCACCGCCGAAAAATCGCGAGGTAGAAGCCGCGAAAGCGAAAGCTCGCTCCGCGGCTCGCTTCGGGACCGCTTGACCGCAGGATCGTGGGGATCAGCCGCGTTGGCGCTTGGCTGCCGATTGCCCTCGCCCAGACCGCGCGGCTAGACCTGGACGCTCACACCTCCAGAAAATGCGGAGTCATGCAGCTCGAGCGTTTTTATGCTGCCATCCTTAGGGATGTCGAACACGATGACGCCGGTGAGACTGTTGCCAGGGTTTATCTCATTCATCCACAGCGTGGTGTCCGCATTTGAATAGATCGACGCGGTGCTGTCTGTGCTGAACTTCTCTCCATTGGGTCCATAGCCGTATTGGTTGCTATCGAAGAAGGTTTGAGGAACGTCGCCGATATTCTTCGTCGTGATGTTGACTAGGCAATACTGGCCTTGCGCGGTCGCGTTGAGATATTCGGTTCCAACTTGACTCACGCCGCAATTCACTTCATTGACTGTGAACTCAAATTTTCCATCACGCACGGGAGCGCCCAGGCCAGCCGGCGCTGCGTCTTCCACACTCCTGTCGGCGGAGCGCTGGGGTGATTTTGACGAGCTGGATGAAGAGTCTTCACTGTTTGATCCGGCAACGAGTGCGCCTATCCCGCAGAACGCGCACAGCGCTAAGACGACACCACCGATGATCAACCCGACAACTAGCCCTGTCTGTGACTTCGGTTTGACCGGCATAGGTGCGTTGCTCACCGGTTGCCATGTGCCGCTATTCCACACATGCTGGTTATCTGCGCTGTAATACTTTCCGTCGCTGGCTTGCCAAGCTCCATGTGTGGCGGCGGGATCCTCTGGCGGTGTGGGTTCAGACATCGACAACTCCGATCAACTAGAAGCCAGCAGCCACGTTCCGCTAGCTAGTTGGAGGCGGAACGCCCTATGTGGAGAGCCAGAAGCGGGCATCACTTCTGTTAGCTACGCTGCTATCGAGTCGATTGTGATTTACGTTACGTGTTTCGATGACTGCGTTGAGATATTGGTGGAGACGGCGTTGGCGCCAGTGCGATGGGCTATGCCGTGAGCGCCATCATGGGCAGCTCTGTCGCCACTAGACCTTTTCTTTCTCGGGTGCATCGACCGCTGGGCTGACGGGAATGGGCAGTTCGTAGGACACATCACGATGTTGATGAAAGTCAACTCCGTCGGCTTCGTGGCCAGCCACCACGCGGAAGCCGATCAGTTTGTCAATCACTTTGCCTAGTAGGTAGGAGAGAGCGAAAGAATAGGCTCCCACCGCCAGAACAGCCAAGCCCTGCTTGCCCAGTTGCGCCCATCCTCCGCCATAGAACAGCCCATCGACGCCGCCGGTAGCGGCCGTCGCGAACAGGCCAATCAAAACCGACCCAATAATTCCGCCGACCAAGTGCACTCCGACCACATCGAGGGAATCGTCATACCCGAGTCGGAATTTGAGTTCCACCGCGAAACAGCACACCGCTCCAGCGATCGCACCAATGGCTAGCGCCCCCAACGGGTTGACTGACGCGCAGGCTGGGGTAATGGCCACCAAACCGGCGATTGCTCCCGAGGCCATTCCGAGCGCGGTGATATGGCCAGTGCGAATTCGTTCTACCACTATCCAGGCCAAAGCCGCGCAGGATGCGGCTACCTGTGTGTTGAAGAAAGCGGTAGCGGCTAACGCATTGGCCGCGCCAGCTGAACCAGCATTGAAACCAAACCAGCCGAACCACAACAAGCCAGCGCCGAGCAATACAAATGGCAGGTTGTGCGGACGAGTGTGTTTTGCGGGCCAGCCAGCCCGTTTACCCAACACAATCGCAAGGGCCAAGGCTGCCGCGCCGGCATTCACGTGCACGGCGGTTCCACCGGCGAAGTCAATCGCGCCCAAGCGGTCACCTATCCAGCCGCCATTGCCGTCATCGAGGAAAAACACCCAGTGAGCTACCGGCAGATACACCAGGCAGGTCCACAGTGCGGCGAAGATCAGCCAAGCCGAGAATTTCGCGCGGTCCGCGATGGCCCCGGTGATTAACGCGGGGGTGATGACGGCGAACATGAGCTGAAAGGAAGCGAATGCCAACATGGGCATGGTGCCTTGTTCTTTGTTAAGCAGCTCAGACATGCCGACGTGATCCAAGTTGCCGATTAGCCCCGCCCCGGCATCGGGTCCAAACGCTAGTGAGAACCCGAACAGAGGCCAAATAACACTCACGATGGCGATGCAGCCGAAGCTCATCAAAATCATGTTGATGACGCTGGTCGCTCGGACCATCCCGCCGTAAAAGAACGCCACTCCGGGCGTCATTAACAGCACGAGGGCGGCGCTAGTCAAAATCCAGGCGGTGTCTCCGCTGTCCATCGGCAAGGTCCTTCAGGGGAGGAATTAAGCGATGGAAGGATTTTGCCGGTTTCCAGTTACGTCCCAGCTTCCGTCATGTTTCGTGAATGTGACATGTCGCTTATATCAGCTAACAGTGCCCGAATGGCAGGTTGGATGGGCCTATCGAGAATGGCCGTATGAAGCCAAAAAGAGAGCTTCGGCCACGGCCATGTTTTCCAGCTCCGTGGGATCAAGGCTCTCGTTGGGCGCGTGGATCATGGCTTCGGGTTCGCACAAGCCCATGAGCATGATTTCCGCATCGGGGAACTGTTCCGCGAATACAGTGCACACCGGAATGGAAGCGCCCTGGCCCTGTGTCACTGTTTCGGTGCCATACGCCGCGCGCATGGCCGCTTGCATCGCCGCGTAGGCCGGACCGCCTTGAGTGGCGGTGAAAGGTTGCCCGCTGGCTTCATGCTCGACCTCCACTCGTACATTCCAGGGCGCATCTAGAGTCAGCTGATCGGCTAAAGCTTGATAGGCGAAATCTGATTTGATGCCAGGCGGGACTCGTAGGCCCAGCCGGGCGCGCACTTGTGCCTGAATCACTGGCACTGACTCTTGCACCGAGGGGCAATCTATACCGAGGATGGTGAGGGATGGACGTGCCCACACTTGATTCGCGATGTTGTCGCCGAGTAGATCGACGTCGGCTAACACTCCGGCTTCGCGCCGAAACCGGTCAGTTGGATACTCGGCGCCTTCCCATATTCCGGCGTTATCTAGACCGCGAATTGTGACATTGCCGGCTTTGTCCCACAGTCCAGCGAGCATCTTGGTTAAAGCGGCGAGCGGGTCTGGCGCGGCGCCACCGAACATCCCGGAGTGAACCTGCGCTTGTAAAGCTCGAACTGTCACCAACGCGTGGATATTGCCGCGCAGCGAGGTAGTCAAAGTTGGTTGCCCAACAGCGGCATTGCCGCCATCGCAGATCAAAATGGCATCGGCCCGCACAAGATCGGGGTTGTCTCGTACGAAACGGACTAGCCCCGGACTACCCAACTCTTCGGAGCCTTCCACCACCATTGTGATTCCAATGTTGGGGTGGCGTCCTAGCGCGCGGAGGGCGAGCAGATTCATCATCACGCCCCCCTTGCAGTCGGCGGTGCCGCGACCGTACCAACGGTTGTCGCGCTCGGTGAGAGTGAAAGGGGGAGTGTGCCAGGCCGCAGCGTCCAAAGGTGGCTGCACGTCGTAGTGGCTGTAGAGCAATACCGTAGGAGCGCCTGGGGGAGCTTGCCTGCTTGCTATAACGAGTGAAGTGCCATCCGCGGCGGGATAAAGGCCACCCTCGTTGAGCCCAAGCTCGCGACAGGCGGTCAAGATCCATTCCGCCGCTTTAGCGCTTTCCTCCGTCGGGAATTGGTTGTTGCCTGCCACTGACTGAAAGCTCACTAAATGGGATAATTCCTGCCGGGCGTTAGGCATCATTGATTGAATCGTGCTTCGTATGTCGCGAACCGCGTCTTTATTACCGAAACTCAATTCTTTTCCTTGACCGTTAAATTAGTAGCTGCGGATGTTATCTTGTCCGATAATTTAGAAGCCGTCCGCTGATTATGGCAATAATCAGCGTTTCGTCGAAAAAGGGGCCCCAATGACCACTCCCGCATACCCCGACCCGATAGGGATTAATACCGAAACCGGTCAATGGGGATCGGATGACGGCTCATCGGCATGGCATCGTGCCCCGCATTTAAAAGGTGAATTGCGGCTCGCATTAGAGGACCGCCAAAATGCGGCACATGACCAAGGCAACATAGCAACCATCGAACCCGCCGCCATTTTGTTACCCAAGGACCCCTCGGACGTTGGCGCCATGGTGACCTTCTGTCATCAATGGGGCATACAGATCGCACCCCGAGGAGCGGGCCATACCAGTTTCGGGCAAAGTCTCGTCTCTGGTGTCCTCATCGACATGCGTCCGCTGAACCGGATACTCGCCGCGGACGAACGTTTCGTCGAAGCGGAAGGAGGGGCACCACTGGGCGACATTGTGGCCGCTGGTTTAGTCCATGACGTGCGGGTACGCACCGGAGTTCCTTCGATACTGCGACTCACTATCGGTGGAGTGCTTTCCGTCGGGGGGATCAGCACCCTGCGGGATCAAGGCGGACTCGTCGATGCGGTAGAAGAACTTGACGTCGTCACCGGAACAGGGAAAACGCTCACCTGTTCGCTCCATGAAAACGTCGAGCTTTTCCACGCCGTACTCGGCGGCCTTGGTCAGTTCGGGATAATCACTCGTGTGCGCCTGGCCATGGTGCCGGTTCCCCCGCTTGTGCGCAGCTACACATTTCGCTACGAACATCAGGATCTGCGAGACGCGCTCAATGATCAGCGGATTCTCTCCGACCATCCAGGAATCGACGAAACTTTGATTCGTTGGGCTCAACAAGAAAGTGGCCCGCCCATTGCCGAACTCGGCGTCGGCATCTACTACCACCCGCAAACGCCACCAAATGAACAGGAACTGTTTCAAGCGCTTTCCCGGGCCCCGATCCGCACGGCGGACATGACCTACTGGGAACGCGCCGAATCAGTTGACAAACGCTACATCGGTTACGAGGCGCAAGGCTGGTCTCGCACCACCAAGGTGTGGGCTGACAACTTTCTGCCCGATCGCAGTTCCACCGCACCGATAACCGATAGCTCGAAGGTTTTCGAAGAGCTGGTGAGAAAAGTCCTCGAGGAGCTCACCGAACGCGATTGGAGCTCCACCTCTCCGGTGTTGCTCTTTCGCAAGCATCGTGGCACGTTCCAACGCCGAAGCTTTCGACTACCTGACGCCGCACTAGGTGAGCATGTCTGTCTCTTCGATATCTCATCCGATAGTTTCGGCAAAACCATCGATGAGTCGTATGTGCCGGAGCTGATGGCTCGTAATAGGCGTTGGTATGAGCAGGCGCGCCAGGCTGGTGGAACGCTATATCCGATTGGCGCCACGCAATTCGATGCCTCCGACTGGGAACACCACTATGGCAGCGAATACTTCGCGGAACTTAAACGGCTTAAAGCTAAGTACGACCCGGGCAATGTGTTGACGCCCGGGCCTGGCATCTTTTCTTAACCGAATTTGATGGGCAGGGAGCGCACGCCTCGACTGGACAAGCTTGGAATCCATTCCAGTGAGCTTTGCGATATCGCCAATTGTGGATTGTTTTTAACGAGGGCGTGCAAGGCGAGCTTGACCTGCGCTGTGGCTAGGGAATATCCGGTGCAGAAATGCAACCCAAATCCGAAACCCAAATGTTTTTTTGGTGGGCGTTCAATATCGATGTCATCGGGGCGAGTAAACACAGCGGGATCGTGATTTCCCGCTCGCAGCATGCTCAACACGAAATCGCCTTGGCGGATGATCTTGCCGTCTAGTTCGACATCTGTGGCCGCACAGCGCAATGAAGAAAGCGGCGGTGAGCCCCACCGAAGCAGCTCTTCTATTGTTTGGTCGGCGAGCTCTGGCTGGTCCCGAAACTTGGCGAGTTGATCGGGATATGCCAGCAAGGCGAGCAAGCCATTGCCGATCATGTGCCGGGCCGCTTCATGTCCGCCGATCATGAGCATCGCGCAGGAGGCGGCTACTTGGTCTTCGCTCATGATGCCGTCGTCTACGGCGCTAGCGAGCCTATTAATAAGATTGTCGGTTTCCCGATCGCACTCACGCAGCAATTCAAATCCGTAGTCGTGGCATTCGCGCAGGCTGCGCAGCGCCCGGTCCACGATTTCCTCGGTGACGATGCCGGAGCCGAACAGTAGGAAGACGTCATCACTCCACTGCCGCGCTTGATCGACCATGTCGACGGGAAAGCCGACACGTCGCGCGTTGATGATGCCAGTGAGCTCAACGCCCAAGTCGGCGATGACATCCATTCCGCCGTTAGCGACACCGGGGCGCATGAGCGTGTCCACCAGCTCCGCGATTTCGGGGACGAATCGCCGCACCGCCGCCGCGGTATAGGCTGGCCCCAAAACCGAACGAAGTTTCTTGTGTGCCGGCTCGTCGGTGAAGATCATCCATTTGTCTAAATGTTCATAGCAGGCGGCGAGCGAGGCTTTCGCCGCTTCGGGCGTCGCCTTACGGATACGCGAGTTGCGATTCACGGAAAATCGATCATCGCTCAATACCGCTTTTACATCGGTGTATCGAGTAATGACCCATGCTTCCAGCGTGGGTTCCCAAAAAACCGGATCATTTTTCCTCATATCATGGAAAACCGGATCAGGGTTTGCAAAGAATTTATTGCTGAATAAATCGTACTTATGCATGAGACCCTCTCGAATAACGTCCGTGACGTGCGCCGAGCCTAACGCTGGAAGCCGTTCGATAACTATGGATGCAATTTTCTAAAAGTACTTTTCCTGTTCATGTTAATCGAATAGCATACTTCACACCCAGCGCAAGGTCGTACGGGTGCGACCCCTGAAGGAGGTTCATGATGATTGACGATGAATTCATTGAATCACGCGACAAGGGTGGGGCTCCCACTAAGTGGTAATAAGAGCGCCGCAATAGTCGTTGCCCTCCTAGGTCCTAGGAGGGCAACGCTTTTCCTGGGAGTAATACATGCGCTACCCCGTTACGGTGTCCAAAGAAGATAGTGAATATTGGGAAGGCATTGAAGAAGTTATCAATGGCTTCGCCAAACTTGATGAAGATTCGGCGCTTAATAAGCTCGTTGAGCTCGCCGCAAACCACCGGGAATGGCCAGTGCGTGCTGCCGCGCTGGAACAATTGGCCACACAATTTCCCGAAGAAAAGGCCGCGCATCGTGCCATCGCGGCGGGTACGCATGATCCCGTCGACTGGGTCGCCTTCACCGCCATCAGATTGTGCGGAGAACATGGGATTTCCAATGCCGCACGCGACCTCATCGGCATTTCGGGCTGGCCTAGCAACTTCACTCAACCTGGCTACGCGCGAAAACCCGTAGGGGTAGGCGCCGCGCTCACTAAAAGAGCTTTGCTATCAATCTTCGAGAGCGATGAACCGGTCGAGTTACGCCGTCGAGAAGATGCTCACTTCGCCGAGCTGCGCGGGAAAATCGCGGCGGCGAAACGCCCGGTCCGCGCGGTGGACGTTGTGCACATTCCAGCCGGGCCATTCGTCGCTGGAGCGACCATCACTGAGATCGGTCCCTTTCAAATGGATGAGACCGACAATCCGCTGCGTGCCGTTGATGTACCCGCGTTTCTCATCGACCGCACCACGGTCACCAACGCGCGCTACGCCGAGTTCCTCGCCGACACTGAAAACAACGCCGAGTTCGATCATCCCGATCAACCCATTGGTGCGAACCACACGCCAGCGCACTGGCACGATCCTCGGTTCAACGCTCCGGAAAATCCGGTAGTAGGAATTGATTGGTACGACGCTTGGGCATTTGCTCGCTGGGCCGGCGGCTTGTTGCCAAGTGAAGATCAATGGGAGAAAGCCGCCCGTGGTCTGGATGGTCGAACATTCCCATGGGGCAATGAGTGGGACCCAGCGAAAGCGCAGTATGTCGAACGTTCTTTTGGATCCCGAGTCAATAATCTCGCGGAGCTTGAGCGAGTGCTCACCACCGTCAGCACCGACAAGGTGCCTGAACGGCCCGTGTTGTCGGCGGATGATCTCCCGGCCGGCGCGAGCCCTTTCGGCCTACTGCAGATGGCGGGCAACGTGTGGGAAATGACGCGAACAAATTTCTTCACTCGTCGCGATATGGACCCATTTTTTCGTGGCCGAACGCCGGTTGAGTTTATGAACCGTGAAGAAGCGTTTTACGTACTTCGCGGCGGCACGTGGACTTCGCCGCCGGTGTGCCTCACCACCTATTACCGTGGCAAAGATCTGCTTACCGACAAACACAATGAGATTGGCTTCCGGTGTGTGTACCCGGCCTGAACGCGACACCGAGGAGGACACATGTGGGAACACCAAATAGCGCCCGCGTCGGCCAACTGGGAAACGCTCGAACCCGCCGACGCGCAAGCTTGGTGCAACTTTGTGCTGTGGACGCCGACGGCGCTGCCCGCCGACTGTGCGGTTATTCCCGGAACGCTGAGTAAAGAAAGCGCACCCGTGCCGCCCACCGAGCAAGATATCGATGAGCGGCTGCCGCGAGATGGCAATGGCTTGGCCTCGTACCGTTTTGAGATCGCCGGGAGCGGACGACGCGCGCGGGTAAAGCAGTTTCTATATGACTGGGCGTTTCCGGCGATGGATCATCCCAGCCTATGGAAAAGCCGAACACGTGCACAACAACTAGACGCGCATCACGTGTTGTGGCTCGGCACCGACTTTCGTGGAAAACCCGCGGCGTCAGCGCGAATTGCCCGCACCACTATCGAGCTATCGGTGCTTGAGGGCGACTTTTCGGCTGAAGAGTTGCATACCATCTATGCGGGACTTCAACCAGCCGACCCCGCAGCTATATCCCAATTAGTGGCTACGCCTTTTGCGAGACTCAGTTACTGGGCGCGATATCCCACCGCCGCTCAAGTCGTTGTGCCGGTGGGAATGTTGACCTTTCGACGCGGCCAACACGCCAGCTATTGGCATGACGGTGACGCCGCGCAGCAACAAGCCAAGCTGTGGCATGCGCCGGAATTGTTAGGTGGACTTCCGCTCGACAGCGCGGCAGAATTCACCGATTCGCGGGGTCGAACAGAAGTGGAACTGCTCTTCACTGGTGGACACAATCGTGGCGTTGAGCTGCGTGCGGTGCTGCAACGTCCTGGTGCCGGCAATCTACTGGTGCCAGCCGCGCCCGAGCCGCACCCCGCCACCCACGAAGAGCTGATAGTGCGCGGCGTTAGCGTGCAACTTTCTTGGATTGATGAACGCTATGGGCCGTATCAGGCTGTTTTCTCGCTGAACACCGTAGAGGGAACACTGCTAAGTACATCTGGTGTCGGACTTGATCGTCGCTGGTTTGTGGCTGCACTTAACGAGTTGTTGGGTGATGTTGGGCAGTAGCGCGATGCGCGCGCAGGTATCGTGCCTCGTCGAATTAGCGCTGCCAAGGGCTTTTAGGCGGGTTCTGTCGAGAGCCGGGAGGCGGACCAACTGGAGTGATCGAGAACGAGAACCTGCGCCGTGGAGGAGGTGGCTCTGGGTTCTGTCCGAAATGTCGAAGATGATTCGCGCAGCCCGCGCAAAATCCCGCGTCGGACCTTGATTCGAGTGCTCGTGCGAGTTTGACGTTTTCCTGAACGCTCATAACTTGCCGCATAGTGCACGGGTTCGAGCAATGTCCCCGATAGATGCCTCCGCGCAGGTCGGGGTTTTCAAAGGCTTCGTCGTGGTCCAGCCCTAGCAAGTGCGCGAACTCATGTCGTGCGAGATGCCGCGCCGCGCGCACCGCGTCGTCTTCGGTGAGTGTGCCATTGACATAACGCGCCATCGATTGGGCTGATAGGCCAAAAGAGCTGATAGTTTGGCCGAGAAGAAAGTTAATATTGGGGTCGGCAGAGCCTAAGTCTTCGGAGAACAACATATATCCGGTGTGAGGGGCCTCGCGGCGGATCGGATCTTGGATGAGGTCCATCATTATCTGATCTAGGTTTAATTGACCGTTCGGCATTCTCGCCCGGTCAGCGAACCACTCGACACTTTCGTAGTTTCCCGTTCGGCCGTCCCATTCGTGGCCGATGAGATGCACTTCTACAGGCTCTGGCAATTGCTCTGTCACATCTTTAATGCCTTCTAAAGCGGCAACTACTAAAGGCTTGCCCAAACGCATTAAGAGAGCATCGGCGGTCACAAAGACCGGTTGATCGAAACTGAACACGGGATGATCGTATCCCTGAGTGAAAATTAGGTAACGCGATCGAAATAGCTTATTCAGTAAGCGTGTTGAATAGCGCTAGGTGGCCCGGACTTCGAACGGGTATTCATCTCGGGCTATGTCCCCACGCCCACAGTAGGTGACGTGGGGACATAGCCCGATTTTAGGTGGTAGCCAGGGCTTCAGTAGGCGACAGGCGGGAAGCGCGGATTGCCGGGTATAGACCCGCGATGGCCCCGATCACCAGGGTTGATCCCAGTCCGCCAGCGAGAGCCCACGCTGGTACTACGATCGGCCACATTTGGTAGGCGCTATAGCCAGCTGTGACAAGCGCGCCGAGAAGAACCCCTCCAGCGCCACCGAGTGCGGCGAGCAGTAAAGACTCGGCGAGAAATTGTGTGCGAATCTGACCCCGAGTAGCGCCCAAGGAGCGGCGCAAACCAATCTCCGAACGGCGCTCCAATACTGAGATAACCATTGTGTTGGCCACACCAACTCCACCGACAAGCAACGCTACCGCGCCCAGGCCAAGAAGAAGCCCGGTAAATACCTCACCGGCGGCCTGCTTGGCTGCCAAAGCATCGGAGGGCCGTGAAACCTCTACCTCGTTGGGTGCCTCCGGATTGACGGTGGCGCCCAAAAGGTCTCGCACTGTATGTACGTGGGCGTCAGCGCTGCGGGTGTAGATGGTGCTCGGGTGTGGCTCCCAGTTCAAATAGGTTTGCGCGGCGGGCCAACCGAGCAATGCCGCCGTGTCCAATTCAGTAGCCAGCGGCACTTCGTCCAAAATTCCCACTACGGTGAACCATGTGTTACCAATCAGCACGTGAACTCCAGGCTCACGCACGCCGAGCCGTTCGGCGGCGACTGACCCCAGAACGGTGGCCGGATAGTCGTCCGTCGCTTTATTGAGCCACGAACCGCGCCCTATTTCCCCGCCAGTGACCGACAGGACATCGAGTCGCGTGGCATACGCCGAAATCCCGTTCGTTTGTTCTTCCGGAACCTTGTCGGTGCGATATACCTTGGCCTCGCTGATGTGGCCGAGCGCGGAGACTTCTTGCACCGCCTCGATGCGCCCCACCATATCTTCAGATTCCACTGGCAGCTTTGCCTGTTCCCCCGTCAGAGTGTTCCCTGGTGTGGCGGTCAGCAGGTTCGTGCCCAACGCCGACAGCGTACGGTCGAGGTCGGCCTGCGACGACGAGGAGATACCTACGACGGCGGCCATTGCCGCGATGCCGATGGCGATTCCGAGCGAAGACAAGAAAGCTCGCATGGGCCTGGTGCGCAGACCCACGGCTCCCACTCGCAAGACATCGCGCGCCGACATTCGTGGTGGTCGCTGCAATGTCGAGGTCATCGGCGTGCCTCCGCGATCAGCGCGTGTTCGCGTGTCGAGTCGCGGGTGATCCCGCCATCGCGCATGTGCACTTGCCGGTCCAGGCTTTTCGCGATATCTCCATCGTGGGTGATGATGACTACCGTCGTTCCCATTTCGTGCAGTTCACGAAGCAGGCGCATGACGGTTGCTCCAGACGTGGAATCTAGAGCGCCAGTGGGTTCATCGGCGAGCAACAGCGACGGGTTGCCCGTCACCGCGCGGGCAATAGCTACTCGCTGCCGTTCCCCGCCAGAGAGTTCATGCGGCCTGTGGTTCATCCGATGGCCCAGCCCCACTCGTTCCAAGGCCTTGGCAGCTCGTTCCCGGCGTTCACCGAGTCGAATGCCTGCGTACAACAGTCCATCGGCCACATTGTCCACAACGGCGACACCGGCGGCCAAGTGAAAGTGCTGGAACACGAAGCCGATCCGGGTGGCCCGCAAAGCTGCCAGTTTAGTGTCGGAAAGCCCGCCTACATCGTGCCCATCAATGCGCACGCTTCCCGAAGACGGTTGATCGAGAGTGCCGAGCATGTTCAGCATTGTTGATTTACCGGACCCAGACGGCCCCACGATGCCTACGAGCTCGCCGGGGTCGATGTGCAACGAGACGTTATTCAGCGCGGTGACTCCGCCGGCATACACCTTCTTTACATTGGTCAATGAAATCATGCCGGCACCCCCACACTCATGCCCTCACTGATGCCCTCACCAGAGATTTCGACTTGCCCATCGGCGAAAAGCCCGGTGTCAACTGGCACGTATGTGGATTCGGTTCCCTTAATCACTTCGATGCCGTACCCGCCCTGGGGCAGCGCTAGCAATGCCGAGACTGGGACGGTCAGCACATTCTCCCGTGTGCCGACGGTGAAATCGACATCGACCGAGGCCATCACATACGATTCGGCGGCCTTCTGCGCTTGTTCATCGGTCAGCGCGACTGTCACCTCAACAGTGGTCGTGGGGTCTTCCCCTTGCGAGGATGCCGGGCGAATACGCGTATCGACTTTTGTGATCGTGCCGGGAACGGTCGTGCTATCTGGAAGGCGCACATCAACGACCGCGTCTTTCTTCGCGAGCCGCTGGTCGGCGATATCCAATTCGACGGTGATGGCCTTGGAAGTGCCCGTATAAGTGAGAACTACTTGCCCTGGGCTTGTCACTTCACCTGTCTTATTGTTCAGGCTTTCTACCCGCACTTGCCCGGAGGTGAATACCACCTGCCCAAGGTCCACTACTCCGGTTTGGTCCAGACCTCGATCCGCCTGCCACTTTTCTACCGCTGTGGCCGTCTGATAGGTGTAATCATCGTCCACGGTGAAGCCGCTGTAGCCCAGCTCGCGCAGATTCTCTTCCAATTGCCGCACATCCGCGCCAGCGGTTCCGTTTTGCATGGCGCGGTAGGCGGGCTGGTCGCCATGCATCAATGTCACCGGTTTGGCGTCCACCGCATAGAGGCTTTGCCCGCGGTCGACAAGATCACCCGTGTTAGGGACTTGGGTGAGGGTGCCCGCGGTTCGACTAATCGCCGAACTAGTGGCGCCAAAACCGAGCTGCCCATCGGCGCTCTGCGAGTCTTTGAGGTTTTGCCTGGTCACTTTCGCGGTGTGCGAGGCTGGAGGTTTGGTCGTGCCTTCCGCCGAGTCGGCGCCGAGGCCAAGGCCGAAAGCCGTGGCGGTTGCCCCACCTCCAACCGCCACGATCGCCAAGGCAATCCAGACTTGTTTTTTGCGGCGCCTGCGCCGACTGGCGCGCGCACTAGTGTCAATGTCGTCGCTCATGACCCCTGCATTTCGGTGAGAAGGTCCTGACAGGCCCGCTGGGCGGCATCAAGATCTGGGTCGTTCATGATGTCGCTGCCGCCGATGAGTACGCCGCTCTTACCAGGCTCGGGGTCTTGAAAGCTTTCCACGCCATTTTCCCGCATGCATTCGGAGAATTTACGGCTCTTTTCAGCCATCTCTTGTTGAGCTGCGGGATTATCGCTGCTTGGATTCAGATCCTTACAAGCAGCCTGTGCCTCTTGAGCTTTTTCTTTTGTCACGCTGCCGCCAGCTTCGAGCTGGATCCGAACATTCTCGCCTGGTTTTGGGTCTTCAACGTCAAGGCCGTTTTCCCGCAGGCACTGTGCGTACAGCACGCCCTGCGCGTCTGCTTCCGAGGCGGCGTCTTCGTTTTTGTCCCCGTTGCTGCACCCGGTCAGTGCCAGGGCTAGGGCCATCGGCACAGCCGCCAAAACTCCCAACGTTCGCAATCGCATTATTTCGTTCTCCATATCGATGCGGGGCCACATGTTGGCCGTATGACGGGAGATAAAACGCGATCGCTTGTTTCCTCACTGTTTCCTAAGCCAGGCAATTTGGCTTAACGAAAAAGAAACATCAGCCCAGAGAAGATGGCGTGCTGGTTCTTGGTAGGGGAGTGGATGTATGCGCGTTTTGGTGGTGGAGGATGAGCTCCTGCTCGCGGAGGCGATCGCCGAATGGTTGCGAGGCGAAACCCACGCGGTAGATCTCGCCCACGATGGCCAAACTGCGCTAGAACGGCTTGCGGTCAACGATTACGACGTGGTGGTGCTCGATCGAGATCTTCCTATTAGTCACGGCGACACCGTATGCGCCGAAGTCGCCGCTAGCGAATGTTCGGCTCGGGTGCTCATGCTCACCGCCGCCGCCGAAGTATCGGACCGAGTCGCGGGCTTGAGTTTGGGGGCCGATGACTACCTCACCAAGCCCTTCGCCTTTCCAGAGCTCGCCGCCCGAGTGTTGGCGTTGGGGCGGCGTTCTCGTCCCGCACCGCCACCGGTATTGCGTCGTGCCGGAATTACTTTGGACCCGGCACGACGAGAGGTTTTCCGTGACGGACGCTATGTGCCGCTAGCGAAGAAAGAATTCTCTCTGCTCGCTGAGCTGATGCGCGCCCAAGGGGCGGTCGTTCCTGCCGAATGGCTATTAGAAAAGGTATGGGATGAATACGCCGACCCATTCTCAGGCGTTGTGCGGCTCACCATTCTCAAACTGCGCCGCAAGCTTGGTGCCCCGCAGGTCATAGAAACCATCACGGGAGTGGGATACCAAATCTTATGAAACGTTGGTTTACCTTTGCTCGCCCGATCTCACTACGTGCTCGGCTCACGCTCGTATACGGTGGGCTGTTTCTTATCGCCGGAATGGTGCTCCTTGCCACTACCTATGTGTTGTTTACCCAACAGTTGGATCGTTCCGGCCCCACGTTGGTCACAAAGGGAAAGAACACGGAAGCGGGAGACAACCCACTTTCTCAGGCCGCCGACAATGTCACCGCAAAAGAAGCCGAACGCTGGATGCAAGCTCGACAACGCGAGCTCGACGCGGCGGCTACCAAATTTTTCATTACCCAAGGTGGCCTCGCACTGATCCTGGTGGGCGGAGCGGCGGCGGGCTTTGGCTGGCTCATCACTGGACGTGTGCTCACCCCGCTCCATCAAGTCACCGCGACGGCCCGACGAATCGCGAGCGCACCAGCCGCTGATCGGGGTTTGCATGAACGAATAGCTCTGCGCGGACCGGCTGATGAGGTGAAAGAGCTAGCCGACACCTTCGACACCATGGTCGAGCGACTGGATCGCTCCTTTGAAGGACAACGACGGTTTGTGGCCAACGCCTCCCACGAACTTCGCACCCCATTGACATTGGGTCGGGCGCTGGTAGAGGTGGCAATGCACCGCAAGACGGCGTGTGACGACATCAAACAACTCGGCGAATATCTTCTGGAAATCAATTCTCGGCACGAACGGTTGATTTCGGGCTTGCTCTTGTTGGCGGGTTCTGAAAACGAGCTAGCTGATCGTGCTCCCGTCGATCTCGCCGACATTATTTGTCATGTAATGGCGCAAAACGCAATGGAGGCCACCGAGGCAAAAATTACGATGCGAGTCGAAGCCATGGAGGAAACGCCCACGCTAGGCAATGCTTTGCTACTCGAGCGGCTCATCCACAATCTGTTGGAGAACGCGATCAGGCATAACATCTCCTCACATGGCTGGGTCGAGGTGTCTAGCCGCGTCAAAAACGGCGAACATGTGGAGGTCCAGGTGTCGAACTCTGGCCCTGAGCTAACCGACTACCAGATGCCTACTCTTTTTGAGCCATTTCATCGGGCTAACACCCACCTCTCGCGTGCGTCAAAGGGTGCTGGGCTGGGGCTGTCGATCGTGCGATCTATCGCTCACGCACATGAGGGCGACGTGGTTATCGCGCCCAGGCAGGGTGGGGGACTGGTTGCGACTTTGACGATGCCGTTTCACCCCGAAGAACTAAACCCCTAGGCGGTGAAGTCGCTTCACAGGTGAGCAGCCTTACGATGGGCGGGTATACGGTGAGGCAAAAGGTGTTCACTATCCCGCGAAGCGGAGCCGGCATGGTGGTTCAGGCTGGTCAAGAAGGTCTGCGACTGTCAGAGCGCAGAGGGCGCTTCGTGCTGTTAGCAACGGTGCTCGGCAGCGGCATCGCGTTTCTTGACGCCACCGTGATTAACGTGGCGCTCCCTGCGATAGGTGAGGGTACGAACGCCTCGCTCGCCGGTTTGCAGTGGACCGTAAACGGCTATGCGTTGGCCCTAGCGGCCTTGATCCTATTAGGTGGCGCGCTCGGGGATAGGTTTGGTCGGCGCCGATTATTCATCATTGGCACCGCCTGGTTTGCTCTCGCCTCGTTGCTTTGTGGGCTCGCGCCCAACGTTGAGCTCCTGATCGGTGCTCGAATTCTGCAGGGCATCGGCGGGGCGCTGCTTACCCCGAGTTCGTTGGCGCTCCTGCAAGGATCTTTCGCTCCCGCCGAGCGCGCTCGGGCGATCGGCCTGTGGTCTGGACTGAGCGGAATCGCCAGTGCGCTCGGTCCGATTGTGGGCGGTTGGCTGGTGGACGCGGGGAGCTGGCGCTGGGTCTTTATTCTCAATGTGCCGCTCGCTGTTTTGGTGATCGCGCTGGCGGTGTTCCACGTTCCAGAACGGCGAGAAAGTACAGCTAGTGGCACATTTGACTACGTGGGTTCCGTGCTGGCCGCCGTCGGACTCGCGGGAGTGAGCTACGCGCTCATCGCCGCGGCCGAACCGGGAACGCCTATTTTGCTGCCGGCCCTGCTTGGCATCTTCGCCTTGGTGGCTTTCGTAATCGCGGAACGAACACTGCGAACGCCCATGCTTCCGCCGTTCATCTTCGCCTCTCGACAATTCACCGGGGCAAATCTCGTGACCCTCGCCGTTTATGCCGCGTTGAGCGGGATGTTCTTTTTTCTTGTGCTCGACCTCCAGCTTGTTGTCGGCTTTTCCGCGCTAAAAGCTGGTTCGGCACTGCTGCCAGTAACTGCGATGATGCTGTTGCTGTCGGAACCCGCCGGGCGGTGGGCCGCGAAAATTGGGCCCCGAATTCCTATGACGATAGGCCCGGCGATCTGCGCCATGGGAGTGGTGATGTTGACGCGCATCGACGCCCAGGCCACGTACCTCCTAGACGTTCTGCCTGGTGTATCTGTATTTGGTGTGGGGTTGGCGATTACGGTCGCGCCGCTGACCACGGCTGTGCTGGCCGCTGTGGAGGATCGGCACGCCGGTATCGCCTCAGGTATTAACAACGCGGCCGCCCGCACTGCGGGTTTGCTCGCGGTGGCGGCCCTTCCGCTTTTGTCGGGGCTTTCCAGCGATGAATATCGGCAACCGGCGGCCTTCCACGACAGTTTTCAGCTCGCTTTGTGGATCAGCGCCGCGCTGTTGGTGCTGGGGGCGATCTTGGCTTGGTGCACCATCAGCGTGAAATTAGCCGACGACAGATAGCGAAAGCGCATAACGCTCGGCGACGTCAGTCCACCAATATTTCAATGTGTAGCCAGCTGCAGCGAGTTCAGCACGGATGCCTTCTTTGCGGAATTTGGCGGAAATCTCCGTGCGTAGCTCTTCGTCTCGCGCGAAGGGTACGGATAGTCCAAGCGTGGGAAAGTTGATGGTTTGTTGCCGGAGCGAGCGTAGCCGCATCTCTATCCATTCGCTTTCCGCGTTCCACAGTGCGACATGCTCGAACATCTCGGGGTTAAAGTCGGCTGCGAGCTCCCGATTAAGTACCGAGAGCAGGTTTTTGTGGAATGCCGCCGTCACGCCCGTGACGTCGTTGTAGGCGGCGACAAGAGTTTGTTCATCCTTCACAAGATCCGTGCCTAGCAGAAGCGCATCGCCCGGCTGTGACATGTCGCGAATTGACGCCAAGAAATGGGCTCGTTCATCGGGGAAGAAATTGCCGATGGTACCGCCCAAGAAAGCAAGCATCATCGGCCCGTCAGTCGGCGGCACCACAAAACCAGATTGGAAATCCGCGACCAGCGCGTGAATCGCTAGATTTTGATAGTTTTTGAGTAAGCCCGTGGCGGCTGAACGTAAGGCCGATTCACTTACATCAACCGGGACGTAGCGGCGAAGATTACCGTTTTCGCGCAGAGCCGTCAGCAATAATCGGGTCTTTTCTGAGGACCCCGAACCCAACTCCACCAGGGTATGTACCGCGATGGCCGCCGCGATTTCGGTGGAGTGAGCGGCGAGAATTTCTCGCTCAGCATTAGTGGGGTAATACTCTGGAAGATGAGTTATTTCCTCAAATAGTTCGCTGCCTCGAGCGTCGTAAAACCATTTTGGTGGCAACGATTTTTGCGCGGCGGTCAATCCCTGTAGGACGTCTTCTCTGAGCGCGGTGGTAGCTGCGTTAATCGGCAAATGACGAGTGATCGTAAACATATGTCGTCCTTTTCCAATTACACCGACCGGAAAATCATTTTCCGACATTCCTATCTTTGGGGAGCCCATTTGAACACCTCTGTGAAGGGAAGACAATCCTTCACGGGGTCATTCTGCGAAAGGGCTAGCGGCCGCAGGTCGCGGCAGCGCCCTTAGCTCAGCTGCTGAGCCAGAGCGAGGATGATTCCGCTCGGCCCGCGCAGATAGCACAGCAGGTAGCTGTCCTCAAAACGCGTCACTTCGCCAACAAGTTGAGCACCATGCGCGCGCAGGCGAGTCAGAGTGTCCTCGATGTCGTCGACGGCGAACATCACCCGGTGCAAACCCAGCGTGTTTGGGGCGATGTTCTCTGGCGCTGACCCGATCGCTTCCGGGTGGTGATACCGGGCGAGTTCGAGTCGGCCAGAAGCGTTTGGGATACGCATCATCGCGATCTCGCTGCGCATGTTCTCGAGCCCCACCACCCTTCCCGCCCAGTTTCCTTCGATCGCCATACGGCCTTCTAGCTCCATGCCCAGTGCGGTGAAAAAAGCAATTGCCGCGTCAAGATCGTCGACAACGATGCCGACGTTGTCCATGCGCTGAATTGTCATGCCCCGAGAATATGTCTCAGGCCCGGAGTCCGCTTCTTTGAGTGCTCGCAGCTATTCCGCGCAAATCAAGTTTCTCACCTGCGTGGAGGTATGTGACGCAAGCACCCATGTGGAGATACCGTTGGATGCGAGGGTGTCTATTGCCCGACTCTTGTACAGGTTCGGTTTCAATGCCGGGATTTAGCCACGGCGAAAAGCCGCACAGGTATCGGATATCGCTGATAGCGAAAAACTTCTTCGATAGCCTTGAACTCAGAGTATCCAATCGGGAGTAATCATGGCTAAAAAGAAGAACCCTAGACTCTTCGTGCCTGTGTTCAAGTATCCGAAGGCGACGGACGAAGCGCAATACGCGCATCCCTCATGGAGCGGTTTGGGCTTCACTCGCGTCCCCGAACTGGTGCCATTTCGACTGTCACAGCCGGTACCAATGCCGCCTGTGCTGCGCGCGATCGGCCGGGAGATTCGAGAAGAGAACAAACGACGTCTAGCGGTACTTCCACCGAATCCAGCTCCCCACCCAGATGAGTTCATTTATGGCTTACAACTAACTGGGCCCGCCTCGGTGACTCAGCGCGAGATCATGATCGGCGAACGTCTATTTCATAAAGGCGTTGAGACAGATGAAAATGAAATTTCCGGCTGGATCGCTAGTGCTGTCACCGATCCCTATCTGCTTGCCACCCCTCAGGAACAGCGCGCCCTCCGCAGAGAAGCTGTCGAGTACATATATGGCGGACAGCAAACACTTTCTTCAGAAGAGTTGCAGCTGAACAAGCCCCTGTTGGACCGTATGCGTGCTGTCGATCCGACCAAAGCCACAAACTCAGCCGAGTTCGCGGAAGATCTATTAACCAAAGCAGTTTTGGACTATAGGGCAGAGGGTCTCCCGCCCGATCCGACCTTGCTCTTTGAGAGCCTGGGGGCCGCTTTCGACGTAGCTCACGTTGATCGAGATAACGGCCTTGCCGAAGAACTGCTCGACTCTGCCTTCGCTGCTAGCCGTAGATTTTCCACCGGCAGGAAAATGGCGGCACCCGCTGTTGCCTTCACTGATCAGGCTGAACGACACAATCCGACGCTGACAGCACCCCACGCGGCTCTGAACCATGCGATCAAATTGCTTCCATATGAATGGCCAATTCTTGGTGCCGCTACCTGGCCTGAGACGACCCCTTGGGCCAAGTCTGCTCCGTTCGTCGACCTAGCCTGGAACCCTAGCCATGGCATCACCGATGCGGCCCGAGCCGAAGCCTTTGACGAGGAGACCAGGGTAGCCGCACAAATAGCGACCGCCGGCCCCAGAAACACCGCGCCGATTACACTTACGCGGGAACCAAAGGGAGGCGCTCGCCGTGAACCACGAAGCGCACGAAAGGCTCGTCAAGATGCGGTCAGGGCTCAACAACCCGCCCCGCTCGTCGCAGAGAAGCCGGAGCCGGAACTAGAAGGGCTAACCCCAAAAGAGTTCGCAACAATGTTCGCGGAACTCGCCGCGACGCTTCCGCCAGTGGTGGCCACACCAGGCATACCGGCACCAGAGGGTGTCGTGCCGCTGTTCATTCCAGTGAGCCCGGACCTGTACGCCATCGCGACCACACCCACGCGTCGACGTACGCTCAACCAGCTCACGGCCAGGGGTGACCGCGCCGAGGACATGCGTCGGCTTGCCGCGGACCCCGCGATTGCCAAAAGACTTCTGGACGGGGCCGCAGAGGAATCCGATATAGAGGATGGCTCATGGGAACAAGCGCGGATGGCGGCCGTTGCCGACTTTCAGAACCTGGCAACGCCCTTTTCCCCTGACGTGCCGGTCTACGAGGCAATTTTTGATTTCGCGAGTCAACCGTCGGCTCGGATTGCTATGTTCCGCACATTAGCGAAGCTGGGTTTTGACATGACTATGTTGAATGTCGTCGCGCCTAAGCCGCCACCAGAAACCTCGGCTTGGCTACAGACGGCGCAAAAAGCGATCTCATCTGTGAGTGCTTCCGCTTCTACATTGCAACATCCGGTGCCCGAAGCTCAACTGGGTTTAGTACGTACCCAGGCGGCCGGTCGCTACAAATCGTTGGCGAGTACGACGCACCGGGCAGGGGGTAAAACAATGACCCAGGAAGAAGCCCTAACAGCGGCGCTCAACAAATGGCAGGGCGCCCCGAATTACGCGACCGTGGTGGCGGCCAACGGTGCTGTTGTTAACGAGGCGGTACAACGTTCTGTTCATTTGCTCGGACAGTCCTCGGCAACAGCCCTGCAGACGCGAGGAGATAGCCTCTTCGCTTTACTTGATGCCGTTGAGGCAGCCGGTCAGAATGTCTCAGTGCAGCGCCAGGAAATTGCGTCCGCTCTGAGGGTGAATGTGATCGCTAAATCGAAGAAACGGCGCAATTAACCGTATTGATAACGCTAATGCGGATTTGTAATGATGCCCTGCTTATCGAGCCGGATCTCCAGGAGTGGGGACGGCTCGGTTTGCGGTTCCCGCGCATGCGGCAGAGCTCCACAACCTGATTGACACGAAACCTATGAGTTAAACGCCCAACCCCGAGGAGAGAACCTGAGTCTCAGGCTCAGAGAATCTCCGCTCTCACTGAATAGTGAAAAGGTGTGCCCGCCGGGTAGTCGGTTCCTAGATTGGAGTTCAAGAAAGTTTTTTCTGGTGGGCGATACTGGGTTCGAACCAGTGACCTCTTCGGTGTGAACGAAGCGCGCTACCACTGCGCCAATCGCCCGCGAGTTCCGTGCGGGAATGGGAACACCATACCGGAACCGCTTCTTTGGGTGAGCAGGCCGGGTGGTCTTAGCTGAGCCAGCTGAATGGCACGCCACGCCAGCCGCTGAGATACAAGGTATAGAGGAAGAATCCGCTGAGGGCGGCGGAGCCGCCGAGCCCAATCACGCCGCGTATCCACAGTGGCTTAGCCATGATCCAGTTGGTCCAGAGCGAGACCTTGGCTTTGGCATATTGAAGTAGGCGCTGTGCCCAGGCGAATTCGGTGGCGAGAATGCCTAGGCCCGCGAACACGATGAGCCAGCCCGGCCCGGGCGCCGGGATCAAAACGAGACCCGCGAGCACCACCGCTCCGCCAACGACGGCGACGCCTGCCCGATACATCCAGCCCAGGATTGGGTGTGCCCGGATGCGGTCTAGAAACCCGAGTCTGTCAGCGACTACTTCCAAAACGGTGTCGTCGTCGTGGGTGCGGTCGAATGCGTCGGGAATGTGATGCCGCTGTTTGGGAGCTGGTGAGACCGGTGGGGCAGGCTGCCGCCCAGATTCTGCGGTGAGATCCGTGGCGTTCATGACCTGCCTTACTGCGGGACTCCGCGTTAATGAGGTTTCTTTGCTTCGCCCCACCGTATCGGGTGCCCGCTAAGGGGTGTTTTCGACGGGGCGGATAAGAGATTAAAGGACGTGTGGGCGCTTTCAGACGAAAATGGCAACACTTTGATCACAATAGTCATTTCCTGTCGCTGAATATGTGCCATATTGTGCTCAATAATCCGGTACAACCGTTGCTACATAAGCGAACTAAGTGAATTACCGTGTTGTAATCCTCGTTCGCAACCCGCTACTAACCGGGGTTTGAGTCGTTGGCCTTGGGGGGTATGACACCTATGGAGAGGGCCATATCCGCCGCAACGATCACGGAATTGAGGTTCTCGATGATGAACTGCCGGCCAACAGGGGTACAGGTACCGCTTGAGCTACGGCTAGTTGTGCCTGAAGAAAACGCGACGCCCATTCAAGCGTCGCTCGCGTATAAGCCCAACGATCCATACGCGGTTCACATCACGTTTCACTCCGATGCGCCAGGAGCGACGGACGTTTCGTGGTCGTTCTCGCGTGAGCTGCTCACCGAAGGGCTCTACCGCCAGACAGGCATGGGCGACGTCAAAGTATGGCCGTGGGCTGGACGCAGCCAGCAGGCGCTCGGCATGGCGCTGTCCTCACCAGATGGATATGCGCTATTCGAGATCACCCGTTCCGCGGTCGAGCTTTTTCTGTCGCGCAGTTACGCGCTCGTGCCCGCGGGTGCCGAGGCTGACTTTTTCGACATGGAAATCGAACTTGGCATTTTGTGGAGTAAGCCGGACGCCGACGCCCGCTAGCGAAGATACGGATGCGCGCAAAACTCTTGCGCTCATCGGTTAAATCGAGCAAAAGCCGAGCGTGCGGTGCGTGCGGGGGGTGGGTTTGAAGCCGAGTAGCCCACTCCGCTAAAGTTCTACTCGCACCGCCAAGCGGCCCAAACCGCAGAGGCAAAAGTGCAACTGCGGACGTGGCTCAGTGGTAGAGCATCACCTTGCCAAGGTGAGGGTCGCGGGTTCGAATCCCGTCGTCCGCTCGGAGATAGGGCAAGTTTGTAAGGGAACGCGTGAACCAAGTTTCCTCGCGCATCTCTAGGGGCCAAGCCCCAAACCCCACAGGGTGGAGTGGCCGAGAGGCGAGGCAACGGCCTGCAAAGCCGTCTACACGGGTTCAAATCCCGTCTCCACCTCGCATGACTTAGGACGATTGGCGCAGCGGTAGCGCGCTTCCCTGACACGGAAGAGGTCACTGGTTCGATCCCAGTATCGTCCACCAATATTCATGCAGGTCACAGTCCTATGGCTATCTAATGTGGGCCTATGCCATCAGATTTTGGAGCGGTCTGGGAGTGGGCTTTTTCTGAGGCTCCATCATCATGGTGTTGTTCGGTGTCGGCTTCGCCGTTCGGGAACAATTTTCGGGTTCGGCAGGTCATAAATTTCTTGTTTCAGGTGCGGGGACCAGCCTCTGAGTTTTGCTTGTTTTTCTGGGTTCGAGTAGTGCGTTGTTCCATCGTTCCTATTCGCCCACGACGAGTCCTGGATTTCGTGTGAGCTGGTATTGCCTCATCATTGCTGCAGGTGAATGGATGCGCGCGCATCGGCGCACTTGCGGGCTATGTAATCCTCTAACGCCTGACGCTCGACTCGCCACGCTCCACATAGGGTGAGGGGCCAGGAGCCGTAGATGGTGTTAGTTTCGCGATTAGGATGACGGCATGGATGGGCCTAGTGCACGTGTTCCTGGGATTGAGCAGGCTCTTGAACGAGCTCGGGCAAAGGGAGCTCCGGCTACTGAGATCGCGTGGCTGAAGCTGACCTTGCCTTCGCGCGGAACCCTGACAGTCGAGAGCTGTTAGATGCTTCGACTCAAGCCTGGCTTGCGTATTACACCGAGGCTGTTCAGGCAACAGCAGACAATGTGCAAACAGGCCCGGGCGGTGGGTCCGTTGCCCAAGCCGCCACTCATTTCGCGAGACTTTCCAGCGCCACTTCTTCTCCCGGTGGCAAAAGTCCTAGAGGTCGGAAACCAACCGCTTAACCGGCTGCACTTGCGCGCAGCTCCTGGTCGCGGCCGCCGATCCGGCCTACAGGGCGAGGACGTTTGCGTGACATTTTTAGGGCTCACCACGCACTCGTGTGTAGAGGATTTCCCTAAACGGTGGTGCAGCTCCTTGAACGTTGGCTAAGGCAGCGGTAACACCTTTGGATTACCGATCGCCCGTGCTTCCATCAAGGGGCACGCCGCACAGTTACCTCGGTGCCTTCGGGCTCGTCATAGCTATGACGGAACTCGTGCAAGAAAGGTAACGACATGAGCGAATCAGGCCCGAATGATCCCCTGGCGGAAGCATTTGAACAGCAACGTGAGCGTCTGGTGGCGGTTGCCTATCGGATGCTCGGATCGCGGGTAGAAGCTGAAGACGCGGTGCAAGAGGCCTGGATCCGGCTAGCCCGACAAGACGAGAACACGATCGACAATTTGGCCGGCTGGCTGACCACCGTGGTTGGCCGGGTCTGCATCGACGTGCTTCGCTCACGTAAGGCCCGAGCCGAGTTGCCGTACGATGACCAGCTGCCCGAGCTGATCGTGACAGCCGACACTGGGGCGGCACCGGAAGACAACGCGATGCTCGGCGAGTCGCTCGGGCTTGCTCTATTGGTGGTGCTCGACACACTCACGCCCACCGAGCGGCTGGCGTTCATTTTGCACGACATGTTCGCGATGCCCTTCGCCGAGATCGGCGAGGTCATCGGCCGGTCCGCCAACGCGACGAAGATGCTGGCTAGCCGGGCCCGCCGAAAGGTGCAGGGCACCGCGTTGCCGGAGGAGGAACCGCGGCGGCAGCGCGCCGTCGTCGATGCGTTTCTTGCCGCGGCGCGCAACGGGGATTTTGAAGGCCTCGTCCGGCTGCTCGATCCTGAGGTGACCTGGCGCACGTACCACCGGCGCGGCATGCTGACCACGGTCGGGGCAACAGAGGTAGCTGGCCCGATTCTGCGGGGAGCCAAGTCGATGACCTCTGTGCTGCCTGTGCTGGTCAACGGCGAGCCTGGGTTTGTGGCCTGGGGCTCGAACGGCAAGGTTCTCGGCCTAGTGGTTTGCACAGTTATTGATGGCCGGATCGTTGAGATCGTGACCGTGAGCGACCGCAAACGCCTCGACGCCATGGGTCTGCCCGCGCGACCCGAGTAGCGCCTGGCGTGCGCTTTGGCTGTTACCTCTTTGCGGTCCCCTTCGTCGTAGTGGTGCAAGCATCCGAAGACGAAGGAGACCCGAGATGGAAAGTCGAATCAACCCAATGAGCAACGATATTGGGGCAAGGTGGGCAAAATTCATCATCTCTTCAAACAAAGTTATCACCGACTCGGCGCTGCCGAAGGCGGTGCAGGAACTGGTGAAGATCCGCGCCAGCCAGATCAACGGCTGCGGCGGCTGCCTCGACATGCATACCAAGGACGCCGCGGCCGCCGGTGAGAGCGTGGTGCGAATCAACCTGGTCGGGGCGTGGCGGGAGACGACCGTCTACACCGAGGCGGAGCGGGCAGCGTTAGAACTCACCGAGCAAGGGACCCGCCTTGCCGACTCCAGCGGCGTCACCGATGAGGTGTGGGCGAACGCGTCCAAGTACTTCGACGAGGACCAGCTCATGGCCCTTGTCGCATTGATCTGCACGATCAACGCCTTCAATCGACTGAACGTAATCACCCGGACCCCCGGCGGCCAGTATCAGCCCGGGCAATACGCCTGACACACCCCAGGCTGCGGACGGACCGTAACCCCGGGTCGTCCGCAGCCTCCCCGACGGTCTGCGCAGGAGAAGACTCATGAACGTTGCACTGTGGATCACCGCCGGCCTGATGGCCGCTGTTTACCTGTTCTCCGGCTTCGGAAAGCTGTTCATCCCACGGGAAAAAATGGCCGCAATGAACGACGCCGCGCGCTGGGTTCTCGACTTCCGGCCTGGCGCTCTCAAAACCATCGGGACATTCGAAATCCTCGGCGCCATGGGCCTGATCCTGCCTGCCATTCTGGACATCGCGCCCATCCTGGTACCGGTTGCGGCCACCGGTTTGACACTGATCATGACTGGTGCCGTGATCTTGCGAATCCGCCGTGGCGAGACCAAAGTCGCACTGGTAGACGGGGGCTATCTTGTCCTGATCGGCTTCGTAGCCATCGGCCGTTTCGCGCTGGAACCCTTCACCGGCTGAGCCGTGCGCAAGCGGGGTGGGGCACGGGTCGTGCTCTGCCCTTGCACCTGGAGAACTCATCGAACGGAGAGGGCGGGACAAGCCATCACCTGGTGCAACACTCACCGCAGCGCTGGGCACCACCACCTGAGTGGCTCCACCCCGGTTCTCACCATTCACTCGACGAGCGTTTCTGCTCTGACCTGCGAAGCCCCATTGTGTGCATACAACTTCATTAGCTGATTACTTGAGCTGGGCAAAGGATGATTGCGCGAGCCTTAGGCCATGTTCATATGAGTCGCCTCAGCTCGACACGAACTACTGCTAGGAGCCCGCCAGCTGCTGCTTCACCACAACGTGCCACTGCCTCGACCTGCGGAAGTCCAGCGCACAAATTGACGTTCGTCCACTGGGAGCGGGTGCACATGAGGGCCTCCCAGTTAACTCGTATATCTATGTCTGAGTTAATGGTAGCATAACTCGGACATGGATATACGAGTTGGGAAGAACTAGGGTTGCTCGCGGTGCCCATCGTCCGAGGCGCGCTTAAGGCAGGCGGCCAAGATCGTGTTGACGACGGCATGCTCCGCTTCGTCGTCGTCAACACGTCCAGCCATAACCTCGGCCGCGCCCGTATGCATGAGGCTGAAGCACATCGCCACTTGCCAATTGAGCGGCATGTCATCGCGGAAAGCACCCGCATTGCGACCTTGGGTGAGCAATGCACCGAGTCGTTCCTCGTGTCGATCGTGGTGTTTGCGAATCCGGTGGTGCGGCAACTCTCGCTCGGCGGCCGCCACAATGGCACGGAATCCGTGAACCACGCGCCAGCTTGAAGCAATCAACCGCTCCAATGCCAGCTCTGGCTCACCTTCGGTGTCGACGGCGTCAAGAGTCTCGTTCGCCCTCAGGGTGGCGACTTCGAATACGGCGTCTATGAGATCCGCCCTAGTGGGAAAGTGGCCATAGAGAGTCTGCCTGCCCACACCGGCTACTTGAACAATCTCGGCGATGGTGGCGTCAGGGTCGCGCGTCAGACATGCTTCGGCCGCATCCAAGATCGCAGCGATGTTTCGGCGCGCATCCGCTCGAAGTTGCCTCTGCGCGTCGCGTGCTGGGCGCTTAGCTTCCATACCCACCCCTTTTGTCGTACTCATATGTACGAGTTATGATAGCGTACCCCGATAACTCGTACATGCACGTACGATTAAAGGAGATTGCAATGCGGGATATCGCCTTAGCTTCGCCGCAACCCAGCTCAATGACACGACGACAGGCAACGACCATCGTGGTGCTAGCAGTCGCGCAGCTCATGCTGGTATTGGATGTAACGGTCGTGAACGTCGCTCTGCCAGATATCGGCACCGAACTTAACGTGGGTCGAACCACGCTGACCTGGGTAATGACGATCTACACGACACTCTTCGGTGGACTCGTGCTCCTTGGTGGGAAAGCCGCCGACGTTTTTGGTGCTCGGCGAGTACTCATCGCTGGGGTCTTGCTGTTCACGATCTCGTCTCTCATTTGCGCCGTCGCCGGCAATGCCGTCACACTCCTCGCGGGACGAGCAGCCCAAGGCGCGGGCGCAGCACTGCTGTCTCCTGCGGCCCTAGCTGTCCTACTCGCACATACCAACGGGGCCGCACGAGGCAAAGCACTTGCGGTATGGGGCGCACTCAGTGCTGTCGGCACAGCACTTGGCGTTTCAGTAGGCGGGATTCTCACCTCGTCGTTGGGATGGGAATGGGTGTTCGCTATCAACGTGCCAATTGGCGCGCTCCTACTAGTCGTACTCCCGATCCTTACCAGCCCAGTACGTGGCACTCCCGCTCGCTCGGACGTCCCTGGCGCCATATTTGTCACCGCGGGAACGGCGCTGATTGTCTACGCGTTGGTAAATGCGGGAAGCAGCGGATGGGCGGCACCTGGGACTATTTTCGCGCTAGCTATGGGCGCCGTGCTTTGGGCAACCTTCGCACTCGTTGAGCAACGCACCGCAGAGCCCCTGCTGAAAATCTCACTGTTGGCCGAGCCCTCGATCGCTGCTGGGTCTTTGCTCATGATCGTCGCAACTGGCCTCATGGTCGGGAACTTCTTCCTCGGAAGCTTTGCTCTGCAACGTGTATATGGCGACGGTGCGTTAGCCGTCGGGCTTGAGTTCTTGCCGGTTGCCATAGCGGTCGGCGCCGGGGCACAACTTGGCGGCCGTTTGCTCCAGTCGGTATCCGCGCGTTGGATTGCCACACTTAGCCTCGGCCTCGCTGCCCTCGGTGAAGGCACCGCCGCTCTCGGGCAATCTCGCGGAACGCTGATCGTTGGACTCACGCTAGCGTCCTTCGGTATCGGCGCAGTTTTTGTCACCGCGTTCAGCGCTAGTCTCGCGGCGGCTGGCGCCAAAGACCGAGGGCTGAGGTCAGCGGTCGTCAGCACAGCTCACGAACTCGGAGGTGCCTTTGGGGTTGCCCTGATGTCAAGCATTGCTGGTTCAGCGCTCACCGCGCATCATCCAACGACAGATGCCTTTTCCCGCACATTCGCAGTAGCCGCAGCTATTGCCACCCTCACCGCGGTGTGTGCCACCGCGATCGTTCCGGCTGCCCGCAAAGAATCCGCGCCCGGGCAGCGGTAACTGGCTAAGTCAAGTAATGGCTTGCGCCATAGGCTCCTCGGCTGTGGGTTCAGGAATGATGGACGCAGATCCAAAAGGGACTCAGAGGTTCGACACGCGGGGGTCGCCTGCGCTTTCTGGCTGCGCTGACTTTCTAACTGTCCATGGCCGTGAGATCTTGGTCAGTTTTGCCGCTAGCAAACTATCCACATAGCTTAGTTTGGTGGAGTGATATGAGCACCCATCTATGCAGTTCAACGAACCGGAAACACTGTCGGGCAAAGGCCACACGTTGAACTACCCGCGAAAGGTGCCGACTGCGGTTCGGGCCGGTGATGGTCTGGGTCTTTTCCTCGGCGGGAATGAAGCCGGGCCTCGGTTCCGCACTGTAGGTGGTTACTCGATGCAACACCAGGACTCCCTCCATCTCGCTTTAAATTGGGATGTCCGACTGGTTCAGTCCGGCAGTGGTGCGTCACTGCGGGTAACGCACGATCAGCAGCGCCTCGACGTTTTCGGTGGACGCCTGATACAAGTGTGGAACATCAGCCGCCCAGCTATGGTGCATGCCGGGTCCGATTAGGGTGGGGTTGGTGATGGGACCGACGTGCGCCGTGCCGGTGAAAATGATCATGTGTTCTTTGGTCCCGGCGGAATGGGCGGCGGATTTTTGCATGGTTTCTGAACGGATGCGAACTCGATAGGTCTCCGTGACAGAGCTGTCCGCCTCGAATCGCTCGATGAGGATAGCCTCTACAGCCCGGCCTGAGATTTTGGCGGGGGATGTCAGCGCACTACTCAGTGGCACCCTCAGTGTTGTTGTAATAGCGTAGAGCGTTTCAAGGGTGGGATTGCGTCGGCCGCTCTCCAGTTCCGAGAGCGTTCCCTTGCCGATTTTGGATCTGCGTGCCAGCTCTGACAACGAAATTTCTTGCGCTTCGCGCAGCTCTCGTATGCGCAAGCCAATGCTGGCCAGATCCATGGTGCCGTCTTCTCTTCGGTGCGGTTGACGTGAAACGCGGAGGGATTTATCGTTCCACATGTAGAACGTTCTGTATATGGAACACGTGTGGCAAAGGAGTGACATGACGTCCCAAGAAAACACGTCCTTGCCTGTTCGCAGTTTGCAAGTCGCTCGAATCCTCGCCGAGGCCGGTATTGCAGGTCAGGTACGCGAGCTAACGACGCCGGCACGTACAGCTGCCGAAGCCGCTGATGCCTTGGGTTGCGAGATAGGTGCGATCGCGAACAGTCTCATTTTCATCTCCGACGATGAGCCCGTGCTGGTTTTAACCAGCGGCCGGCACAAGGTGGACACAATTGCGCTTGCCACTCGGTGGGGACGTGGCAAACTCCGGCGTGCAACTCCAGAACAGGTGCGTCAAGCCACCGGGCAGGCCATAGGGGGCGTGGCTCCTGTCGGCCACCCTAAGCCGCTTCCCACCGTGGTCGATTCAGCACTGACTGAATATCGCCAGCTCTGGGCGGCCGCCGGAACCCCCCACACAATCTTCCCAACCACCGCTAGTGAACTACTTCATCTCACTGGCGCGCTCCTGCTTCCCGTCGGCCCGTGACAAGGAGCCCCAAGCTCAACCCTGGACGCACTTAGAGATAAGCGATGACAGACTCTGACCGTGCCAAGGCATCACAATCGACAAATTGAAAGGCCAGATTATCGATGGGGAAAGGCAGAACTTCACAGTTGTGGAGTTCCCCCGTGCCGTATGTGATTGTCTACGCTGCCACGAATGGGATTACGTATTCGATTTCCCTCGAATTTCCCTGCGAAGGTCTATAGCCGGTTCACTATGGGCTCGTTGTTTTCGTGGCCGTGTTACTGCTTACGGGTACGGCGGGGTTTATTGCATTGAAATAGGGGAGAGGGTGATGGCAAAGAGTCGGCAAGTGAGCTATTGCGTGTGGCTTGTGGGGTGGTTCGCCGGCCGATTTGGAACGATGCCGGCCCAGGTGAATCGCCAATAGCGTTGCCGAAAGTTCCCGCTGTGAGCAAGTGGCTTCACAAAGGCGAGGAGCGCGCAGAGCCTCGGCGCGTGCCAGTGAAGCGGCGCGGAGTCAAACCGGAGAGCTGGCTAGATTTGGGAAGATTTCTTCCCAACCTTCGTCAATGCGAGCATTTGAGGGAGTTTGTGATGGGATGTTTCCATGGAAGAAAGCTCCGATTTTCTCGCTCCGCCGGTGACGTCATTTGATGTGGAACATCTCTGTGATGTCGCCTTTTCCATGAAATCCAAGATATTTGAAACCCCGTTGGGTAGCCGAATGGTTGTCATTGCTGATGAGGGTCGAGTGCGGGGACCGCGTTTGCGCGGAACTATGTACAACTTCGGTGGCAGGGCGCTGTTTACCAGCGACGGTGTGGTGACATCCTCAGCGACCTGCATGATCCATACCCACGATGGTGCCGAAATTTCGTTGTTGATAGGAGCTCAAGCTCCGCTCCCTGCGGAGGAGCCGCAGCAAACGTTCTACACAGAAAAGCAACGAACGTGGCAGAATGGCTGGGGTTATGTCACGTTCGAAACCAGCGCCGAACCATATAGGTGGCTGAACGTCACATTCGCCGTAATTCAAACAGCAACTTTGGCTTCAGAAGTCTATTTGCGCCTATACCGCATGACTTAGAGGTCACGGTAGTTTCGCGGAAATCTCGGGTGGTTCGCGGAATACTCATCCTGCCTCCCGATGTCCTTTTCGAATCTTTGCTGTGAGAACTTTCCTACGTTTTAAGGCGGATAAAGACCGCACGCGCAGGAGATCCCACTGCGCTGCCCGCTGTGTGCGGATCTCCTGTTCGCGCATCGATAGAGCTCGTGATTGATGCGGCCGTGGCCTCTGAACGCGGTGATTATAAGGACAGTGTGTCGATCATCGCCACCGGCGGAATGAAGACTTTCTCAGTTGGTTTTGACCTGTGTGTTCTGAGCAGCGGCGATCTTCCATTCGCCGTCCTGCTTGGCCAGCACGTAAAGCGGGCGGCCTTCGGGTGCACCGGGCAGCGGGTGGCCGTCCAGGTCGATCGGTCGCTGGCGGACATTGACGGCGGCCACATCGGGGCGGATGAACTGGATGCGGACAACCTCATAGGAGGCGGTCGACTCCTTCATCGCTCCAGGCAGTGCTTTGTGGGTGAACTCGCTGATGGTCTCCCAGCCTGACAGGCGCATGCCGTGGGCGGTGGTCCATACCGGCTCCTGTGCCCAGAAAAGCTCCATGAAAGCCTCGGGCAGCTCGTTCTGCTGCGCATATTCGACTTCGGCCACCAGCGCAATAATTGCGTCGATGTCGGCCTGCTGCTCGATGGAATCGCCAACGATCTCGATGCTCATTTCCCGCTCCTTCAATAAAATTGTGTTCTTGGATGATCGATGTTTGTTTGGTACGTGTGAGGCTCAGCGGTAGGAGCCGTCGCGTAGATCGGCGATTGCGTCGGGGTGTTGGGCCTGCCAACTCAGCTGGTCGTGAGCCCGCTGGCCGCTGACGGATTGGTCAAGTGCCAGAGCATCGGCGAACAGTGTGCCGAGTTCCTCTCGCGCTTGCTCCAGTGGCCAGACCTGCGGCTCGCCGTCGAGCCCGGCGGCTCGGCCGGCGGCGGTTGCCAGCTCCCGCACTGGGACCGCCGGTTGAGTCACGCCGTGCCACAGCGTTCCGGCGGGCGCCTGGTCGACCGCCGCGGCGAAGAGGTTGGCCAGGTCGTCGACGTGGACCATCGGCCAGCGTACTTCCGGGTCAGCGATGATCTGGGGTGCGCCATGTTTGCGTGCTATGTCGACAAGCAAAGCGGGGATGCCGCGCCCGCGACCGTGCACGATGCCGGGACGGATCACGATAGCGCGGACGCCATTTCGGGCGGTGGCGAGCACTTGGTGCTCGATATCGGGTCGGTATCCCACGATCGGGATCGGGTTGGTGGGCGTGTCTTCGTGGGCAGTGGCCGCGCCGGTGGCGCCCAGGACCCAGACACCACTGGTGTAGATGAACGTGCGTCCGGTGCCGCCTAGCGGGCCGGTCAGCGCTGCGACGGCCGCGGCGTCTGCGGCGGCATCACCGGTGGGCGTGGCCAGATTGATCACCGCGTCAATGTCGGGGGTGACCGCCGCGGTCAGCGAGTCGGGGTCGGTCAAGTTGCCTAACCGTCGTTCGTACCGTCGTTCGGGTGGGTCGTCGTCTCTGCGGACGAGTTCCACCACGTGGTGCCCTATCGTCGACAGCTTTTCAGTGACGGCTGACCCCAGGTAGCCGCGAGGCCCAATAACCAAGATGCGCATGACATAATCCTTCCTGTTCGAAAATTTCGATGTCGAAATATTAAGCTCAGGTTTCTTTAAACGTCAAACGTTTTGAGAGCAAAGAGTTAGCCTGTGAGTGAAGCCACTCGATCGGAAGGAAGCACCGTGACTGACACGACCCGGCAGGATGGAGTCGATGTGATAATTCGACAATGGGCAAAGGTACGGCCTGACCTCGACTGTTCTCCCATGGCGGTCATCGGCCGGCTGTCCCGGGCCTCGCGACTACTCGAACGCGCTATCAAGGACGAGTTCGCTCGGCACGGTCTGGAGCCCTGGGAGTTCGACGTGCTAGCCACGCTGCTGCGCTCGGGCCCGCCTCACGTCCTCACCGCCGGGCAACTGAGCACTGCGGCCATGGTGAGTTCCGCGGCCCTGACCAACCGGGTCGACCGGCTGGTGGCCAAGGGACTTGTCGACCGTCAGGTGGACGAGTCGCATCGCCGCCGGATCTTGATCTCGTTGTCTAAACAGGGCCTACTGCTGGCTCACCAGGTGGTGGAACATCACCTAGCCAATGAGCGTCGGCTTCTTGAGGGCCTGCCCGCCGCCGAACGTGATCAGCTCACCACGCTGCTACGCAGCCTGCTCATCTCCCTTGGGGACAGCGGAGGGCAACCGGCCGACATCTGAGACCCAGCGCACCCCGCCCACAGCCCTAAAAATTGCTTCAATTCCTTTATGTCATTTGCCGTAATTGACTATTTCACGCGGGGTTGTCCACTCTGCCCCGTCACCCTACGATTGGCGAATATTAAATCCAAAACCTGTCTGGAGTGGAATGAAAAAAGTCGCCGCGGTGCTAGCTGGTGTTTTAATCGCTACAGGGCTCACGTTAACTGTCTCACCTGCCACGCAAGCGGCAGCGTGTGAAGGAACGTACACAATCGTTGTAGGCGGGTTTACCGACAACACCTCCAGTATTTTTACCGGCAATGTCAGCCAGCGTGTTGGTTACTCAGCCGCGCTGAACAGTCAAAGCGCACGCCAAGGCGTGGACGAGTTGAACAGGCTGATTCGCGATCAGCGCGCGGCATGCCCTAGTCAGCACGCCAAAGTGGTTGGCTTTTCTGAAGGCGCCGCAGTTGCACATATTTGGGTCACTGAAAACTGGCAGACATTCGACAACGTTAACGCGGTGCTGATTGCTGACCCTAAGCGTGACCCCAACGGTCTCGGCGGCAATGGACTTGCCGGTCAGGCCCCTTCAGCCGTGTTCGGACCGATTGTGGGTGCACCACTGGTCGGGGTCGACAGGTTCTTCGGGAATGTTCCCACTGTGTCACTGTGTGCCGATGACATTATCTGCGACGAACTTGCCCCATCGGGCTGGATCGGATACGCCGAACACAAACACGTGAACAACTACGACTTCAACGTCGATCGGTACTCCGACGATGGCGTAGGACAGTGGTTCAACGGTCAATACTTCCCTGACAAATAGAGTGCGCATCGCGACCATGCGAGTACTTGCCGCATTCTACTGATGCTCACGATAAAAGGCCTCGGTTATCGGGGCCTTTTATCGTGCCATCGTCCGTTCGGGAATAGGCATTTCAAGCACGCTGTCAGACTGACAACGCCGTAATGCCCAGCCCCTAAACCATCGCATTTGACTCACTCGCCTGCGGATTTTGTCATGGATGGATCGTCATCGGGCTAACGCTCCAGTCGTTCCTTTCAATGAGAGGAGCGGGCGCCGATAACATTCGGTCTGTGGTGTGGCGCCTTGCGCGGCATCTGCTCATGAAGATCCGGATCTGGTGATTGTCACGGCCTATGTGGAGCTGGCTGTCGGATGGATCCGAATCCCAGATAAGGCTCACGCGTGGAGTCGTGGATTGCCTGACATTTAAATCTAACGCCGGATGGCATCAAGGAAGAATTCGACGTGTCTGTTCGCCGCTTTATGGCCGAATTCTCGTGTCGCCGGCCCACCTTGTAGATAAACCAGCCGCGTGTAGCCAACGGCGGCGATATATTCCCACGCGAGCTCCTGGGCGTTTAGTTCTGTCTCCCGGAGTGTGCCTTCTTTGCGCCATTGCGCGAAATAAGGGGCGAGATGGTCGCATAGTTCATCTAGCATCGCCTTGTAATCGTCGCCACCGTCGCTTAGGTCTTCTCGCAGCAAAAGCTTGGTGAATTTGCGGCCCCGCCGGCTGTCCCATGCTTTCAGCAGCGTCGCGGTCAGTGAGCGCAGAAAACTTACTGGGTCGTGTTGATGTTCGGCTACCGGAAATTTCGATAGCAGGTTCACCGCGGCGTAGGGGCTTTCGCCTCCCTTGAGTTCATCGAAAATCGCCTGCTTGCTGGGGAAATGCGCGTAGAGGCCGCTATCGCTTACTTCGGCCGCCCGCGCGATCATGCGTACTGAAGTTCCGGCGAATCCGTGTTCGCTGAACAGATCCAGGGCGACGTCCAGTAGGCGCTGTCGGGTTGGGCCGGCTTCTTCCTTTGGTGGGCGGCCGATGCGGCGGGCAGCGTTCATGCCCCCACAGTAATCGATCGATCGCTTAAAAAATTCTGTGGACCCATCTTGAAAATATTCGATCGATCGCTTAGTTTCTATCCGGCATAAATAAGCGATCGATCGAATATTTAGGAGTGGCGAAAATGTCGCACCCCGCTTCCCATCCCCGAAGATGGGCCATTCTTGCTGTGTTGGTGCTTTGCTTACTTGTCGTAATCCTGGACAACACCATTCTTAATGTGGCCTTAAAGACGATCCAGGATGATTTGGGCGCAACGCAGAGCGAACTCGAATGGGCCGTGAATTCCTATACGCTGGTATTCGCGAGTCTTATGTTCACCGCAGGGATTCTGGGTGACCGCTACGGCCGGCGGTTGTTCCTCGTGATTGGACTTGCCACCTTCGGCGCGGCCTCGGCGTGGTCCGCTTTTGCTGATTCGCCAACCGAGCTCATCATCACCCGTGCTGTCATGGGCATCGGTGCGGCAATGACAATGCCCCAAACTCTATCGATCATCACCAACGTATTTCCACCAGCCGAACGCGGCAAAGCTATCTGAATATGGGCCGGTTTCAGTGGCATCGCTATCGCGCTGGGGCCATTGACAGGTGGTTTCCTGCTAGAGCACTTCTGGTGGGGCTCTGTATTTCTCGTCAACGTGCCTTTCGTCGTGCTTGGACTCCCGCTGTTGCTCTGGCTTATACCTGAATCCCGCGATCCCGAACCCAAACGGCTTGATCCCATCGGCGTGCTGCTGTCAGTCGTGGGTCTCACAGCACTCATCTACGGGATTATCGAAGGCGGAAAAAACGGCGCTTGGGGAACCACCGAAGTCCTGGGTAGCCTTTCCGGCGGAATCGCGTTAATCGCGCTTTTCATCTGGACTCAGCGCAGACCTGGGGCATCTCTGGATCTGAGCTTGTTTCGCAAACCGGCCTTCTCAGCGGGCACTGCGGCAGTGGCTATTACCTTCTTCGCGTTGATGGGCCTGATGTTCGTGCTCACCTTTTATCTCCAAGCGGTGCGAGGCTATGACCCGTTGGAGGCCGGGGCGTACATGATCCCGCTTTCGCTAGGCCTCCTACTTGTCGCTCCACGGGCTGCCGCGATCGTGCGGCGAGTTGGAGCCAAAGCCGCAGTGACAACCGGCATGCTCACTGTCGCGATCGGAACAGGCTCGTTTATGTGGGTCGAAAGTGACACTTCGATGTGGCCAGTCGAAGTGTTGCTATTCGTCATGGGTATTGGCATGGGAGCGGTCATAGCGCCCGCGACCGAAGCCGTCATGGGGACCATCCCTAGAGAGAAAGCCGGCGCCGGCTCGGCGGTGAATAACACGGTGCGCATGGTGGGCGGTGCGCTTGGGGTGGCCATTATGGGTTCGGTGCTCTCCGCCTCATACCGAGAAGGTATTGGGGACGAGGTGGCCATTTTGCCCTCTGGTCAAGAAGAAGCCCGCGAATCGATCGGTGGCACCTTCGCGGCGGCGGAAGAGTTGGTGAAGGCCATTCGGCAGGGAAGACTGCCCATGGAGGGCCTAGGTGGGGTGTCTCATCTGCTCAATACCGCTCGAGACGCCTTCGTGGACTCAATGCACAATGTGGCGCTATGGACGATGGTCGTGTGCGGAATTGGCGCGCTGGTCGCGTTGCTTTTCCTGCCAGGTAGGGAAAGCGTGGCTCGAGGCGTAAACACGGACACGACTTCCGATCGGGTCCCCACCCCAACAAGGTAGCGAAAGACGCGAATCGCTCCCTCAATTTCGATGTCCGGACGAACCTACGCCGATTGGTTGAGCGCGAACTCGAGCTAACGACCAGGAATGCCGAACCTGGAATCACCGATCGCCTCGATGATCTACGCACTGTCCCGGTTGTCCATGTGTTGTTCGGCCCAGATGGTCTTGCCGACCTGCCCGTAACGGCTGCCCCACCGGCTGGCCATCTGGGCGACGAGAAACAGGCCACGACCCCCTTCGTCGTTGGTGCGTGCTCGGCGCATTCGGGGTTGGGTATTGCTGGGATCGGTCACCTCACAGATCAACGTGTTGCCGTCATGAATGAGGCGAAGGGTGATTGGGCCTCCGGCGTAGCGGATGGCGTTGGTGACCAGCTCGGACACGACAAGTTCAGTCACGAAGGCCACCTGCTCTAGCCCCCAACCGGCCAGCGTTTCCCCGGTCAGTTTACGGGCGTTGGCCACCGCGACTGGATTCGGCGGAATCTCCCAGCGGGCCACGTTCTTGTCGGAGATAGTTCGAACCTGAGTCAACAAAAGTGTGACGTCATCGGTGAGGGCGTCGGGGACAATGGTGGTGACCAGGTCCCGGGCAGCGACCTGCAAGTCAACCTCCTGGCCGGGAGGTGTGGCGTCGGCGCGAGGCAGTCCGACCAGGCTGGCACGCAGGTTCTCCATCCCAACGCCCAGGTCGTGGTTGTTGTGGTCGATCAACCCGTCGGTGTAGAAAACCAGGAAGCTATCCCGGGGCAGGACGATCTCGCTCACTTCGAACGGCAACCCGCCGACCCCCAATGGCGGACCTGGCGACAGCTCCACATATTCCGTGGAGCCGTCTGGGTACACGACCACCGGCGGAGGATGGCCGGCTGAGGCGATCGCGCATCGACCGGATATTGGGTCGTACACGGCGTACAAGCAGGTGCCGGCCATGCTGTCTTCATAGGATGCATCCGAGTCTTGGGACATGAGGTCATCGAGGTGTGCCAGCAGCTCGTCCGGGGAGAGATCGTCGGCCAGTGTGCGCACTGCGGTGCGTAGTCGGCCCATGGCGGCGGTGGCATGCAGCCCATGCCCGACGACGTCTCCCACCACAAACGCAACCCGAAGCGAGGAAAGCCCGATCACGTCATACCAGTCTCCACCTACCCCCGCGTGCCAGCCAGGAGGCAGATACACCCCAGCGGTGCGCGCGGCAGTGGACTCGGTGGCGGGGGCGGGCAACAGGCTGCGCTGCAGCCCCACGGCCATTGCGCGCTCGCGGGTATAACGCCGGGCGTTGTCCAAGCTGAGGGCAGCTCGGGAAGTGACTTCCTCCACCAGACGCAGGTCCTCTTCGTCGAACGGTGCTGAATTGTCACCGCGCCACACAGTGAGGGCGCCTAGCACCAGTCCACGGGCACGAAGGGGCGAGATGATGGCCGTATGGCTATTCTTCGGGATAATTGCCCGGATCAAGTCGGGATCGTTGCCGAGAATGGTTTCGACGACTTCCCGAGTTGGAATCAGCAAAGTCTCGCCGCGCTGGTAGGTATTCACCTCCGGGGTGTTGGGGATGAGCGGAATGTCATCCCCGGGCCGCAGGTAGCCCTCGGGTCGAATTCCGTCGGCGAAGGCGACGGCGGCCCGGCGCAACCTCAAATCGCCGCCTCCCGTGCGCTGCGGAGGTTCGTCCCCGGCGAACACCTCTACCGCCAGGTCCACGTTCGCGGTGTCACCGAGCGCGGGGATAAGTACATCTGCAAGCTCTTGGGCGGTTGTGGTCACATCGAGGGAATCGCCGATGGTAGCCGCGGCTTCAAACACAATGTTCAGGCGCCGTTGTGCCCGTTGTTCCTCGGTAACGTCATGAAAGACCACTGACAAGCCGGCCGACTGTCCGGGGGAGCCGTGGAGGCGCAGGGCCGACAGTGTCAGAAACACCATGGCTTCGAAAGGTGGTGGAATGCGTATTCGTTGCGGTCGAGTAAGCAATGGCTTTCCGGTGGCCAGAACTTGTCGTAGCCGCGTGGTCAGACCTTCAGCGTCCTCTGGTGGCACCAAATCCTCTAGGCGCATGCCCGGCGTGACGGTAAGCCCATGGAACCGTTCGGATGCGATGTGACTTCGTGTTACCCGCAGCGCCGCGTCAAGGAACACGACTCCGATGGAGCCCTGCTCCAGTACAGCTCGGGCGAGTGCCACCTCCAGGTCACTGACTTGTGGATCCGGTCTGCCCTCCTCAGGAGGAATGTCCATATCGCACCTCTCGGCCTGCTTTATCCCATCAAGCCCTCGGTGCAATATTAGGGTGGCGAATTGTCTCCGTTCACCCGTAGAAGCTGGTGTCGACTATGAGCTTTTTCCTGGTTGGGCTGGTATTCGCTGTTGTATCGTCCCGCTGAGCTGCCAGTATCGCTATAGTGCTGTTTGTTTTGAAGCGATGACCAGGAGCCGATGTGAAACGAGTAGGTGCCGTCTGCGTTCTGCTGTCGGCTGTGTTGTTGGCGGCATGCGGCAACGGCAACGGTGATGATAAGGAATCCTCATCGGAGAGAAATCCATCAAGCTCGCAAAATTCGCGGCCAGTTTCGGCCGATCTGGTGGCTACGGATGCTGGCTTCGCCGATGGTTCGGTTTATGCCTATATCGAGAATAGGGAAAACCGGGAAATCGCGGTGAAACCGGGGTTCATCCTTTACGACGGCGACACCAAGCTTGACTATGACGCTGGGCTTGGCAGTTACGTGATGCAGCCCAACAGTTCCACTTTCGTTTCCACCAGCGTGACGGTTGAGTCGATCTCGCGGGTAGAGGCGAACCCTGAAGTTGAGGTGAAGGCTAATCTTCCCGAGCATGCCGATGGCGCGCTTGAAGCTTCGGTTTCTGGAGTGGGCCAGCGCACAGTGCACGTGGCGGTCAAGAACATGTATCCGCAAGACGTGAACAGTTTCGAACTGGCATTGGTTTGCAAGGACGCGGCGGGGAAGCCCATTCACCTGATCAATAGCGAAATCGCCGAAGTGAAAAAGGGTGCGACCATCAACGAAGATTTCAACGTGGGCAGTGAAGTGGCCAGCAAGGCTCAAAGCTGTGAGGCTTTTCCTCATATCCGGCCGAACACGCTATTTTTTGACTAATCCATGCGGCCATCGTGTGGTGCCGTTGTGAGAACCACGGATGATTGTCACGTTGGCATTATGGCAAAGAACGCGAGGTGTCTTGCCATGTATAGTCCGCTGTCCAAGTCCCTTTCGCGCTCGAAATGTTAGCCGGGATCCGGCTGCGCCTGCTTTCGCTGAGTTGACTGAATGCGCACGGGTGAAGCTAGTTCACGGACGGACGAATGAGGTCGACTTGAAAGGGACCAGGAATGCGTATTTTGGTTGCGGGCGGTTCGGGCGCGGTTGGTCGTCCATTGGTGGCCCAGCTTTTGCGAGCGGGGCATGAGGTTGTAGCTACCTCCCGCAGCGAACAGCGATTGGTGGAACTGCGTTCGATCGGCGCTGAGGCGATACATATGAATGCTGTTGAATCGGCCTCGGTGATGGCCGCCGTGGAACAAGCGGCACCGGAAGTAGTAATTCATCAGCTCACTTCGCTTGCTGAAGGTGAACTGGCGGAGCATGGACGCGTGCGTCGAGAGGGAACTCAACATTTGGTTGAGGCCGCGAAAAGCGCTGGCGTAGATCGGTTCGTTGCCCAGTCGCTCGCGTGGGTTTATGCCGCTGGAAATGATCCGGCTGATGAGCAGGTGCCGCTGGACGACACCACAGTTGAACCTCGTGCCTCCATCGTCGCCGGAGTCCGTGCGCTTGAGGACGCGGTTAGACAGATCGAACACCACGTTCTTTTGCGCTACGGGATTTTCTACGGGCCAGGGACTTGGAATGCGCCTGGTGGTCCCATTGAACGGCAACTCCGCTCTGGCGGTCTCACTGGCGATCGGGCTGAAGCCGTTCTAGGGCTTGTGCGAGCTGACGCAGCCATCAGCTCCTTTGTTCATGTCCACGATGCGGCGTCGGCGGCGGTGGAGGCTCTCAGCTGGCCAAATGGTGCGGTAAACATTGTTGACGACGAACCCGCACCCGCGAGCGACTGGCTACCCGCATTGGCGGAAGCTCTAGCGGTGCCGCCGCCACCGGCTGTTGCGGGGGTGGACCGAGAAGGGTGGCAACGCGGGGCATCGAACGCTTTGGCACGTTCACTGGGATGGTCACCCAAGTATTCGAGCTGGCGGACCGGATTTGCTCACCAATAGGGTGATCTCTAGGCCCATATGGTGCGTGGCGAACAGCGCTGGGCATCGTGCGCTGCGAATGTCATTGGCTACGCCAATCAGATCCTTTCCGGGAGGCATGTCGACTCCTTTGGGATTTCTCTGTGGGATTGAGTTCATACTGGCGGGGATCATTTGGGTGACAGAGCGAGGATGGATCTTTGGCTCAGATGCGGATGCGAGCGTATAGAAAGCGATGGCTTTGGCTGCCAAATTCTGATCTCGAAGAGTGGGCGAGGGATCTGCCACACCGGGCTGCCTCTCGCGTTGCGGTGCGTTTCTTGCCCACGGGAAAAGATCGCGATTCGATTGTCGCGATAGAAATTGGAGCTGGTGCTCGCCGCGTAGCGGTTCTTGGTCAGGTACACGCTGAAGAGCTGAATGGGGGAGTGCTCGCACGAAATTTAGTGGAGAGGCTCATTGAGCCGGGCGCTCTACCTGAGGGCCTCACCGTGTGTGTTTATCCCCGAGTCAATCCCACCGGGCATCGTCTTGGAATTCGTCGGAATGGACTTGTCGTGAAGCCACCGGGAGACCATTTCGCTGGTTTCACGACGGAACGGGATCCAGAAAACCCCACGATGTTTGACGCGTGGGGGCAAAATCCTACTAATCCGGCCGATGTGGGTTTCAACCTCACGGCGTGTTGGTCACGAGACTCCGCGCCGGAGACGGTCGCTGTACGGCAGGATCTGGATGCGTTCATGCCGCATTTCGCGTTTGATCTGCATGGCGCACGCCTGGATAAGCCTGTTGCTTCCGACGGAGATCAGACTCTGCTCGGTCTTATTTGGTTGACGTCCTCATCTGAAAAGTCCAGGCTCGAACGAGCGATTGTTAAGAATTCCGACGTGGCAACCAGAGCCGACAAGTTACGGCGTCTAAGTGAACTTTCCATTCCGCCGCAACATATTGTTGAGCATTCGCAACGGATGGCCGCTAGCATTGCCGAGAGCGTGCCGCGCGAGATCGCCGCATTCCCGAGGAGCATATTCACAGGTCTTGGTCCGTATCTCGCGGCCAGTGGCATACCCTCTCTCATCATCGAGCTTGGCTACGGAACCGAGACGCCCGTCACCACAGAAGTTCCGCGAGCGGCATGGTTGGAACCGACACTCACACAGATCGCGCGAGGCACCATTGAGGAGATCGATCCGCGGCAAGCGCTCGATATTTCGGTACTGCGATACCCGATCTTGCCTCATCGCCCAATGTCCGCCATGGACCGCGCGAGGATGGCTGGTGCCCGCCATTCTCGCTGACTCCCGGTGAACATTGTGATAATTGGTCCGAAATTGCGATTGAACTAAATTTTCTTGTCCGACGGCAACAAAAAGAAGATCCATGATCATTGGGTGACAGTGCCCGTATGCGTGGCAGTGAAATGCTCGATTGCAGGCTTCAGCACGATGTCAAAGATTCGGTTAATGCTCCGACTTTTAATAAGGAGAAGAAATACACTCACTTCAATAAATGCTCGCCGTGCCAATGTTTGGCGTTCGCGAGTCCATCGAACATGGAGTACGCCATCACATGGCCCGCACAACCCTAAAACCAGCGTTCGTTGGTCATCAGCCATATTTACGTGAGCTTCCCAAGGACGTCAGGCCAGGGGAGATAGATGCGATCGTTGTGCCGACAATTAACGACGGCAAAGACCTCATACCTATGGCCCAATGCGCGGCCAAAGCTAAGAGCTTGTTTGTCCCGCTTGCCAGTGGTGACGCCACGCCCGAATCGGTACGTGAAAACCTCGCGCATATTGAGGGGCTCAAGCTCGAAATCATTGATGTCTCCGGGTTCGAGCACTCAGACCTTAAGCTCGCTACCGATAATCACCCATTCGGTCAAATTCGGTCGGTGGGGGATCTACCCCTTAAACGCAATCTCGCGGTGAACCTCGGTCGCATGCTCGGCTGGCGAGCGATGTTTCTTGTCGATGATGACATGAGTGGCGCGACGCCGGAGTGGCTTGGACTGGCGGCAGGACATATCCGGGCGGGCATGCTCGCGGTTGGATTTGCCGGAGCTGGTTTTCCCGATCATTCCAGCGTTGAGCACGCGGCGGAACTCACCTACCGAGAGCCGCTGCGAAGCACTCCGCACCGATCTTTGAGCGAAAGAGCTAGGCGAAACCTCGCGGTGAGCGGTAACTCGCTGATGCTAGACCCCTCGCGATTTGATGAGCCTTTCGTCTCGTTCTATAACGAGGATTGGCTTGCTGTTTTGCCCGCGCTACTGAGGTACCAAGTAGGGATTTTGGGGCGGATGGTTCAGTCGCGATACGAGCCTTTCGACGGGAGACGTGCCTTCACTCAAGAGCCCGGAGAGGTGTTCACCGAAGGGGTTTTCGAGTTGGCTCGAAGAGGCCGCGGGCTTGGCGACGCCGATATGGCATTTTGGGAGGTCCAACAGCGGCATAGGTTACTTCGGTTGCGCCAGCTAACCCGTAACCTACAAGAGCTAACCTTCGACCCGGCCGCTGTCGCGGACAAGGAGTTTTTGGAGGCCGCGCTGCGTAATAGTGATCCCTCGGCTGGCGAAACTCAAGAACTAAAAGACGAGCTCGCCAGCGTCGAGCGCTATTTGCTGGCGCGTGAACAATCGCCCGCGGGGATCGAGCTGCGTGAAAAGGTAATGGCAACAATCGAGCTGGCCCATTCAGCTCATGTGGACATTGTGAATCCACCGAACCTTTCCAGTGGGGTCCGAGCGTGGCGAGACGATCATAAAAAGATTGCGGAAACCCGCGATGCGCTTCCTAGCGTGGCGTCCTTGGGGGAAGCGGCGAGTTACTACGGATTGCGGAGTGTGGGCTCATCGATTCCACAGTCACGACGTCTTGCCAAACGCGGGACGCTACGGAGCGCGCGGAATGCTGTTGTTCACGGCACAAAAGCATCAAAGAACAACGAATTCTCCCTGGACTTACCCGATGGTCATCGCCTGTATGGATTGAGGCACGGTGACCCGTTGAAATGCAGTGCGGCCGTTTTGTTGATTCATGGTCTTGGTGGGGCCCCGGAATTGTCTCCGATGCGAGAGTGGGTGGCCCGGCTGCGTCGCACGCGAAGCGATCTTCTGGTTGTGGCGCCAAACCTTTATCACGAAGAGAAAGAACTCGCGCGCAGCTCTCGGAATTGCTCACTGACAACGAGCGTGAAAGACCTTGAATTCCTTCTCGCCAATACGCCGGGTATGGCAGAACTACCACTTATTGTCCTCGGCCATGGAATGGGTGGCTTACTAGCGACCGCGCTAACACCCGCGCAAGTCGGTGGGCTCGTTTTAGTGAACCCAAACCATCCCAATGATGGTTTGTTCAATCAGGAAAGTATTCATCTTTCGATGCTTGGCGGTCAGCAGATACGAATGCGGGTTGGTGTTGGCGGAATCGATGTGCCGAAGGAGATGGGAGAGGAGTACCAAAATTGGCCCGTGCATACCCATCTGCGCACGATCGTGTATAACGATGCGCCGGTGCGCGTTGTCGCTGATAGCACTGGCAGTCGGTTCGCGCGCGACTATTGCGATCATGCCCCTGGCTCGGAGTTGACCACAGTCAATGCTAGGAGCATAACCGAGCCGTCGGTGACCAAAGCTGTGATGGAGGCCGTTCGAGTCGCCGTCGCTGGCGCCGTATCTTCCTCAACCACCATGACGAACAGTGGTTCTTCACCGATCCTTGGTGAGAATCCTGCGGCGCATAACAGCGCGTTGCGCACATGGACCCCATCGCCGCCAGTGCGCGCTCGTCCTAGATGAACTAACCCGGTGTAGGTAGGCGCCTAATGCGCGCAGAATCGCACCGTTGGCGCCGCTGAACTATTACACGTGGAAGCCGTCTGCCAATTCCGAGCACAATCCCAATGCCGACGAGCGCACAAGCGATTAATTCGCTCGGCTCAGGAACGCCCATGCCGATGAATGTGCCTGTGACAATGGCACTTGCTGGAACGAGCCCAGCGAACAGTCCGGCTTTGTCGACTCCCATGCGTGCAATCGCCGTGTACCAGAGGAAAAAGGCAACCGCCGTCACAATTACTCCTAGGTACACAAGAGCAACGGTTTCCGAGACGGTGGGCACCGGAAGAAAATCAGCACCATCGACGACAATGCCGGCGATCAGCAGCATTGGCACTGACATGAGCGCGGGGTAGGTAGCCACTCGTAGCGGGCCAAGCCGAGGGATTAGTGGCGCAGCTAGCAGCGAAAAGGCCACTTCACCGACGAGCGCACCAACAGCTAATAGGAGGCCAACGATGCTGCTGGTGCCCGTTCCTGACGCCAGGGCTGTACCGGCGAGAACGATGATGGCCGCGATGGTGATGCGTACGTTCGGTCCCTTCCGTTGCATGGCGGGCCCGGCTATCGCGAGTACAACGGGCACTGCGCCCACGATTGTGGCGATGGTGGCCAGGTCGGCATGCTTCGTCGCCTCGACCAGACATATGTTGAAACCGACCAAACCAGTCATCGCTAGCGCGGCAAGTCTCACATAGTCGCTACGTTTGAGTTGAACTTGAGTGGGTCGGCGTATGCGCAATACGGCGATGAGTACGAGCGCGGCAATGCCATATCGGATGGCTTGGCCACTGTAGAGGGGGTACCCGACGATGGTCGCCGAGATCGCGGTCGAGCTTCCAACCAGGGACATGGCGATTGCCGCGTTAAAGGCCCCGCGGCTCCCTGTGGCGTTCATGGCTTGGTGACCGTAGAAGGCCGGAGTTCTTCGGTGTCGAGCACCTGCCGTGTAATTCGTCCCGCGAGTCGCGCTACAAGGGTGCGTGGCCGTCTCGGGATGAGATGCGCGGCCATGAAATTACTAAAGCTCGGCACAACGTAACCGCGATCATTTTTGAGGGCTTTGAGGGAGGCGCTTACTACGGATTGTGGGGTTGACATCTTTCCAGTGACCGCGGCTTTGCGCGTGCCGATGACATCGAAGAAGGCAGTCTCCACCGGGCCAGGGCAGACCGCCAGCACAGCGATCCCTCGGTCACGGTACTCCTCGCGTAGTGCCAAGCTGAAGTTCAGCACGAACGCTTTTGCCGCACTGTAGACGGCGAAGTATGGCGATGGTTGGAACGCGGCGGTGGATGCCACGTTGATGATGTGGCCCGCGCCTTCTTTGAGCATTCCGGGAATTAACGCGTGGGTGAGATCGGCGAGCGCGACAACGTTCACCATAAGCTGTTGGTGATCGCGCATGAGCGGAATTTCTTCGAAGCGCCCGCAGGTGCCGAAACCAGCGTTGTTCACCAGCAATGTCACTGTCAAATCTAGGTGGTCGATTTCCGCGAGGATTCGTTCGGCGGCGTTGGGGTCACCGAGGTCCTGGACGATCACTGTGGGGTGAATGCGGTAGTCGCGCTCGAGTTTTGTCGCGAGGAGCTCTAATTTCGTCGCCGAACGCGCGACTAGCACTACATCGTGCCCCGCGGCTGCGAGTTGTGTTGCGAATTCAGCGCCGAGCCCAGATGAGGCTCCAGTTATCAGAGCGGCCATGAGATTTCCTTATTTCTCGAAGAATGATTAAGCCAAACAAACCGTAACAGGTAACCCCATTAACTGCAACATCCTGGTGCAGTTAACTTATGAGGTGCGTCTCCGTGTAACATGGCGGCGTGGAGAGGGGTGCGATGTCTCGAGGTGAACGAAAGCTGCGCTCAGACGCTGCGGCAAGCGTGCGGGTGATCATCGAAGCCGCGGAAAAGGTGCTGAGTGAGCATCCTGGAGCCACCATGGAGCAGATCGCCAAGGCGGCGGGAGTGTCAAGGACTACCGTTCACCGTCACTTCGCTAGTCGAGAATTCCTCGAGGAGCGGATGGTAGAGCTGGCGTGGCAGCAGGTAGCTGAAGCGGTCGAAGCCGCACGACCACGAACCGCGCCGCCGCTCGTCGCCTTGCATCAGGCAACGACAAATGTGCTTAAAGTGAAAGCAAATTGGGGCTTTGCGTTGAATCGCTCAGCGCCACCGAACCAGATGATCACGGCTCTGCAAGATGAGGTCTTTGCCAACTGTGACATTGGTTTGCGGCGCGCCCAGGAAGCAGGTGTTATCGACCAACGCATCGACCTGGAGTGGGCCCGCGGCGTGTATTTTGCTTTGATCACTCTGAGTTTGCAAAACAATGACAACGGCGATCCTGATTCGCGAGCAGCCACCATTGTGGACACTCTCTTGAGAGGGATCGGTGATCGCGGCGATAGCTGAGCCACGGCGCGTTCCAGGCAAAGCGATGCAATCGCTGGGTCGTCTATTTTTGTTGATGTGTGGGAAGGAGTGTCCCCGTGGCGCTCGTTCTTTATGCCTAGTGCCAAAGCGACTGAGCCAGACGAAAATGACGAAGAGTCGGCAGATAAGCTGCGGTCCAAAGTGTTGGTTATGCCACACTGATAAGGCGAATGTAAGAAAGGTCACCGTTTTTAGCTTGCTGCATGAAGCGCTAGAACGACATCCTTAAACTCATTGTCCAATAAAGCGTTCGCGTGGTGGAGATGGTCATGGCAGAAATTGGCGGCATTGGAGCTGTTTTTCAGCGCTTGTTGAAAATTGCATTACAAGATGCTGAAAGAAAATTAGTCGAATATTATGGAAGTTCTGCAGCGGAGTTCGCCGATTCATTGCGAGAGCTCAATGCAGAGCCGGTGAGCAGGGAAAACATAGAGCGGCTAGCGGAAACTACGGATCGCTTTCTCTATGAGATGTGGCATATTCAAGAGCTGGTCCCAGCCCAGGCTGCTTTTCCTTGGATAGAGCCTGTTATTGAGGAATTAGCACAAGGCTTTGAGCATACTAAGACCTCTAAAATAATTGGTTCCCCATTAATATCTGGCGCGCAAGAAGCGCATTTCGGAGGCAGGTATTCCGATGCACTTACCCTAATGGGAACTTTGACCTCGCTTAATGGCCACTATGCAACGGCCAGAGAATATTTTGAGAAAGCGAAAGATGTTGCACTTTCATCCAAAGCAAGACCAGAATATTACATCGCACCTGTCACAATTCGTGCGAACGTTGAGCTAGATCGACTCCCTTATATGGGAAGCCACATTGAACGGATTCGTTGTCTTCGCGAACAACAGGAGGAACTCGCCGGCTCAGCTCGGATCATTAATGAAACAACCCCGCATTCTTATCGGGCTTGGCGAGCCGCGGTACATCATGAAGTGAACGCGATATTGGAGCCCAACTCGATGGCTGGGCAAGCAGCCCAAGCTAGACGAGCTTTTGAGGCACTCACCACCAGTGACACCTGGTCTTTCGATCAAAAATCAAAGGGATACTTTGAGACGCCGATGGCGGCGAGAGGGCCGGTGCCGGAAGAGCAAAGAGTAGGGCGCATGACCCAATCGAGCGGGCTGACTCGCGCGACGGTGCTGGAAGCACGCGGCATCGAAGCCGCTCCTAGCGAAATTCAGGAGGCTTTCGCTGGTCTTCCGTCTCGTGGAAAAGTCCGTAATCGAGACATTCCTCGACTGCGCGATCTCATCAATGCTGTTCAAAGTCCAAGGGGGCGGCCAGAGCAGCGTACGGAGCTAGTGGGCAGTGTGCGTGATCTGCTCACCAAAACTGGCAAATTGGGAAACAGTAGCGATATCGCGCTGCTTAAAGAGATGGTCGCTCTTGCTGAGAGAGCGCAAGAAGCTGTTCCGGAACTGGGCGGCATGGGCCGACAGGTGGACGCTCTAACCAGAGCGTGGCAGCAAAACTATCAAGGGCCGCGGCGCACCACCTTGCAACAATAGGTTCTGGGGTTGGCCCTGGCGCTTGCCCCAGGGCCAACCTTTGCGCTCATTTCCACCCACCGAGTGCGGGATTCCGATTTAGCTTTGTGGAGAAACAGGCCAGTCGTCCGCCAGTGTTTAATAATCGGTAGTACCCAAACGGAGATGGCCATGGTGCACCAATTTGGTAGGCGCGCTCTTCTTGAGCGACTGCGCAATGCGAAAGAAGCATTTGACCGCGATTTGATGACTATCAATGGTCGGCTCACTTCGTTATATGGCACGCCAGAGGAGTTGTCTGCGCGGCTGGACGACGATCCGTTAACGCTCAATTCTCAAGGAGGAGAGTTTCTTCGCGACGCGTGGTTTATCCAGGCCCGCGTTCCTGCCCGTGCACTTGCCAGCTGGCTTGATGTCGTGGTTGAAAAGTTAGCCCAGTCATTTGAAATTGTGCGCAACGGCTCTGTGGGGCTCTCTGCCAAAGAGGGGGCCCGCTTTCGCGAAACATGTGCCGATGCCCTAACACTGGCGGGAAATCTAAGAAAATTAGACAGCGATTATGAGAAGGCCTGCGACCTATTCGTGCAAGCACGAAATACGACTATGGATGCCAGTGGTGAAATCTATCCCGAAATAGCTGGAGAATACGCCCTGACTCCGGTCATATTAAAAGCAAAAATGGAGTTGGAACTTCTGCCCGAGCATGACGCGAAGCTCGCCATGGCGATTCTTGCGCGAGAAAATCAGACGCTGAGCGAGGTGGAAAAAGAGAGCAGCCATAGAGTTCCAGTCACGTATGTTGCTTGGCGGGCCGCAGTTCATCATGAAGTAGCAAAAAAGCTCGGCGAACTGAGCGGAACGAGCTTTTTCACTGGCCCGGAAACCCAGGCCATACTCGCAGACCGAGCACTTCGCGGTCCGGCAACCCCTTTCGATCCCAAATCTCTAGGCTATTTCGACATGCCTATCGCAGAACTCGGGCCACAAATTCAGCTGGGCCGGATCACGGATACCAATAATGTGGAGCTGCTGTGGCGCAGTGGGGTCCAGCGAAAGCATAAAATAGTTGCACCCCCGGAAAAGATAAAAGAATTTTTTGGCGATCGACCTTCCACTACCGCGGTCGGCGCGGAACTCAGTCAGCTGAAAAGGCGGCTGGAACGAGTGAATCCCTACGAAGAAGTAAGTCCCGCACGTACCGAAGCTTCGGCTCTTTTTCGCACCGTCGTAGGTCATGTCGGCGCACTGGGCAATTTGGCGGCGATTGAAGAGCTACATAGGACTATGCGTGAGGCGCATCGCCATGGAACCTACGACCCGTTATATCTCGTTCGCGAAGCTGGGGAGCTGGTCCAGGCTTGGCATCTTAGTGCCCGACCTGGTCCTCAAACGCGCTAGTCAGAAAAGACCCTGCTTCTATGTATCCTATTACGCGGTAAAGCGAAACTACGCATAAGCGCTGCTCGCTTCTTCAGCAAGTAGCTTTTGTTTCCT
>JABFVL010000030.1 GCA_013362805.1 Mycobacteriales bacterium | reverse complement strand
GCTTACGCGACTCAGCACAACTTTCAGCGGGGTTTCGTGAACTCGATTCGAACGCACTCCTATATGCGGCACTAATCAGTGATCCACGCCGAGTCGATTTTGGAGTGAATATGACTGACAGTTCGTGCCGGTACCGCTATGGCCCCTGCCGCGTCAACATATTCACGTTACTGACCAGAGGTTCGAGGTTCTTATGATCCAGAATGCGCAATATCGTTCCAGCGATGACTCGACGCGACACGCGCAGGAACAAATACGACCCGATTATCGACCGGCCCGCGTTTCTCGATCCGCTAGCGCTCAAGAAATTGGAAGTTGGTTCGCTGGTCGTCTTCCCGACGATTGGTTTGTGGAAGCACCCACTGTCACCGTGGACCGCGAAGAAATCGTAGTTGTCGGTCGGCTCCCACCGTTGAAAGATGAATTTCCCGATGAGGCAACACAGGTGGCCGCCGAGGCTGGACGAATCGCACGTTTTCGTGAGGACACGCGCGCCGCGCGTCTTGGAATTGCCCGACACGCTCATTTTAGTTATGGACGCGCCGTGTCTTGGGGAGCGCGGATTGGGCAATCACATGAGCTTTTCACGCACCAATCCGTGCCCGTCACGACCTGGCTTGGGCAGCCTGAACGCATAGTTCTGGACACCCTAATGGAAGCTGGCGTGGCGACGTCCCGCTCGGAGGCGTTGGCGTGGGCGTTACGACTCGTCAGCGACCGTACTTCCGAATGGCTCGATGAACTACCCGCGGTGCCTAAAGTAGATGGCTTGCCTTCGGGGTCATAACAGATGTCGTTTGGGGCTGGTTACCCGCCGGCCCCGCACATGCCCAGCAGCAGGTGCACTACCGCCAAAGAGTGAACCTCCATGCAACGATTCTCATAGCGCCATCTCCTGCTCGCGTCTCTCCCGGCTTTTCGTCAAGCGGAGGCGGGTTTATTAGTCCCAGAGGCTGGCCATGTGTGTGTGGAGGACGTCGTGTGCTTCCCGTGGAGTGAGCTGGCCAATGAGGACGTGCGTGGTGAGACCATCGGCAAGGGCGAGAAGAGTGCGGGCCTCGCGTCGTGGATCAAGGGGCACGGCGCGGTGGGTGTCTTCGTCAGCTTCCGAGATAAGGCGGGTGAACGCCTCCTGTAGGGCGGCGTAGTTTGCTTTGAGTGTCTTGGCGAGCGCCTTGCTAACTACGGCCTGTGCGACAAATGCGAGCCAGACTCTTGCCTCGGCGCGGTGCTCTTTCCTGAGGAGCGAGATCTCGGTGGCCGCGTGGCCCAAAGCGGTGCCGGCCGACTGGGCCGGGCTCCTAACAAGACGGGTCTGTATGCGTTCCATGATCAGTTCGCCGACGTATTCGAGAGCGAATACGAGCATCTCTTCCTTGGTGCGGAAGCATCGTTGGACGGCACCCATGGACACTTGCGCTTTGGCGGCGACGTCGCGAAGGGTCACGCCCTCAAGGCCGCGTTCGTCGGCGAGGTGGCAGACGGCTCGGGCGATGTGGAGGCGTCGGCTCGTGTGGTCCACCTGTTTGGGCATGTCCGGTCAGCTCCCTGTTCCACGTGGCTCCGCTTCGTGGTGCACCTCGTGCGATGCGCTTGTATCGGTTAAGGGTACGGTTGGCGTTCTGATGCGAGCGCATCGGTACGGGGTATGGAGGGGAGAACCATGCAGGACGCCCTGTGGAAGTTGCCAGCCACCGAGCAGGCGCAGGCAGTGCGCAGCGCAGAAATCTCAGCGCTCGATTTAGTCGACAGCCACCTGGATCGAATAACCGAAGCTAACCCGCAGGTCAACGCGATCACGCAACTTCTGGCGGAACGTGCACGTGAGGCCGCAGCACAGATCGACCGTCGGCGCGCCGCTGGTGAAACACTCGGACCATTCGCGGGCGTGCCGTTCACAGTGAAGGAGAGCACCGCTATCGAAGGCGTGCCGACCACGTTCGGCGTGCAGCGCTTTCATGACCTAGTGGCGCCGACGGATGCACCCCCGGTAGCTAGATTGCGTGCGGCCGGGGCCATCCCCATTGGGCACAGCAATATCCCCACCCTGATCTTGGCGGGAATGCATACGCGTAGCGAGCTGTTCGGCGACACGGTCAACCCGTGGGACAGCCGCCTGACCCCGGGCGGTTCAAGCGGAGGAGACGCGGTGGCCGTTGCCACGGGCATGGCGGCGCTTGGGCTCGGCAATGATTCTGGCGGTTCAATACGCATCCCGGCCCAGTTCTGTGGTGTGGCTGGGCTAAAACCATCCACTGGCAGGTTCCCGGCCGATCACCGCATTTTCGGCCCGGACGACTCAGGTCCGGCATCCCAAATGCTGGTCACCGACGGCCCGCTTGCCCGGAGTGTGAGCGATCTTCGGCTGGCTTACGAAGTGTTGGCCGGAACCGATCCGCGAGACCCACGGGCCGTGCCGGTACCCGCCTACGGCGAACCGCTCGCCGGGCCGGTGAAGGTCGCTGTTGTGGCGGATCCAGGTGGGCACGGCGTCCACGCCACGGTGAGCGGAGCCATTGAGGCCGCGGCCGACGCACTCCGCGACGCCGGATACGACGTGCGGGAGGTGCCGGATGTGCCCCGCTTGGACGAGGCCCTTGAGGCATACCACCGGATCACCATGACCGAGTTCGCGCCAACCTGGCCCATGGTTCGGAAACTGCTCGGCCGAGGTGGAGACCGCTATATCGAGATGACGATGGAGCAGACGCGACCGGTAAGCGCGGATGAGCTTATAAAGCTCATGGGCACCTGGATGAACATTCGCCGTTCGTGGGCCGAATTTCTCGACGAATACCCACTGTTGCTTGGCCCTTCATTCACCGAGCCACCGGTGGAACCAGGGCTGGAGTCACGCGACAGGGCAGGACGGCACCGAGTCGGATTGGGAATGCGCCTGTGCAGCGTCACCAGCTTTGTAGGTGTGCCCGGTGTGGCCGTGCCGACCGGCATAGTTGACGGGCTCCCCACTGGAGTGCAGATCATTGGGCGTGCGTTTCGAGAGGACCTGTGTTTGGACGCGGCACAGGCGGTCGAGGACCGGCTCGGGATTATCACACCAGTCGACCGGGTATAGCAACAGATCGGGGCGCGTGCTGAGGCCCGAGACTCCAATGAAGATCGGCGCCCGGAACGATGAGCGGAATAGACACTATGAACACTGCCGCCATGGAGAATTCGCCCTTCTGCTGGGACTTGGTCGGTCTCCTCGCCCAAACATGAGCGCCGCGCCGTCTACGCGGCGCTCATGTTTGGTGCGACCTCCGTAGCCCAGGTCGCCGACCTGGCCAAGCTTCGCCTCCCCGCAGCTGCCGCCGCACTGCGGAAGCTAACAGATGGCAGCATCGCTGCCTTCGATCGCGAAAAGCGCACGTACACGCTGAAACGTTCCGGCTCGCAGTCCCGGCCGAGGTTAGAGTCTCCGGTCGGGGGAGCGGACACGGGGCGGGCTCCTACTTCCGGCGGGGGCGGCTCACTTCAATACCAGGGAACGCAGAGGTGCGTGGCCGGCTGCTGGCTGTTGTGAAGGACGCGTTTGAGCCCGGCATGACGTATTCCGAGGCTAAGGTCAACGCGATCTGCGGCGAATGGTTCGACGATTGGGTAAGTCTGCGGCGCGCGCTTGTGGACGACGGTTTATTGTGCAGAAACGAATTTAGCACCACGTACCAGTGCACCTGATAAATATGGGCGAATTGCAAGCGGCGCGCAGTGCTTTACACCCCTGTCTGCCAGGTAGTCTGACGAAAGCTCCTGTCGTCAATAAAAGGACATGAAGTGGACCCGCGTTTTGAGTGGTTCGTTCAAAGCCGCTTAGAGTTAGCCATTGAACAGGCGAAGAATGTGGACTTTACTGGCTTTGTTGAGCGGTATGAGACTCGTGTTCCTTTAGAATTCGCGCCGATGTTCCGTGAATACTGCGAGCTCATGTATGAAGCGGGGAAAGTTGCCGCACGAACCGCTCAGCGCGATGATGAAGCAACTTCCATAGACTACGTAGAAGCGCTCATGGAAGCTGAGGAGCAAGTCGATGCGGCACTCCCAGGTATGGATTTAACGAACCTTCCGCTTGTCGCGGGGTTCATATCGGAGCTTTCTCGCGAGCAATTAGCCGCCTTAGCGCGAAATCAGCCGCAGCTGATGATCGCACCGTTTTTCCCAGTGCCGGCCCGGGATGTGGCGACGAGCCACATTTTCAGCGACCTCACAATCTATGGCACAAATGCAAGTACTGAGCCCTTGCCGCGAGGTGAGGGCGACGATGCGGGAATGTTGACTGTAAGGGGTGACACGCTCCGTGTTTATTTTGGCGCGACATCCGACAGGCCAACCAGTGTCGTCACATGCCTACTGCCTGATTCCGAATATCCAGGTTTCGGTCGGCAGGCATTCGCGCAGTCGCCGTTGGGGTTCTATGCGCACGCACCGGAGGGTGTTTCTCCGCTCGTTGTTGGCGAATTCGTTCCGCAATTTCAGAATAATGATCAGGAATCAAAAGAATCTTTCCTGGATCATCTGAGCGCGAACAGTGATGCCGATTCTTTGTTCCTTCACACAAATGAGCTGGACGATGCTGGAGACAAACCCCAACGCGTCATATTTGTGCCGGCGGACCATTTCGAGCACCTTGCCGCCACTGATCCATCCTGGGAACAGAGTCACCCCAGTCGATGGCTAGGGCGCGCTATCCACGACGGATTCATTGACGTGGACGCCGTCCATATCTACGCGGCCAACAAACCCGTCAACGTTGACGCATGGGACCTACCCGACAGTGTCTCGGTGAACCTTTGGGCTGACCGATTCCCTGGTGCTCCCGGAATAACAAAGAGCCCATCCCAGCAGCAAGACAGTGGCGGAATTACCTCCGCGAGCAAGCAAGAAACCCGAACTGGCCGATTCGGCTTCTTGTCTCGTCGTAGGCCACGACCCTAAGCCGAGTGACGGGAGCCGCCAGGACGTGGTCTCCGAGCCGGCGGGGGCGGTGCCGGGGTTGCGGGTCGTTATGCGGTACGACTTCGGTGATCAGGCGAGCGCTTTGGGAACACTCGAGCCCGAAGTAGGAAACGGGTTCTGTCGCGTGCGATTGTTCGTGGTAGGAGCTCGTTTTGAGCTGATTCTTTCTTCCTCGGTTATGCAAGCGGCGTCGTTCCCATGGGCCGAAATGTTGGGCAAACGCTTCGCCCTGATTGAAGACCTCTTACGACTGCGACATAGATCAGGACACGGGTCAATGCCCGAGACTCCAATGAAGATCGGCGCCCGGAGAGGTCACCGAGTTCTGTGATGCCGATTTACGCTGTTAGGGCCCGCTTAACCGCTTGAACTTGTCTCGCGCAATCCCAAAATTTGGGGATATTCCGACTGCTTAGTGACTATTACCGTAAATAGCGTGGTCTTCACTTTATGGAGGTGCATCATGGATCAATCGTGGGATGCCGTCCCTTCAAGTCGGTTTCACATGCGTCGTGGCGGACAGTTGATCGCCGCCGTTATAGTGCTCGCGCTATTGCTCGCCCCCGCCGCCGCGAACGCCACACCGAATAGGGCTCAAAGCGGGGTCGGCTATCAAAACACCTTCGAGCACGTCTCCGAACGCGACGCGTGGACTAAGCACAATGGAGATCCGTTCGGCTTCGTCGGATTCACCAACGCTCGTCCGCATTCCGGAACCCTCCACGGACGTCTTTCCGCCTATACCGGCTCCCAGAGTTTTACGCTTCGGCGGTTTATCAGCGGGCTGCCAGCCAGCGCGGAATGCGCCGCACGTATCTGGGCTACCTTCACCGGGAACGGCAACGCACGCTTCGCTGTGCATGACACGGGCGGAAATCAGCTGGCGAATGTGAACTTCCAGCTATCGGTAGACCCTGTTTACCGCGAATACACTATGCCGCTGTTCTTTCCCTCTAATGACGATACCTTCGATTTTTCGATTACTTTTCAGGGTCCAGGCGGCGATGGTCGCGGAGAAGTTAATATCGACGACTTCGCCATGCAATGCGTTTGGTAAAAACAGAAACTAGGGGATGGGCGTGTAAGAGGCTCGCCCCCTAGTTCGTCTCACCACCGCTACCAGCCCATAGGCAGAGTCGGGGTTTGATTCGATGGAATATCAGTTTGCGTCTTTGATCTTGAATATTCGTTAAACCCGTATTGAACCCCTACGGATTGAGACGTTGAAAATAGCCTGCACAGCGCAGCTATTTGTTGAGATGAGAAAAAGTGAGAATTCAACCCACGGTATCTCTGCAGGTAAAACGGATTCGAAAAGTGTCCGAGGGGCGTAATAGCAACTACGCCCAAAGTATCTGCGCAAAGACGGCGTTGGCGCTGAGCTCATTTCTTCTTTAAGCGAGTCCGGGGGCACTGACGGCTGGTCGTTGACGCGCGATGACGGGGCCTCGATCACTACGAATCGTGGCCCCGCGACGCTATAGCTGAGCCAGATGCTTCTCCGATGATTCTTCAGGCTCGGTTTCTGGTGTTGGTGCATCGCTATTGCCACTGGCCGGCACATGTCGGAGCAGTACCGCCACGAGCACCGCGGCTAGGGACACCAACCCAATACTGATGTAAGCGTTCAGGTGGAGCGCATCGGTGAATGCTTGTCTGGCGGCATCCAACAATTCGGCGCCGTTTGGTGTTACTTGCGCAACGACGGTGGCCTCGCCGAGGCTGTCCCGCGCACTTTCGGCCGCGGCCGCCGGCACATCGGTGGGCATGTTGTCGGCGAGGGAATCGCGGTAGACCGCAGTGCCCGCGCTACCGAGGAGCGCCACACCAATCGCCATGGCGAACTCTTGGTTGGTTTCCGACAATGCGGACGCCGCCCCCGCTTTTTCCGGGGACACCGCTCCCATGATCAGGTCCATGCCAAGGATCATCATGGGGCTCAACCCAATGGAGAAAACCACCATTCCACTAACGATGAGTGCAAGGTCGTCCGCGCCGTCAAGTTGAGTGAACATCGCGAATCCCATCACCGCGATGACTAGCCCGGAAGCCATCAAATAAGCGGGGCGAATGCGCTTGGCCAACGCGGGGGTCACCAGTGCGGCCACGGCCATGGCGATGGCCTGAGGAAGGGTCCATAGCCCGGCTTCGAACGCGGAAAGACCTAGCACGAGCTGCAAGTATTGAGCCAGAAAAAAGAAGACACCCGACATTGCGAAAATGGTGAGGGTGAGAGTGCCAAGTGAAGCGGCGAACTTCCGGTTCGTAAACAGGCGCAAGTCCAACATGGGGCTTTCCAACGTGCGTTGTCGCCGGACGAAAATTACGCCCATGATGACCCCAAGCACAATGGCGGCAATGGGCAACAGGTCAATCCCGTCTTTGGCGATTTCCTTGATGCCGTAAATGTTGGGTAGTACGGCGGCGAGAGACAGTCCGACGCTGGGGAAGTCCATCCGGCCCGGATTCGGGTCTCGATATTCCGGTAGCAATGCTGGAGCGGTAGCGAGCAGTAGCACCATCGCCGGCACTGCCAGCAAAAACGCCGAACCCCACCAGAAGTTTTCCAATAATGCTCCACCGACGAGTGGGCCAATGGTCATGCCGACCATGAAACTGGTCATCCAGGCGCCGATAGCCGCGGTGCGTTGGGCTGGATCGTGGAACATATTTCGGATCAGCGCGAGCGTAGAAGGCATCAAAGTTGCTCCAGCGATGCCCAATAGGGCGCGGCTCGCGATAAGTGTTTCCGCGTTGGGGGAATAGGCAGCCAATATTGAGGCGACGCCGAAAGCCCCGGCACCGAGCATCAACAATTTACGACGGCCGATGCGATCGCCAATATTGCCCATGGTGATGAGGAAACCTGCGATCAAGAACCCATAAATGTCCAAGATCCAGAGCAGTTCGGAGCTGTTTGGGGAAAGGTCAGCGGATAAATGCGGGATCGCTAAATACAGCACGCTCATATCCATAGCGATGAGCATGGCGGGCAGGGCTAGCACGGCGAGGCCGATCCACTCGCGTCGTCCAGCTTTTGGGGAAGCTTCGGTTGTCATGTCTTCTTCTATCTGTGTAGTGATGGCTATCGAAAAATTTCGCTGCACAATATGAACCCGCTAGTGCGCGTGCTAGAGCGGACTCTCCGGCACTACACCTAAGAAACGTGGGGTTGGCGCGGGAGGGGTATAACGTGCGGCCCTCCCGCGACCGTCGCCGCTGAGCGCGCCCGGATCAAAGGCTTCAGGCGATCGCTAGGCGGCGTACTTGAGTCCGACAACGCCGGAGTCATAGACCTTGCTCCACTCCAGTGTTAGTCCGACCTTTTCATCAACGCGGCTGAATATCGGTAGACCCGAACCAAGCACGATTGGGTTTACCTTGAACCAGTACTCATCAACTAGGCCCGCCGCGACTAGAGCTTGCACGATAGAAGCCCCTCCAAAAACCACGATGTCCTTGCCTGGCTCAGCCTTGAGGGCGTGAACCTCCGATACGAGGTCACGCTCGGCGCGGCGCGCGTTGGCCATCTCGAAGGAGGTCAGGGTATGTGTGAATACAACTATGGGAGTCTTCACCATCCACTGCGCGAATTCCGCCATTGCGGGCGGGCCGAATTTTGGGTCAGCCGCACGCTGGGGCCAGCTTGATTCGAAGGCCTGATAAGTGGCGCGGCCGCTGAGAATGGTGTCGGCCCGAGCCATCAGCTCTGTTGTGTAGTCCTCGTCGGCCTCGGTATCCCAAGTTACCCAGTCGAACTTGTCCTCTGGTCTTCCCATGAACCCGTCAATGGTTGTGTGCGTGAATACGATGACTTTCCGCATGACTCTCGCTTCCAAATGTCCTCCGGAACCCTTCAGGGTGCCGGTCCGTGTCGTTGTCGCGCTCAGTAAAAGCTTTACTGGAGGGGCACTCAGCGGCGTCCCTCCATCGCTGGCTATCCCATGTGCAGCACGTCCCACTGGTGACCGTCGAGGTCGTAGAAGTTCCGTGAGTAGAAACCCTCCATCTCAGTGGTGGGAGTCGCTTGAGTGCCGCCGCTGGCGAGTGCAGCATCGACTAGCTTGTCAACCGCTGCCCGGGATTCCAGCGCAATCGCTAGTGCCCCTCCAATGACATGCTTGGTGTCGGCCAAGGCCTTCGTCGTGTTGCTGAGGAAAAACTCGCTGTCAACTGCCATGACGCAAACGTTGTCGGTTACGACAACGCAAACCGCGTTTTCGTTGCTGAAGTCTTCGTTGATGGCGAACCCGAGATCGGTGTAGAAGGCGCGCGCTGCGGCGACATTTCGGACGGGGAGGTTTGGGAAGACCATGGTGGGCATTTTGTTACCATTCTGTGTGTCCGCGCTTGTTGCGGGTACGTATGACTTTTCCGTGTCCGCCGATGACCATCAAGGCATATTCGCATCACAATCCCGGTGCGAAACTCAACAATGGAGCACATCGTGTGGGAGCGGCACGAGATTGAAGCGATGACGGTGCTTGCCGAAGACTCATGCCGGGCTTACTGCCGTCCGGCTCGCTGTCACGCCCTATCGGATCAGCGGAAAAACTTCGTGCCGGCGGAGCTCCGGTGCTGTGAAAAATTGCATTGCCGGAAAAGTAGGAGGCATCGCCGCCGCTATCGTGGTTTTAGGCGAGGCTTTGTGGCGCTGTGAGTTTCGTCCGACTGTGGGTGTTATTCGCAGCGTGAGGTTATTCGGAGCATCTCAGTGACATCTTTGACGACAAGGGTTCAAACTCGCAGTGACTGATCACGTAGCGCTCGGATGTGGAGTTGCCGTTTTTCCGGAGTCATCGACTCGCGGCGTCAGACCGCATTGATAGCACCTGTGTGAGTCAGTGGTTTCCGGCGCAGCAATTTATTGAGATGAGAAAAAGGGTTAGATTCAACCCACGGTATCTCTGCAGGTAAAACGGATTCGAAAAGTGTCCGAGGGACGTCCTGACCACTTAGTACACGGGCTTTCGCGTAGAGCGATACTTGTTCCGCGGGTGCTGTAGTTCGCCGCCTGCTTAGGGAGCGGTTCACCTGGGGATTCATGGAAGCCTGGTTAATTTGTGATGCTCGAGCCATAAAGCGCTTTGGTGAATGGTTCTCTATTTATAAGATTTTAAAAAATGTCAGAGTTAGCTGGCGAGGAGTGGATCTCCTCACCAGCTAACTCTCACTTATTGGTCTTTCTTCTCCTGGGCGCCGGTAGGTATTTCTTTCGAACCCTCGCCTTCACTTATTTGCACAGGAATTGTCCGGCTAGCGATCTGCTCGGATTTCAAACCCACGCTTACCTCAACAATTCCGTTGGTGTACGTGGCGGTGATGTCATCCTCGTCCGCACCTTGCGGCAATGTAACGCTGCGTGCGAAGGAGCCGTAGCTAAATTCACTTCCGCCTTCGTGGACTTCTTACAATGTGCGGGTTGATGTTCCGCAGCCCCTGTCGCGGTTCTAGAGGGCGCTTGACCCACAGACGTTCGGCGCCGATGGTCCCACTGGTTGCGGTGTGGTTGCGGAATACTGTGCGTTTGTGCTGCATCTTCGCCTGATTTCACCGAACGAAACCACAGCTGAGGTCTTGCGTGTTCTCGGTAAACCCTCCGTGACGAACGTAGTGAGGCTCGATAACGCGGCGCAGTCGCCGCGAGGTGATGTCATCCTCTGCGATGTCGCACGTGAAGGCGGCAGCGAGATTCTGGCTGACCTTCGGAAGCTCGGCCTGGAAAAATATGGCTCGATCGCGATCGAGAACGTCGATGTTTCCTTGTCGGCAGCCGCTAATACCGCGATGGAAGCCGCGCCAGGATTGAGCGCCGACGCGGTGGTGTGGGAAGAGATCGAGCAACGCACGGGCGATGAGACTCATGTGTCGTTTACCTATGTGGTGTTTTTCATTGTCGCGACGATCATCGCTGGCATTGGTGTTCTGCTTGATCAGCCGATCCTTATTGTTGGTGCGATGGTGGTTGGCCCGGAGTTCGGGCCGTTGGCGGCGTTGTGTGTCGGGTTGGTTCGGCGCAGGGCTCAAATCGTGGGTCGGGCGTTGCTTGCGCTGGTGGTCGGGTTTGGATGTGCGATGGTGGCGACGATATTCGCGACCTGGGGACTTTACGCGCTGGATCTCGCGGACAAGTCCATGTTGCTGGAAGAGCGGCCATTGACGGACTTCATCTGGCGTCCCGATGCGTTGTCGTGGATCGTGGGGTTCTTGGCTGGGGTCGCTGGCATGCTCTCGTTGACCTCCGCGAAGTCAGGCGCGCTAGTGGGTGTTCTTATTTCGGTCACCACGGTGCCGGCAGCGGCGAATGTTGCTGTGGCGCTGGCGTTTGGGGTCGGCGATGAGGCCGCGGGTTCGGCGTTGCAGCTGCTCATTAACGTGGCCGCTATCGTCGTGGCTGGTGTATTGACCCTCGGGATTCAACGTTTGTCGTGGCGGCGATCTGTCTAGTGCTCCTGTTCGAAGTGGCATCCGAGGCCGGCATGGTGCTCGCCATCGCCAGTATTTCGAGGACGCGCATCGCGGAGCAACGAGGTTGGTTCTTCGGGTCAAGCTTGCAAAGGGACATCACGATGCACGTGCCGTCCGGCAT
>JABFVL010000052.1 GCA_013362805.1 Mycobacteriales bacterium | reverse complement strand
AGAGCGGCGGCTTTCGCACGAGCGGCATGTTTAACGGCTTGCTCAGGATTTTGAAAGTTCTTTGCGAGGTTTCCCTTGGCCATCGCACACCACCTAGTTTGGGTTTCCCGAGTTACCAGCGGCGTCGCCGGTGCTGACCCGAGTGACTCGCCAGCTATCGTTTCGATACTCCAAGGTGATGACGTAGTTCCGGTTCTCTTGCTGCGCTCCGTCTTCAGTGACAGTTGTCGCAGTGCCAGACACATTCAGATTCACAAAACCATCAGCGATCAAGCCCCAGTTAGCGTCGGTGATTTGGTAAAGCACACTGGTGGTTACCGCGGGGTCGGGCACATTTTGCGCGTACAGATCTAGCACTGCCTGCTGGCTTTCAGTCGCTACAAATTCGGCGACTCGACCCGTACGCGCATTCGGGTCCTCGGTGTGCCGCACTGTCGCGAACGCGTCCACAAAGTCTTTAGCGAATTCAAACGCGGCCGCGAGTTCAGCATCGGATACGGCGGTGTTTGGCTTTCCGCGGTATTCCTTCGGCTCATAGGGCCCCAGATCGGGGCCGTCTTCGGGAATGTGGCTGTCGTCGTGCTCGGCTTCCCCGCCAGGCGCCTCTTCTGAGTTCGAACGATCTCGGTTCACTTTTGGCGCGTCTTGTTCATCCTGGCCACTTCGAATGACCCCGAAGTACAGGATCGCGCCGGCCAGCAGAATGGCGACACCCGTGACGACCAAGGCCGCTGTCGGGATCTTTCCCCCACTGCGTCGCTGAATCTGCATGACCGACCCTCCTTTTTAACGCGTCTACTACGGGTTAGGGTTGCTTCGCCTCCGGGCGTGCCTACCTCGGTTACCGCCCCGACTCGACGGGGTCCGGTTGCGAATCCGTTCCACCCTCTCCTCGTAGTTCTCCTCGATCCTGGTGACCTTGGTGATGTTTTCCCGCTCAGCGGCCCGCTGAATGCGGTTGACGGTTCGACGACCGCTTGCCCTGGCCATACCGCGTGACACTGGGTTCTTGCCCGCCATCTGACGACGTTCGGCACGCTGTGCTTGCACGTTCTCGATGGCCTGCTCACCCGCGGCGATCGAAGCGTCGTATGCCGCCTTGCGTTGCTGGTCGACGCCGTATTTGCGACGCTTTGCCACCCGGTCGTGGGTGTTCTTGCCCACCGACTTGGCGTAGCTCATCTTCTGGCCGACGGTGCCGCCAGTGCGGGCCGCGGCACCAGCACCACGGGCACCGGCGTAGAACGCCGAAGCACCACGACGCAGCTTGCCAACCTTGTTGCCGTACTTGTCCTTTTCAAACCGGCTGGCTTCCCAGTTGGCTTTCGCGCCCTGGTACATCATGCGTGCACCGCGTTGGGTGCCGATGGCACCCTTGACCGTGCCCTTGGCGGTGCCTACCCCGGCTTGCCCGGTGAGCTTGGCTGCCGCTGTTCCGGCGGAAACGACACCGCCACCGCCAGCCATTTCGATGAGTTTCTTGCCGTACACCATGCCGACAATCGCAATGCCCAACGTGATGATGATGTGGGCGAACCAGCTGATTTGCAGCGTGAGGATGAAGGTGTACAGGGCCATGATCAGACCGACGAATACGGCCAGGCCGATCCGCTTGAGGAACGTACCGACAAACATTTCGAGCCACTTCAAGAAAATCTTCAGCCCAAATGTCGGAATGATGCCTATCAACATGGCAAGCGGAGCCACCATCGCCAGAATCACTGTGGCCAGTTCCAAGATGAGATAGAACAGCGCGACCAAGAACAAGACGAAGCTCAACGCGAGCGTGCCAATCAACGCCATCAGCGCCGAGGTGAACCGCGCCTCACCATTGCCACCGCTCATGTTCTTAAACGCGTCGGCGTTGTCCCCGGCTTGGCCAGTGAGTTCGCCATAGTCGTCATCCTTGGCGCTGAAGTTCGGGTTGACGCCCCACTTACCGAACAGCAAACCATCGCGGATGTATTTGCGGTTGTAGTCGGCATCGTCACGAGCGAAGTCGCTCTTGATGTCGGCCTCGTCGCGGCCATATGCCTGGTACATCAGGATTTGGTATGCGGTCTTCCATTTTTCTTTGGCGTCGCCAGCGGGGGCCTTGCTGGTACCTTTGCCATCCTCGTCGAGCGGCTCGGGGCTTTCATTGAGCGGTCCGGCGACACCATTCGCCCATGGCACGAAGATCAGCGCCTGGTAGAAGACCTGCCCAATGCAGTCAATGGGGTCGGCGGCAACGAGCATCTTCGGAAACTCGCGTTCCTCTTTGCCCGTGGGCTCGGCGGCGTCTTCGAAGTCCTCGGTGTTTTTCGCGTACACGGTGTACTTGCCACCCGGGCTACCGCTAGGGCACATGACGCTGTCTACCGCCTGCGTGCCTCCTGAATCGTCCGGTTTTTGACAGTCCGCTTTTGTGGCGCCGGGCATGGCTCGGCACGTAGCGGCCGAGAAGGCGGCGAACACATCTTTAGTGAGGCCATTGGTGACGTTATTGAAGTAGCTGACGGTCGCGGCACCATTGACGGCGAAGAATGACAACGCGCCGGCGACACACACCATGATCACGAATTTGCTCAGGAAATCCGCCATACCGGCGCCTTGAATTATCGAGCGCCAGAACAACACCAACGCGGCGACCACCACCACAAGCGCGAAGAAGTGCGCGTAGAGCTCCAGGTGGAGCGACTCCACGACGATGTCGATCGCTGGTTCGCCGTCAGGGAATCCTTCACGTTCGATTGGTTCTAGGAAAAGCTTGATGACGTCGCCGTCAAAAGTCCATTGGAAGAAATAGATCACTAATGTCGCGATGATGCGAGGTATGTAGAAAATCATGTTGGACAAGCCGGTGATGGCCATATTGGGGATGCCGCCCCAACAGTCCTGCCCGTAGGTTGTCCAGTATGTCCCGGCCATGCCGTAGCGCTGCCAGGTGGTCCATTCTTCTTTAGCCCAGTTCGGGTCTGTGGTGCGCATACCGTCCAGCAGGCCTTCCACTCCTTCGCCTGGGCGCTGGGGGTTGAGGTCCTTGCGGTCACACCAGTGAATAGCGAAGTCGAACCAGTCCACGCTTTGCGCGGGCTCTTGAACGCCTACCCCGATGGTGCCGACGGCGGTGAGGGTGAGCAGAAGCAGCGCGATGCGGCGAGTCCAGTTCCGCATGAAGCCGGAGAAGGCGAGGCGGGCGCGGCCCGAAAAACCTTCTTCGGCGGTGGCTAAATCACGGACAAAACCGGCATCGTTACCAACGGGGATCCGGGTTCGGACTACAGCAACTCCGCTGCTCATAATGTGCTCCCCTAGCCGGCGCGGGAAAAACGGACGCGAGTCTGCTTCACGCTAATTTCATGAAACAGCAGGAAGTGCACGCCTTGTAGCGGCCAGCCGGCCCTCGACGCAAACCATTCCATCGAGGCGTAATCCACCATTCGGGGGATGACCAGGCAATGACGTTCTTCTAAGGACTCTTAGGGACTAGGCGCTTTATTTATCAGCAAAACGGGCAAAGTGCTTTATAGGTCTCTACCAGTAAAGGACTCGAACCCGTCCTCATCATCGTCATCCTCTGACGGAGGTACAAATTGCTCATGAATGTCGAAAACATGGTCGATGCTGGCATAGAACGCATCACGCTCAGCTGGGTCATCCGATCCAGCTCGCTGCGCAACCAACAACCGTCGGGCGGCATCGACAGCATCACCCAGCGCGACATTCATTTCCGCCCGGACATTCGCCACATCTTCCGGCGTGAACTCGCCACCCAACTCCGCCTGTAGCACGTCCGAAACCTCGTCACGCGCCTCATAGACGTCAGCGAAATCCTGTACAAACTCGGCCGGAATTTCAATCGCACCCCGCGGCCGACTCTCCAAACGATGCACGCCATAAAACATGGCCGCGGACAAGGCGAAAAGCACCAGGGGCGTCACCCACCAACGCCAGGTGCCATTGCCAGCCAAAGTCACCAACAACGCCATCACCAGCATCAACACGCCAACCCCGGCGACAACCAAAACCCCACGGTCCAGCAAATAGACGAGCCGCTCACGCTGCTCCAGCATGGCCCGTTCTTCCGGTGGCGCCACAAAAGCCACCGGCACCTGCGCGGCAGAGCTCTCATCCATACGATGCGCCTCCGGGAGGGTTTGTGACAGCCCAATTACTGTATACACGCAAAGACACATCTGACCCGGGAGGTGAGTATGGCGAAAAAACCCAAACGCAAAAATCGGGGGAAAGACGCGCAACCGCCGCCACCTCCCAAAACCGAGCCCGAGAACGAGCCGATCGAAGAAGAAGACGAGCTCGAGCCAGACATTGAAGATGACCTCAGCGGCATATTCGACGGCGTCATCACACGCAGCACGTCAGCCTGGCAGCGCACCAGCAGCGGCTCAAATGTGCGGGTGTGGGACGTCCGCCTGCGCTACTTCGCCCCAGGCGGCCCGCGCAACGCGCAAAGCTTCTTGCCCAGCCACCGCTACCTGCCGCCCGGCACCGAAATTGTCGTAGAACGCTCCCGCGGCGGCACCCTGCGCATCATTCCCCGCGAACAACTCGAAAAGCCAGAACCCGAACCGGGCACAGCCTGGTCCCGGCCCGATGTGAAAACTGGGCTGATCGGGCTGATTATCTTGTTCGGCATCGTCGCCGTCGTGCTGATCGTGTCGTTCCTGTACATCAGGTCTTCCATCAACAAACTGCCCGGCGAATTCCCGAGCCCACCCACGCAAGGGCCAACCAGCGAACCAGCGAGCCCGACGCCCTAGGCTTACATTCCTTTTGCCCGACGCCCCATCGCCCGAGCCATTTCCCGGTTGGAATCGCGCTTAGCGAGATCTTGACGTTTGTCGTACGACTTTTTGCCCCGGCCCAAGCCCAGCTCAACTTTGGCTTTGCCATCTTTGAAGTAAAGAGAAAGTGGGACCAATGTGTAGCCACTTTCTTTGAGTTTGCCGACCAGCTTCTCGATTTCCCGACGATGAAGTAGAAGTTTGCGGACTCGACGAGGCTCGTGGTTTGTCCAGGTGCCCTCGGTGTACTCCGGGATATGCACACCATGAAGAAAAACCTCACCATCGGTGATGATGGCGAACCCATCCACCAGCGAGGCGCGCCCGAGCCGCAGCGACTTCACCTCGGTGCCTTTGAGCGCGATACCACATTCGAAACTGTCGAGGATGGAGTAATCGTGCCGCGCTTTACGGTTCGTCGAAACGACCTTGCGCCCCTGTTCGCGCGGCATACCGCACCTTCCCTAGATATCGATCGCACCTATCGGCGCCATACCTAGGGTAGTGCGTGGCTCAACATCTTTTTACAGCCAACCCAGCGGGTCAACGGGATTGCCGTTAAGCCTCACTTCAAAGTGCAAGTGGTTACCGGTGGAGGCGCCAGTGGTTCCCACACGGCCAATCACTTGCCCAGCCTCGACGTGCTGCCCTGGGGAAACCCCAATTGAGCTCTGATGCGCGTAACAGGTGGATAGGCCCCCTGAGTTGGTTTCCCAGTGGTAGATGCAGGTGTAATTGCCGTAGCCACCGTTCCACCCGCTGCGGATAACTTTGCCGGATGCGGCCGCGTATATGGGGGCGCCACCTGGTGCGGCGAAGTCCGCGCCCGCGTGCAGCTGCCACACCTTGTAATAAGGGTCGTATCTGCTGCCAAAGTCACTGGATTTCCAGCCTTCCACTGGTTTTCGCAAACCGCTGGACGGTGCATCAGACGAGGAGGAGGACGACGACTCGGGCGGACTGTTCACTGGGCTCTGTTGGCTTTCCGCTCGTAGCGCTTCGGCGAGCCGTTCAGATTCAGATTGCAGGTCTTGGTACCGCTGCTCGCTGGCGGCACGTTCGGATTCCGCTATTCGCTCGCCATCTTGACGCTGCGAAATGAGCGTTTCCACTTGACGCTGTGCTTCAAGCGCGTCCGTTTCCAAATTTTGAGCTTCTTGCAAGGTCCGTTCAGCCTCGGCCTCGGCCTCTTCGGCTTCCTGTTTGAGGGCGAGCATCGTTCCATGTTTTTCACCGGCGGCGACCCGAACGACGCGGATGTCTGTGACAGCGTCATTGCGCAAGGTCGCCAAGCCGCGCATGTATTCAACGGCGTCTACCAAGTTTTCTGGGCCTTCGACAGCGAGCACCGCGGCTGGCGTCATGCTCGTGCCGCTTTCATAGCTTTCTCTGGCAAACGCGTCGAAGCGTCCTTGCTCCTCATCTACCGCGACCTCAGCCTGTTCATATTCGGTGTGGGCGGTGTCGTAGTCGCTTCTGGCGGTCTCGGCCACGCGCTGCGCTTCTCGGGCTTGAACTTCGGCGGCGATGACGTTGCCATGGGCTTCTTCGACGGCCGCTTGAGCGCCAGGAAGTTGTTGGTTGGCGAGTTCAACGGCGGTACGCGCTTCTTGCGCTCGCACGGTTGCGAATTCCATGGCACTGTTCGCTTCGGCTAGCTGTGCGTCGACCTGCGATTTTTGCGTTTCGGTGTCATCTTCGGCGAAGACTGGGGTTGCCATTGCGAGCGTGATGACGAGGACGCTGGCAAGCGCTACCCGGCCCAGCTTTGCGTTTGTGCGCCGATTGATGGGGGCTCCGGTCACGTCGATCACTGGAATCATGACAAACGCCCTTACCTTTATGTTGCGGGTGTCATTCCAGGATCAAACGTACGCGGAGCCTCTCCAATTCACAACTATATATACGGCTTTCAGGGCGCGTGCCCTATTTATTTCTGTTTATTGCATTATGAATACTTTTAGACCTTCACATAAAACCGCAAAGTCGACCAACCAGTAACACCAGCCACAACAATCGCGACCATGGCCAAAATGGGCCCGGTCATCATAATGTCGCTCCACTCAATGACCGGAATTAGACCGGACGTGAAAATAGGCTTAAGTGCCTTGTCAATAAGCATCACTTTTGCCACAACCAAGCCGAGCCACGCTAGCAGAGCACCAATCAAACCGGCGATCGCCGCCTCCAATACGAACGGCAATCGCACATACCAGTTCGAGGCACCGACCAACTTCATGATGCTGACTTCACGCCGACGGCTATACGCGGCAACCTGAATCGTGTTCGCCATCAACAGCAATGCCGCCACCGCTTGCATCACCGCGACAATAAAGGTGGTGTTCTTGATCGCATCAATCATCGCGAATAGCTGCGAAACAGTCTCTTGCTGGCTAGAAACCCGAGACACACCTTTTTCACTCTTATATTCATCGGCGAGAGCCGAATAATCGCCGGGATTCTTCAGTCGCACTCGATAAGACTCCGGCAACGCCTGCTTACTTACCCCGGCCACAAAATCTGGCGAATGTTTGAAAAGTTCTTTGAAACGCTCATGAGCCTGCTCACGGCTTTCAAACTCGAAATCCCTGACAAGAGAATCATCACGGAACTTTTCTTCAAGCGCCTTTTTGTCCTGCGGACTCGCATCGTCCTTCAAAAAGACCATGACCTCCACCTTGTTGCGCAGCAAATCCTTCGTCTCTTGGATCTGCACATACAACAGACCGCCGGCGCCGAGCAAAGCCAGCGAAATGGCGGTAGTGATGATCATGGCGATCGTCATCGTGACGTTACGCCACAGGCCGGTGGCGGCCTCGGAAAGAACGAACTTAGCGCGCATGGGTGTCCTTCACAGCATCTGCGGGAAAAGCGAGGGAGTGTTTAGCCGTATACACCGCGGTTTTGGTCCCGAACAACCCGGCCACGGTCAAGCTCAACAACGCGGCGCCGCATTTGGTTCACGATATTGGCATCGTGTGTCACCATCACCACAGTGGTGCCCGTGCGGTTAATTCGGTCCAACAGACGCATAATTTCGATGCTGGTGTCGGGGTCCAAGTTTCCGGTCGGCTCATCGGCGAGCAACACCAGCGGACGATTCACGAAGGCCCGAGCCACCGCCACCCGCTGCTGCTCACCACCTGAGAGCTCATTGGGGTAGCGGTTCTCTTTACCTTCCAAGCCCACCAGCGACAGCACCTCAGGCACGATGCGGCGGATGACAGGGCGCGTTTTGCCGATCACCTCAAGAGCGAAAGCCACGTTCTCCGCGGCTGTCTTGTTAGGAAGCAAACGGAAGTCCTGGAATACGCAGCCGATGCTTCGGCGCAGTTGGGGCACCTTCCATGAACGGATCGCGGCCAAATCTTTGCCGGCGATCCACACTTTGCCTTGGGTAGGAACTTCTTCCCGCAACAGCAATTTGATGAATGTGGACTTACCCGAGCCCGAAGGGCCAATGAAGAAGACAAACTCGCCTTTCTCCACTTGTACGGAAATGTCGTCGAGCGCGGGGCGCCGCGACTTCGGGTACATCTTGGTGACGGCATCGAGGGTGATCACGGCCGCTCATGTTACCCGCCTCGTCCAGCGAGCATTCACCTCTATCGCAGGTAAGCGCATTGCCCGACTGTTTGGCAGCCGGGGCACCACGCATAGTGAGCAGCCAAGTCCGCACAGAGACGTGCTAATGGGACATTTAGCAGCTTGAGCGGCGGCGCTGGGTGATCAGCATTGCCCACGCCTTGAGTAAAAGCCGTTCACTAAACGTGCCGTTTACACAGATTGCTCCTGCTGCTTGCGCCACCGAATCCCAGCTTCGAGGAACTCGTCGATTTCTCCATCGAATACTGGATCTGGGTTACCTACTTCGTAACCCGTCCGCAGATCCTTGATCATTTGGTAAGGATGAAGAACGTACGACCGCATTTGATTGCCCCACGAGCCGGCCTGCTCGCCTTTAAGCGCGTCCATTTCGGCTTTTTGCTCTTGGAGCTGACGCTCCAACAGTCGCGCTTGCAGCACGCGCATAGCCGCCGCCCGGTTCTGCAGTTGTGATTTTTCGTTCTGACAACTCACCACAATCCCGGTAGGGATATGGGTGATGCGAACGGCTGAGTCAGTGGTGTTCACCGACTGACCGCCTGGACCCGAAGAACGGAATACATCCACCCGAATGTCGTTCTCAGGGATATCTACATGATCGTCCTGTTCCACAACCGGGAGCACCTCCACGCCTGCAAAAGACGTTTGCCGACGACCTTGGTTGTCATATGCCGATATGCGAACCATCCGGTGGGTGCCATGCTCGACGGAAAGCGTGCCGTAGGCATAGGGAGCTTTGATGGCGAATGTCGCCGACTTGATTCCCGCTTCTTCCGCGTACGAGATGTCGTATACCTCGCTTGAGTACCCATGCCGTTCGGCCCAGCGTAGATACATGCGCATCAACATCTCGGAGAAGTCGCTGGCGTCCGCACCTCCGGCTTCGGCACGAATGGTGATCAGTGCCTCGCGGGAGTCATATGGGCCAGAGAGCAAGGTGCGCACTTCAAGCTCTTGGACGGCCTTACGGAGCTGTGTGACTTCCGTGGACACCTCTTTTACCGTGCCCTCATCGAGCTCAGCTTCGGCTAGTTCGAGAAGCACTTTGGCATCATCGAGCCGCTGACGTAGATGTTCGACTTGCTCAAGCTCGCCTTTGACGAACGAAAGCCTGGTTGTGACCTTTTGCGCCCGCTCTTGATCGTTCCACAAATCCGGCGCCGCGGCTTGTGCGTTCAACTCCCCCAATTCGGCCCGCAATTTGGGCAGATCGACCACGCTCTCAACTGAGGAGAGCGTCGAATCCAGGGATTTAAGATCATCACGAAGATCAAGTACTGACACGAAAGCCAAGGGTACGCCTTGACGGCGTTAACCCGCGAAGCGGCGGAATCAGCGGATGAGCGACACTTAATGGGATGAATCGCGAGCGCACCGCGTGGGGCGACGTCACGGAGCCCGCCAGGTTCGGCACCTCGGACGAGACTCGGCTGCTTGTGGCGGCGATCAATCCTGCCTACATCGAGCCACTGCGACGCAACAACCTCGATGCTTTGGCCACGATGCTGAACGATCCCTATGCCGCTCGACGGGCTCCCTTCGTTCCCACGAACCTCATTTCGACGACTCATCAAGCAACATTCGGCCCATTCGGCGTGATTTGTGAAGTACCTCCCGAGCACGTGATGCAAGGTGAGGCCCAACCCGAAATTGGCACCAATTCGTACGGGAAATCCGCTGGTGCCCGAGTATTCGCAAGCAAGAAGCGTCCCGATGCCCAAGCCATTCTTGCCGCTTCTACCCGAGGAATTCCCAACGAGATCGCAGTACGCGGCGACGAATTTAAAATCACGGGTTGTTTCGTGGAATACGAAGGCGAGGAACCCGTAGATCCGGTTGGCGCGCGTTTGATGGAGGAATTTGGGGCCGAGCATCAGCTACCGCTCATCCGCACGACCTTCCAGGCCCAAGCAGACGTGGTTCGACTGGAAGAGCACATACATAGAGTGCGGCATGACGGACGGGTCTACACGCTGCGGAACGATAAGCGGCCCGAAGAGGTGGATTTTCGCGGAATGTTCCGCCCGCATCGGGGCTATGAGCACAACGAGTTTCCAGATCCAAACACGATGAGCACCGTTTTGCGCCTATACCTAGAAGCTGGCGGGGACAAACGAACCGCACAAGAACACGCGCAAGGCTACCTTGGCGCCGACTTAAGGCGGCAACTTCCACAGCTCGACGGTAATCGGATTTGCGTGGTCAGTGGGTACAGCCACCAAGAACGGACCCTCACTCGACACGTTCCTCATTCGGGAGCGGCGGTGGAGACAGTAAAAAACATCGCGGTGAGAAAGTTCTGGTCCCACGCCAAGGCCTTCGCTAGTTATCTTCCCCAGAGCAGGAAAGCACCAGATATGGAGTTCGATCAAGCTCTATCCATCGCCCTGGCTATTGCTCAAAACCCATTGAGCGGGGCGGACACAACACTGGTCGATCGGGTTCGTTCAACATTGAATACAGCCATAAACTCGCCTTTTCAGTCACCTCCGCCCAACGCGCCCGATGACCGAGCGGCGGAATCTACACCACGCAGTGCGTCTTCAATTGGTGAATCACCCCTTTTTGGCCCGCGAGTAGACGCGGCGGGCTGGCGTCCGCCGAAACGAAGCCGTTGATAGCAAGAGGGTCAGCCATCCAGCGGCACTGCTGGTGACTGACCCTCTTCGTTGGGTGCGCTTACCGACCAGGGGCGCTGGCCAGCCATTTAAGAATCGCTTTCTGGTAGTTAATTGCTGCTTCGATTGTCGCCGATTGAAATTGATCTTTCTCAGCCTTTGCTTCCTTGAGCGCTGCCTTCAGCTCGTCCAATATCTCGGTGCGCTCTTCGACTTGCTCATCGTAAATGTTACGCAATTGGGCTTTAGTCAAAAGTGCGCCAAATGAGGCACGAAGCAAAAGTGGGTTACGCAACTGGTCTTTACCAGCTGGCTGCCCCATGTACTTCGTGAATGCGCGCTTTCCGGCCGCGGTCACGGTATAAGGCTGAGAGGAACGTGGACCAGTTTTCCCGGCTTTTACATAGCCCATTTCCGCCAGGATTGGCAATTCTCGATAAACCTGGCTTCTTGTCGTGGTCCAGAACGGACCTAGCCGACTTTGGGCTGCGGCCATCAATTGGCCACCCGTCATTCCACCATCGTGCAGAAGCCCAAGAAGGGCGGCTGCTGTCGCATTGAGACTTTTGTCCGTCATGCTTCCACGGTGCCACGATATTTCCCAAGAATCCAGAG
>JABFVL010000037.1 GCA_013362805.1 Mycobacteriales bacterium | reverse complement strand
GCACCATCCTTCAACTGCACACAAAAAATACCCCTGACCAGGCAACAATCTGGCAGGGGTTTCCTAAAGCAGTGCGGCTGGCGGCGGTTACTACCCGCCTTCACCGGCCAGGTCATCAACATCGAGCCCAAAACGATCCCGACGCCGCAGCCAAATAACGCGGTTCTCTCAATGCCTAAGGCAGTATCTCGTTAAGACAAGGAAGCCGTTTCCACCAGCATCAGCACGGCGATGCGCGCCGACGCGGGTTAAGGAGCACGTTTTGCCTCGTTTTGTCACGATAATAACGCTGATTGCCGCACTCGCGATGCCCACCTCCACAGCCCGCGCGGAAGCGCGTCAGCCCTCTCAAAACGCCACCACACCGACAACCGTCACCGCCGACCCCCTACCAACGTGGCAAACCAACGGCATCGTCTGGGCAATGGAGACAGTGGGCAACATCGTATATATCGGCGGAAATTTCACTAGTGTCCGCCCACCCGACGCTGAACCCGGGCGCAAAGAAATAGCGCGCAAAAACATGGCCGCATTTGACGCTTCCACCGGTGAACTATTGCCCTTCAGCCACGACTTCACCGCCCCCGAATACTCATTCAACGCCGAGCAAGACGCGGTCGACCCTACCTGCAACATTAATTGGGACGCGCAAACATATTCGTGCGACACCGTGTATGAGATTCGGCACTCTCCCGACAATCAACGCATCATCGTGGGCGGCGACTTCACTTCCGTTGACGGCAATGACCGTCGCAAACTCGCCGCTTTTGGCGTTCCAGACGCACACGAAGACAACGCCACACTGACGAACTTCCACATTCCCGACATCGATCACCGTGTTCGCTCCTTGGCAGTGACCGACACAACCATCTACTTTGGTGGCACCTTTGCCAGTGTTGGTGGTCAGCCGCGCAGTCAACTCGCGGCCGTGGACGCGCGCAGTGGTGAACTTCGAGCTTGGGCGCCAAACGCGCAAGGACGCACCTCTAACGGTGCGGTGCTCGCCATGGTGATGGCACCAGACAAAAGTCGAGTCATTATTGGCGGCGAATTCGACTCCGTGGCCGGACTGAACATTCACGGTTTGGCCGCGCTAGACGCCGACTCGGGATCGGCTACCACCTGGGACTCGGCTGTTATCCCACCCGAGTCTTACGTCACTGACCTAGTAGTGGACCGTGACACTGTCTATGGCGGAGCTGACGGACGTGGCACTTTCGATGGGCGGTTTGCCGCCGACCCATACAGCGGCAAAATGCGTTGGGTTGACTACTGCGCGGGCGCCACTTGGTCAGTGGTCATCATGCGCGACGTGCTGTACTCGGGCTCTCATGCGCACAACTGTTCCAGCACTCCTGGCGGATTCTCAGAAACGAACTATGGGCAAGAAAACCCGCAATGGTATCGCCTGCTCGCGCAGAAGGCCCGCGAGCCGCAAACCGAGATTCTGCATTGGTTCCCCAACACCAATGGCGGTGACTTTTCAGTACCCGCCACCCATACCCCAGCCCGACTCGGGCCGCGTTGCATGGTCATCGTCGAAGATCAACTGTGGGTTGGTGGGCAGTTCACCACTGTCAACGATGGGCCGCAGCAAAGCCTGACCCGGTTCACGTTTGCCCCCGACACAGAAGCTCCCACCGCACCGACCAACGTGAAAACCGAAGTGCTCAACACAACCCAACAAGCAGCAACCCTCACGCCGAGCTCTAGCCCAGAGGAAGAGACTCCCCCGCAGCGCCTAAGCGCACCACCAGCAACTGTTCCCTATACACATACCGAGGCCAAAGGTGCTGAGCGGATACGTATTAGTTGGACAAACTCGTATGACCGCGACGACGCCGCCATTACATATCGCGTTTATCGCAACGGCGAACAGGTGGGAACCGTGCAGCGCATCGAAAAGCCTTGGGCTCCAAACACTGTGGAATGGGTAGATGAGTCAGCTCCTGCCGGAGCTAGCTACACGGTGAGTGCCGAAGACCCCGATGGCAATCCCACGACATTGGTAAAAACGAACTGAATCTCGGCCGGTGAACGCTCCATTCCAGCGCGTCCTCACCGACCAGCGCTATTAAATGAGCGCAAACTTGCGCACTCCTCCGAAAAGACCGGCACATATTCCAACGCGAGGAAATTCGACGCCGCGCGAATGTGGTCCAAAACAAACTGTCACTTAAGAAGCGGAATCACGATGCTTCGACAAGGCCGGCATCCTGGCATTTGTTACCAGTCCGCAAAGTGGCCATCAAATGCAGCAATTGGTCTGGTTTACATTAATTGGGAGCGCGAGCTTCATCACGATCAAATAAACACTTCCCCCGAGACCTACTTAAATTCAACTCGCAAAATTTAGGCTCACTTGCACGACAGATCAAAGGGGAACACCATGATCGCAAAGAAAATACGCCTATTAGCGGGCTTATGCGGCATAGCGGCCGCTGTCGCGCTCACTCTCGTTGGCAGCCAACCCGCCCAAGCATATTCGAGTAACCCCTATTCCGCGTCAAAAACGTGCAATACCGGAACTTGGAAAGGGTCATATAGCCCCTACAGTTCAAAAGCCATCAGAACCGAATCAGGCTCACATGTAGGTACCCTTTACGTTTCGTACGATAGAAACCTCGGCATGTGGTGTGCAGTCCTGCAAAAGAATGTCCTACTGGGCTACAAGACTTTCGCATCAGTGAGCATCAACGGATCCGGTTCCAAGAACTCTGGATACTTTGGCTACTACGCCGGACCCGTCTACGCCTCTTACCGCACGAAGCCAAGCTATGCCACCGGCCAACTCGTCTACTCAACCTCGGGCGGCAGCCAGACCTACACCACCGCACAACGTCTGTACTTCTAATCTGAAAGTCCACAATCGCGATCTGAAAGCCGCCGACGCCGTTCGGCGGCTTTCCTGTTGTCCGCATTCACGCGTGGAATGAATCCGCGGGTAGTTTGTCGACAGTAAGGGCGTATTGGGCCGATGCGGCACCAAATTTCCGCCACGATTCTTTAACACCTGCGGGTCTCACCGTGCTATTTCCACAGCTCTGAAACTCGCTCCTTTTCGACTCGTGGAACGCACCACCGCCCAATTGATGACCATCGCTAGAGGTGTTGACCAGAACCACCAAGGCGGCGCCGACCATAACAAGCACGAGCAGCAACACGGATAGTGTTATCGATTTTTTGTTGGCTTCTATACCACTCTCGTCTTCTGAGATTTCAGGAAAGGTCATACGTGATCTATCGCGCACACTCCGTGTTCGTTACATCCCCGTCATTTACGCCACAACTCCAGCGCGAATACTTAATCCCGCCTACTCAAACAACGCCAGCACGCCGGCGACAGCAAATCCGAGCGTTACCACCAAGCCCGTAAGGCGCCGCCCCTCGCGCACTGCCTCGGGAATCATCGAACTCGCCAACATAGTCAACACGGCCCCAGCCGCGAATGCTTCGACATAGCCATTGTCAGCATTTGGGAGAGCCTCCAATAGCCAATACCCCAGTGCGGCACACACGCCGGAGGCCACCACAATTCCCGACCATATGCCATATATGAGTCGTGAGCTTTGTCCCACCGAACGCATTCCCGCGGTAGCGCCAAGCGCCTCCGGCAAGTTTGACAAAAACACCGCTGCGAGAAACGCCACGCTCACCTTTCCACCGGCCGCCAAACCCATTCCCAACACCAGCGACTCCGGCACGCCATCAAGGAGCGCACCAAGAACAATCGATTTGCTTTCGGCGCCGCTCTGTCGATGTCTACCAGTCATTGCTCGATCAGCGGTAAAAAAGACAACCGCGCCGATCGCGAACGCACCGACGCTTCCCATATCCAATGAGCCGGCTGGCACCAACTCATAAGAAATCGCACCCAACAATGTGCCGGCTCCGAAACCCATAATCAGGCCGACCGCTTTTGTCGGCGGGCGCAGCCTAAGCGCACACCACGCGCCGAGAAGCAAAGCAGCGGCACCGAGGGCACCCCATCCAGCGGCAGCAAGCCAGGTCATGCCCCGACGGTAGGACATGTACGGCCCGTGGCGTCGCAACATGCCCGAGTAGTCACGTGCCGGGTCAGCACTACATTCCAAATAAGCCAAAAAACATTTCTGGAATCACCAAAATCAGGAATTGCTAAAACGAAACTAATTGGGAATGCACAAGGGTGTCCTTCACGGACAAATTCGTTTGCGAATCAAAGGCGGATTATCACCAACGCCGTGTCGTCCATTGGGTCATCTGTCACTGAGAGTTCATCAAGGAGGCGATCTGCGAGCGCTTCTGGCTTTAGGTGGCTGTGCCGGGAAAGGCTGTCAGCGAGTCGGGCCAAGCCGGTGTAAATATCTTCGGTGCGCCGCTCAACGAGCCCATCGGTATACAAAACCAAGGTCGCCCCAAGTTCGAAAGACACGCTGCCCTGCGACCGGGGTCGTGGCACGGGACGCGCTCCTAGCGGCGGGTCCGTTGCTTTATCGAGGAACTCAACGGTGCCATCGACATGGAGCAAAGCCGGCGGCGGATGCCCTGCACAGCTGTAATCGATGACCTGCTTTTTGGCGTCTATGACTGCTTGTACAGCGGTCGCTGATTCCGCACCAGCTACAGATCGCGCGTACAAACCGAGCACGTCTAGGGCATTTGCCGGTCCCGGCACCACTCGGACTGCCGCACTCAACGCACTGCGCAGCTGTCCCATTACCCCGGCCGCGGACAACCCATGGCCAACGACATCTCCCACCGCGACCCCGACCCGCCCATCGGGCAAATTGACCAGTTCATACCAGTCGCCGCACACGTTAGCGGTGGTACGCGCCGCGGGCCGATATCGCACAGCTGCTTCACCTTGTAGCAAAGGCAGCGGGGCTGGCAACATCGCTTCTTGCAAAGTCAGGGCGACGTGACGCTCACGATCACGCGCACGACGGAGCTGTTCATTGAGGTCCTGCAAATCTTGGGCGCGAGCGTAGAGCTCTGCTTCCATTGCTCGACGTCGATCATCGCCGTCTGACCCGGCTAGCTCGAAAACCAGGTTTGTGACGTCTTCCACCCGATTGATAATGAGTACAACATCCCCGCGTGGGCCCAAAACGGGCGCGTTGACGATGCTCCAATATTTTTCGTGAAACTTTCCCGGTTCATCTGGCATTTCGATGTCGTAGCGCTGCAACGCCATGGCATCGCGGGTTTTGTTTTCTCGCACCCGCTTCCACGAGCTAAGGAGGCGCTTTTTCCCGCTGGCTCCGGGGTCTATTGGGTTATCGGGAAAAACATCGAAAACGTAGCGTCCGCGCAGCTCGTTGAGTGAGCGTCCGGTGACTTTCACATACGCATCATTGGCATCGACGATGATGAGCTCTGGCGTGAGCAACAAAACGGGGCCAGGGAGTGCCCGGTATACGGTCTCATGGTCAATCTCGTGGTTCCACACCTCTGGCCGCCCTCAACTGATATCGTTTTCGCCCTTAATCACCAAGATATGATGTTTTGCTCATTTCGGTGCAATTCAGAACCATGCACATGCGCCGATGAACTAAGACCGCGCCGGAATCGCGACACAAAAACCACAACACATTTCTAATCAGTACCTATGTCACATTTATTACGCGGGCCCGCAACTTGGAATCGTGAATGTATCGCATTTGCCGCTTATAAACGGGGCGGGTTTTCAAGCTGAAATATGCGCACACTTCTTGCCCGACCGCGGCTCATATTCCAAATTCCATCGCAACTCTGGTAAACCCCCCGGGGGTATGTTAGGTTGCTTTCGATCGCCTAATACCCACCCGGGGTATTGGCACACTTTCACAGGAGATCCCCATGTGCAGCTGTACCACCTCACCGACATCCACCACTGTCACCACCGAAGGAACCAACTACCAGGTCACCGGCATGACCTGCGGCTCCTGCGCGGCAAAGGTGAAAAACGCCGTCCGGGCACTGCCCACCGTCAGAGATATCGACATCGACATCGCGACCGGTCGACTCACTATCACCGGCCAGGCGACAAGCGAAGACGTATTCGCAGCAGTGAAAGCAGCCGGCTACGACATTGAAGCGGCTAATCCACAAGAGGCAGAACCGCTGCAAGAGCGGTAGAAAAAGGCCTCCTCACGGAGACCTGGGAAAGGACTTGTTATGTCTCCCGATCCACGCAGATGGTGGGCGTTATCCATACTCGCCGCCGCACAATTCATGGTCATTATGGATACGTCCATTATCGCGGTAGCGATACCAGAGATGCAGAACGATCTTGGATTCTCACCAGTCGCCACTCAATGGATCTTCAACGCGTACGCGGTCGCCTTCGGCGGTCTCCTACTCTTGGGGGGTCGACTTTCCGATCTATTCGGAGCCCGTCGCGTATTCGCCGCTGGATGGGGCACCCTCATCCTGGGATCTTTGATCGCAGCTCTCGCGCAACAGGCCGGCACAGAAATCGCTGGACGCGCCGTGCAAGGAATTGGAGCGGCATTAATCGCTCCGGCAGCCATGACCCTGCTTATGGTCTTGTTCGCGGGTCAGCCTAAGGAATTGCCCAAAGCCATGGCATTTTATGGCGCGGCCGCACCAGCTGGCGGGACGGCTGGTGTATTCCTGGGCGGAGCAATCACACAATGGATGAGCTGGCCATGGGTATTCGTGGTATACCTTCCCATCGGCCTGCTTACCCTCGCGCTAGTTCCGGCCCTACTTCCACCCGTCCCAGGCAAACGCTCTCGAATGGACCTCGGCGGCGCATTGAGTGTGACAGCCGGACTCGCCTTAGCGGTCTACGCGATCGTGCAAGCACCAGATCGCGGTTGGGGATCCACCTCCACCATTACCCAGCTAGGTGCGGCCGCTGTGCTACTTGTCGCGTTCCTCGCGATTCAGCGGACGTCAACCGATGGGCTCATGCCATTGCGAATTTGGCGAACCCCTAATCTGGCCGCCGCCAATATCGCCATGACACTGCTGGGCGCGGCATGGATTCCAATGTGGTACTTCCTGAATCTTTACGTTCAGCAAGTTCTGGGGTTCGGCGCATTCGCCAGCGGAGCGGCCCTGTTGCCAATGACAGGCCTCATGATGCTGCTGATGGTCGGAGTCACTGGTCGACTCATCGCCTCCTATGGCACCAAACCTCTCATAGTTTCCGGCCTAGTCATCCTCTCGGCGGGCCTTGGACTGCTCGCTACAGCTGACTCGCAGGGCACTTTCCTATCGGATGCTTTACCTGGATCACTTGTCTCCGCTGTCGGCATGTCGCTGGTGTTTATCCCAGCGATGATCACTGCAATCGGAGGTGTGAGCCCTGAACAAGGCGGCCTCGCATCGGGCATCGTCAACACGACATATCAGGTAGGTTCGGCACTCGGTTTGGCAGCCATGACCGCAATCGCAAATTCACAGGGCGCGGACAAGCTTGGCGATGTGAGCGCGCTCTCCGACGGCTTTTCGGCAGCTTTCGCTGGGGCCGCGGTGCTAGCGCTGTTCGGTGCCGGGCTGGCGGCGGTGACGCTACGGGCGCCAAAGCCGGTGGCCACCACAAAAGCGGCATCGAAAACCGAACTCGCCGCGAGCTAAAACCGAGTGGGAAAACGACAAATATCAGCACTTGCCAATACCCCCTTGGGGTATATAGTGTGAAGTCAAGGAGGATGAAATGACCACCACCAGTTACACAGTCAAAGGCATGACCTGCGGCCACTGCGTCTCGTCAGTCACCGCCGAAATCACTGCCATCGACGGAGTAAGCGATGTCTCCGTTGACCTGGCGACCGGCCAAGTAAACGTGACTAGCGACAAAGAACTAAACGAACGCGAAGTAGCCGCGGCAATCGATGAAGCTGGCTACGAACTCATTAGCCCCGCGCACAGCGCAGCAACCAGCTAATCGCTTTGGGGGTGGGAGCCAAAAGCCCCACCCCCTCACCCAGGAGAGTTCCCGTGACCATCACCAAAGCCCCCGACGCGGACTACCCCAACGAGATAGAACTCGAAATCGGTGGCATGACCTGCGCATCCTGCGCGAACCGAATAGAGAAAAAACTCAACAAACTCACCGGCGTTACCGCCAGCGTGAACTACGCGACCGAAAAGGCAAAAATCCGTCACTCGGACGACAACACGCTGGAAGACTTCATCGCCACCATCGAAAAAACGGGCTACACCGCCGCGCTCCCCCAACCGCCACACCCGACAACGACCCAACCATCCGCAGAGCCCGATAGCCTGCGCAGTTTGCGTCAGCGTCTCACGCTCAGTGCCGTCCTGGCCGTGCCGGTCATTCTCATGGCCATGATTCCCGCGCTCCAATTCACCAACTGGCAATGGGCTTCGCTCACCTTGGCCGCCCCCGTCGTCATGTGGGGGGATTGGCCCTTCCACGTCGCCGCATGGAAAAACGCCCGCACCGGCGCCGCCACCATGGACACCCTGGTGTCAGTAGGCACCTTGGCAGCCTTCAGTTGGTCTTTGTATGCCTTGTTCTTCGGCACCGCCGGTGAGCCTGGCATGACACACCCGTTCACATTCAGCGTGGAACGTGTGTCGGGCACCGGCAACATCTATCTCGAAGTGGCTGCTGGAGTCACCACCTTCATCCTCGCTGGCCGGTACTTCGAACAGCGCGCGAAACGGCGTGCTGGATCGGCCCTTCGTGCTCTGCTAGAACTCGGGGCCAAAGAGGTCGCCGTACTTCGGGCTGGTCAAGAAACGCGAATTCCGGTCGATCAACTTAAAGTCGAGGAACAATTCGTTGTTCGACCAGGTGAGAAAATCGCCACAGACGGCGTGATCGTTCAGGGCAATTCAGCAGTTGACGCCAGCATGGTGACTGGTGAATCCGTACCAGTCGAGGTGCGGTCCGGCGACGAGGTCATTGGCGGAACCGTCAACGCCGGAGGACAGCTCATTGTGCGGGCCACCCGAATCGGCAGCGACACTCAGCTCGCTCAAATGGCGCGTCTGGTGGAAGAAGCACAAACCGGCAAAGCCGAAGTACAGCGTCTCGCCGATCGGATCTCCGGCATCTTTGTGCCCATTGTCATCGCATTGTCGGTCGCCACTCTAGGTTTTTGGTGGGGAACAGGCGGCGAAATCGGCGCGGCGTTTACCGCCGCCGTCGCGGTCTTGATCATCGCGTGCCCCTGCGCGCTTGGCTTGGCGACTCCAACGGCCCTGATGGTTGGAACTGGCCGCGGCGCACAACTTGGCATCTTGATCAAAGGCCCCGAAGTACTTGAATCGACCCGGAAAATCGACACCATTGTTCTCGACAAGACCGGTACCGTGACCAGCGGAAACATGGCATTGATCGATATCTTCAGCGCCGAAGGTGAATCCCGCGAACAGATCTTGCGTTTGGCGGCGGCCACTGAACACGCCTCTGAGCACCCCATCGCAGCCGCGATCGCCAAAGCGGGAAGTGAAGCTGGCCCATTGCCCACAGTAGCTGGCTTTCAGAATATGGCCGGTTTGGGCGTGAGTGGCATCGTCGAGGGACACGCAGTACTAGTTGGACGTCCCGCGATGTTGACAGCTCATGACATCGATCTCGGCTCCACTTTGGCCGCCCAACTGATTGACGCCGAGCGGCGCGGTCACACAGTTGTGGCTATTAGCTGGGATGGCCAAGCTCGGGGCCTGCTAGTCATCGCCGACACCATCAAACCCACATCGCGCCAGGCGATATCACGACTCAAAGATCTAGGTCTAACACCAATTCTGCTCACCGGCGATAACGCCACAGTGGCGCGGACCGTGGGCGATGAGGTCGGGATCGAACACGTGATCGCCGAAGTTTTGCCCGCGCAGAAAGTAGAAGTAATAAAGAAGCTGCAAGCTGAAGGCAAGGTTGTGGCTATGGCGGGCGATGGGGTGAACGATGCCGCGGCGCTGGCCCAAGCTGATCTAGGCCTTGCCATGGGAACGGGAACCGACGTAGCGATCGAAGCCTCCGATCTCACGCTTGTGCGCGGTGATCTATTGGCCGCCGCCGATGCGATTCGCCTCTCCCGATCCACACTACGCACAATCAAGGGCAACCTGTTCTGGGCTTTCGCTTACAACATCGCGGCGCTGCCCATGGCGGCCATGGGCTTGTTGAACCCCATGATCGCTGGCGGCGCGATGGCGTTCTCCTCAGTTTTCGTTGTCGCCAACAGCCTGCGGTTGCGCCGGTTTAGCTCACTCTCGTAGGGCTCTTCCTCATTTTCGAAAGGCAATTTGATGAACACCACAACTAAAGTTGGCGCTTACGCTTTAGGGCTTGCCGTGCTGTTTGGAGCCGCGTTCACAATCGGTGGCCTTGTTGGCCCAGTCGATGACGATGACAGCGGAGCCGGGCACCACGACGCGGCAACATCCCCGTCAAAAGTTACTCAACCCGCTGGCTTGGCGGTGTCAGAGGCCGGCTACACATTGCGCCCACTTCAGGCCCCCGCCGCGCCAGCTGTGGAGTCCGCGCTTCGGTTTCAAGTGATCGACACGGACGGCAATGCTGTCACGTCATTTGACACAGCTCACGACAAGAAGCTGCACCTTATTGTGGTGCGCCGCGATCTCGCTCACTATCAGCATCTACATCCGACGATGGAAACGGACGGCACGTGGACGATCTCGCTAGCCGTGCCCGAAGCGGGACAATACCGAATGTTCGCCGATTTCCAGCCGAGCGAACACGAGAAAGGTCTCACCCTAGGTGCGGACTTCGCGGTCAATGGCGACTACTCAGCGCGAGCCTTGCCTCAGGTCGCTAGCTCCAGTTCGGTCGATGGCTACGACGTCGCATTGTCAGGCTCATTGAACGCGGGAAAGACCAGCAAACTCACCTTGGAAGTGAGCAAAGACGGAAAGCCCATCACTGATTTGGAGCCGTATCTGGGCGCCTATGGCCATTTGGTCGCGCTTCGGGATGGAGATGCCGCTTACTTGCACGTTCATCCCGACGGTGAACCCGGTGATGGCAAAACTAAAGCTGGGCCGTCCATCGTTTTCTATGCCGAGATTCCCTCGGCTGGTAAATATCGCCTTTACTTGGATTTCAAACACGGGGGCACAGTTCGTACCGTGGAATTTACCGTCGAGGCTAGTCTGGCCAAAACGGTTGAGAGCGAAGACGACCACGAAGGCGGCCACGGTGGCCACTAATCAGAATCGGGCTTAACGCGGCTATTGCGGGACGGGGTATCTGCCCCGCCCCGCACACACATTAGCCAAGCCAAGGTTCGGCGAACTTGTCGTAGGTTCCGTCGTTCATGGCCAGCCGCAGCCAGGTGTTGACGTAGTGTTCAAATTTCACATCGCCCAACGGCAGCAGATATCCATTTTCGGTGAACGTGAATTGTTCGTCTGGATGCACCGCGCACAATTCCGGGTGCAGTTTTGCTTGATATTTCGTTTCAATCGCGTCTGTCACCATGACATCCGCATTCCCTTTGACGATTTCTTCGTGAATCGTGTTGTTATCGGGGTGAATAATAAGTTGCGCATTGGGGAAATTCGCACGAGCGAATTGTTCGTTAGTTCCGCCTGGGTTAGCGATAACTCGAACTCCCGGTTGGTTAATGTCCTCAATGGTTTGGAATTTGTCGACGTTTTCGCAGCGAGTGATGGGCGCTTTGCCATTACGCACGTATGGGGTGGAGAAGAAAGCTTGTTCCGCGCGAGTGGTGTTGACAGAAATGCCACCCATGCCTAGGTGGCACTTCCCAGCGGTGAAGTCAGCAAGGAGCGTAGAC
>JABFVL010000022.1 GCA_013362805.1 Mycobacteriales bacterium | reverse complement strand
GCAACATGGTTGTTTGTTGAGTAGTCATAGCTGATGTCTCTCCTATGTAGGTGGTACATCGCATGTTCTTCAACGTTGAATCACGAATACCGGCCCGTACATTAGGGCAGCCTTGCTCTAGATGAGACAGGTTTGAAAGTTAAGGCCCGCTTTGAGAGACAAATGGCACTACACGGAGCGCGCAAGTGCGGACAGAGTGCCAGGAATTTCCGCGCTGGCCATGGGATCTCGTGCAATTAGCTCAGGCACATCAATTCGGTCAGCCCCTCGTACTAGAACGTGGCGCCGCAAAGGCCGTTCGGCGACAAATCCTTGCTCCTTCAAATGCGCGACGAGCACAGCTTGCATGAGCGGAAATGGATCATTCCATTCCCCTTCCATACGTAGTTCACGGGTCAGATTTTCTGGCAGTCGACGAGCGACGCTGTCGTAATCGTCCGCTACAAATCCCAACACCACCGGCGCCCCCGCGCGTCGCCCGATCAGGCTTTCTACCGCGTTTGTTACTGCTCGGGCGAGAAGGACCGTATGCAAGTCCAGCACGTCATCAGGGGCGTGTTCGAAGGTGATTGCTTCGTAGTGGCGCGGCAGAAATGGCCTCAATATCCGCCGCGCGAAAATGCGTTCTTCTTTCGGACTCAGCACATTGATGGGCAGCTGATCACGCACCCGGCCGAGCCGGAGGCGATCGGCGTAGCCGTCCAAGATGACACTAATGCGCTCCTCGAGCGAAGGCAGCGGGGAATCGGAAGCTGGGGTGAGATCGGAGGCCTTCACCCCGATCACGCGCCGCTCGCGGAGCCCATCATCGAGTTTCCAGCGCCAGCCCGCCAGAAGATCTTTCGGGTATGCGCCGGATACCGCCAGTGGGACACAATAGGTTCGCAAGAACCATGTAAAGGCGTCTTCAAGGCTTGCCGCGCGCAGCAGAGCGGTGGCTGCTTCTTCAGGCCAGACCGCGCGGGCCGCGGCGGCATCGGCTTCAAGTTCCACGGCACGCACGAGCGAGGCCGTTTGCCGCATGAAGCCCCCTCGCCACCAGGACACGATCGCCCAGCGGGGCAGCGGCATCAGCTCTAGGCGTTCGCGTAGGGAAAGTAGCCGCTCCACGAGCAGCGGGTGTTCGGTATTGAGTTTGGAAAGCTCACGGGCGATAAGGCCTTGCAGCTCGTGACGAGAAAGTTCAGTGGCCAGCGGCAGCCCAATGGCAAGCTCTTTTCGTGAATTGCCCACCAAGCGCGGAGTGTAGAACGCGGTTACATCGGCGGTGGCGACGAGCCAGAGGCGTTCGGGTGCGACTCCAAGGACGCGCTGAGCGGTTTCGTTCACCAGTTCAGCCAGTGCGGCTTGATTTTCCGACGTTATCCGGTAGTAGCGACGTTTCCTGCTGTCCCATATGCCGAACACGATCGCGAACAACGTGCTCAAGATAAACAAAATGAGCCCGAAGAAGCTGCCGAACACGATCGCGAAAATGAGGGTGACGCTCAGCCACAGCGCCCAAGGTACGGTCGCGCCTAACCCGCCGCGGCTTAGCAGCAGCCAAAGTGCGCGAGTGGGGCTCAGGCCTCCGGGCAGCGTGGCTGACGGAAACAAGGCCCTAAGGCCGTAGTGCTGACTCTCGTCACCGCGCTCATTTCCCATAATGTCCTTCACCGTATACTTGGCATAGCAGCTGTGTCCCTTGAGCAGCTGACTTCGCGCGTCCCCCATCACTGCGATGGCGACGGCATCCTCGGTTCCAACAACGTTGGGCCCGCACTGCCGACGAAAAGACGCCAGGGCGGGATTTCCCGCAACAACTGAGGAGCGAAGCACCCCTGCTTTGCGTGAGATAGAAAGGCACAAAAGTGGCTGTTGTCACTATGCGCCAGCTCCTTGAGAGCGGCGTTCACTTCGGGCACCAAACCCGACGGTGGAACCCAAAGATGAAGCGGTTCATTCTGACCGACCGCAACGGCATCTACATCATTGACCTCCAGAAGACGCTGGGCTACATCGACAGCGCGTACAGCTACATTCGTAAGACTGTCGCTGATGGCGGTTCGATTCTTTTCGTCGGCACCAAGAAGCAGGCTCAGGAAGCTGTTTCCGAGCAGGCCCTGCGCGTTGGCATGCCCTTCGTCAACCAGCGCTGGCTCGGTGGAATGCTCACCAACTTCCAGACCGTAAACAAGCGGCTCCAGCGCCTCAAAGAGCTGGAAATGATCGAGCAGACCGGTGGCGAGCTTGGTGTCACCAAGAAAGAAGCCCTGCTCAAGCGTCGCGAGAAAGACAAACTCGAGCGCACTCTCGGTGGTCTTCGTGACATGCACAAGCTGCCATCAGCGATCTGGGTTGTTGACACCAAGAAGGAACACATTGCGGTTGACGAAGCTCGCAAGCTGGGCATTCCAGTCATCGCCGTGTTGGACACAAACTGTGACCCGGACGAGGTCGACTTCCCAATCCCGGGTAACGACGACGCGATTCGCTCCGCCGCTCTGCTGACTCGCGTTGTCGCAGATGCGGTCGCCGACGGCTTGCTGGCTCGCGCTGGTGGCGCCAAGGGCGATGCTAAGCCCGAAGCCGCCTCAGCTGGCGCCGCTGAACCGCTGCCAGAGTGGGAGCGCGATCTCCTCGAAGGCAAGACCGAGCAGCCCGCCGCTAAGTAAGTCCGCTACATCGTTTATTCCACGCCGTGGGCGCGATCGTGGTTTGTTGCCTTGACTGAGGGAACGCCATTTCGCTCTCACGGCGCTTGGGTGCCGAGGCCACGTCGTTCTCGGCGCAGTGACGACCGGATTGCGGTCATTTAACTAACTATTGAGGCATCAAAAACGGAAAGAGATTAGTCATGGCTAACTTCACAGCGCAGGATGTGAAGAAGCTTCGCGACCTCACGGGCGCGGGCATGATGGACTGCAAGAAGGCTCTCGAATCCTCTGATGGTGATTTTGAGAAGGCCGTAGAATTCTTGCGCATCAAGGGAGCGAAAGACGTTGGCAAGCGCGCAGAGCGCACCACCGCGAACGGTCTAGTCGCTCACCGCGGTAACGCTTTGGTGGAGCTAAACTGCGAAACAGACTTCGTCGCCAAGAACCTGCAATTCCAGGATCTGGCCGCGCAAATCGTCGCGCTGGTGGATGCGCAGCAGCCCGCCGACGTGGACGCTCTTCTCAAGTCCACCCTGGCTGATGACCGCACAGTCGCCGAGGCCGTTGAAAATGCCTCAGCCACCCTGGGTGAAAAGATCGTTGTCGGCAAGATTGCCGTTGTGCAGGGTCAGATCGCGATATACATGCACAAGCGCAACCCTGACCTCCCTGCCCAAGTCGGTGTCATCGTGGGCTACGACGGCGAGGGTGAAGTCGCCGAGTCCGCGGCACGCGGTGCCGCGATGCAAATCGCAGCCATGCGTCCCAAGTTTGTCACCCGCGACCAGGTCCCCGTGGACACTGTTGAGAGCGAACGTCGCATCGCCGAAGAGACGGCTCGCGAAGAAGGCAAGCCCGAAGCCGCGCTTCCCAAGATCATTGAGGGCCGCCTCAACGGGTTCTTCAAAGATGTTGTGTTGCTCGAACAGTCCTCAGTGCAAGACAGCAAGAAGACCGTGAAAGCAATGCTCGAAGCTGACGGTGTAACTGTGCGTGACTTCGCTCGATTTGAAATCGGCGGCTAAATAAGCGACAAAGGGACCCACACTTCGCAAAGAGGGTGGGTCCCTTTGCGATGCCGGAGATGGAAAGGTCGCCCTTAGCCGCTATTGTTCCCTCGTGACCACTACCGCAAGCTCTGTAGCCACCGCGGAGGGCACGAAGACGTCCGAATCGCCCACTCCGCTGAATGCAGAAGCAAAGCCAACATGGCGGAATCGGGTCGCGTTCCTCGCGCCACCAGTGGTGACATACCTAATCAGCACCGGAGTTTTCTGGCTTTTCGCCGCGCTATCGGGCGCCACGTTCTTTAGTACCGCTGACCGTTTTCGATGGGATTCCTTTCACTACCTGAATATCGCCCGCAATGGGTATGAAATGTTCAGATGCGGGGATCGTTTTCCTAACCACTATCGCCCCGACATTTGGTGCGGCGACGCAGCTTGGTTTCCTCTGTATTCGATGGTCGTGCGAGCGGTAAGTGCCCTCGGATTTAGCTATGAGATGTCTGCGGTTCTCGTCACCGAAATCTCGCTGTTGGGCATGTTCATAGCGTTGTGGTGGCTGTTGGGCGCACAGCTAAATGTCGCAACGACCTTGTGTCTTGCCCTCGCCATTGTCTTTCCTGGCAGCATTTACTTTCACGCGGCTTTTCCTATCGCGCTTGGCACTTTGGGTTTGCTCGCATGCCTTATCGGAATCAAAAAGGATTCGTGGTGGATCGCGGGCCTCGGCGCGGCTGTGGCCTCAAGCACGCACCTAGTGGGCGCGGTATCCATTGGCGTGCTCGCTCTGAGTGCTGTGTTCGCCTGGCAGAGTCACCATTGGCCGGTGAGGATCGCGAAAGCCGCTGGGGCCGCCGCGATAGGTGCCCTAGGCCTGCTGTGGACCGGCTGGTTGATGTACCAAGGCACCGGCAGATGGGACGCTTACAGCGAGACTCAACGAGTTTCCTATGGTCAAGGAGACGTCAAGAACCCGTTCACGTCGTTGAAGGTGTTCTATGACTACCAGCTCCCAACTCCCGCGGAGGGCACTGGAGGTCCGTTGACCTCGGGCATCACCGAAGTACTTCGTGACCAACTCACCCTCAATATTGCCCTGATGGCTCTGGTCATCCTTGTCACTGGGATTCGGGTGTGGAAGCATCGGCGACTCGACGCGGTGGACTGCGCGGCGTTGTTGATCACTATCGCTATTTTCGTCATGCCGTTTTTTGGCGGCGCGTGGCTTTCTTGGTATCGCAATCACGCGCAGATGTTCGTCGCGCTTGTGCTTCTGCGCGATGCGCCACGATGGGTTCAAGGACTTCTTATAGCGGTCTGCGCCATGGTGACCGCTACTTTGAGCGCGGGTTTTTTCTACGGGTCATTGGTCTGAAGTTTTACCCGAAACACTCGCCCAGCGGGTTTTCACCGCCTGGAGGTGGGCGAGTAATGTCAAACTCGCTAGCGAAACAGTCATACCCAGGGAGAAAAGCTGATGAAATCCTCCGGACCGGGCACACATGTCGGTTGGAAACGAGTGCTGTTGAAGCTCTCCGGCGAGGTGTTTGGTGGCGGATCACTGGGTGTGGACCCGAATATTGTGTCGGCCATCGCGCGCCAAATTAGTGAGGTTGTGCGAGACGGTGTGGAAGTAGCCATTGTGGTCGGTGGCGGCAATTTCTTTCGGGGTGCGGAGCTGTCACAACGTGGCATGGATCGTGGTCGGGCCGACTACATGGGCATGCTCGGCACAGTCATGAATTGCCTTGCGCTGCAAGATTTTCTTGAAAAAGAAGGCACCGACACTCGTGTGCAAACCGCTATCACGATGACGCAGGTGGCTGAACCATATATCCCACGGAAAGCTGAACGTCACCTGGAAAAGGGACGCGTAGTGATCTTTGGTGCGGGCGCGGGTTTGCCCTACTTTTCCACCGACACGGTCGCGGCTCAACGCGCGCTCGAGATCGGCGCTGAAGTAGTTCTGAAAGCCACACAGGTCGACGGGGTCTACGACGCCGATCCGAAGAAAAACCCGAATGCGGTCAAGTTCGATCAGCTCAGCTACACAGAGGTTCTTACCCGGCAGCTCGCGGTCGCCGATGCGACAGCGATCAGCTTGTGCATGGACAACAAAATGCCGATGGTGATTTTCGATCTTCTTGTCGAGGGGAACATTGGCCGAGCTGTGCGGGGCGAAAAAATCGGCACTTTGATCACGCAGTAAGCGCGGGCGGCGCCGCTTCGAGCCCACCGGGTAGGGTAGGGGCGCCCTTGACGCATGCAGGAGGAAAGCAGTGATCGACGAAACGCTCCTTTCGGCCGAGGAGAAGATGGAAAAGGCCATCAGCGCGGCGAAGGAAGATTTTGGAGCGGTGCGCACTGGTCGGGCGGCTCCCGCGATGTTCAGCAAAATTATGGTTGACTATTACGGTTCACCCACTCCGCTCTCGCAGCTTGCCTCCATCGCGGTGCCCGAAGCGCGCATGGCTGTGGTTAAGCCTTACGACATGTCGCAGCTTGCCGCCATTGAGAAGGCAATTCGTGATTCCGACCTGGGCGTTAACCCTGGCAACGACGGGAACGTCATCAGGGTGAATTTCCCCCAACTTACTGAAGAGCGTCGGCGTGAACTTGTTAAGGTCGCCCGCACCAAGGGCGAGGATGCGAAGGTCTCGTTGCGCAATATTCGTCGCAAGGCCACGCAGGAACTTGACCGGATCCAGAAGGATGGCGAAGCGGGCGAGGACGACGTGCGTCGGGCTGAGAAGGAACTCGATGACACGACGGCAAAATATGTCGCCCAAGTCGACGATCTAATGAAACACAAAGAGGCTGAACTTCTAGAGGTGTGAACACCTCACAGGCTCGGCGACAGAAGGATTTTGAAGGGGCGGGGGCAGTGGATGAGGTTTCGACGCCTCCACCGGGTTGGCGGGGGCGGCATCGTCTTGCCGTGCCCGAAGAACTGACTCCAGCACCAGCGTCTCCGCCCTCAGGCCGCAACGTTCCAGTCGCCATCGCTGTGGGCGTTGGTATGGGCGCTGTGGCGCTGGCGCCTCTGTTGTTGTACCGGCCGGCGTTTGCCGGGTTGATCGCGATCGCTGTTGGCATCGGGATTTGGGAACTTGTTGGAGCGTTGAATTCGCGGGAAATCCGCCCCCCACTGTTGCCGCTGCTGATTGGCGGCGTCGGCACTACTGTCCTGACGTGGTTCACCGGCGCAGAAGCGCTGGTGGTGGGTGTGACGGTCACTTTGGTGGCTGCCATGTTGTGGCGCATGCCCGATGGGCCGATTGGCTATGGGCGAGACATTAGTGCCGCCGCTCTAGTCGCCGTCTATGTTCCGCTTCTCGCGGGTTTTGTCGTGCTTTTGGTGGCGCCCGATGATGGGGCGCTTCGGGTGATTGCGTTCCTTTTGACCGCGGTGTGCAGCGACACTGGCGGATTTGTGGTTGGCTCAATGTTCGGCAAGCACCGGATGAGTCCGCTGGTGAGTCCGAAGAAATCGTGGGAGGGTTTTGCCGGTTCGCTGTTCTTTTGCATGCTTTCCGGTGTTGCGTTTTTCACGTTGGGTTTTGATGCCTCCGCCATAGCAGGCGCGGTGTTTGGACTTTCGATAGCTGTTGCCGCCACGGTAGGCGATTTGGCGGAATCATTGATCAAACGCGATTTGCGAGTAAAGGATATGGGAAACCTGTTGCCGGCACATGGTGGCTTTATGGACCGTTTTGATTCGTTGCTGGCGGCGGCCCCAGTTGCCTACCTCCTGCTTACGCTGTTCGCTCCGCCGCAGTAGGGTCGGACTACTCATGCGAAACTAAGGTGGTCATGACTTCACGCCCCGGTTTGGATTTGTTGAACGCGCGACCTAAGCGCGCGGTTAGTGCTGTGCCGAAACACCTAGCTGATATGGATCAGGCCGCCCGCAACGCGGCTATGTCCGAATTGGGCCAGCCCTCGTTTCGCGCGGGCCAGGTTTCTCGGCACTATTTTGAACGTTTGATCACTGACCCCGAGCTGATGACGGATTTGCCCGCCGGTGCTCGTGAGCACATCGTTCAGAAGCTGCTTCCTAGTTTGTTGAGAGTCGCCAAGGCGATTAGCTGCGACGATGGCTGGACTCGAAAGCAGCTGTGGCGGTGTGTGGATGACACGTTGGTCGAGAGCGTGGTCATGCGCTATCCAGATCGCGCCACAGTTTGTGTGTCCTCGCAAGCGGGCTGCGGCATGGCATGCCCATTTTGTGCCACCGGTCAGGCCGGTCTTACCCGCAACCTCACGACAGGGGAGATCGTTGAGCAAGTTGTCGCCGCGGCACGGGCGTTGGCGCATGGAGAGATGGGCACACCCACGAGATTGTCGAACGTGGTGTTCATGGGAATGGGCGAACCTTTAGCGAACTACTCCCGTGTCTTGGCCGCTGTGCGTTGCCTCACTGCGCCGGCGCCAGACGGGCTGGGCTTGTCTGGTCGATCTATTACGGTCTCTACGGTTGGTTTGGTTCCAGGGATTCGGCGTCTCGCCGAAGAAAGGCTCGGTGTTCGCTTGGCGCTTTCGCTCCACGCCCCAGACGATGAGCTCCGAGACACTCTCGTGCCAATCAACAACCGATGGCCAGTAGCCGAGGTATTGGATGCCGCATTTGCGTACGCGGCACAGACTGGGCGTCGTATATCAATCGAGTACGCCATGATTAAAGAAGTTAATGATCAGCCGTGGCGAGCGGATTTGCTAGGAGAGCTTTTGGCCGGCCAGCTAGCCCACGTAAACCTGATCCCGTTGAATCCCACTCCTGGGAGTAAATGGGACGCCAGCGAAAAGAAGGTGGAGCAAGAATTTGTCCACCGGCTGCGCGCGGCTGGCGTCACCACTACAGTTCGCGATACTCGTGGGCAAGAGATAGATGGCGCGTGCGGCCAGCTCGCGGCAGCGGAGGTGTAAGGCGATGAGTCGAGGCGACAAGTTCAAGCGGCGTGCGCTCAAACGCGGTTACAAAGTCGACGAGGTCGACGAGTTTCTTGAGCGGTGTGAGGCAACGATCGCGGGTGAGCCTATCGACGATCCAGTGGTGGCCGCTGATGTGCGCGACGTGGTTTTCCGCACACGTTGGGGCGGTTACGACGAGTGGCAGGTAGACCTGCATCTGGACCGCATGGAACGTGAACTGATGGATCTCGCGGAGGGTAAGAGCAGCGAGACCTCAAATGGGTTCGCGAGCCCTCGTGCGTTGCTTCCCGCGCCGGAACGCCCGGCGTTGCCACCGGCAGCGGCCTCGGTTTCCCCGGCCGCGGTATCGAGCCCGCCTTTGCAGCCCGCTCCGTCCACTGTATATGCTTCTGAGCCTCGGCACGATATGCGCCAACCCGATCACAGGATGGACCATCGGGTGGATGCGCGAGGAGTCGATCCACGTGACCCCCGTGATCCTCGGATTGTGGATTCCCGTGACCCCCGTGAGCTCAGAGACGCCCGCTCGATAGATCCTCGCGGAGCCGATCCTCGAGGTGCTGATCCGCGCATGGATCCACGTGTGGTTCCTGCCGCGCGTGCTGAAGTGCCGCAAGCTGGCCGTCCGATGCCCCCGGTGGAACGTCGTGGGGATCCTCGCCTAGACGAAACACAGGCCGACATCATGGCGCAGCCACGGCCGCCTCGCGCGCCAGAGCGCCGTGCTGAACCGCATACTCCTGAGGCTCGTGGCGCGGCGCCACGCCCAGAGATCATCGCTGAGACGCAGCTGGGGGCCGCGGCACCCGCGGCAGATCCATTTGCCGATAGCTTCGCCGATTTGGCTCCCGCCTCGGCCCGGGGTGCATATGAAGACCCGTTCGCTGGGCACACTCCTAAAGCGAGTGTCCGGGAAAGTTTCCGACCCACCAGCGATTTTGTGGAATCCGCTCCTACCCCGGTGAGTGGCGCCGCTCCATTGCCCACGAGCTATCCGATGGCCGATCCGCCACCGCGACTTGACACTCGTCCTCGGGAGACACCCGCGGCCCCCGAGCCGCCGCGTCGCCAGGCCGAGCCAACCGCGCGTCCAGCGGTGGATCCGTATGCTGGCCGTCATGGCAAGGCCGAGATGACGCAAGAGATGCCTGCTTATGCTGGCAAGGTTTCACCGTTCACTGATCCTGACAAGAGTCGTTTGGCTGAACTTCGGGCCAGCTTCAAGACGCGCCGGTTCGGCAGCGGCTACGACTCGGGCAATGTTGAGCGTTTCTTCGACGCGGTATCAGCGGCGATGAACGGGCAGAGCAACACGCAAGTCACCGATGCCGATTTCGACGCACGCCAGTTTCCGTTGGTGCAGGGTGGTTATTTCGAAGAAGAGATTGATGCCGCTCTTGAGGAGATGCGCGAGCTATTCAAGCGTCGTCTTGGTTAGAACGCATAAGCAAAGCCCGCACCGTGATGGTGCGGGCTTTGACGTTTATGGCGATTGTTAGCTCTTCCAGCCCCGTTTGCGCAAAACGGCGTCGGCGATAAGCCCACAGAGTATGACCGCCGCACTGCCGATTAGCCAGCCGTCTTCCATCCAACTTGCGTGGTTGCCCCACAGCATTAGCAGGATCATGATGGTGGCGACGATCCACCAGATGCGCCAGATTTTCAGAGGCTCAGCTTTGTGTTGGTCGGGCGCGGTCACGTACTCATCAGACATGTCGCAAACTTTATCGGATCGCGGGCCCGGTCCATGTCAGCTGGGTGCTCAGGTCGTTTTTCAGCTCATGCGTGGGGTGGGCCGACCCGGTTGTATAGCCCACCCCACGCGTCATTTACGACTTTTGCGCTGTGCCATAAAGATTTTCGGCGGTGTCGCCTAGATATGGTCCGTACATCACGTTGGGTGTGTCGTCATAGCCGAAGCTGTTGACGGACATCACATTGCCCGTGTTGCCGTTGAAGTCTGTGAGCCATGGGCCCCCTGATGATCCTTCGGTCATGTCGCAGGGTATGCCTTGTCCGGTGCCTCGGGTGTCTTGTTGCGCATCGCCTTCGCAGAGGTAGAGCGCGTCTCCTTTGTAAGGGGCAAGTTCTGGGTATCCGAACGAGTGGATGTGCGTGCCACGCGCGGGGTTGAACGTCACGCCCTGGGTTCCGACAACATCAGCGATGTGTGAGCCACCATTGGTATTGAGTACCGCGTAGCCATAGTCGTGGGCCAGTTCGCCGCGTTCGGTCCAGTTGGCGGGGGCGTAAAGGGTGCGTGCGGTCCACCGTCCGTAGGGTTCGTTTCCTGGGCTGTAGGCGGGAACGAATATCCAGTTGGTGGCGAAGGCGCCTGGTCCGCTGTTGACGCAGTGTCCCGCGGTGATGAGGGTGTCGCGGTTAGCGGAGTTGATGCTTGTCGCGGTGCAGACGTAGTCGATTTTGTTAAGAGTGAAGAATACTTTTCCCACGGTGCTGGTGATAGCACCGCCGCTGTTCCAGCGGTGGGCGCCAGGAGCGCTAGCGTTGCGGGGTTTTGTCTCGGGTAGCAGTCCTTTGCCGAGGATGGGGCTTGCCGCCAGCATGCGGGCGGGGGACCAGTATTTACGCACCTTGCGATCTTGAGCGGCGGTGCGTACCAACGCTTTGGATGTGGTGGAGACGCGCCGTTGCGGCTTGGTGGGTTCTGCGGTCAATGTTTGGGCTGCGGCGGGCACTACGAGGGCGACTGATAGCAGCGCGGTGAGTGCGAGGAGTAGGTGGGAGCGTCTCATGCTCCGTTCCTACACTGGTGCGGCGAAAAGATCCAACCGTGAATAATGTTCGGATCTGTTTACGATGTCAGCTTTGCCTGGATAATGCGGTATCCCTTGCGAGACGCGATGCGATTCACGTCGAAATTTTTCTCCGCGAGCCATTGGCTGAGCGAATCGGCGCCTAGGTGTTTACTAACTACCAAATATGCCGACCCATCTGGCAAAAGCCGCACAAGCCACTCTTCCAGCATGGAATGCAGCACGGCTTTGCCCACTTTGATGGGTGGATTGGAGTAGATGGCCGCGAATTTGATACCGGGATCAACCGCCTCGGGCCTCAAAGCTGTCACGTTCGGGTGTTCTCGCGTGTTGGTGCGGCACAACTCCAGTGCCCGCTCATTTACGTCGACAGCGATGAGTTCTCGATTGGGTTCGCGACGAGCCCACACGGCCGCGATAGGCCCTGCGCCGCAACCGAGGTCGAGGATGGGGCCGGGTATGTGCGGCGCTGGCGCCTTTTCGAGCAGGATTCGCGTTCCCGGGTCGAGCTCGCCGTAGGAGAACACCCCAGTGTCGGTGGTGAGTGTCCATTTTCCGTCGGGCAGCTCGAATGTAATGGTGCGTGGGGCGCTAGGTGCGGTGGGTTGTGCTGAAAAGTAGTGCACGGAGTTGACAATACCCGCGTGTGGAGTGGGGGTGTCTGCTGCGATGCACGAGTACGGTGTACCGCAGAAATAACCGAGCGACACCGGTTGAATACGTGGTGTCGCCCGAGGGGGCGGGGGCATTGTGAAAATCACCGGTCTTGGTCACGCGAGCGCATATGTCGAAACCGCGCGAGGAAGTGTCCTATGTGATCCTTGGGTTAATCCCGCATATTTCGGCTCGTGGTTCCCATTTCCTGACAACAGCCACTTGGATTGGGAGCTCTATGGCCGCGCCGATTATCTCTACATCTCGCATCTACACCGTGACCATTTTGATCCAGTGCACCTACGCAGATTTATTTCGAGCAAAGCCACCGTGCTGCTGCCCGATTATCCAACCGATGAGTTGCACGACGCCCTGTATGAGCTCGGCTTCCGTCACTTTGTGAAGACGCGAAACGGGGAAGTAACCGAAATCGACGGTTTGGCCGTCATGATCGAAGCCCTAATATCGCCAACCGATGGGCCCATTGGCGATTCGTCAATCTGGCTCCATGACGGAACGTTCACGCTGCTCAACCAAAATGACGCACGGCCAACCAACCTTGGGCAGATCGCGGAGCTAGGTCCAGTCGACGCACATCTGCTGCAATATTCTGGCGCGATTTGGTATCCCATGGTTTATGACCTTCCCGAGCGGGCGAAGAAGGCTTTCGGGGCACAAAAACGAGCTCGCCAGTTCGATCGAACGATCCGGTACATAGATGACCTCAAGGCGAATTACGTCTATCCCATTGCCGGCCCGCCGTGCTTTCTCGACGACGAGCTCTGGCACTTGAACGACATTTTCAACGATGAGGGCAATATTTTCCCGGATCAAAAAGTGTTCGAGCAATTTATGCTCGATAAAGGCTATGAAAACTGTCGCACGCTCATTCCCGGAGCCACCTCAAATTTGGCTGTGCCTGGGGCGCCCGTTGAGCACCCGATTTCCGAAGAGGAAACCGCGCGGATATTCCGAGAAAAAGAAACGTATCTCCACGATTATCGACAGCGCAAACAGCGGCAACTTGATGAAGAAAAAGCGCGTTGGAGTCATGACGCGATTGATATCTATTCCGAGATCAAGCCGTGGTTCGAAGAAATCTTGGCTGAGTCAGACATCATCGCGGGCGGTGTTGGTGGACCGGTGCGGTTCACGGCCTTCGCCGATGATGAAGAACAAGACGTAGATCTCGTTATCGACTTCCCCAACCGAGAAGTCCGCGAATATGAGAATGAAAGGTGCCGCTACCAGTTCCGCGCGCCGCGCGTCCTGGTGGAGCATCTTGTCTACATTAGAGAAATCGACTGGGTTAATTCGCTTTTTTTGTCATGCCGTTTTTCGGCTTCACGTGTTGGCCAGTACAACGAATATGTCTATGTGTTTTTCAAATGTTTGAGTGTCGAGCGAATGCAGTATGCCGAGGGCTGGTTCGCTGAACAGAGTCCGGATGATGAAGACATCACCCTGGACGAATGGGTTGTACAACGCAGATGCCCACACCTCAAGGCGGATCTTTCTAAATTCGGCCAGGTTGACGACGGGGTGCTCACCTGCCAAATGCACGGTTGGAAGTTCGACCTGGAAACCGGAAAGTGCCTTACCTCTACGGGATTTACCGTGCGCTCGGCGCGTCAGACCCAATAACGCAAAACGCGGCTGGCTTTCTTATGAAAGCCAGCCGCGCGAGAAAACTCAAGTTATTCTTTGACGCCCAAGGAAGCTGCGATATCAGCCAACTGGTAGTTGAAGAACGCTTCACCTTCGCATGAGCCACCGGTGTAGGCGAACCGAAGGTGGTTGAAGACCTCCAAGCTCACCAGGCCCTGTAGTCGAACCCAGGTGGAGGCGCACAAAGCCAGTGCGCCCAACGGAAGTGAGCTGGAGTGTTGTTCACGGTATTGCGCTAGCTGATCGCGCAAAGCTGGCTCGAGGTCATCTGGGGTGACGATCGGGAACTGGTTCTTTTCCCAAATTTGTTCAACGACCGTGTAAAAAATGCCCGCTAGGCGAGACGCGCCGGAGTTCGCTCCGCCAGAAGCCGCGCCAGCGCGGGCTGGGTCAGCGGCTGGGGCGCCGGGCATGGGGCTGCCGAAGATGAGACCGTATTCAGCTCGGTGATCTACCGCCCAGGTGCGGAGCGCGCGGGCGGCCGCGATCAGTTGAGCACCGCTGTCTTGCGCACTGGCGGCAGCTGTTTCTACATGTGAGCAGGCTTCGTCATACACATCACTGACGAGCGATTGCACGAGATGTTCGAAGCTGGGGAAGTATCGGTAGAGCGCGGGTGCGGTCATTCCCATTTCGCGAGCGATGGCGCGCAAGGACACGGCAGCCGGGCCTTCGGTTACCAATTGCCGGCGCGCCACATCCTTAATCTCTTGCACGGTTGCCGCGCGAACCCGTTCCCGCCGGTTCACCATCATGGTCACGATCAAGACCCCCTGTGATTTTCAAACCTTGGGCTGGGTGGCCTATTCGGTTAGGCCTTAAGGACCCGTTCGGTTAGGTCCAATAGGGCCCTTCGGTCCGAGCCCCACTTACCCAGCTAACTGAGCTGTTATCTGGACTAACGACCGTCACGGCAATTGGTCACTGGCGGAGTGGATTTTCCTAAAGTGTCCGATAAGGACCTTGTGTGAGGACACAGCTCATGGTCGAAAACCCGTGGTAGGGAATGATGAGCCCATGCGTGAGGTCATCATTCTCGGTTCAACAGGGTCCATCGGTACGCAAGCCCTAGAAGTCATCGCCGCTCACCCCGACCGTTTCGCTGTCGTCGGGTTGGCCGCAGGCGGAACTAACGCTGCGCTGCTCGCTAGCCAAGCCTTGGACTTCCAGGTAAAAGTTGTCGCCGTCGCCCGGGCGAGGGCCGCCCAAGATCTACAACTCGCTTTTTACGCCGAAGCGGCCCGACGAGGCTATGAGCACGGCGAGTTCACGGTTCCGAAGATTCTGGCTGGACCAGATGCGCCCACTGAGCTTGCCGGCATGCCTTGCGATGTCGTGCTCAATGGCATCACCGGCTCGATCGGCCTCTCACCGACGTTGGCGGCCTTGCGAGCCGGTAGCACCTTGGCGCTCGCGAACAAAGAATCCCTCGTCGCTGGCGGCCCGCTTGTGCGGGCTGTCGCAAAGCCTGGACAAATTGTCCCGGTTGACTCTGAACATTCGGCGCTCGCCCAAGCGCTTCGCTCAGGCACCCATGGTGAAGTGCGTCGGCTGATCTTGACCGCCAGCGGCGGTGCTTTTCGAGGCCGCACCATGGCTGAACTAGAAAATGTCACCGCAGAGCAGGCGCTCGCCCACCCAAACTGGGACATGGGTCCGGTGGTCACGGTGAACACCGCCACCTTGGTGAATAAAGGACTAGAGCTCATAGAAGCCCACGAGCTCTTCGACATCGCTTACGAAGACATTGTTGTCACGGTTCACCCACAATCGATCGTTCACTCGCTGGTGGAGTTTTATGACGGTTCGACGATTGCCCAAGCGAGCCAGCCCGACATGCGGCTTCCTATCGCGCTAGGGCTGGACTGGCCAACGCGTATTCCCAATGCCGCTGATAGTGCGTTGCCGTGGGATGATCAACAAAGTTGGACTTTTGCTCCGCTAGACAACGTCACTTTCCCAGCAGTTGAAGTGGCGCGCGCGGCGGGCAAAGCGGGTGGGCTGATACCCGCGATATTTAATGCGGCAAATGAGGAATGTGTGGCGGGCTTTCTCGCCGGCACATTGCGCTTCCCGCACATCATCGCGATTGTTCAGCAAGTGTTGAGCGCCGGCATGGGTTCAACGAGGTGGAAGCAAGTGCCCGGTAGCGTGGCAGACGTACTCTCGGCCGAGAAATGGGCGCGAGAAAAAGCGCACGAATTGATGGAAGAGGCCCACTAGATGAACTGGGTGTTTATCGCCGGTGTGGTGTTGTTCGCCCTCGGCATTCTTTTCTCGATCTGCCTGCATGAGGCCGGTCATATGATGACCGCCAAAGCGTTCGGTATGAAAGTCACCCGGTATTTTGTCGGGTTCGGCCCCACGTTGTGGTCATTCAAGCGTGGTGAAACCGAATACGGTGTCAAAGCCATTCCCGCGGGTGGCTTCGTGAAGATCATCGGCATGGCGCCCAACGATCCCGATGTGCAGCCCGGCGATGAGCCTCGCGCTTTCTGGAATAAGCCAGTGTGGCAGCGCACCATAGTTTTGGCGGCCGGCTCCATCACTCACTTCATCCTGGGGTTCTTTATTCTCTGGATCGCCGCTGTTTTTGTCGGCCTGCCCAACGTGCAAGGCGCCCCCGGTGCCCGTGCGGAAGTCGGTGGGGTCAGCACTTGCGCTCAGCGATTCGATCGTGAGCGGGGCGAGCACGGTGAGTTCGTGCCGTGCAGCGAAAGCGACACGAAAACCCCAGCTAAGGCCGCCGGAATCGCTCCCGGCGACGTTATCACTGCCGTCAACGGCGAGAAAGTTCACAGCTGGGAGGCCATGAGTGACAAACTCAAGGCTGACAAAGAGGGTGACATCACTCTCACAGTGGAACGGGATGACAAAAGCCGAGAAGTCACGCTCACTCCTGTTGTGGTGGAGCGCCCCAAGGCCGATGCCAAGATCAGCGAAGAACAGCCGCGAGTCAAACCTTCTGACATCGTGGCCACTCGGGTCATTGGTGTAGAGAAAGAATCGACGGTCACCGTGGGCCCGATTGAGGGTGTCGTCGCCGCTACCGATTACACCGGCCAGGTGTTCAAAGGCACATTCGTGGCCTTGAAGAAATTCCCGGAAAAGATTCCGAAGCTCGTCGAAGCATTGACGAACGAAGAGCGCGACCCGGAAACACCGGTCAGTGTCGTGGGTGCGAGCCGCATCGGGGGAGAGGCGGCTGAAGCAGGCGTATGGCCAATCTTCTTCTTCCTGCTCGCCAGTTTGAATGTCTTTATTGGCATCTTCAACCTGGTGCCACTGCTTCCACTTGACGGTGGGCACGTGGCTATCGCCTGGTTCCAAAAAGTGCGATCATGGTGGGCCGCCAAACGTGGACGTCCGGACCCAGGTTTCGTGGATTACGACAAACTCATGCCCATCACTTATGCGGTGATTTTGGTATTTGGCGCGATTTCGCTGCTGACCATCATCACCGATATCGTGAACCCCATAACTTTGTCGGGCTCTTAACGGCGAGTCGCAAAGTTAAAGAGAACGACAACGAGTATTCGAGCTCCGCGCGGATGCGGGGTTTGGGGGGTTGAATGATGAGAAATGCCTTAAGGAGTTCGCGTGACCGCGATTGAGCTTGGAATGCCCGCTGCACCCCCACAACCGATCTCGCCTCGACGCAAGAGCCGACAGATCAACGTTGGCGGAGTCATGGTTGGCGGTGACGCTCCAGTGTCCGTGCAGTCGATGACGACGACACCAACCACGGACATCAACGCCACTTTGCAGCAGATCGCCGAGCTGACAGCCACGGGTTGTCAGATCGTTCGGGTCGCCGTGCCGTCGGCCGACGACGCCGAGGCGCTCCCGGCGATTGCCAAAAAATCGCAAATCCCCGTCATCGCGGACATTCACTTTCAGCCCAAATACGTGTTCGCCGCCATCGACGCCGGTTGTGCCGCGGTGCGGGTCAACCCGGGGAACATCAAGCAATTCGACGACAAAGTTAAAGAGATTGCCCAGGCGGCCGGAGCGGCCGGAGTTCCGATTCGTATCGGCGTGAATGCCGGGTCATTGGACAAACGCTTGCTTGAGAAATATGGCAAGCCCACCGCCGAAGCCCTCGTTGAGTCCGCGCTGTGGGAATGCTCGTTGTTCGAAGAGCACGGTTTCAGAGACATCAAAATTTCGGTAAAACACCACGATCCGGTAGTGATGGTGCGGGCATATCGCCAGCTCGCCGAGGCTTGCGATTACCCACTTCACCTGGGTGTAACAGAGGCGGGCCCCGCCTTCCAAGGCACCATCAAATCCTCTGTTGCCTTCGGTGCCCTGCTGGCCTCGGGAATTGGTGACACTATCCGTGTTTCACTTTCCGCGCCGCCAGTGGAGGAAGTGAAGGTAGGCACACAGATTTTGGAATCGCTCGGCTTGCGGGAACGCGGGCTTGAGATCGTTTCCTGCCCTTCGTGCGGTCGAGCTCAGGTTGATGTCTACACGCTCGCCGAAGAGGTCACCGCAGGCTTGGAAGGTCTGCCCGTTCCGCTGCGCGTTGCCGTTATGGGCTGTGTGGTCAATGGGCCCGGTGAGGCCCGTGAAGCCGATCTTGGAGTCGCTTCCGGAAATGGTAAGGGCCAGATCTTCGTCAAAGGCAAGGTCATCAAAACTGTGCCTGAAGGACAAATCGTGGAAACTCTGATCGAGGAAGCGCTGCGTCTAGCTGAAGAAATGGGCGCTGAACTCCCCGAAGAGCTCCGTGGCCTGGCGCCCAGCGTCACCGTTCATTAACCCAATCTGTTCGTTGAACATGGGCGTTGGTTTGGAAGAACTCGCCCAGCCTGGCAATCTGACTCTATGGGGCAAGAGATTGCGCTTGTATCGGCAACACCTGGGCGGCTACGAACCCGTGTCGGGGCCGCCCAGGTGGCGCAGGTGCTTGCGCGCGATCCAGTGGCGAACGTTTTCGTAGCGGCCCGCCTAGCTGAAAATCTGCGGCCAAAACCCACCTTGTGGGGCTATGAAACCGCTGGCGAGGTTTCCGCGCTGTGCTTTTGTGCGGCAAACATGGTTCCTGTTGAGGCTGATTCAGCGGCTCTGCACACATTTGCCGAGCGTGCCGCCCAACGTGGTCGCACCTGCTCCTCGATTTTGGGGCCGATGGCCCAGGTGCGGGAGCTATGGCGGTTGCTCAACCCATTTTGGGGTCCGGCTCGCGAAGTGCGAGCCTCCCAACCACTGCTGGTGACGACGACGAACCCGGAGGTAGCCTCCGACCCGAATGTGCGTCTTGCTGTAGCGACTGATCTGCCAGCGTTGGAGCCAGCGGCCGTCGCGATGTACACCGAAGAAGTGGGTGTGAATCCCCTCATTCAAGATGGGGGAACGGCTTTGCGACGTCGGCTAGAGCATTTGGTCAGTAACCAGCGTGTTTATGTGCGCCTGGAACATGGCCAGGTGATCTTTAAGGCAGAAATTGGTTCGGTTGCTCTCGGCGTATGCCAAGTACAAGGAGTCTGGGTGCATCCGAATTGGCGTGGACGTGGCCTCGGCGCAGGCGGTATGGCAACGGTGACCATCGATGCGCTGCGGAGAATAGCTGGCACGGTGAGTCTGTATGTCAACGACTACAACGCCCCCGCCCGCGCGATCTACCGGCGGTGTGGTTACCGCCAGGTAGGCGAGTTCGCAACTGTGTTGTTTTAGCCGCTATCTAGTTGGTCGCCGGCCGTGTGGCCCTTGGCCGAGCGGCGGATCGCCATCACGGCCGCCTAGGGTGGGTGGTCGGTGCGCTCGTGTTCCTGAAGCGGACATGAAGGTTCGAACGAGCTCTGGATCCGGATACTCACCTTTGGTCCACTTTATGATGCGCTCTTTGTATTTTTGAAGAAACCTGTCTCTGCGTTCTTGTGCGGCGGTGTCGCGCGTATCGGTGCGGTTTAGCCAATAGCCAAGCGTGTCGAGAAGTCGAACACCAATGGCGAGTTGCAGGCGTTCTTCGAAATGGTCGGGAAGCGCGCCGTATCCCCGGCCAAGAGCTTCGGCGTTGTTGAGCGCTTGTGCGCGGTCAGCGTTGCCGTCTTCTTCAATGAGGTACCAGTAGGCCTTGTGAAATTCTTCTTCCTGATATCCCAAACGAACGTCGTCGGGATCGAGCAAGGTGACTTGGTCGGCATCGTCGAGGCCAATTTTTGGTTGGTGGATGTCGGTGTGTATCCACACTGGTGGTGTGTGGAGTGCGTTTTTGGCGTGAAGTTCTTTGCGCAGCTCACGGACTCTGCGAAACGCTGGGCGCACAAATGCCAAGTTTGCCAACGCTCGGTGTTCGACCGTTCCTAGTGGCCTGGCGGAGTTTTGACCGCGTGCCGCCCGCGCGGAAAAGGAGCTTCGGAGGATCTGCGCGCCTCGCCGGGCCACATATGTGCCGAGAGTCATTCGTGCGCGTCTCACACCGGCTTTGACAAAGGCAGCGGCGTTTTCTGGCGTCTTGGATTGGCTAATCGCGTGGATGCTGTGCCGAATGTCTTCGGCATGTGGCCCGGTCGGCTGGGTGGTGGCCAGGGAAACGCTATGTAGCTTTTTTAGCGCGGCTCCCGTGTTCTGTAGCACCCGTGTGCGTTCGGGCTCTTCAGCCGATGCGAGCCGCCGATCAGCGGTCTGGCTCACTGGATGAGTTGCCACCGTGAGCGGGAATCCGTGCACTGATGAGGTTTCGCTGAATCCGACCACTTCTGGCAGGGGCGCGCCCGCCGCGGCCAAGGCCCGATGAGTATGAGTGCGCCGCAGGAACGACGCGCGGACGGCAGGTTCAGTGACAAACGATACTTTGGCGACCAAGCGTGTGTTTGCTAGGTGGGGCGGGGCCGGGTTTAAGCCCGTGAAAATCGCTTTCTGCCCTCGGCGGCCTTGCACTATCCCAGGCTCCAAATGAAACGTTCCGAGCTCGCTGAAGGCTTCCTGAATAGTGGCAAGCAGAGCAGCGTCTTGGACGGTGGGATAGTTTTCATTTGGTGCCAGTTTGAAATTCTTGAGACGCGAAGCTAAGCCTCGGAGCTTTCTTCTCATAGCGAAATATTAGCAGCGCGGCAGCCTACCGTTTGCGGTCCATGCGTGCGTCCGCCACCCATCTTGTGGCGCTTGAGTGAACTCCACATAAGGTCTAGATATGACTGTGCGTTCTGCCCTTACCGCTGGTGTGGTGTCGCCGCGTCGTGCGGTGCCCTCGAGTATCGCCCGACCTGAATATGTGGGTCGGCGCGAGCCAAAAGCATATGGCGGCTCCCACGTGCAAAACGCGGAAGTCATCGAGCGAATGCGCGTCGCGGGCAAGATCGCGGCCCAGACGCTCGCCGAGGCCGGCAAACATGTCGCCCCAGGTGTCACCACAGATGAAATCGATCGCATTGCACATGAGTTCTTGTGCGATCACAACGCTTACCCGTCAACCTTGGGCTACCGGGGCTTTCCGAAATCGTGCTGTACTTCGCTCAATGAGGTCATCTGTCATGGCATTCCTGACAGCACGGTTATTAAGGATGGTGACATCGTCAACATCGATGTCACGGCTTTCATCGGTGGAGTGCACGGCGACACAAACGCCACTTTTTTGGCCGGCGATGTTCACGAGGACGCGCGTCTGTTGGTGGAACGCACGCGAGAGGCCACCAATCGTGCGATTAAGGCCTGTGCGCCGGGACGGCCAATCAGCGTGATCGGCCGCGTGATTGAGGCTTACGCCAAACGATTCGGATACGGCGTCGTGCGCGACTTCACCGGCCACGGTATCGCGGAAACGTTCCATTCGGGCCTCTACATTCCGCACTACGAAGACCCAGCCCTGACCACCGAGATGGAGCCGGGGATGACCTTCACTATTGAGCCAATGATCACCTTGGGCACACATGAGTGGCGGATGTGGCCCGACAATTGGACGGTTGTGACCGCCGATGGCAGCTGGACCGCTCAATTTGAACACACCATTGTGATCACTGACGATGGAGCGCAAATCTTGACGCTTCCTTAGGCCAAGGTGAGTCGCGCGACGAATGGACGATGGTCTGAGGCATCCGTTGGGATTGTCCAGCTCTCGTCTATCTGAAAGTGGTGGCTGACGTAGATGTGGTCGATGTCAACGAGGGTCCCATCCGAATGTTGTCGCGTCCACGCTTGAGTGCGGCGAATTTTCGCGCCTGTATAGGTTTCGGTCAACCGCGAATTGAGCACGTCCAATGCGGTGGCGCCCCGGACATCATTGAAGTCACCACCCACAATCGTTGGAAGAGGATGCCGGTCTAGCTCTTCACTAATCAGAGTTGTTTGCGCCTGGCGCAAGGCCGTCGCATCGCCAGCGCTATCCGCTTGAAGATGGGTGCCTAGCAGGCGAAGGTGTGTGTGCGCTGTGAATCGCACGGTGACGTCTAGCAGCCCGCGCGGTTCCAAACCTGGGTTATTGGGTAGCAAATGATGCCTATTTTGGGTGATCGGAAAACGGGTGAATATCGCTGTTCCATATTCCTGGCTTCCCCTGATGACAGTGGCACCAAACCGATATTGAGCGCCAAGTAGAGCTGCCAGTTTCTTGGGTTGATCGATATCGCCAGAGCGTTTCCAATATCGATCCAGCTCTTGAACAAAGACCACATCGGCCCCGATGCCACCAATGACGCGTGCTGTGCGCGCCAAATCAAGGCGGCCATCCAATCCAACACCGTGATGAATATTGAAAGTCGCCACGGTGAGGGTTGACTCGGACATGTGATCGAGTCTACGGAACGCTCGGAATATGCGCGGTTCGCGATCGCCGGTGTTTAAATGCAGAGCGGGAGGCGAACTTGAGCGAGAACACTTTCGAACAACCCGGTCATTCGCACAGTGATGTTTCTGGAGGCTGGCTACGTGCCGCCGTGTTTGGTGCGATGGATGGCCTAGTTAGCAATATTTCTCTTATCGCTGGTGTCGCCGGTGGTGGTGTTTCCGCGCGAACGGTTTTGCTCACTGGAGTGGCGGGCTGGATCGCTGGCGCGATTTCTATGGCGCTGGGGGAGTTTTCTTCAGTTCGAACTCAGACTGAGCAGGTGGAGGCAGAGCTAGCGAAAGAACGGCGCGAACTTAGGTTGAATCCGGTTGCCGAGCATCATGAATTGGTTGCCATGTTGAGTGCTCGCGGGTTCTCTGACACGCTTGCCAAACAGGTGGCGGATGAAATTTCCGCCGATCCGGAATTGGCGCTGCGCGTGCACGCGCAGGAAGAATTGGGGGTTGTTCCGGATCAGCAACCCTCGCCGTGGGTGGCGGCGGGCTCCTCCTTCTTGTGTTTCTCTCTGGGCGCATTGGTGCCATTGCTGCCGTACTTTTTTGGTTTTTCGGTTTTTTGGCCCGCTCTAGTGTGCGGTGCTCTGGGATTGTTTGTGGCTGGCGCGTTGGCGAGCCGCGCCACAAGTAAGCGCTGGTGGATGGGCGGTGGACGTCAATTGTTGTTGGGTATGGCGGCAGCTGGCGTGACGTTCGTGGTTGGGCGAGTGATTGGAGTGAACGTCAACTAGGGCGGGCTGCTGACTCACGCGTAGTGTCCTATAAGGAGCATCACATAGCGTTCGTTGGAAAATTGTGGTAGCAACACCTGCCGTGAACCTAGTTAGTACCCCTAGACTCGATCGGCATGGTGCAAGTTCCACACGCATCGCGGGCAACCGCGGTCATTAACGCGTTCAAAAAAGCTTGGCGCTCTGGCCGATACCAACATTTTGATACCGCCGCGCTTAGCTTGCCTATATATCTTCTCGCCGTAGAAGGTAAAGAAAATGATGCACTTCTTGGATACGACTTCGACGAATTCGCGGCGTTCTTCGGAGGTGTCTTCGATGGTGAATTCGACCCCGACGTCGGCGCTTTGCCCGCTGAAGCCGTCATGCCCCGCTCGCCGATCGAGTGGGGCGAAATTCCGCTTCCCGACGGCATCGATGAGCGACAACTCGTTCGCGCATTTGAAGAAGTGTCCCAAGAATTGGTGTGGGTGCGGTTCGGCCCCGCCGGCCCGGCATGGGCGCAGGCCCACATCACCGTTCAAGCGAATGTGTGCATCGTCAAGGTCGCTCCCGCTCTGACAGTGCGGGAAATTCGGCGCGTTGCTCGACTACCTTGGCCGCCCCCAGTTGGCGCGGAACACGCGGGCGTCTAAGCGAAGAGCTCCGCGATGCTCGCATCAACCGGCTGGCCTCTATCGCTAAGAGTGGCGGCCTGCTGACTAAGCCGCTCACCCAAGGCCTGCAAATCCAGGCCGGACACCCCAGTGCGCCGACCCGCGTCGGCGCTACCCCGGAAATACGTGCGAGACATCAGTCCGTCGACGATGGCGGTCTGCGCACGTGCCTGAGCCAACAGCATCAATGCCCCATCGCTGTCGAACCACTCGGAGCTGCGCGCGGCCCGTCGATGCAAGGAAGCGGCCTCACACCAGGCCTGGCGAGCTAGGGCGCTGAACTCTCGGCTGCCCGCGCTCGCGAGCCTGGAAAGATGAGTATCGCGAAGCTGCTGATAGAAACCCGCCTGGTCAAAAAGGGCTTTTGCGTTGAGGAATTGATCGGCGATCAGTGGCCACCCGATTTCTAGGGTTTGCGCCGCCCGCATGTATTCGTCCGCGCTGAACACTGACATATTGACGATCCAGCCGTCGATTTGCCTGACCGAAGAAGCCAACCCGCGGCCCGACCGATAGGTCACAATAACCACATTGATATCGGTGCCTTCTCGAATGTCACCGTGAGCCAACGGTCCATGGACTCCTACCGCTAAAACGTCCGCTGGAAATCGGCGGGTGGCGAAATCAGTCACATTTTGTGCGAGTTGCCAGCGTTCCTGCCCACTGGCCGCGTCGTCACTGGGGCTTAACGCTTGAGCTAACTCACTTGCTTCATGATGAGAATCCACGCGACCATCCTGCCCCGCTTAGTGAATTCACGCCAATCGGGAATAGTGCAAACCATTGAATATGTTGCACCGCTTATGACGTCAACAGTGAATTTTTACTTCGATCCCAGCTGCCCCTGGACCTGGGTGACCTCCCGTTGGTTAGTGGAAGTGGCGAATCACCGCGAGCTCGATATCCAGTGGCGAGCCTTTAGCTTGGAAATTCTCAACGCGGACAATGAAGTCCCCGAGAAATACGTAGAACTTCAAAAGTTCGGTCACAGAGCACTGCGTCCAGTTGCCTACCTCACCGCTCAAAACCGAAACAACGACGTGGCCGAGTTCTACACCGCACTAGGTGCGGCGGTGCATGTTGAGGGTGAGCGTTGGAGCGACGAGCTGATCGCGAAAGCCCTCAGAACAGCCGGGGCGCAAGATGCGATAGACGCCATTGACGATCCCTCATACGACGCTAAAGTCGCCGCGACACATGAGCACGCGTACGAGCTGGCTGGGCCCGATGTGGGTGCCCCCATCATCGAATTGCTTCCAGGCCGGCACGCGATCTTCGGCCCTGTTCTGGCAGAGATCCCGCGAGGTGAAGATGCCGTCAAGATCTTTGACGCGACCGTGACGTTGACGCAAATCCCGGCTTTCAAGGAACTAAAACGGGGCCGCACCGCAGATGCGATAACAAGCTAGAGTCCGGGGAACGCGACTGTGCCGTATTGCTGGGGATTCGCTGCCCGCCGCCATCCAGCGGCGAGCAGCGAAGACCCGGTAAGTCCTACACAACCTGTTTGCCCCAGCGTTGTGGCGGCCTGTCGCCATTGCGCCGCGCAGCGCTGCTCGACGCCAATCGCTAGTTCAATTGCCGTTTGCCCGGCTGGCATCTGGTAATCAAGTGGAGCGGGCTCCGGGGCATCGAGTGCGGCCAGGAGCGCTTCACGGCGTTCTCGGTGCAAAGCTTCCGCGGTGCGCGCCAGTTCCAAGGTCTCACCAATCAAATGAGCCCCGATAGCGCCGTAGGCGAAGATCGCGGCGTGCTCGGCCGCAGCCAGCGCCTTGAGGGCCTCCTTCGGCGCGTCAGTGAAATTCAGGATGGGAAGGTCCACCTGTTTGCCTAGCGCCACAAGATGCGTGTTTTCAGATGCCGCGATGCTGCTCAATAGCTCCGATATATCGCCGACTCCACGTGCGCGCACCTCGGTCAGCGCGTGTTGGGCGCTCCGTGTTTCGGCGTCGACCACGGCGTCAAACCCCGGACCGACGGTAGGAGTGGTGACCCTATGTCCGCGCGGAAGCCGGGCCAATAGGGCTTGCGCGTGTTCCTCATGTTCGGCCAACAGCGCGGCGGCTTTCGGGCCAAAATTTGGATCGCCAGCATCGCGGAGCTGCATATATGCAGCGATGACCCGATGTTCCAGCTCGAGCTGTTTGGCGAGCACTCTCGCGGCCGCGCGGCGTTGAACTTGTTCAGTCGGCACCCAACGGGAGCAGCCGGCGGCCGCGCTGACACAAAGAGCTCCCAGCAGCAGCTGGCGACGAGACACGGGCATGTCAGCAGTGTGGCAGCCCGAGGCCAGAGTGACCGTTCAGGGGCGCGTATCGGCAACGGCATGTGAGGGGGGCCAAGGCTGAACCGATAGGCTGTGGCGAGAAATTCACAGCTGGCCTTGCGGGCGGCTCGATTGGCGGGAGAAAAGATGGGCCAGACGCCCGCGCACCTCAAAGCGCGAATCCGTGAAGTGGCCGAACCAGTTGTTGTCGCCGCTGGTTACGACATTGAAGATTTCACTGTTTCGCAGGCCGGTCGTCGGGCAGTGGTGCGCATCGTGGTGGACCGCGATGGTGGCGTCACACTCGACGAGGTTGCCGAGTTGTCCAGTCAGGTTTCCGCCGCCCTTGATGCTTCAGATGGCGATGCCGACCTGGTTGGGCCCGAGCCATACACGCTGGAAGTGAGCTCCCCGGGAGTGGATCGGCCGTTGACGCAGTTGCGCCATTGGCGCCGCAATATTGACCGGCTTGTCGCCACGTCAGTTGAGGGTAAACCTGTCACAGGTCGTATTTTGGCTGTAGATGGCGAGCAGGTGACACTCGATATCGATGGTGTTCAGCGGCAATTCGACAGCAGCGCGTTGAGCGCGGGCGTCGTGCAGGTTGAGTTTAATCGGAAGGAAGGCTAGCGACTATGGATATCGACATCGCAGCTTTGCGAATGTTGGAACGTGAGCGCGAGATTTCTTTCGACACCATCATTCGCGCTATCGAAACGGCGCTGTTGACGGCATACCGCCACACCAGTGGAGCGGTTCCGCAGGCCAGGGTCGAGATCGATCGCAAAAATGGTCACGCCACGGTATGGGCAACTGAGACAATCACTGCCGAAGATGGCACGAGAACAACTCGTGAATACGACGACACTCCAAGCGATTTCGGACGCATTGCCACGATGACGGCGAAGCAGGTCATGCTCCAGCGTCTACGTGAAGCCACCGATGATGTCACCTTCGGCGAATTTTCGTCCCAAGAAGGTGAGCTGGTGTCGGGCGTTGTCCAGGCGCATGGCGGGCGCAATGCCCAGGGCATTGTGACTGTGAGTCTTGGCAAGATCGAGGCCAGTCTTCCGCACGCCGAGCAAGTCCCGGGCGAAGCTTACGACCATGGCGCGCGCATCAAGACTTTGGTCGTGGGGGTCAGTAAGGGTTTTCGGGGTCCCCAGGTGACAGTGTCTCGGACACACCCGAATCTGGTCCGTAAGTTGTTCGCTTTGGAAGTTCCTGAACTCGCGGACGGAACTGTAGAAATCATGGCGGTGGCTCGCGAGGCCGGTCACCGTGCCAAAGTCGCTGTGCGGTCAACGAAGCCAAACGTGAACGCCAAAGGCGCGTGCATCGGACCGATGGGCGCGCGCGTACGCTCAGTCATGAGTGAACTCGGTGGCGAGAAAATCGACATCATCGACTACTCCGAAGATCCAGCGGAGTTTGTGGCGCATGCGCTATCGCCGGCCTCTGTGCAACAAGTCGAAATTATTGATTTGGCGACACGTTCGGCGAAGGTCATCGTGCCTGATGACCAACTGTCATTGGCTATCGGTAAAGAGGGCCAGAACGCACGTTTGGCGGCGCGCTTGACGGGCTGGCGTATCGATATTCACAGCCCGAGCGAGCCGAGCACCGAGTCGTTGCAAAACTCCGAAGCGGATCGCTAAGCTCAAGGAATAATCATCGCGGGGTGGGCGGTTCTCGGGGTGTTGAGTCTGGCAGGCTAGACTGATACCTGGCTGGTTACCGCCGCTCGCGTATGCGTGTGTCAGGTGTGGTTTCTGCATTGTGATGAGTAGGTAGATGCACGTTCCCACGCGTACTTGTATCGGATGTCGTGAGCGAGGAGCAGCCACCGAGTTGCTTCGCGTTGTTGCGTTCATCGACGATTCGGGCGAGCAAGTTGGGGCCACGTTCGCTGTTGTGCCAGACCTGGCACGCAAACTACCTGGTCGGGGTGCTTGGATGCACCGTGATCCAGCGTGTATGGCAGCGGCCGCCAGGCGTCAAGCTTTCGCTCGCGCGTTGCGAATCGCTGGCAAACCACAACTTGACGCGCTTGCCGAAGCCATCACTGGTGCCGGTAGCTAGTACATACATATACCCAACCGCATGCGTGGTTTGACATCAGAACCGCGGATACGAACAGCAAGGTAGGTCGACCCGACTATGAGCAACCGATGAAGTTTCAGCGATGAGTCGGCTTCATAAATAGCTAGGGGTCGCGCGGGTAGCCGCTGCGGCCTCGGAACGAGGAGTGCAGTGGCTAAGGTCCGCGTCCATGAGATCGCCAAAGATTTCAAAGATCTTGGGGTCACCAGTAAAGACGTGATGGCCAAACTTCAAGAGTTTGGTGAATTCGTTAAATCAGCTTCGTCCACCATCGAAGCGCCTGTCGCGCGCAAAATTCGCGCGTTCTATGAAGAAAAAGCCGCAGCGGCAGCGGCTCCAAGCACCGAAAAGCCCGCGAAGGGTTCGAAGGTCGCCAAGCCCGCGGCTAAAAAGCCGACGACGGCTAAGCCGAATAAACCCACCGGGCCAAGCCCGGCGCTTTTCGCTGCCTCGCCAAAAATGACGGCGGAGCAAAAAGAGCAAGCGGACGCTGAAAAGCGTGTTAAAGAAATGGCCGCTGAACGCGAAGCGCAACTCAAGGCGGCCCAGGCGGCTCAGGCCGCTAAGGATGCGGCGAAAGCAGAAGCGGCGAAAGACCAAAAGCAAAGCCCGCCGAGTGATGCTGACATTGCTGATATTCCTCGCCCACGTCCTTCCAATAATCCTTTTGGAATCACGGGCGAAAAGCCTACGCCGGGAATAATGCCTAATCGGCCTAACCCAGGCATGATGCCTTCACGTCCTCCGTCCGCGCGTCCCGACCGTGGTGGCCGCCCCGGAGATCGAGGCCCTCGCCCCGGTGGTGGCGGTCGTCCGGGTGATCGCACTGGTGGTGGCGGTGGTCGTCCCGGCGGCGGTGCCGGTGGTGGCGGTCGTCCTGGTGGCGGCGGTGGCTTCGGTGGCGGCGGTGGCCGTCCCGGTGGCGGCCCTGGTGCGGGTGCCGGTGGTGGCGGTCGTCCTGGTGGCGGCGGTGGCTTCGGTGGCGGCGGTGGCCGTCCCGGTGGCGGCGGTGGCTTCGGCGGTGGTCGTCCCGGTGGCGGCGGGTTCCGTGGTGGCCCAGGTGGCCGTGGCCGAGGCAAGAAAAAGTCCAAGAAGCAAAAGCGTCAGGAATTCGACAATCTGTCGGCTCCCAGCAGCATGGGCTCGGGTGCTCCTCGCGGTAACGGTGAAGTTGTTCGTTTGCCACGTGGCGCTTCATTGAGTGACTTCGCCGACAAGATCAATGCGAACCCCGCCTCATTGGTGGCGGAAGCATTCACCTTGGGTGAAATGGTTACCGCTACGCAATCCTGTACAGACGAAACCTTGCAGTTGCTCGGTGTTCATCTCGGGTTTGACGTGCAAATCGTGAGCCCCGAAGACGAAGACCGCGAATTGCTAGCTCGGTTCGACATTGATGTCGACGCTGACTACGGCGATGAAGAGCTCAGCGTTCGGCCACCGGTGGTCACCGTCATGGGTCACGTTGACCACGGTAAAACCAAACTGTTGGATGCCATTCGCAGCACGAACGTGGCCGAGAAAGAAGCCGGTGGAATCACCCAGCACATTGGTGCGTACCAAGTGCAGGTGGAACACGATGGTCAAGAGCGCGCCATCACCTTCATCGACACCCCAGGTCACGAGGCCTTCACCGCTATGCGTGCCCGCGGTGCGCAAGCAACCGACATCGCGATCCTGGTCGTCGCGGCCGACGATGGGGTAAAGCCCCAAACTATTGAGGCGTTGAACCACGCGAAGGCCGCTGAGGTTCCGATCGTGGTCGCGGTGAACAAGGTTGATAAAGAAGGTGCCAACCCCGCCAAGGTGCGTCAACAACTCACCGAGTTCGGATTGGTCGCCGAAGAATATGGTGGCGACACCATGTTCGTCGACATTTCAGCGAAACAGCGGTTGAACATTGATGGCTTGCTGGAAGCAGTCGTCCTGACCGCTGATGCGGCTCTGGACTTGCGGGCACCAGAAGGTGTGCCGGCCACGGGTATCGCCATTGAAGGACACCTCGACCGCGGTCGAGGCCCAGTGGCTACGGTGTTGGTGCAGGCCGGTGTGCTGCGTGTTGGTGACGCGATTGTGGCTGGTGAAGCTCACGGTCGTGTGCGTGCCATGCTCAACGATGCCGGAGAAGCGGTAGAAACCGCGGGCCCAGCTGACCCAGTTTTGGTGCTCGGCTTTACATCAGTTCCTGGCGCGGGTGACAAGTTCCTCGTGGTTTCCGAAGACCGCATTGCCCGCCAGATCGCTGGGCAGCGCGCGACTCGCGAACGTAATGCGCAAATGGCCGCGAGCCGTGGTCGACCCACACTGGAAACCTTGCTTGAGCGCATCAAAGAGGGCGAAAAGACTACCCTCAATTTGGTCCTCAAGGGCGACGTCTCCGGTTCAGTGGAAGCGTTGGAAGACGCCTTGCTGGCCATCGAAATTCCAGAAGAAGTGCAGCTCAAGATCATCGACCGTGGCGTGGGTGCGATTACCGAATCGAACGTCATGCTCGCGTCGGCGTCTAACGCCGTCATCATCGGTTTCAACGTGCGCCCCGAAGGTAAGGTGCGCGAGGTCGCCGAGCGTGAACAAGTCGATATTCGTTACTACTCGGTCATCTACGCCGCGATCGAAGCCATTGAGGCCGCGATCAAGGGCATGCTCAAGCCGGAGTACGAAGAGGTGCACCAGGGCAGCGCCGAGGTGCGGGAAGTGTTCCGTTCTTCCAAGTTCGGCAATATCGCTGGAACGATTGTCCGCAGCGGGCTGATCAAGCGAAATGCCAAAGCGCGCTTGCTGCGCGATGGCGTGGTTATCAACGAGAACCTTTCTATTGACTCGCTCAAGCGGTTCAAAGATGACGCCACTGAAGTACGCGAAGGTTTCGAGTGCGGTATTGGGCTCGGTTCCTTCAACGACATCAAGGTCGGCGACTCGATTGAGACCTACGAAATGAAAGAAAAGCCTCGGACCTAGTTGTAGTTCGCGGAGACGGCGTTGGAACGTTTCTGGGCGGGTATCGCATCGCTCGTGAAATGTCCAACGTCGTCCTCGTGTTCGACGGGGTTCCTAGCTGAAGCAGAAAAGGCTTTTGTTTGTTTACTGGAACGTTGCACGCGGATGTGCTGCTGCCTGGCGATAGTCGTACGTTGAAGGTGAAGCGGGGCTATGTGAAACCAGTGCTAGCCGCGTTGCGTAAGTTGGAGGTTTCCGCCGCCGAAGTGGGTGCGACTGAGAAATATGGTCGCGTTGAGTTCGGTGTGGCGGTTGTGTCTGGTTCGGCATCTCAGATCAGCGTGGTGCTGGACGAATGTGAACGACTGCTCGTTGACCGGCCAGAGCTGGAATTGCTGGCGGTACAACGTCGGTTGTATCACTACGAGGATTAGGGGGAGTCATGGTTGACGCGGCGCGCGCACGCAAATTGGCGAGCAGAATTCAAGAAATCGTGGCCGAGACACTGCGCTTGCAGGTGAAGGACCCACGTCTGGGCATGGCGACCATCACGGACACCCGTATTACCCCGGATCTGCGTGATGCCACGGTCTACTACACAGTGCTCGGCGAGCCAGAAGAGGTCAAGGCAACGGCCCGGGCCCTGGAGAGCGCGAAGGGCGTTTTGCGTAGTGCGATCGGTAAGGGCACTGGCGTGAGGTTCACCCCTACACTGACTTTCAAACTTGACACAGTGCCCGAACAAGCGGCTTCGATGGAGGAGTTGCTGGAACGGGCGCGGCTGGCCGATGAGGAAGTGTTGAAGCGTTCCACTGGTGCCTCCTATGCCGGTGACGCTGACCCCTACCGCGATTAGGGGTGCCCGTGGATGGGTTGACGATCGTCGATAAGCCGGCCGGTTGGACCTCGCACGATGTGGTAGCGAAGATGCGTGGAATCGCACGCACCCGCAAGGTCGGCCACGCCGGAACCTTGGACCCGATGGCAACGGGTGTCCTGGTGCTGGGCGTTGGTAAGGGCACCAAGCTTCTTGGGCACCTAGCGCTGACAGATAAGGCCTACACGGCGACAATCCGATTTGGCGCCTCGACGGTCACTGACGACGCCGAAGGGGAGCGTACGGGCGGCGCCGATGCCAGTGAGTTGGATGCCGCCGCTATCGCCCATGCGATGGCTGATTTCACCGGCGATATTTTGCAGGTGCCTTCGGCCGTATCGGCGATCAAAATTAACGGCGAACGCGCGTATAAGCGGGTTCGGGCGGGGGAGAGCGTAAGGCTCGCCGCTCGTCCCGTGACAGTGTCGCATTTTGAATTATTGACATTGTCGCGGCCAAGTTCAGGGCTGGTGGATGCCCGGGTATCGGTTGAGTGTTCAACTGGGACATATATTCGCGCGTTGGCTCGTGATCTCGGCGAGCGCTTTGGCGTGGGTGCGCATTTGACGGCTTTGCGTCGCACTCGAGTGGGTCCGTTTACTGTGGAGCAGGCTCGTAGCTTGGAGCAGCTCGCTGGATTCGATGAACCGGTGATTTTTGATTTGGCACGGGCCGTGCGTAGTGCCTTTGAACACCGTGTGGTTTCCGATGATCACGCGGCTTCATTGCGACATGGTGGTTTTTTGCCGCCAGTTGGCATGCGAGGAATCTATGGTGTGTTCGATGAGAACGGTGCCGTAGTCGCGCTGGTACAAGAGCGCAAAACTAAGCAAGGCACTATTAGCGCCTGCCCGGTAGTCGTACTTTCGGTTTAGTTGACTGAACTTTCTTGCGACTGTTCGCAGTGTGATCGACTTGTTACCGTGCGACTCGTAGCGCTGTAGCAAGGGGTGAGAACAACACGATGGTGAACGTCGTCGAACCGACCCACACGCCACACAGTCTCGTTCCCATTAACCACACTGTCGAGCTCGAAACCTATGTCGCGCTGGCTCCCGACCTTCGACAGCGAGTAGCCGCGCTGATTCGACTCAGTTTGTGGTACATCGAAACGGATCGGGGTAGAGCCACCGCGACCGCAGCTCAGGCCTTGGCTCAGGCTCAGGTGCTAGGCGATCACGTGCTGCTCGGTAAAGCTCGATATGCCAAAGCGGTTGCTGAAATGTTGGCGCGCGAAGACCCAACACGAACAGAAGACCACTACTACGAACTCACTCGCATCGGCGTGAACTTCGCCGCCCAAGCTCGCCCCATCGAAGCCGCATGGTGTGACTTAATGGCCGGAGTCGCCCTGGAGCGGCTCGGCGATTCCAGCGGCACTATTTTGCTGATTGACCGTGCCCTGACTGTCTTCCGGCGTTTCGGAGACCTCGGTGGTCAAGCCCGATGCCTAAACACGTTCGGCGTTCAACAGTCACTCTCGGCGCATCACCATGACGCGCTCAGGCTGTATCAACGTGCCGCCGAACTTGCTGTCGCCGCTGATCGGCCCGGTTCACATGTTTTGGCGTGGATGAATGCCGCTGAAGCCCGGATCAACATCGCGCTGCAAGCCTTCAACGAAGGAAAAAATGAACCGGCCATCAACATATTGGAAATAGTCCATGACGAGCTGGTGGTCTTGCGGCGGCGGCTTATCGACTTGGGACACCGTCATTTGCAGGCACGACTTGCCGGGTTGAATTCGTTGGTTCTTGCCTATTTGGGTAGAGAAAAAGCTGCGATTGCCGAGGCTGAGGCTGGCATCGTTTTGGCATTGGCCACGGGGCTACAACAGTCCTTGGGCTCGGCGCGGTGCTATGCCGGGCAAACCCATCTGGCGGTGGGCGATCACCGAATTGCCCACAACATTTTCAGAAGCGCGCTCGAAGAATGCGGTGCGTGGATTCGGCCAACCGATGCGGCTCTGGTGCTCCGTGGACTAGTGGAAACCTCAGAAAGCGCCGGTGATCTGCGGGCCGCACTGGACTATCACAAGCGGTTGCTGGACGTTGAACTGATCATTCGCGAGCAAACCGCTAAGCGTGAGCGGGAGGTGGCGCGGGCACGCTTGCAGCTGGCCGAGGGGAATTCGATGGACCCCCGAGCTCAAGCCGCGGAATTGATTCGCGTTAACCAAGCGCTGCTGGCAGAGCGTGACGAATTGCAGCGTCTTGCCCACACCGACGCGGTCACTGGTCTGGCCAATCGTCGGCGTTTCGACGCACAAATGCAACGTATGTCCATTCGCGCTGAACTCACCGGACGGCCATTGAGTTTGATCATTGTGGACATAGATCGATTCAAGGTCATCAATGACAAGTTCAGCCATCTAGTGGGCGATGAAGTGCTACGACGCGTCGCGGCCACCTTGCAGCGCTCGTGTCGTCGTGGTGATATGGCCGCGCGGGTGGGCGGTGAAGAGTTCGCTCTATTACTGCCGGGCATGGCTTTGCAGGCTGCCATCGGGGCCGCGGAACGGCTCAGGCGCGCGGTACGGGAATGCGATGTGAGCGATCTCGGACCAGACATGATCGTGACTGTAAGTGTGGGTGTCGCCGCTTTTGGGCCCGGCTCGGTGCCAGAACAGGTATACGGCGCCGCTGATGATGCGCTCTATCAGGCGAAAGAATCTGGTCGTGATCGGGTGTGCGTGGCGCCGGCTTCGCTGGGTAGTGCCCCACGCCTGATTGCGTGATGTTGGTTCGCTGTTAGGTTAAGCGCGTGGCGTCCGAATCGTGGCCTGTGGAACTAATGTCGGCGTTAGCCGCTGCCACTACTGAGCATGAGCGCGTGGAAGCCCTGATGACGTTGGTCGAATGGGTCGCGCTGACCGATCCGCGCACGGCTCGCCCACGAATCACCGAAGCAATGGATGCGGCGTGCCGCCTAGGCGACCCAGTGCTGGTGGCCCGGGCCCTGCGATCACAAGCGCGGGTTTCGCTATTCACCTCCGGCCCCAAAGTTGCGTATCCACAAATGGTCCAGGCGCATAACGCGGCGTCAAAAATCAACGATGAGCTTGGACTCGCCTACTGCGATCACCTATTTGGCATCGCACTGGAATTCCTCGGTGATCCCGGTGGGGCGATTGTTTACTTAGAAGCCGCGCTACAAGGTTTTCGACGCTTCGGTGATCGAAGCGGTGAAGCGCATGTGCTTACCGCGCTTGGAAACGGTGAGCGCACCATGGGGCGTTTGTCTGATGCGCTGGCGCTGCACCACGCCGCCGCAGAACTCGCCGAGAGCGTGGGCGATGACATCGCGTTGAACATCGCGCTCGTCAACTGTGGCGAGGTTAGGTCTTTGCTGGGGGTGCAGGCCGCTAAGGCTAGTGAAGCCGACGCGGCTCGAGAACTGTTCCACTCCGCGCTCGCCGATTTCACGCGCGCCGTTGACCGCACCCGGCGCACTGGCGATGTCAGCCGTGAACCGGCCGCGTTGGCTGGTCAAGTCGTGCCGCTGTGTTGGCTCGGACGCATCGACGACGCGGTACGGATCGCCGATGACGCGTTGCACCGTGCCGGTGAAGTAGAGCTTGACCACCGACTCGCCTCGGCGCTCAACGCCGCTGGTATGGCGTACGCGGTACGTGGTGATCTGAAGCGCGCGATCGGGTATCTGTTGCGGGCGCTGGCCTTGTTCGATCAATGGGAACTCACCTACGACACCGCGGCCACCTTGCGATTGCTCGTGGAAGCCTACGAACGTTCCGAAGACGTGGCATCGGCTTTGGGCATGCACAAGAAGCTGCTCGCGGTGGAGCTCCGGTTGCGCGACGCGAGCGTGGAGCGCGAAGACCAGGTAGCGGCCGCGAGATTGGAAGCGGAACGGGCAGCTGTGCCGTTATTGGAATCTGGTGGCGCTCAGTTGCATCTCGTGCAGCTGGCACGGCAGCATCGTCGCCTTGCCGGTGAACGTTTGGCGATGGAACGGTTGGCTCACACCGACTCGCTTACCGGCCTGGCTAATCGCCGACATTTTGATGCGCAACTTGCCAGAGGGCTTATTCAAGCCGAGCTGCGTGATGAGCCGTTGTGCCTGGTCATTTCTGACATCGACTTCTTCAAACGCATTAACGATGAACATTCGCACCTCACTGGCGATGCGGTTCTGCGAGTGGTGGCGCGCGAGCTCGCCCGCCATTGCCGAACCAGCGACATCGCGTGCCGTGTGGGCGGTGAAGAGTTCGCGGTGATTTTGCCGGCCACCGAATTGGATGATGGCATACGTGTCGCTGAGCGGCTTCGTATCTCGGTTTCCGAACTCGACGTCACCCACATCGCACCCGAGCTGACCGTGACCATCAGCGCTGGCGTGGCCTTGGCGCAGCCTGGGGCCGATGCCGTGTCGCTGACAGCGGCAGCTGATGCCGCGCTGTACGAGGCAAAGAAAACTGGGCGCAACCGGGTTTGCCATACCCCTCATCAGGCGCATCTGGAGTAAACGCTAGTGATAGCCAGGCATGGCAAGGGCGGTAAGGTTTGGTTCATGCGTGCGTGGCGGGGTGTAGAAAATACACCGAGCGACTGGGGTCGCTCGGTGGTCACTATTGGCGTTTTCGATGGTGTTCATCGGGGGCATCAGCAAGTCATCAAACATGTGGTGGACACGGCCGCTGAGCGTGGTTTGAGCTCAGTGGTAGTCACCTTTGATCCGCATCCCGCTGAGGTGGTTCGACCTGGAAGCCACCCCCCGATGTTGACCTCCGCGCAGCGGCGGGCCGATTTGATCGCCGATTTGGGGGTAGATGGCCTGTGCATGTTGCCATTCACAGTGGAGTTGAGCCAGTTTTCCCCGGAGCGATTCGCACATGAGGTGCTGGTGAGTCATCTCCACGCCGCTACAGTCATTGTCGGAGAGAATTTCCGCTTCGGTCACAAAGCCGTGGGTTCGGTGCAGACCTTGGCCGAACTGGGCGCTCGCTTCGGGTTCGCGGCTCATGGTTTTCCCTTGGTTCTTGATGAGGGTGACGCGGAGCCACAAATTTTTTCCTCCACCTACATTCGGGCCTGTGTAGCTGCCGGCGACGTGGTCGCCGCGGCCCGGGCTTTGGGTCGGCCGCACATGGTTGAGGGCGTGGTTGTCCGTGGGGACCAGCGTGGGCGCGAACTAGGTTTCCCGACCGCGAATCTGGAAGCTCATCCTTATGCCGCGATGCCAGCGGACGGCATCTATGCGGGTTGGATGCGTCGAGCGGGCAAGGAATATCGCGCCGCGATCAGCATCGGGTCGAACCCAACCTTCGCGGGAACATCCCGGCGCCTTGAGGCGTATGTGCTGGATTTCGATGCTGACATTTATGGAGAGCATGTAGCGATCGAATTTGTGGATCGGCTGCGGGATATGGTCCGGTTTGACTCCTTGGAGTCGCTGATCGCCGCTATTGAGGCTGATGTGGCGCTCACCCGGGATTTGTTGAGCTAGCTTTCCTCCGTTGGGGCTTGCGCGGGGCGTGGGCTGGCCCCTGATAGCCTGTCATGGCATTGTGTTATTTGCGTGATTGTCTGCTCTCGTGAGGAAGACCGAGAGCGCACCTATTGTGAAGAGGAAGAATTTCGTGGCGCTCGCTACTGAAGAAAAGCAAGAGATCATTGGCAAGTTCAAAACCGGCAGTGACGACACGGGTTCGCCCGAGGTCCAGGTGGCGATGCTCACCAAGCGCATCAATGACCTCACCGCTCATTTGAAGACTCACCCACACGACCACCACAGCCGCCGTGGCCTCTTGCTGCTTGTCGGCCGTCGTCGTCGGCTACTGAAATACCTCGCCAAGGTCGACATCAGCCGCTACCGTGCGTTGATCGAGGCCCTGGGTCTGCGCCGCTAGGTGCACATGGAGCGTGGTGCCAACCGGTGCCACGCTCTTTTTGGCGCTCGGTGAAGGTCACTGAGCCAAGCTGAGGGTGTGATTCGTTAGCTATCGGTAACCGTCAGTCCGGTCCTCGGTAGTGGCGCCCGCGAGATGCGCGGGAGCTTCGATCGATGACCGGCACGGGCCGGCTAGGCGAGCATTTCCTTCAGCTAAAAAATACGAAGGAGCCGCATATGTCGGAACACCCCATTTATGAAGCCGTTGCCGAAATTGACAACGGTGAACATGGCAAACGCGAAGTTGTGTTTTCCACCGGCCGTTTCGCCCGTCAAGCCGCCGGAAGTGCTACCGCCTCGCTAGGCGACACGCTTGTCTTTTCCGCTACCACGGCATCTAAGCAGCCCAAAGAACATTTTGATTTCTTCCCACTGACCGTAGATGTGGAAGAACGCATGTACGCGGCTGGTCGGATTCCCGGCTCGTTCTTCCGCCGCGAAGGTCGACCAAGTGAAGACGCGATCCTGACCTGCCGTCTGATCGACCGTCCCTTGCGTCCCAGCTTTGTGAAGGGCCTGCGCAACGAGGTTCAGGTTGTCTGCACGGTGATGGCCCTGGATCCCGACACGCTGTATGACGTGGTGGCCATCAACGCGGCTTCCTTGTCGACGCAGCTGGCCGGGTTGCCTTTCTCCGGCCCAATCGGCGCCACCCGGGTTGCCTTTGTCGGCGGTGCCTGGATCGCATTCCCCACTCACGATGAGCTGGCCAAAGCGACCTTCGACATGGTCGTCGCCGGTCGGGTTCTCGACAATGGCGATGTGGCCATCATGATGGTGGAAGCCGAAGCCACCGAGCAAACAATCGCTCTGGTCGCCGGCGGCGACCCAGCGCCCACCGAGGAAGTTGTCGCGGCTGGTTTGGAAGCGGCTAAGCCACACATCAAGTCGTTGTGCGCCGCGCAGAGCGCATTGGCGAGCAAAGCAGCAAAGCCTGTAGGCACCTTCCCCACCTACCTTGAATACCAGGACGACGTATTCGAGGTTGTCACACAAATCGCCAGCGACGACCTTGACGCCGCCTTGCGTATAGCTGGCAAGCAGGAACGTGAAGCCGAGCTGGATCGCATCAAAGACTCCGTGGTCGCCGCCTTGGCCGAGCGGACCGAATTTGAGGGTCGCGAGAAAGAATTCGGTGGCGCTCTTAAAGCACTCACAAAGAAGCTGGTGCGCCAGCGGGTTCTCCGCGACAAGGTGCGCATCGACGGTCGTGGACTCACCGACATCCGTCCTCTTGAGGCCGAGGTCGAGATCCTGCCCCGTGTACACGGTTCGGCGTTGTTCGAGCGTGGAGAAACCCAAATTCTTGGTGTCACCACTTTGAACATGTTGCGGATGGAGCAGGCGCTCGACACTTTGGCGCCAGATAAAACCAAGCGCTATCTGCACCACTACAACTTCCCGCCCTACTCGGTTGGAGAAACTGGGCGAGTGGGTTCACCCAAGCGTCGCGAAATCGGTCACGGCGCATTGGCCGAGCGTGCGCTAGTTCCAGTTCTGCCGAGCCGCGAAGAATTCCCCTACGCGATTCGCCAGGTCTCTGAGGCACTGGGCTCCAATGGTTCAACATCAATGGGCTCGGTGTGTGCGAGCACGCTCAGTTTGCTCAACGCTGGTGTTCCATTGAAAGCACCTGTTGCCGGCATCGCGATGGGCTTGATCTCGGACACCGTCGATGGCAAAACTGAATACGTTGCGCTGACCGACATTCTTGGAGCCGAAGACGCCTACGGTGACATGGACTTCAAGGTTGCTGGAACCGCCGAGTTCGTGACAGCGCTCCAGTTGGACACCAAGCTCGATGGAATTCCATCAGATGTGCTGGCAGCGGCTTTGCGTCAAGCACGTAACGCGCGCTTGACCATCCTCGATGTCATGCAGTCCGCGATCGACAAGCCCGATGAACTGTCGCCACTGGCGCCGCGGGTCACCACGGTAACCATTCCAGTGGACAAGATTGGAGCGGTCATTGGTCCTAAGGGACAAATGATTAACGCTATCCAGGACGAGACTGGCGCGGAACTCACCATTGAAGACGCTGGCACGATTTACGTGGGCGCTTCTGATGGCCCATCAGCTCAAGCCGCTGTCGAGCGCATCAACGCCATCGCGAACCCAACCATGCCAAAGGTAGGGGAACGTTACCTCGGCACGGTCGTTAAGACCGCCGCGTTCGGTGCCTTTATCTCGTTGGTTCCTGGCAAAGATGGGCTGTTGCACATCTCCAAGCTGGGCGATGGTAAGCGGGTCAACAAAGTAGAAGACGTCGTGAATGTGGGCGACAAGGTGCAGGTTGAGATCGTTGAGATCGACTCGCGAGGCAAGATCAGCCTCGACAAGGTCAAGAGCGACGACTAACGGGTGCACACCTCAACATTGAGTCAAGCACGGTATGGCGGCACTGTCCGTCGTACCGTGCTTGATAACGGTTTGCGCATCATCACCGAAGCTCTGCCGGCGATGCGCAGCGCGAGTTTTGGCGTCTACGTAGATGTGGGTTCACGGGATGAACCCGAGGGCCTGCATGGAGCGGCGCACTTTTTGGAACATCTGTTGTTCAAGGGAACAACAAGCCGCACGGCTTGGGACATCACGTCCCAAATAGAGGCGGTGGGCGGCGAAACCAACGCATACACCACCAAGGAATACACGTGTTATTACGCGCGGGTGCTAGATCGTGATTTGCCGCTCGCGATTGATGTCATCTGTGACATGGTCACCTCATCGACGCTGCCCGAATCCGAAATGGAAATCGAGCGCGGTGTGGTGATTGAAGAAATCGCGATGAGTGCCGATGAACCAGAAGATTTGGTTCTCGATCTTTTTGCCGCCTCGACCTTTGGGGAACATCCCTTGGGGCGCCCAGTTCATGGCGGCGTGGCAACAATTCAAGCAATGCATCGAGATGCGCTGTTCGAGTTTTACCGGGCGCGGTATCAGCCGGCGAATATGGTCATCGCGGCTGCTGGCAACCTCTCGCACGATGAGGTTGTCGACTATGTGAAGTCCGCTTTTAACGTGATGCGGAACTCGAATGTGGCGCTACCCAAGAATGCTTTTTCACAGGGCCCTGCGCTTACCACGACGGTTCACCACAAAGACACCGAGCAGGCGCACCTCGTGGTTGGCGGACGTGGGATTAATCGTCGTGACGAGCGCCGATACGCGCTTAATGTGCTGACGCAGGTGCTCGGTGGTGGCATGAGCAGCCGGCTCTTTCAAGAGATTCGGGAACGTCGTGGGCTGGCCTACAGTGTGTACGCCTTCGACAACCAATATTCAGACACCGGATACTTGGGAGTGTATGCGGGCTGTGCGCCCGATAAAGCGAACGAAGTGTTGGGCGTGCTGAGCGGACAGCTTGATAACGTCGCGAAAAAGGGCCTGATGCCGCAGGAAGTCGAACGTGGCATTGGCATGCTGTGTGGTGCGACGGTGCTGGGACTCGAAGACGCTGGTTCTCGGATGGGTCGTATCGCAACCGACGAACTCTTGTTCGGCGAGTTCGTGGACATTGACGAACTGTTGCGGCGTACGAAAAACGTCACCGTGGATCAAGTGGCGGCACTGTCGGAAGAGCTTTTGGGTGGCCCTCGATCGGTTAATGTCGTCGGCCCCATCACAGACGAGCAACTATAGGGAGCGTCATGACTGAGACTGAGCCGGTGCGAGTGGGCGTATTGGGTGCTCGGGGCCGCATGGGCACCCAGGTGTGCCAAGCAGTAGATGCAGCGTCTGATCTCGACTTGGTCGCGATGGTCGATGTGGATGAGATGTTGTTTAATGTTGCCGACGCTGGGGCACAGGTTGTCGTCGACTTCACTCGTCCCGATGTGGTGATGGACAATCTGCGCT
>JABFVL010000039.1 GCA_013362805.1 Mycobacteriales bacterium | reverse complement strand
ACGCCCCATTGTTGGTTCGGGGCGACGGTCCGCGTTTCTTGGACAAGGTATTCGCGCAGTGGCGCGCTCATTCCGGTGAGGACGTAGTTCATCAGATCGTCCAGTGCGTGCGCGGAACTGGTGAGATCGATCCAGTTCGTTGCCGTCGCCGAGTCGAACTCGGCGGTGAACCCATAATTGGGGAAGTTTTTCAGCATCTCCTTGGCGCCATATTTGTTCCATAGCGCGTCAGCCGCATCGTTGTCACTTTCGTGCAGCATGAGGTGCAGGTTCGCGTAGTCAGTTTTGGAAAGTGTCAGCTCGCCGGCTTCTTCACGGGTGAGCAGGTCGACGGCGATGGCTAGTTTGACCGTCGACATCGTTGGCATAAAGTCGTCTACCTCGCCGATGCCCCATCGTGCTCCGGTGAAGCGGTCGTGAATCACGATTGAGACGGTGCCGGGTCGTTCGAGTAGGTACTGCTCGACGTTAGCGACTCGGGCGGCGAATGCGGGTTCAAATTTGACCGGCGGGTGGTCAGCGGTAATGGGCGCGGTTTTGCGCTGGGTTACGGGTGAACGCTCGTGCCAAGACGTATCGGAGGCAGCCGAAAGGGTGGCCCAGGTCACAACTGAGCCAGAGATCGACAGCACAGCCAGCACGAGCAGTGCGGCTACGGTGCGGGGAGCAAAGAAAACCTTCACAGTGCACGCATTTCGCAAGGGTGAATGGGCATGACTCTGACCAGGCTATGCGCGCAAAATCAGTGGAAAAATACGTTAAATCGGTCGTTATTGGCGAAAAAGTGGGAGCTCGTCAAGGCCCAAACGGACGAGGTGTGCCTGGCTGGCCGCTGCATGCGGTGATGCACTGGCCCGCTAGCGTAATACGATGCACGCCGCACATTTCGACGCCGACTGGTACCGCGATATCACCGAATTCGCGGACGGATTTCCGTCCTGGCTGCATCCCGTACTCGAAATCGGTACAGATGCTGGCCAGCTGATCTTCGCGGTGTTGTTCGTCGTGACCTGGTGGCGGGCGCGACGACTCGATAATCACGCGATGGCGCTGTCACTGCTGGCGCCCGTGGTCACGGTCATCGCGTACCTGGTCAGCGAAACCTCGAAAAGCGTCATAAAAGAAGAACGACCGTGCCGAACAGTGCACGGGGTAGACCCGCTCGCGCCGTGCCCGGAGCCAGGTGACTGGTCATTCCCTAGTAATCACGCCACGATCGCCGGGGCATGTGCCTGCGCCTTGGCCATCGCCTGGCCCTACTTGCTCCGTTATGTGGTGCCCTTCGCGGTCATTCTCGCTGGCTCGCGGGTATTTGTTGGTGCCCACTATCCGCACGACGTGGTCATTGGACTCATCTTGGGGGCTGTGGTGGTGGCGGTGCTGATGCACCTGTTGGTTGGTCCTGTTGCTCGTCTCGTTGGGCGTCTGCGGGAGCATCCGCGGCTGCGTACCGTGCTGATAAGCGGGGATTCCGGCCGACACAGGGTACTTTCATACAGATAATGGCACTTATTGCTTGGAGGACCCGTGGCGAGCCCGGTAACCCAAGCCCCCGAACAACAGCAGCGGCAAAAGCATGGCCGATGGCGTAGCCCAGTGGCCATCACGCTCATCGTGCTGGCGTGTGTTTTGGCGATTCCGGCTATCGCGCTGAGTTGGGCGAACCGCGAGCTGACGAACACCGACACCTACGTAGATACAGTCGGGCCGCTGGTAAACAGCCAAACGATTCAACGGGTGGTCACGGACAAGGTCACCGAGGCGATTTTCGACAATGTTGATGAAGACAAATTCATTGACTCAGGGATTGATGCCCTGGTTGACGCGGGTGTCTCCGAAAAAATTACCGACATTATTGAAAATTTTGACGACTCAATGGCCAGCGCCGTGCGGGGTTTCGTTGAGCGAGAAGTCGCGAAGATAGTTGCCAGCAATGCCACCGCTCAGCTTTGGGTGACGATAAATCGAGTGGTGCACAGCGAACTGGCCGGTGCCCTAGCGGGGGATGACACCGACATTTTGCGCATTGAGGGTGACGATCTGGTTGCCGATACAGGCGAACTGTCGCGCGAAGTGAAGGAGCGGATCGCCGATCGTGGCTTTGGGCTAGTAAATCTTTTGCCGACCATTAGCACTGACATCACGCTGGTGACGTCCCCGCAGATATCGCAAGCCCAGTCGCGCTACCAAGAATTGACGTTCGCGGCCAAAGTGCTGCCATGGGTGGTCGCGATACTCTTCCTCGCGGCAATCGCGGTGGCGATTCGACGTCGGCGCGAATTGCTGGTGGCTGGAGTTGGTGTGGCGATCGCTATGGCCGTGTTGCTCATCGGATTGTGGATAGGCAGTCTGGTGGCCCCGGATTCAATCCCCTCTAATGTGCTTCCCACCGATGCCGCCAGAATTGTTGTGGACACTGTCTTGCACAGCATCTGGCGTCCCGTCTGGTTCTGGTTCGCGGTGGGCTTGTTGGTTGCTTTGATCGCGTATTTGGCGGGACCTGGCCGAGGGGCAGTTTTCGTTCGAAAATATGTGGTGCTCGGGGCCCGCGAGGCTCGCCAATGGATTACCAGATGGGGCTGGCACATCAGCCCGGTTGATGAGTGGGTGCGGCGCTACTCGGTTCCGCTTATGAGCGCGGTGGGTATTTTGGCAGTGTTGGCGGTGTGGCTGTGGAACGATCCCACCTGGGCCGTCCCAGTGTGGATGGCGATATGCGCTGGTGTAGGCATTTTTATTGTGGTGTTTTTGGCGCAGCCCGAGCCTGAGCCGGTTGTGCGAGACACTCCGACTCCGGAGGCTCGCGCGATGCAGTCGATAAAGGGACAGGTTGGCAGGTTGCGAGACCGGTTTGGTGAACGTGGTCCCGAGCGCGCTCCGATTGACCGTGATGCGGGTGGGTCTCCGTCCAGCGGGGGAGATTCCCCGGACGAAAAATTATCTTGGGATAAGAAATGCGGGCCCCGAAGGTTTCGGTGCCCGCATTTCTTATGCGCGACAACAATTATGAGTCGCCAGCGGCTTTGCCGTATTGTTCTTTCGCCATTTCTTGGGCGCGGTCGATTTTGTCTGAGTGCTTACGCCCAGTCTTTTCATCGAGCATGTCTCCGCCCTTGTCCATGCCCTCTTCGGCTTTGTCTTTTTTGCCGCTGAGCATGTCTTTACCTTTATCCATCATGTTGCCCATTGTGGGCTCCCTTCAAGATTTGCATGGCACATCAAGGTCTACCCGGTTTTTACCTAAATAGCCACATTTCGGCCATAAAGCTGCGCCTCTTATGTACCAGGGTCCTCGAGGGTCACACCCTGCGCGTTACGGTGTAAAGATGACAGAACCGAATTTCGAACGCCCCGACCGCGACGCCGATGAAGAGCGCGAAGTGCCGCTCGTCGACGACAACGACATAGTCATTTTGCCTGATCAGACCAGTGATGATCAGCCCGATTATGAAGAGCGCCGCGAAGGCTCGGACGACGACCTTCTCATCGAAGACCGCCCGCCGCATTGGGACGCCTAAGAGTTGTTCCGAACCAGAGCGTCACGGATCTCGGTGAGTAGCTCGACTTCCTGACTGATTTTTTGCTCGGTTTTGTTGTTCCAACCGCGTCGCTCCGCGAGCTTATTCATCGGCAATACAACCAAGAAATACAACGCGGCCGCGGTGAGGAAAAAAGTAATTGCCGCATTGATAAAGGCGCCGTAGTCAAATACGGCGTCTTCCACCTTGAATGTCCCGCTCGCGGTGTGGCCGCCAGTGGCAAGACGAATGAGTGGTTCCAAGAACGACTTAGTGAATTGTCCAATCAGTGAGTTGAATGCCGCACCAATGACCACACCGACCGCGAGATCGACAACGTTGCCACGGGTAATAAATTCGCGAAAGCCCTTAATCATGCGGGCACTGTAGCGGTGAACCCGATGATTAATCTTGCCCGGCCCAGCGCTAGGAAGCGGTGGAGGTGTTGCTTGTTTTTGGAGTCGCCGGCTTCGTCTTTTCCGGTTTCGTCGCGGTGGTATCACTCGATTTTTTAGTGCCGCTCACAGTGCTGCTGTTGGAAGAGCGCGAATCGGTGCGGTAGAAACCCGAGCCTTTGAAAACAACGCCCACCGCCGAGAAAACCTTGCGCAATGAACCTTGGCATTGAGGGCATTCGGTCAGCGCGGCATCGGAGAAAGATTGCACGGCTTCCAACTGGTGGGCGCAGCTCGTGCACGCGTACTGATAGGTCGGCACGGTGTCTCCTCGCGGGGTACGGGCTTGTGGGCGGATATGCGCCCCTGGCACTCAAACTATGTGAGTGCTAAGTCTAGCTCACGCCATCCGCCGCTCGGTGTGATCACCGCCGCTACCGGGACATCATGACTCTCGCGTGGCAGCTCAGGCACCAGTTCATCGTCATAAACCAGCGCTACGGTCAAGGAGCGGGCCGCCAGGAGCGCCCGATCGTAATAGCCTGCTCCACGCCCGAGCCGTATCCCGTTGTGATCCACCGCCAGGGCCGGAACCAAAACCACTTCGGCCTCGGACAACGTAGTGGTGCGGGTCTGGGGCCCGGCGGGTTCATTAAGCCCACGGGTTTGTACGAGGGTTCCGGCGTAGGTCGCCCAGGACAGATCTTGTTCCCTCACCACTGGCAACAGCAAGGTCTGACAACGCTCGGCGAGCAGCGGAACCAGTTCCGGGCCGCCTGGCTCACTGCCAATGGGCGCATAAGCCGCGATGGTGCTCGGAGCGAGCCGCTCAACAAGTCTCGCGACGTGTGCCTGGAGCTTGTCGTTCATTCGGTGCCGAATGTCAACTGGTTGGCGGGCACGTGCGGCCAGGATGCCCTGTCGCGTCGAGTCTTTGTCAGAAATAATCACCGGCGTGACACTACGAGGTCGACTCACGCTCGCGTTCCTGGTGGTGGTGCTCGGCCCGATCTTGGTGTCGGGCATCGGCATCGCCGTGTATGTGACTAAGCGCGTGGAAACGCACGAGGACAACAAACTCGATCGTGCGCTACAAACCGTGCGCACCATCATGGTCGCCAGTTGTGGGGAAACCGAGATCGCCGCGAAAAGCCTATCGCTCAGCACCAACGACTTGGGTTTGCAAAACGCACAGGCAATAGTGGACCGCGCGATCGCGCAGAACATCGCGAACGCGGCTCGCATCGAGTCTCCCACCGGAACGGTGGTGGCATCTGGCGGTAACTTGCCGTCAGCGGTGTTGCATGGCGAGTGGGGCGAGTGCGCCGAGCCCGGCGCCGCTGTTCACAACGTGGTATCTACCTCAACACCGATTGTTGACGCGAATGGCGACTCGATTGGAGTGGCTCGAGCGGCTTTCGTGGTCAATGAAGAGTTGGTGGCTCAAACGAGCGAGCAGCTGGGCCTGGACATGCAAGTAACCTTGCCTAATGGCGACACTCTCGGCCAATTGGGCGATAACCCGCAGCGCACCGAAGAAATCGAGCCTGGCCCCTATCAGCCACTGCGAGTCACGCTAGCTGTGCCCCATACCAGCTTGAATGGTCTTTATGTATCGGTGGCTATCATCACCGCGCTCGTCGCCTTGGCCTCGGTGCTCGCGGCGCAAATGCTCTCCCGCTCATTGACGCGGCCACTGGCGCAACTCGCCGCGGCGGCATCTGGAGTGCGCGTTGGCAAATTGGATACTCGGGTTCCAGTGAGTGGGGACGATGAGGTAGCAGCGTTGGCGCGCGCCTTTAACCGGGTTATTCACGATTTGCAGGGGTATGTGGCCGCGTTGACTGCGAGCCGTGACCAGTTGCGTGGTCATCTGACCAGTTTTGGTGAAGCTTTGGCCAGCGGGCGGGACCCGGATCGCATTCTGGAGCTGACGTTGACCACGGCCGCCGATGCCACTGGCGCCGCCTCTGGGGTTTTGCTGACTTTGCAGGATGGTGAGTTGGTGGGCCGGGCCGCTCGGGGTTTGCCCGAGCTGAATATCGAAGAATTGCGCATTTTGTTGGGTGATGGTTTGTTGGGTTCGGTGGCGGCGCGGGGTAGCGCCCAATGGGGTCGTATTCCCCCAGAAGGGGGCGATTTCGCGCCAGGTGAGCCTCGGTGTCGGACGTATGTGGCGGTGCCGCTCGTGGCTGAGGGACGCCAGCTCGGGGTGCTAGCGCTATATGACCGTCTTGGCGGTGGCGATCGGGCCGATGAGTTCGATGACGCCGACGTCATCACCTTGCAAAACTTCGCTACGCAAGCCGCCGCAGCCCTGCAAGGTCAACTCGGTTAGCCTGGCCGTATGCCAGAAACAGCACGATCTCATGCAATTTCGAAGGCCGTGATCCCGGTTGCGGGGGCAGGCACTCGTTTCCTACCCGCTACCAAGGCTGTGCCCAAGGTGCTGCTTCCCGTGGTGGATCGCCCCAGTTTGGAATACATCGTTGAGGAAGCCTCCCGGGCTGGGATCGACGATGTTTTGTTGGTGACAGGTCGGGGTCAAGAAAGCATCATTGACCACTTTGATCGTTCTCCCGCTTTGGAAGCCTTGTTGGAAGCCAAGGGAGATAAAGCCCGGATAGAGGCGGTTAAGCATTCCGCGCAGTTGGCCGCGATTACCGCGACACGGCAGGATGAGCCGCGCGGGCTCGGCCATGCCGTGCTGTGCGCCGCTTCCCATGTCGGCGACGAGCCTTTTGTTGTGCAATTGGGTGATGACATCATCGATGGGCGCGACACGATCTTGCCAGCGATGATGCGGGCTCACGCTCAATTCGGCGGAATTGTGCTGGCGCTGCTGGAAGTGCCGACTGAGCACATTCAGCGTTATGGTTGCGCGGCCACCACCGGCGTTGCCACCACGCTGGATGGGTTTGATGTGGTGGCTATTAATGGCTTGGTGGAAAAGCCCGCTCCGCAGGATGCTCCGTCTAATTTGGCGGTCATTGGACGCTATGTTTTGCCGCCTGAAATTTTCCCCGCATTGCGTGAGACCGCGCCGGGCGCGGGTAATGAAATTCAGCTGACTGACGCGATGGCCGCGCTGTTGGCGCAGGGTGTGCCGGTGCACGGGGTGGTGTTCACCGGGCGTCGTTATGACGTGGGCGATCGTGGTGATTTTCTTAAGGCGACTGTCCAATTGGCCGCTGAGCGAGAAGATTTGGGCCCTGAATTTCGGTCTTGGCTAATCGAATATGTAAACAACGAACTTAAACAATAAGGTTTTACTGGAATCGCCCTAGTAAAGCGTATTTTTCCCTAATTTACTGCGCTAGGGTTTATAAGATGATTTCGGAGATGACACTTAGCCCATCGGGCGTAGCCGAATACCTCACAAAGGTTCTCGGAGAAGTGTCACCCTTGAAACCTTTGCAATTGTCGTTGCTTGATGCCCTGGGTAGCGTCTTGGCCGAAGACGTCAGAATTTCGGCACCGCTGCCCAGCTTCGACACCGCGCTCACCGACGGCTACGCCGTAGCCGCCGCCTCTGTCGCGAACGCGCCCATCAGTCTGCGGGTCGTCGGCGACATCAACGCCGAAACCTGGCGACCACAACGGCTACCCGCCGGCGTATGCCTCTCAATAAGTGCCGGTGCGCCGGTGCCCGCCGGTGCTGACGCGATTGTGCCCCGAGGCTGGACTGATGGGGGAGTGGCCACCGTCCAGATCGGCCGCTCAGTGAAGCCTGGACACGGCATGTTGCATGCCGGCGCTGTCATCAAAAAGGGCGCGATGGTGGGCCGTCGCGGCCAAGAAGTCACCTCCGGTTTGGTGGGCATGCTCGCTCAAGCCGGGATGAAACAAGTGCAAGCCCGCCCTCGCCCTCGGGTCATCGTGCTTGGGGTAGGCGCCGAATATGTGGATCCAGGCGCCCCGAGTTCACCAGGCAAAGTGGTCGATGCCGCTTCCTACGTTATTTGCGGAGCGTCACGCATCGCTGGTGCGCAAGCGTTTCGTCTTGGCGCCATCGGCGATGACCCCGAGCGAGTTCGATCCATGATCTCGGACAACGCGATGCGTGCTGACTTGCTGGTCGCCACGGGCGATTTGCGACTCCTGACGCAAGTATTCGCGGAAATGCGCCCGGTGCGGCTCGCGGTAGAACCTGGCGGGCCCATCGGATGGGGTCGGCTTGGTGAGGATCAAACACCACTGTTGTGCCTGTCGGGTGATGCTGGCACGGCCTCGATCTGGTTCGAGCTGCTGGTACGGCCGTTGCTGCGACGTTTTCGTGGATCCGATCAGGTGTTTCGTCGGTCCGTTAAGGCCACGCTGGCCGAGCCGTTGACCTCGGCTGAAGGAGCCCGTGAATTTCGGCCCGGAATTTTGACCGAGCGACGCGGCGGTGGGCATGTCGTTCGCGCTCTTCCTGGAGGGGTCGCGTTGTTGTCGAGTTTGTCTATCGCCAATGGCATTATCGTTCTGTCAGATCAGGTGGGGAATGTACCCGCTGGCGCCAGTTTGGACGTCATGGTGCTCGAATAAGTGAGGCGCTCAATGGCGGCATTCCCGGGCTGGCCAGTCACTTTGACGCAGGGGCCCATCACGTTGCGGCCGCACCGGCGCGGGGACGCTCAAGCGTGGGCGCGGGTGCGCATTGAAAACGAGACGTGGCTTTCACAGTGGGAACCGACGTCGTCGGTGCCGTGGAAAAGTCGGCATCGCAGCGCCGATTTTCGGGCAATGTTCCGAGTTTTCCGCCAGGCCACCCGTGCGGCCGCGATGATGCCTTTTGTGATCACGTACGAGGGCCAATTCGCCGGGCAATTGAGTTTGATCAACATTATTCGTGGCGCCGCTGGCAGCGCGGTTGCTGGATATTGGTTGGATCAGCGCCTGGCCGGGCGAGGAATCATGCCACTTTCGTTGGCGATGGTGATCGATCACGCGTTCACGGCTGGCGGATTGCATCGAATTGAGGTCAATATTCGCCCTGAAAATTCGGCGAGTATTCGAGTCGTGGAAAAGTTGGGCCTTCGTCAGGAAGGCTACTTTCGACGGTTCCTTCACATTGATGGCGATTGGCGGGACCACATGGGATACGCCCTCACAACCGAAGACTTGCCTGCTGGTGGCATGCTTGCGGCCTGGCGACAGGGGACGAGCGCGACACACCGTCGTGCTTTGCCGCCGGACTAACGCCGGGGCTCTACTCTTAGTTGCCGCGCATCCTAGCGAATTTTTCTACAGAAGGAGGGGCAATGCCGTCATCTGTGTTGTTGGCCCTCCTGATTGGTGCGGTCGTATTGGCGCTAGTGCCAGCGCTCATTCGTCGATACGATTCGGCGGTGCGCCGAGCCCACGAAGATCGCACTTCGGTGAGTCGAGTGTTGACCCGCCGACGTGCCCGCTTCGTTCCCATTTATGATACCTCCCATGGCAGCCTGTTCACAGATGCTGTCGACGATGGGCAGAACGACGACGACGTCGAAACGGAGGAGGAGCCGCCGCAACCAGCCCCTAGCGCTGAGCGTGCCGCTCCGGCACTGCGGCGCCGCTGGATTCTGCTGGCCTTGCTCGCCAGCGCCGCGAGCTGTGGGGCGTTGGCCATGGTGATGCGTCAGCCCCTGTTGTGGATAGGGGTGGGCGCCGCGCTGTGTGGAGCTGTGCTGGTGCTGCGGCAAGCGCGGGCGTTGGCTCGGGCCCGAGCTCACCTGCGGGTTACCAAACGCGCCGAACGTGCCGCCCGGAAACGACGCGCCCAGCTCTTTTTGGCCACACTGAGCACCCACACCCGCATCGATCCATATCAGGCCGAGGCCCTGGTTGAGTGGCTCATGCTGGTGCCGCAAGAGCGCACCGAGCCCGACGAATACGTCACTGAGGTCTTCGCGGCGGCGAACCGGGAAGCGGTGTGTGTGAACGGTCGCTGGGTGGTTCAGCGTTGTGCGCGGCCCCAGCTGGTTCACTCGCAGGACGACGTGGAAGCTGACCAGTGGGGCTATGTTCCAGAGCCATTCGCGCCGGAGCTTGAACGGGGCGATGACGGGACTTATTACCGTCGGGCGGTTGGCGAATAGTCGGGTGCGGCAGCGCGCTGTGGCTTTGACCCCTATCCGGTGGCTAAACCTTCGCGCACCCGGTGCTACGCTAGCCCACGTTATGGGGGGCTGTAGCGCAGTCCGGTAGCGCACCTCGTTCGCATCGAGGGGGTCAGGGGTTCGAATCCCCTCAGCTCCACAGCAGGTCAAAGGCCCATTCCCGAGTGTGGGAATAGGCCTTTTTCACTTCATGCAGCTACGGGTGTGTCGACTCCGACTTCATCACCCAAGGCCTTTCCGAGCGCTAAAGACAAAGCTAAAGACTGACGCAGCCGGTTTCGCTGCCTGTCTTTGTCCCGATCAAGATATTGCTTCTACAACCAGGATGTCTCGAGCCAGGTTGTACATTTATGCCGTGGATATCGTGATAAATAGCAGCTTCGGTGCCGCGCGCAGCGACATGACCCGATGGCTTAGGCCCGACCGATTTTCACCGCGGCAAGACCAGAGCGCACGCACTAGACAATATGAAGTTTTCGCGGAATTGACCGCGAACTTTCCTACCGATGCGCTCGAACAACACACGGAGGAAGAGCGATATTCGGCGCTGTTGTTGGCGGAGTCGAGTTACCAGGATGGCCTTTTGCTTGGCGAAGGAGAAAAACAGCACACGTTGTTTCATCTCTCTGGAGAAATGATTAACGCGCATACCATCGCCGTATTTGTCGCGGACCCCTTTTCTTACAGCTCAGAAGAGTTAGCCGTCATGCACCAGCGCATCGCCGCGATTGACGCGCTGCAGCCACATCCTGAGGCGAGCGGCACGATGATCGTCTATACCCCGGAGACAAAACCCGCGCTGATCGGCGATCATGTGAGCGCTGTGCTAGCTGACACTCAATGGTCCAACATGGCTATTGGTATCTATCCGCTAAACCCCGATCTGAAGGGCAAAGCGATTGCCGGTCGTGTCGCGGCAAACATAGATCGACGTTGGAGGGGTGTGGCGGCTGATCTCGCGTTTGATGATGAGTTTCGGGGCCCGGAATCTGAGGACGTTATTGACATCAAGCCGGATACGGACGCGAGGCCCACTATCTTCACAAAGTCAATTGCGGATCTCTCCGATGCGGCTGAACTGTGGCGCGAGGAGCTCGCGGAGCTGGCAAAAGCCTCAATGGATTTGGAGCGTCTCCGCTGGGGTGAGCCCGGCGATGATCCTTTTTTGCAGGGCAGAACAAGCAGGGCGGCGCTGCGCGCGGGCATCTTTGGTATTGCCACGACTTCACATTTGCACGTCCCTGACCCGCCAGAGGAGCCACCGGGTAGGCGGCTCCGTTAGATCCGTTGCCTAGCGGGCGTGGACTCCCTCAGAGACTTCTTCCAGGAGCTTCTCGCAAAATTGCGGCAAGTCGGCTGGCTTCCTGCTGGTGACGAGCCCTCGATCGACAACCACGGGTTTGTCCACCCAAGTAGCGCCAGCATTGCGTAGATCAGTTTGCAAACTGGGGTAGGAGGTCATGGTTTTACCCATGATCGCATTAGCTTCGGCGAGAACCCAGGCGCCGTGACAAATCGCGGCAACCGGCTTCGCCTCGTCCATGAAAGATTTCACAAATTGGACCGCCGTGGCGTCGGCACGCACAAAATCGCCGTTTATGACGCCGCCTGGCAGCACGAGTGCGTCGAAATCGTCAACGCTCACATCGCTGACCACTTTTTCGACGGGTTTCGAATCGCCCTTGTCGAGATGTTGAAATGCTTGGATGGCATCTGGTTTGAGCCCTACCAAGGTGGGTGTGCCTCCCGCTTTTTCTACCGCGGACCACGGGCTTTCCAGCTCGATCTGTTCCACGCCATCCGTGCATAGGAAAGCTACTTTTCTACCGTTGATGTCGTCCATCACATTCGCCCCCAAATCGTATGGTCGCTTATGTTTCGTCATACCCGGATGGGTCTGCTATGAAACGGATGATTTTCCGGCGGGTTCCAAGGGGCATCGTGAAAGCTGGGTTAGTGATGTTGTCGTGCTTGAAGTCAACGGCTTAGCGCATTGATGACTGTTCCGTTTGGTCACGGAAGAAAAACCTGAGCCTAATGTTGACTCAGCCCAGGGTTCCCGGCTCGGTCGGCGTGCCGTGGCAATGAGCCTCTTACAGAGTGCCCTTGGCCTGGTTCATAGACCCGCCAGGGAACCGTCATCGGGTTGCCTTCTATGAAGCCCTGCTGGTTTGCACGTATCGAACCTGGTTCGACGACAGAAAGATCGGTTCTTCGCACAAGACCGTGCACGCTGGAAAAGGTAGCGTGATTGAGGATGACGATTCCAGTTGGCGCGGAGACGCGCACTCCGAGTGCATCAGAGATTTGCCAGGCGAAATCTTTGTGGGCCGCGCGATGCATCATTAGGCGAATGTCTTGTCCTGGCTGCCAGTTAGTGGATAGCCGAATAACTCCCGCCAGCGCTGGGCCGTTTAGCCTGTGCTCGTCTTCGGGGGTGCTGTCCATAATCATGTCCAGCAGTGCCTGTTTATTGACTGGGCTCGCGCTCGTGCCGCGAGGAAGTCCGTGCTCGTGGACGCTGGTGTCGGCAGAAGGGTGAGCGGACTCCGAAGGCTCGGGGCCGAGGTCGATATTGGCGGCAAGCACAAACGGATCATTGAGCTCATCGCCTGCGGGCTCCAGAGCGGGTAGAAGCCTCATATCGGTTCCTGAATCGGGAGTGAAAGAGCCTTTGACCATGCCTTGCGCCGCGCCGAAGTGCATGTCGGTGAGGTGGCTCCGAAATTCCGCCATCGCTTTCGCGTATCGCCCCAGCCCGCTGAGGAAATCGTCAGCTGGGGCCGCTTCAATCGCCGCTCGAAAGCCAGGTTCTAAAAGAAGAGCCATTCGCTGTTGTCCGGAGATCCAAGAACTCATCGCTCAATTTTATCTAGTGGGTTCTCACGCGTATGGAGAAGCTTGAGACGAGGACGGGGAAGAGCTGCCCGCCCGTCGTCGTGACTTCATGCGATGTGAGTTATGGATGCCGTGATTCTGTCAGGCATAACTCATTCATCTGCCTATTGGTGTGCTTGGGCTGGCGGTGTCGACGCGGCAGATTGTGACTCCATCGTCTGTGGGGTTTGTGCAGGTAATTTCGTACATCGAGCTGAATGGCCCTGGCAGCATGCCTGACATGTCATAAAGGTTGCAGGAATTTGTTGGTTGCAGGCCTGGGGTTATCGCGCAAGGAATGCCACCTGGTCCGACGGGTTGCGGGGCTGCCGCCGCCGATGACGTGAACATGCCGATGGAGAGCATTGACGTGAGCGCCGCCGCGCCCAGAATGTTCGCCAGTTTACGTGTGTATGTCATGTATGTCCTTTCAGGAGTGTGTGGTCACGATGTGACCACACACAGGCTATCGGCGCCGGCGATATCCTGAAAAATCATTCGATTACGGTGATTATGTTTGATGACGCGAGAACTATACGTTCGCGCATGCGTGAGGGCGGCCTCTGGAAGATGGCGTAGGTTCTGCGCGGAAAGCGGGATGCTGGTCAGGGGTGCATTCGCGACCCCTTGAGAGTTTTGTCGACCGCGTTGCGCGGCCCATATATCGCAATGCCGACGAGATTGAGTTCATCTCGGCTCGTTGCTCGCACGGCGGCCCGATTGTCTCTGTCGTTGCCCCTGCTGAAGAGATCTGAGGTGAATACCGCAATTAGTAGCGAGCGAGACAACGCCCGCTGATGTGCGAGGGCCATCAGTTCCTTCGTTCCCTCAAAGACGAGCACGGGCTGACGGAACATCGGCAGATATGCGGTGTCGTCGGCGTCAGCGTATGGTTCTCCGATCACCTCGGGCAATGCGGTGCCCAAGCCGCTGACCAGGAATGCGGTGACGTTGAGGCGCTGCCAAGGTTCAAGGTCCTCGCGGAGCAGGACCGCGATCTTGGTGTCGAATCGGATAAGCGGGCTGTCCTCGGATTTCATGCCTTAAGACTTCACTAGGTGTTTCCCGCTGGTCTTGTACATTCTTTGCATGAGGCCAAAGCGGCAGGTCGTGGCATGGCGCCCGCCTGTCGCGGGCATCGCCGAGGTTTTTCACGCGCATTTCCCCGAGCACACATACCCCATGCATGTCCACGATGTGTGGACTTTGCTGATCATTGACGATGGGGCCGTGCGCTACAACCTGGACCGCGACGAGCACAACCTCCAGACCGACACCGTGAGCTTGCTCCCGCCGCAGGTGCCACATAACGGCACCCCCGCCACCACTCATGGATTTCGCAAACGGGTGCTCTATCTCGATATGACGCAGCTGGACGAAACTCTGATCGGCCCTGCTGTGGATAGCCCACATTTCACCGAACGGCTTTTGCGCAATCGTGTCGGGCAGTTGCATGCGGCGCTGGCGAATCGGGGTGATGAGTTTGAAGCGGAAAGCCGTCTAGCTCTCATCGTTGAGCGGCTTCGCCAGCAATTACGCCCCAAAGTTTTGCTCGACGGCAACTCAAATCAAGGCATTGCCCATGACTTGCGTGACCTTATCGATGAGCGGCTGCTCGATGGCATCACTCTCGAGGAGGCCGCCCGGCTGATTCATGCTCACCCCACGCACCTAGTCCGGGTCTTCACCGGCGCTTTCGGCATCGCCCCGCACCAATACTTGATGTCTCGCCGCATCGAACTTGCTCGACGTTTGTTGCTCGATGGGCACTCCGCGAGCGACGTTGCGATCAGTGCCGGCTTTTACGATCAGTCTCACCTGACTCGACATTTCAAGCGCGTTGTGGGCACTACTCCAGGTCGGTATGTGAGTTGAATTAGTCGCTAGAGCTGGTGTGTGTCGGTGTATTTGGGCACCGGCTGTCGGTAGGAAATCCAGCGCCTAGGCTCGTTTCTGCTTCAGAAGCCGTTCGCTGATGCTCTATTTCATCCGCCACTTTGTTCTTTTGTGGCCCAAGAACGGCACGTTGACGGCTAGTTGATTTCGTCCTTGGAATATATGACTGGGTTCGCCCAGGTTTATGAAACGACTTTATTCGAGTTTTATTTGAGCTCTTCCGAAGCGTAAGTAATAGGTGATAACTTTCGACGTCGATTCTCGACAGTTGGTGAATTGCTGGAGGGTTTCAATTGGGCAAGGCTCGATCACGTCGGTTCAGCATCGCCACCAAATTATCCCGGCCGACGGTAGCCCGTTTTTTGGGCGCGACCTTGTCGGTTGTGCTGGTCGCGGGGTTATTGCAGATGCTGCCCACGCAAGTAGCGGCCGAATCGGAGCTTCCGGCCCGGGCTCAGCAGCAGCCCGGTGGTGACAAGGCCTCGGCGCTTGTGGCCGCGAAATTGCGCGGTGAGCCGGTGGAGGTCACCAACCTCACCACCGAGCGCGGTCAGGTGTTCGCGAATCCTGACGGAACCTTCACCTCCAAGCAATACGCGCAGGTGCAGCGCGTGCGGCAAGGCGACAAGTGGGTCGGTGTCGACACATCACTGGTGAAAGCGAGCGATGGGGCGATCCGCCCAAAGGCCGCCGCAGTGGATATCGCGTTTTCGGGCGGTGGCGCGGGCCCGTTTGCGAAGATCACAAAGGACGGGCATGAGCTGAGTTTCGCGCTCAAGGGCTACACGTTGGCCGCACCTACAGTGGAGGGCGCGAGCGCCACATATCCAGAGGTCATTCCCGGTGTTGACCTGAAGTTGACGGCGCGCCCTGAGGCTTTTTCCGAACTGCTTGTCGTGAAAACCCCGGAAGCCGCGAAGTCTCCGGCGTTGAATGAGCTGAAGTTCACGCTGACAACGGCGAAGCTGAGCGTCAAGGTGGATGCGCAGGGCAATCTACGTGCCGAGGATGAACAAGGCGCCTCGATATTTGTCGCGCCCACGCCACTGATGTGGGATTCGGGCGTAGTTGGGGAGCAGGAAACCGCGACCGCACAGCGCGGTGAGGCGACATGCCCTACCCCAACACCGAGCGCAACGCTGAGCCCGTCGCCGTCGGCCACCCCGAGCCCCACGCCTTCCAAGAGCGCGACGCCGAGTCCGTCGCAGAGCGCGCCCGGCGGTGGCGGTGAGGACTGCACGCCGGTGGAGGAAGAGCCCACGCCGCCGCGCAGTGAAGAAGAAATGAAGACCGTGCTCAACGGTTCTGAGCTGGTGATTACCCCGAATCAGGCCATGCTCGATAACCCCGAAACGGTTTTCCCGGTCTACCTGGACCCAACTGTGGGCTTGGACGTCGACTTTTTCACCGAAGTGGACTCTGGCCGCCCGAGCAGCGCGTTTGTGGGCGGGCAAGAGGGCATGCCACGTTCGGGCACCTATAACAGTGGCGCGAACACAATTCGCTCGTATCTGCGGATGGATACCCGGGAAATTAAGGGTAAGGAAATCTATTGGGCGCATCTGAAAGCTGATCTCGGCTATTCGTGGTCGGGTACGAGCCGTGACACGTCGTTGCAGCAGACGGGCTGGGTCGACGGCAACACGACGTGGAGTAATCAGCCCTCGTGGGATCGCTGGCTTGGCGAGTCGGGCACGGCGATGGGTGGTAACGAGCAGGGCAGCTGGGATGTCAGCAGCACCATGCGTGACGCGTCAAGCGGCAACTGGGATCTGACCTCGTTCGTGATGTACGCGCACAACGAGCAAGACAATGTGTCGTGGCGTAAATGGGCTGGCATCTACATTGAGGTGTCATATAACGGTGTGCCGCAGGTGGATCTGCCGTCGGTTGAACCCGGCCTGAACATTGACGGCAACGACGACAACGATTTGGGCTGGACGAACACGAAAACGCCAACGATGAAGGTATGGACGTGGGACGAGGAAAGCAAAACTGACGTCGTCTTTGAGCTGCACGAATACCGGGTGGGCTATATCCGCCAGTGGCAGGTTGACGATGTTCCGGCGGGTTCATACGCCGAGTTCAAAATTCCTGATGGCGTGCTCGACGAAAGCAAAGCGTATGCGGTGCGGATGCGTTCGGGCGATGGTCGCTATTGGTCGGAGTATTCGCAGTGGCGGTATTTCAAGATCGACACCAGTATTCCGGGCACTCCACACGTGTCCTCGAGTGACTACCCGAATGATGGCAACTGGAGTGGGCGCACTGGCGAAGGCTCGTTCCTGCTCAAGCCAGCCACGGGCAGTACAGATATCAGCGCCTACAAATACAAACTTGACACGGACACCGATACGAAAGAAGTCGGCGCCACTGGCGACTACACGTTGAAGCTCACCCCGGAACCTGGGGAGCGGGTCTTGCAAGTGTGGGCGAAGGACCGCGCGGGCAACCTGTCGAAAGATCCCGCTGTCTATCGGTTCAACGTGGGCAATGCGGGCATGGTGTCGCCGCGCCCTGGCGCCACGGTGGTGGAGCGCACGAAACTTGAGGTGGAAGGCAATATCGCCTACACGTCGGTGAAGTTCCAGTATCGCCGCGGGCCGGGCGGCAGTGTAGTGGATATCCCGGCCGCGAACTTGATTGTGCCGCCCGCCGGCGCGCAAGCCACCGCGACCACGGAAGAAGGCGTCAAGATCGCCACGCCGCCGGGTGAGTCTTTGTCCGCCTCGCTTGATGAGGATGCGGCGAAGGGCAAGCGGTCCACGAAAACGCGGCTGGCGATGTCTGACGGTCAAATGTCGACCGCTGGCGGTTATGTGGTGTGGAACGCGGTGGAAACCCTGGGCCGGGTTGGTGGTGTGGCCGAGGTGCGCGCGGTGCTCACCAAAGCCGACAACTCGAACTATGAAACTTCGTGGCAGAAAATCACTGTTGACCCCAACGGTGATGGCGCGGCCAGTGAGAGCGCCGGCCCGGGCTCGGTGAACTTGCTGACCGGTGACTATGGCGTGTCCGTGACGGACGTCGACGAGCTGGGCATGTCAGTAAACCGCAGCGCGTCGAGCCGCGAGCCCACCGATGGTTTACGTCCGCAGGGTGAGCGGTTGTCGGCGAATCAGCAGCAGGTTTCTACCGACCTCACCGGCTTTGAGAGTTACCACGCCGACTCGTATCGAGAGACCAACAAAGGCCAGGGCACCAGCTCGGATTCGCTGCTGATCGTGCCTTCTGATCAGTCTTACGCCTCCGATGGCGACACGTTCGTCAGCGTCGGCGGCGACGCGTCGGCGTTACGCGCTGACATGCGTCAGGGCCGCAAATATCGGGTCAGCGGCTGGATTTACGCGCCTGGCTCCACTGGACTCGCGCCGAAACATGAGCGCGGTTTGAAGCTAGTCGTGGGCACCAATGGGCCGTCGGGTTGGCAGGAAGTGCAAAGCCCGCGCGCCTCATACACAGATGCGTGGCAGGAACTCACTGTCGATGTGGATATCCCGGCCAACGCGACGGGCGCGACAATTCGCCTGTACAACGGGTTCGGCAACGACAACCGGCAGTGGGTGTATTGGGACCGGATCTCGGTCACCGAACTTATTGCCCCCTTCGGTCCGCAATGGACCGGCGGCCCCACCGACGCGGCGGCGGGCAGCGACTTTTCTAAGCTTGAGTTCCCTGAAGCGCACCTCGCCAAAGTGCACACCACACAGGGCGGCTGGCTCACTTTCGCCCGTTCGAGCACCGCGTTCTTCCCTGAACCCGGAGCGGAGGACTACCAACTCGCGAAGATAGACGATGACACATATCAGCTGCGAGAAATGAGTGGTGAAACCACCGAGTTCAAGAAGGACGCCTCCGGCCAATTCTTGGTGTCGACAACATGGACTCCGGAAGAGAAGTCGACCACCCGCTACTTGTATGACTCCACCGATAAACGCACGCTGGTGCGTAAGGTCATCAACCCGCAAGAAGACGGCATTGGCGATTGCACCACGTCAACGCCAGCACGCGGCTGTGAGGTGCTCGAATACGTCTACGCGGACACCACCACGGCGACGAGCACCACGTGGGGTGATTTCAAAGAGCGCGTGAAGGCAGTGAAGGTGTGGACGTGGGACCCAACGGCGAACCAGGAAAGCGCGGTCATTGTCGCGGCATACCGCTATGACGACCAGGGCCGGTTGCGTGAAGTATCCGATCCACGGCTCAGCCCAGCACTGCCCACCACCTACGACTACGACAGTGCCGGCCGACTCGTTCAGGCCAAAGCGGCCGGTGAGCTGCCTTGGTATTTCGATTACGGTGTCGCCGGCAAAGACCAGCACCCGGGCCGCTTGCTGAAGGTGCGCCGGGCCGCGTTGCAGGCCGGCACGAAGGATCAACTCGATGGCGAAATCGCCACGAAAATCGTGTACGACGTGCCATTAACAAAGGGCGCGGGCGGTCCGCACGATATGGACCCAACAACCATCGCGACCTGGGCACAAACCGATTTCCCGACCGATGCCACCGCCGTGTTCGGACCCCAGGACGACCCCGGCACCCACACCGCCACGGGTTCAGCCCCAGGCACCGGCGGCTACACGTACGCGAGCATCCACTACCTGAACGCCAACACCCAAGAGGTGAACACGGCAACCCCAGGCGGTGCGATCGACACGAACGAATACGACCGCTACGGCAACGTGGTGCGCAGCCTGGAATCCACCAACCGGGCCATCGCCTTGGGCAGCTTGCCCGACGCCCAGCGCTGGCAAGCCGAACTAGGCTTGGCCGCCGACTCCCCAGAACGCGCCCGCCAACTGTCCACCTACCACTACTTCGAAAACGCTGGGCTGGACGAAAAAGAAACCGTCACGCCCTGGCAGAAAATGGTGCTAGAAGAGCCCATTCAAAACTCGCTGGGCATGACAGTCTGGCCGTCGGGCTCCACTGTGGTCGCCCGTGGCTACACCCACCGTTGGTTCGACGAAGGTAAACCCGACGGCGCCGAATATCACCTGGTCACCACCGAGAAAACCGCCGCGCAACTGCCCGGCACTTTCGATGGCGGCATGGGCGAAACCTTGGCCTACCCGCTCGGCGATGTTCGCGTCACCAAGAATGGCTACAACGCGGAGAAGGGCGGCACCTCGGGCTGGAAGCTGAAAGCGCCGACCGCTGTCACAGCGGATGTTGGCGGCTCCACCGAAGAGACCACTTACACGGCGTATGACGATCGAGGCCGCGTTACTAAAGCGTTCGATGCGGGCGCGACCGGATTCGACGTGCGTTCTTCGGAGAACATCTACTACTCCGCTGGCGTGCACCCCGTGGACGCGGCGTGTGGCAACAAGCCCGAGTGGGCTGGACAGCTATGCGTGAACAAGCCGTCAGGCAATATCACCGGCCACGACTCCGCGCGAATGCCGTCGCAACTGCCAACAAAGCGCGTCACGAAATACTCCCGCTACGGCGACGCGGCTGAGATGACCGAAACTGTCGGTTCGACCGTGCGCACCACGACCACCACACGCGATGCGCTGGATCGGGTGACGAAAGCGGAAATCACTGGTGGTGAAGGCACGGCTGTGCCAGCGGTGACTACGGAATATGACCCGAACTCTGGCCGAGTTCTGCGCACGGTTTCCGCTGATGGCTCCGCGATTATTCGCACCTATGACGATCTGGGCCGGCAACGGACATACACGGACGCTGATGGTGGGCAAACCACCACGGTGTATGACCGCTTCAACCGCATCACATCGATTACCGATGGCTCGGGCTCGGTGTCTTACGGATATGACCGTGCGAAAGAACCACGCGGCATGGTCACGTCGTTGACGGACTCAGTAGCGGGCACATTCGGCGCCAGCTACGGCCCGGATGGGCAAGTGGTGGAGCAGACCTATCCCGGCGGGATGGTGCGCAAAGACACTTTGGACGCCTCTGGTCAGCCCAACGCTCGCACCTATTCACGTGCGTCCGATGGGGTAGTTCTCTACACCGAAACGACAGTAGAAAACGCGCGGGGCAAAACGATCAGCAACAGTTCCAGCGCCGGAAACTCCACCTACTCATACGACCGTCGAGGCCGCTTGACCACGGCTGTAGACGACAACGGCGACACCTGCGCAAAGCGCGTCTACGAATTTGACCGCTACACAAACCGCACCAAGAAAACCGCGACAAACGGCCTTTCCGGTTCGGCATGTGACAGCGACGCGACATCAACGAACCACACCTTCGACAGTGCCGACCGCATCCAAGACACGGGCTTCACCTACGACAAGTTCGGTCGGATCACTCAAACGGGTGCCGGCACCAAAAATTCCTACTACACGAACGATCTGGTAGCGAGCCAAATCAACGCCGCTGATAACAAGCGGATGAATTGGACGCTTGACCCAGCTCTACGCTTCCGAAGCTTCAACACCGAAACGAAGACCGGCGAAACGTGGAACATTTCGTCGCGCAAACTCACCCACTACGGCGACGACTCCGACGAACCACGCTGGCTTATCGCAGACACCACCAACAACACGATGTCCCGCAACATCTCGGGCGTTGACGGCGACCTGAGCGCCACGGCAACTCTGCCGGGTGGCAGCCCAACTGGTGCGGACATTCGCCTGCAACTCACCAACCTGCACGGCGACGTGGTCATGACCATCGACACCGCGCTGACTTCGCCAGTGGTGTCCCACTACGACGAATACGGCAACCCCGCCGACACGGTCACGGCCACTGCCGATGCCCGCTACGGCTGGCTCGGTGGCAAACAACGCAGCGCTGAAACCACAGATGACACGATGCTGATGGGCGTTCGGTTGTATAGCCCAGAACTCGGGCGTTTCTTGCAAGTCGATCCGATGCGGGGTGGAAACGCCACAGCATATGATTATTGTTATGCCGACCCAATTAACTGCACCGATCTCGATGGAAGATGGTCGATCTTTAGCAAATCTCGCAATGCCATTCGCAAGACTGCACAAAAAGCTAAAAGGGTAGTTACGAAAGCGAAAGGAAAGTCCTATCGCAAACAATGTAGTAATGTTGGTTGTCTCACCCTTCAATCGACGTGTTCGACAACAAGTGTCAAAGGGTGTTCGATCTCTTGGTCAGCGAGATTTCACGGTGACTGGTCTAAGGCATATGCAGTTGATCTGCACTATTCGATATCTGTCAATGGCGTACCGGTCGTTCCTTTGAAATCTTATGGGCACTTTCCTTATGAGTCGGGAGACTATATCTTCCATGGAACTTGGGGCGCAATTCCGCGGAATAATGCTCATGCTAGGGGCTACTATCGCCATAAAGGAAGAACGTACCATCTGAAAAGAGGGGATGTCGTGACCATCGTTGTGACTGGGCCGGCCGTTTGGAAAGGTGGAAGCGCCGGCGCTTTTTATGGAATAGGACAATGGACTATCTAATGAATTTTTCTAATTAAGATGGAGCGTTTCAAGAAGCTTCCTCCAAAGAGTTTTAGCGATGCCCTAAGCGTCGTCCTTAAAGACGTAAAAGCGTCAAGCATTCTCACGCCAATCAAGCTCGTATGCGCTGACCAGGATCGCACACGTGAATGGCACGTAGCACTAGAAAATGGTAGCTATTGGGGAGGTGGGGCGCCCCTCGAGGATAGTGAAGAAGGTGCGCTTCTGAGCGTCGCAGAGGCTGTTCAAGATCTCTTTGCTGAAGTGCTTTGGAAAGTTTGGCCACAGTGTGCAATTCATGATCTGGGCTGCCATGCTTACGCGCGCTTCGAGGCCGAGTCGCCAATTACATCGGCTCATGTGGATGATGATTTCGCATATTGGTTTTGCAGCGGTGATGATGGTCATATATTGGGAAGAGTGGGCCACCTCGAGGTAACCTCAGTAAAACAATTGGAATGATTTCCTGTGGTGAATATATTTCGCTTTGAATTGATTTTTCGCGTGCGAAAAAGACGTCACGATAATTGTGCTCCGAAAAAATTATATGTTCAGCGCTCTTGCGGAGCTGCATCGATTGAGCGCATTTCCGATATCAACAAGGGATAGTCGCCCATCGAGCCTGCCTTGTACTGCTGACAAATAACGCTGATGCGGGAAATGTGTTGAGATGTGAAAAAATGTCGGGAATTGGAAACGATGAAATGAATTGGACCAAAAGGTTATGGGCGGCATTCATAGGGGCAATCGTTCTTGGTGTTGCAGTTGGTGGGCCGATAATATATTTCTCGTTCAAGGTTTCTTTCATCGTATTTGGTGCTGTATTTGTCGTGGCTTTCATAATCGGGCTACTCAATCCCAATTTTACGGAGTGGTACTACCACGGTGATGAAAAAGAAAATGAACGAGAGGTAAACAAGAATCAGTAAGGTTGCTCTTCCAGAATGCGACAAGGCGTAATACGGATGCTAGCTAATAGAGATGAACTCAAGATATATCCCAACAGGGCTATAGCATTCGCAGCATGTATAGGTATCGTGCTGGTGTGTTGGGGTCTTGTCTATGGCGATATGCAATATATGGGCATGGCTCCGTGGTTGTCGGCTTTGACCATTGGGCTCATCGGTTTAGAGGCGGTTTGGCGTTTTGACCTGCGACCCGTGCTTGTTGCGGACCAATATGGTGTCCTCGTTGTTAGACCATTTACCCAATACACTTCGACATGGAGCAACGTTCAATCGCTTGGAACTAGCGGCAACGAGCTCCATATTGCGACCGAGTCGAAAATGATTACCTTCGAGTTCGACAGAATTTGGTGGATCGCGAAGTTGAATCCGGAATATGCGGATCGAGGAATTAGATACTGCGAGACCCTCGATGGATTTCGGCGTTCTGCCGAGGTGGGCGAGCCTCCTGCAAGCAAATACCGTCACAGGCCATACTATTTTCACGCCCTACTGTTTCTTGGAATTCTTATTTTGCTCATTAACTGAGCTAAGAAGTATGAATAGGCCGAATGAATTTGGGCTTATAGTCAGAGAGGGCAAGTGATCGTATCAACATGTGGAGACGTATTAAGCCTTCCTTAGTTTCAGGTCTTGTTATGGGCTCTTTTTTTGGAGTACCCATCGTGTATTTGTCGCCGACAATCGCGTTGATTGTGTTCGGCGTTGTTGGTGTGATTTTCTTCGTACTACCTATTACTAATGGTGCTTTTATAGAGCGATATTACGAAGACCGCCTTGGTGACGACTAGCCGCATGGGCCGGGACCGAGATAATCGAGTATGTATGGAGATGTTGTCATGGGTCTTTAAGGCCCCCAGGATCTACCGCAAGGTAGTAGGAACAATTATTCTAGTTCCGGGCTTTGTTCTTGCTTTCTTTAACGAGGGTATTGGGTCTGCGGCTTTTGGTCTCTCTTTTTTCGTATTCTGCTTGATTAATGCTGTGTGGATAATCGGCGACAAGGTGTTGCTGAAGAATGTCGGGCGCGGTAATGTCTCCTTTACTGGCAATTAAGGAAAGTCGCCTCTGCTGGGAGCTCCAAATCAGTGTGTTGGGCCTACTTTAAGTACACCCATTTCGAAAGCGAACGCCTCGGCGCTTTCAGCTTCACTCTCGGTGTTGGTTTGAGAATGGCCTTTTTCTCATCCATCGTTGAACTAGCTACGCAACGAGAAAATCTATTTCGTTTTGACGCGACCTCGTCGACGCAGAGGGGAGAGCAATTCGACGTTTAGCAATTCGCGGGTATTGGGTTCGTAGTCACAGCTGATAAGGCATGACCAAAGCGAGTTATTTGCCTGGCGGTGAATCTCGCTGATGTGTTGTTCTAGATATCTTGCCCCGCCGCGTGAACCTGCCGCGTGGATTCCAGCGATGTAGAGCCACGTGCCGTTTCCGTCGGGTCTAGGCAATGCTCCAAGGTATCCATAATCGCGCGATTCTCCTCGATCAGCGGGCGAGCGGTACTTTTCCCCGCTCCTGCGATCGAACAAATACCAACCTTGTTCGTCCTTCAGAAATCCGTATTCGCTATCTGCTGCGAGAATCTGTTCTAGCCAGGGCGACTGTCGGGGGCCGCAGGTGAGAACCATGCCGTCTCTGTTGAGATCAATAAACTGATCGGGCTCTACGTGTTCGACATCTGATGTGAGCCCCAGAGAGCTAGCTAGGTTTTGTATTTGGCTAACGAACTCAGTGTCCTCTTTGTGAAGCACGAGACGACTGCGCCCGCCGGGGTATGACGCTTCCTCTACGGGTACGCCGACCGTGACATGATTTCCTGAGCTGAGAAGTGCACGCTCTGGCTTCTTTCTCGGTGCACTCAATTGTGAAAGCCGCGCCACTGAGACGCCGACAATCGTCGCAATTTGAGCCAGTGTCATACCTTGAGCTCGAAGTTCGTCGATTGCTCCCCGCCGAATCTCGCCGATCTCAGCGGCAGTGCTCTGCACCTCCGCTAGCAGTTCACCAGCTTCTCGGAGGCGTTCTTTAGGGTCCCCGATCGTGCGGAGACGCTCAAGCGCACTCATTTAATAAGCTCCTAGCTGTCGATTTAGACATCCTGGGCATTTTTTCTTAGTAGGCATCTCGTTTCATGGTTCTTCACTCCGTTACTTAAGGATGCTCAATTCACGGCCAATGCGCGGAGGAACAGCGCAATGGCGTGCCCAGCGCGGAACTGTCCAGCGGGCAGAGGGCGGGTTCGTAATCGTGTCTTGTGCGTGCGCTAGTTCAGCGGGCTAGACCATTTAAAAACGGTTGTTCCTGAGCTCACTTTTATGGCCACGTCGACGATTCGACTATCTGTGAGCCAAATGGTTCTAAGTACTTGGGTCACGATCGCGGGGCCAGAGCTAGTGAGACCTGGTGCTTCTTTTTCCTGGTCCGGAGCTAGATGCGAAGTGACCTCTTCGAGGACCCGTTGTTGTTTGGCTTGTATTTCGAGTCAAAGAGCAAAGCTTGCACGATGTCTGCCGTTGATTTGTGCGGCTCCTCCGGCGAAGGTGGTGACGCATGACAGGTTTAGGTGGTCAGAAAATTCCCAGGGGCTTACTCCTGTTGGCTGACCTCCTTGGCACAATGCATGCCTGTTTTTCGAGCCTTCTCAGTTCTACCGTGGACAGCGGACGACGACTCTAAGGGGCGAGGCATGACTACTGGGGCGCGCAGTGAGCCAATCGGCCGAAGGGTGCGGAAGTGGCGCACGATTATCGGGCTCACTCAGCAGCAGCTGGCAGATCGAGTGGGTGTGAGTGGCGCCTACATTTCGATGTTGGAAAAAGGCGACCGTGCTGTCACGAAACGAACGCTGCTCCTCAAGCTGGCGGAGGCTTTGTCGGTGAATGTCACCGATTTGACCGGCCAGCCCTACATGCCGACGACTTCCGGAGAATTGACGGCCTATCGAGCCGCATCCGCAATTAGGCACGCACTTGATGATGACCACACGCCGGAGCAGCGGCCGTTGTCCGAGGTGGAGCGACAAGTCCCAGAGCTTTTCCGAGCTCGAATGGCTTGCGACCATGCGAAGCTGTTCACGCTCTTGCCCTCGTTGCTCACCGAAACCCGAGCACATACCAATATTGCCGCTGACGAAGAATCAAGACGCCGAGCTTTGAAGGCGCTTATCCAGGTGTGTTTCACCGGATCTATGGGCCTGCACGCTGTCGGCTACTTGGATTTGTCCGTGCGACTTGCCGAGCGTGCGGAGCAAGCCGCTGATCTACTCGACGAGGATGCCGAGCGGCTCGCCGCAAAATTCGCTACAGCGCAAGCGCTTTGGGCTACGGGAGTGAAGCAGCGCTCAGCCACGGTTGCCGCCCGAGCAGTCCATGCAACGGCTGATGAATCCTCTGAGGTTTTGGCTCTGCGGGGCATGCTGCATCTGCATGCTGCGTTGACTACGGCAACAGTGAGCAAAGTTGATGCGATGGCTCATCTCGGGGAAGCGGAAGAACTGGCGCGTGTCACGAACGACGACAGCTGGTGGGTGGAATTCACCACCGCCAACATTGGCGTGTGGCGAACGTTGGTCGCGATTGAATCGGGTGATGTCCAGGCGGCGCCAGGCCTGGCGCGCAAGGTGGAAGTGCACCGGCTCCGCACGAATCATCGCCGATCTCGCCTGTATTTGAATGCAGCACGAGGTCATCACATCGCGGGTGACGTTGATCGGGCGATCAACGCCATTCTTATGGCCGACGAAATCGCACCAGAGTCGATAAGAACTAAGCCCGTTGCTCTCGAGATGGTTGGACATATGGCGCGCACAACGCCAGGACGTTCGGGCTTGGCTGAGCTGGTGCGCCGATTCGGTGTCGATCCGCTTGTCCCTCAGGATGCACATTTCGCATAAGCACTTAACTGGCAGTTAAACCACATTGGAGGCTCAGTCCGTAAAGTCACTGACGAGAATTCATGCAATTAAAGAGGCTCTAGCGGAGCGGTAACTCCACTAGAGCCGGATACATCGCGCCAACCGCTAAGAAGGAGTCGACGTATGTTCAGGATAGCTGTCCCGTTCCAGGCTTCGCCGATCTGTAGGCGCTTGAGCCCGTAAGTCGCTGATTCACACCACGCCTAAATAGCTTCGCGTTGAACGCCGTGCCGCGGGCCTGAAATTGCTAGCCCCTTTTCGGGTCTGTCAGCTGCGCCTTCTTCGCATGCCGCCGCTTGAGAACTCGTCTCGCGGCATCGGCCTGACGGCAGCTGTTAGTCCCTTCGCGCTGTCGTCAGGCCCCTTTCTTTCACTCATGGATTGGAGCTCAGCTATGCCCGCTCAACCGGCCGTTCGCTGTTTGGTGCCGAGATATCGCGTTCGTCCTCCAGTTGAGCCCATAAGACATTTGCTTCCGGCCACGGATCGGCTTGGGCAGTGGAATGTGCGGCGTATGTCGTGGTGGCAGCGTATGCGCGGGCGTCGATGTTCAGTCTGTGTTCAGGAAGCTAACCACGCGCACCGGCACCGCGATATCGCGCCAACACCACGGCCAGCGCGATATCTGCTCACGAAACGTGACGATATGCCCCGAGCCGTGTGCACGGGCCATTTGTATTCGCCGGTGTTCCGTGCGCCTCTCGGCTGTGGGTGTTGACCGATGAACTCTCGCTCCTACGTGGTGGTCGGCACCTGGAACGCGCGCGAATTCCTTGCCGAACCACAAATAGGTGGTCGCTGGATAAACGGTTCAGGCAACAAAGCCGGGCGAACGCCATATCCCCGACGCATGACAGTCGCGCAAGCCCGGGGAGTGCTGAAAGTTCACCGCCGAGGAAGCGCGCCCACCTGCGCCGCGTGTCTGCACCGCCATCCGTGCGCGCAGCGCCGACAAGCTGAGGATGTGCTGGCGGAGCATCACGGCGCACGAACCCGTGCGATGCGTGAGTGGGAAGCACAAGCTGAGCATGTGCCACCAATTTTGGCGATGTCGACCGTGTTCAGTGACTGTGCTTCTGTGGCAGTGCTGCCACGCGAATAGAACTCACTTCGTCGGCGGGTCGGGCACCGCTCGTGGGGTGAGTGTCGGCAATTCGCCGATGCGTTCCAAGGTTTCGTCGTCGCGCGGCACGTGAACGGCCATGCGCATGTCGTGCCGGTCTCCGAGCCACAGGTTTTGCGCCTCAAAACGAAGTTTTCCCAGTTGCGGGTGGTTGAAGTTTTTCATGACGCTGTCGAAAGCACTGACTTCTTGACGGTTCCAATGTTCCCGGAATTCGGGGGAGTGGTGTTGCAGCATGGTCAGGAGCTGGTTCCATTGTGGTTCGCCAATGTTGTTGGCCATGGCGGCCCGGAATTTGCTGACGAGGGGCCCGGCGTGTTCATCCCAGTTTTCGACGAGGGTGCGCCATTGCGGATCAATGAAGAAGAGCCACAGGGTGTTGCGGAATTCGTGGGGCAGGGCCCAATAGTTTCCGACGAGTCCAACGTGGGCTTTGTTGGAGGCGAGCACATTCCAGTGTTTGCCGACAATGTAGGCGGGAAATGGGCTGAGCTGGTCCAAGGTGGCTTGAAGTGCCGCGCTGACCTCGGGGGCGGGTTTGGATTGTTCTGGGTCGGGCAGTTCGGCGAGGGAAAATATGTGGCTGCGTTCGCTTGAGCTGAGTTGCAGAACGCGGGCGATTGAACCGAGCACTTGCGCGGATACGTTGATGGAGCGGCCTTGTTCGAGCCAGGTGTACCAGGTGATGCCGATGCCCGACAGTAGGGCCATTTCTTCGCGGCGTAGGCCTGGGGTGCGGCGGCGTGGCCCGGGTGGCATGCCCACCATTTCGGGGGTGATGCGTTCTCGGCGTGAGCGAATGAACTCGCCGAGGGCCCGTCGGAGTTCGGTGCTGCGTTCTCTGGAGGTGGCGGCGCGGAACTCTAGTGGCGCTGCTGTGGTGGGTGTCATGAAAAGTCCGTTCTCCAGGGGCGGGGCTCGCTATGAGTCTTTCACCTGGGCAAACAGTTATCCAGGTTCTGCCAGTAACAGCATCAGCGGGCTCTAGGTAATAGGTAAATGCCCGGCGCAGGCTGGTTTCCATGACAGCTTCTGTGCTCACTTCCGCCCCGGTTTCGGTGAAGCCGGTGAGTAGCGCACCATGGCGTGCGTTGCCGCTCTTACTTATTGGCGCGTTTCTGCCGATGCTCGACGCGTTCATCGTCAACGTGGCCCTGACCAGCATCGGCAGTTCGTTGCATGCCAGCTCAGCCGCACTAGAACTCACTGTTGCCGGGTACGGCCTGGCCTATGCTTGCACGCTGGTTGCCGGTGGCCGTCTGGGTGACAAGTTTGGTCGACGCCGCTTGTTTCTCATCGGTATGGCCGGGTTCACCATCACCTCTGCCGCATGTGGGCTCGCCCCTGGCATTGGGGTGTTGATCGCCTTCCGCATTTTGCAGGGCTTCACGGCCGCACTGATGTATCCGCAGGTGCTCGGCGCGATTCAGGCGGGCTTTTCTGGCGCCGATCGACAAAAGGCGGTGGCCGCGTTCGGTGCGACCGCTGGTGCCAGCGCTGCCATCGGCCAGCTTTTAGGCGGTGTGCTTTTGTCCGCTGACCTGTGGGGCGGGTGGCGCCCGCTGTTTCTGATCAACGTGCCGATAGGCATCGTGGGCTTCATTCTGTCTATTCGGATGATCCCCGAAACCAAAGCCGAGAAGTCAGCGCCAATTGATGTGCGCGGGGGTATCGGCTTGGCGGCGACTATCTCTTTGCTACTCATTCCGTTGACGTTCGGTCGAACAAGTGGCTGGCCGTTGTGGGCGTGGTTGAGTTTGGCCGCTGTGGTGCCAGTGGGTGCGATATTCATTGCCGCGCAGCGCCGGATGGAAAACGCGGGGAGAACTCCGCTGTTGCCGCCTTCACTGCTGCGCATTCACCTGGCCCGTCAGGCACTTATCGCGCTGGCGCTTTTCGCGACGTGCATCGGCGGTTTCTTGTTCACGATGACGCTGATTTTGCAGGTCGGGCACGGCTTTAGTCCCATCGAAGCGGGTTTGACGATGGCGCCGTGCACTCTTTCGTTCTTCGGCATGGCGTTGTATGCGGGGAAGTTGACCGCTCGTTTTGGGGCTAAGTTCTTGGTCGCGTCGGCAACTGTTTTCGCTGGTGGTGTGGCGCTTTTTGGTGCGATCGCGGCCGCCGCTGGGTCATCGCTCACTGTGGTCGAAGCCGCCGCCCCGCTCGCCATCGTCGGGTTTGGTTGGGCTGGGGCGCTGTTGCCACTGATCGGCTACACGCTCACTGGTTTGCCTGCGAATCGCGCTGGTTTGGCCGGTGGCGTGCTGTCCACCACGATGCAAGTGAGCCTGGCACTGGGGGCCGCTGCCTTGGGTTCACTTATCTACATGGTGGTCGGCTCACACCCTGACGCAATGGCGTGGCGCACCGGCACCCTCGTGGTTGTCGGCGTAGAGACGACACTCGCGCTGGCGACGGCGTTCGCTTGTTCGCGGTTGCGCCACTCAATAGCGTGATGGCTACCCGCCGCAATGCGAAGTGTTCGACGTCTCGTAGGAATCGTGCAGGCGCATCCACTCATACGGCGGTGTTTGCGGCCACCCGGCGGGGGAGTCTTCCCAGTTCTCTTGCCGCCCGTAGGGCGTGAGGTCGAGCAGGTCGAAGACGAGCATGAATGGTTCCTCGCCGCGCGCGAAGGTCATCCAGGTGTGGAACACGTCTTCGCCGTCGCGCAGGAACACGCTGATGGCCTGGGTTTCCTCGCCGTCGACGGTGACGCCGAAGTCGTCGTTGAATGTGCTGCCCCCGGAGGACACCCACGGCAGTGACCAGCCCATTCGTTCCCGAAATGGCAGCAGCGAGCGCAGCGGCGCCCGCGACACTAGTGCGAACGATGTGTCTCGCGCATGCAAGTGGGAGAGGGGGCCAATATGGTCGGCCATCATCGAGCAGCCATCACAACCGGCGGCCCAATCGGTTCCGTACATGAAGTGTTGAACGATCAGCTGGCGCCGACCTTCGAACAGGTCAAGCAGCGTCACTTCACCGTGTTCGCCGTCGAAACGGTAGTCAGTTTCCACGCGGACCATCGGCAACCGGCGGCGCTGGGCGCTGACCTTATCTTTCATCCGGGTCAGTGCTTTTTCTTGTTTCAGCAGCTCGGCGCGTGCCTGTTCCCATTCGGCGCGGCTTACGACGGGCGGGAGCGCGGGTTCGCTGGTCTGTGTCATTCCACCACGATAGCTGCCAAATGAGCTGGTGTCGTTGTGCGTAATCGCAGGTGAAGGGGACGGCCAGCGCTGTGGCCTAGTGGCGAGCGCTGCGCCCATAGGATCGAGCGGTGGATATTGCGTCTTTGTGGCAAGAGCTCGAGCGTGTGTTGCTACCTACGCTGGCGAGTTACCGTTCCCATCTCGCGACTTTGCATGTTGAGCGCAAACACGACAACACTTTGTTGTCAGAGGCTGATCTAGCGGTTCAGAACCAGATCATTGAGTGTGTGCGGGCGTTCGATGGTGACGGTTTGATCATCGCGGAAGAAGATAGCAAGACGCTAAGCAGACCATCGGAAGCTAATCCTGGTGGTCGAATATGGATCATTGATCCCATTGACGGGACCGCGCAGTTTGTCGCGCCCGAGTCGCGAGAATTTTGCAGCGTGGTGTGTTTGGTGGAAGACCATAAACCTGTGGCCGCGTTCGTGTTGGCTCCCGAGATCGGCCCAAACCGTAGCTCGGTCTGCGTGAAGCTCAACGGCCCTGGCGAACCGATCGAGATCAACGGCCAACCCGCTCCGGTTGTGCCCGCGCCCAGCCAATCGCGGCATCTCTCGGTGCCTAGAGGCCTGGGCTCGCAGCCACGAAAGTATGAGCCAACGTTGCTTGCCCGTGGCTACGAACCCACCACGCGGGTCACTTCGGACACTCTGCATATGGTGCGAACCAGCGTCGATCTTTCCTCGTTCACTGACCCAACCCTTGGGCCCTTTGGCTTGTTTTACCGCGAACAACAGAAGGTGTGGGACGGCGCGGCGGGCATGTGTCTGGCCTTGGCAGCGGGCCTTTTTGTCGGCGATGGCACGGGCCGGGAACGTGCGAGCATCGACGTTGCTTTCAACGTGGCTGAGCCCAAGTTTGAGAGCATGTTGATCGCGTCAGATTCCGAGGCCAGACGGATTGTGGTTAGCCCGCTCGATGCCACGGCGTGACAGAAGGAGCAATATAGATGGCGACGTTCGTTCTTGTGCCTGGCGGCTGGAAGGGTGCCTGGGCGTATGAGACGGTGGCTCCGCTGTTGACGCGGGCCGGGCATGCGGTTCACGCTTTGACGCTCACTGGTCTGCATCCAGATGATGACGATGCCACAGTAGCGATCGCCAATTTGGACACCCATGCTGAGGACGTTATGCGGCTCCTGGATCAGGCTCAACTCACTGAGGTGACCCTGGTCGGCCATAGCTATGGCGGAATGGTCACCGCTGCCGCCGCTGATCGCGCCGCCAGCCGAATCTCGCGGTTGGTGCAGCTTGATGGCTATGTGCCGCGCGACGGTGAGTCGTGCTGGTCAGCAACGAACGAGACTTTTCGTCAAGCATTCGCCGCCGGTGCGGCGGTCAACGGCTACGCGGTTTTGCCGTCCCCTGGCGGCGATCCGCGCCGTCGCCCGCATCCGTTGGCTTCGTTTGTGCAAGCGATTCGGCTCACCGGTGCGTGGAACCAGATCCCTCGCCGGGAATTCGTTTACTGCTCAGGGTGGGAAGATCAAACACCATTCGCTGAACTTCGCACTCGGCTCCAAGCCGACCCCGGTTGGCGTGTGCATGACTTCCCAACTGGCCACAACCTGATGCTTGAGGCGCCGGAGGCAGTTGCCGCATTTTTGCTCGATGAAAGCAGCGCGAATACCTAGAGCGGTGACCAAGTCGACATCGTGTCTTGCGTGGCGCTTCGAGACGTCAGAGCGGTTCCCCGAGCGGCCCGAGGTCCTTTTCCGGGATATTGGTCCAGATCGGAGCGTCCAGCTGAGCTACTGCGGCCGGTCACGTACACCGTTACGCCGGCGGCGCCGAGTTCGACGGCGATGCCCCGGGCGCCATCTCGGGTGCCACCGGCGACCAGGGCACCTTCCCGGTCAGCGGCTGTGCGTCGTTCGTGATGATTCCTCCGAGGTTCTTTGCGAAAATATGCGTAGGAACCCTCACTTAACCGGGTGTGCGCTCGCTGTAGAAGGGGTATTTCTCCCATAGCCCAACCCGCTGGCCAGCTCGAGTCAAAAATTCTTACACGCTCTGACCTGAGAAAACTCCAAGGTGTACAGCAAGCGCCTGTTGTTGTGTGTATGTCCAATGTTCATGCAATCGGACAACATGAACATATTTGTATGCACTGATCGGCATTTAGATGAGGGGTCGCCATCTGGCCTTGTACTGAGTTGTGTAGCGGCCGAACAAGCGGGTGAGATGGTTTTGTGTTTCTACTTGCTCGGCGGCTTGCACCCACAGGGCCGCATTGATGGTTTCCCGTCTGAAGCGGGCCGCCAGATCGGCCAAGATCGCGGTCGCAATGGCATGTTCACCAGCGTAGTGCGCGTCTTGGCAGGCTTTTAATAGCCCGATGATGTGGCGTTGTTCGCTGATCTCGGCGGCCCCATAAGTGGCCACATTGGAGGGTCCAGTCATGTCACCGAAAGTAGCGAACTCGCTACTCGTTCGCAGCCCTATGTGTGAGAACGACGTTGGAAACCCATCTTGCGAAGCGGGTGGGGGATGATTAGGCATCTATGGGCTCAGGTGTCTAGAGATCTGGCGGCGCCCAGCTAATAGATTTGTAACGAAGTGTGTACGTTCAGCGATCATTCATTGCACCCGTTTCCGGGCGGGTGAGATTCGGTCCGGCCAAAGGCACCACCGCGCACACCTAATCAAGGGAACCACTGCACAACAATCACGACCGCGCAGCCGTCGTCTTTGGCCAGACCGAATTATGCGGTGAGTATTTCCACGGCCGCCACAAAGACTAGGTGTAGTCACCACTTCGTGCTTTCGCGGTTGGTAGACGGCTCAAGCATTCGCGCGAATTTCTGTCGAGTCGTTCCAGATTGATGCTGAAGACATCTCGCCTACGCCCGCATTATTAGAAACGATCTGGGCGGCAACCTGAGTGAGACGACTCAACGGTTTCCCCGACGGAATTGCCAAGTGTCAAAGAGCCGCCTAACCGCGATTATGCCGTCGACTAATGTTCACTCATAGCGGACTGGTGTTAGCGCCGGTGGTCATCAATGGGTGTGAGGCGTGATGTATTCGTTTGAGCATGTGTCGGCGCTTAAATCCGAAGCATTTGCGTTGTCAACAGCGGAGCGAGGGCGCTTCTTAGCCAATCTTGTCGTTACCTCGCCCGGTCAAGAGGACACCGCTGCATGGGCTAAGCGAAATGTGCGGCTCGGCACCGATCCGTGGCACGACATCTATCGAGACATTGTGCTGGCGGCAGCGGCGGTTGCCGCGCGGAATACGCGAGTAGCTGACGATTTCGTTGCCGCGTTGGACGAGCATGACGAGCCGCTAGCCGAGCGTATTTCCGAAGATTTGTCGGCCAGGATCGCGATAGATGTTCTGAACCGATTGGAATTAGACGGCACGGCACGCGCCCGGGTCGCTAGTTGGGCGTTAGGTCGCATCACTGACCCTGCCAAACGGGTGGATGCCGTGATGTATGTGCTCGATGTGAACAACGGAACCGATCTCGTTAATCTCCTTCCGGTAGTCGGTCAGCTCTCGGACACCAATGTTGTGAACGACGTAGCGGAGAAGACGCGTCCGCGCTTGGAAGCACTCCAGCGTCAAGCCCAGGAAGAAGCGGCCCTCTTCGCCGCTCAGGAGGGCCAACGCCAGGCGCGGCGGCAATACGAGGACTCGGTGAGGCGCGACCCAGCGGCCGCCTTCGATCAGCTCGCCACTGAGCTGGGATTGTCAGCGGAAAATATTGACGAGTTCGATTTCGGGGAACATGAATGGTTGGTGCGCTCTGCCGATATGGTACTAGGGCGGGTGCTCCATGGCACGCAAGACGCACTCCCGCCGCTGATGGAGACGGTTCTGCGGCACGTAGTCGCGCAACAGCGGACACCGCAGCGAGCGCCGCGGTGGTTCAGCGAGGCGGCTAACAGCTTCAAGCGGGTGCCGCTGTTGACGGCCGGTAACGCGCCCGAATTTTGGCAGCGAGCCGCAGAATTCGATAGTGATGAAGACATCAAGGGGCTCTATCGGCAGTGGCGAGCCCGGCATATTTCTACGGCTTTGCGGCACCGAAACGAACAAGTGCTGGCCACTAACAGGGATTGGCCCGGTGCACAGTTTCCGGACAATGTTGCAGTATGGGTGAGCGCGCGCAGCGCGACAATTTCCTACAAGTCAGTCGACGATCTAGTTGCCCATATGTGGCAATATTTCGTGCCCGCTTCAGGGCGACCGCCGAGCATTGACCAAGCATCTCCTGCCAAGGCGTCGAACAACAGCGGCATGTCCGCCGGCTTTGGTATCAGCGGTGTTGACGACATACAGAACATGCGACGGGTTGAAGAAGAAATTCGAGCATGGGCCGACGACACGAGCCAGCAACCCTATATCGATGACGAGGTGAGCGGGGATGAAGCTGCTGACGCCGAATATCGCATCACCGTGGAGCGCAATAAGAACGGAATCGCGCTGCGGTTCAAAGCGGAAGGATATGGGCTGAGTGACGCGGACTTGATCGAACATTTTTCCGCATTTACTGGAGAGCCGCTTCAGTATGACGGGGCGATCGGCGTGAAATATCAGCTGCTTCCTCCACCCAATGTGACTGACTTGCCGCTTCATCAAGCCCCGCGTTGGACCGATACCAGCCTTGGCGCCTACGAGCTCCCGCTTCCCGTCGATCAGGTGACAAACCACTTGCGACAGCTTGGCGGGCCAGACGTGGACCGGCGCCAGATCATTGACGCGTTCACCGCCCACACCCCGATTAGTGGCACCGAAGACAAGCCCACCACGCTTGCCACCGTAAACGCGTTGGCGGATATCACCAGGATGCGGGCGCCTTCATTCGACGTGAGCGTTCACCTGGACGATCCCGCACTGCACAGCCAGATGGTTGAAGCGCTACTGGTGGCGGCTCGGGTTCAACAGCGGCCCGAACACCCGCACGGATTTTTGGGCGGTTATGGGTTCGAGTTCAACGAAGAATCAGCCAGGGTCATTAAGGATCGCGCCGAGGAACAAAAGCCCGCGGTGGTCAGTCGAGAACTGGGTACGCGAAGCGATGAGCTCACGCTTATTGAGGTTCGCCCGACCAATGCCGAACCTCAATGGGGTGTTGTGTTCTACGTTGGCGATGATGACCCACACTCGCACGTCGACGAGGCTAAAGCCGCGATTACCGCGGCACGCGCCGCTGCCGGAGGTGCTACCGATGTGCCGATGCCCAATATTGTGCTTCTCGGGCATGCCGGAACAACGGCTGACTCTAAGCAACTTAGCGGCGCGCTTTTTCTGGCGCTGAAACGCACTAAATGTATGCCGGGCGAGGAAGACAATTATGTAGCGCCCGATCAGTCCGCATTGGTGGTGCGCAACCCGGACGATCGCGATGCACTTATTGAGGCGCTTCAGTCCAAGCGCGCGAGCGCGCTCTACCGCGTATCGCTCGTGACGCATGCTCCGGAAAGTTGGCTCGCTGCCCAAGATAAAGAACAGCTTGATGCTGTCCTACTCGAACATGCACCCACTTATGGGAACAAATGGTATGCGAGCTGGCGTAATGCCGTGCATCGTCCAGCACAACTCGCTGAACAGATTCAGCACGCGACCCACATCGGTCAGGCCGTCTCGGACAGAGTGATACGTACAGCTGTTGATTCGGAGCGCGACGCCCCCATAACGACAGCGCACATCTCGAGGCCACACACCGCTCCGGGCATCACGGCGCAGGATGCTATCGCTGATCGCGGCTCCACAAACAGCGCTAGGCGACCCGGAGGGCCAGCATAAGCAGCGCGATAATCGCATCCACATAAAGTCAAGGTTGCCGCTTCGTGGTGCGCATAGGTGCGTCGATTACTATGCGTTAATGGCGAAAACGCGTGGCATCGGCACATTCAAAACCCTCACCGAGGCTGCCGAGACCATTTATGCCGTCACGGATAAAGCCATTAAGCGATATGACGAAGCCATTGAGCGAAATGACAGTGCAGAGCGCCAGGCCGCCAAACAGCAAGTCTCTGAGGTGCTCGCCCGGATAAACACCGGAAAACCATCCCACAGTTTCGAAGCGAAGCAAGAACTCTGGGTTTTATTCATGGTTGTCTGCGACTACCTCGAACAAGAGTTCGCGGAACGATTTGACTTAGATTCGTACACGGCGGCACGTGGTGATGAGCTGTTTCGTGCGAACAACATGCGCCAAGTGCTCGCGAGCACCTTTAATAAGCCCCGTAACGAGACGAACCCGAATGCACACGAGTTCGGCGATGTTGCCGTGGATTTTCTTCGCGATGCGATCGACGATCTGGTGAATAGCGACGAATCCGTCATGCTGCATCCAATTCTTGAAGAATTAAATGGCCGTGCCGCTGACCTGATGAAAAAGCTGCCGTTCTTTACTGATGATGGGTTAACTTTTCGTGCGGTAGGAGCCACACCCGCGCTCACCGTATTTGAGAGCGTGAAATCCGCGTTCGTCGCCGCGCCCCACAATCTGTTTCACCCGCTGCGCTCTCTGGCGGGCTTTGAAGCGGAACAAGATGAAACCTTGACCGGTGCAAAACTCGGCCGACGCGCCCACATGAGTACCGGGTTGGCCCGTGGCCCGGCAAGCCTTAACGCTGCCGAGTTCACCGAATTTTTGCGGCTACCCGGCAACGCCATGCGAGCAGACATCGAACTTCTGACCGTTAGGGAACGCGTCGGCGACCACACAGTGAAGTATGCGCCCGAGCTTCGAGACACCATCGCTGAAAGTCGGAAAAGAAAGGGGCAATATCCTGGTGCCGACCAGCACGGCATGGAGGACGCCACGCTTGGCTGCCCGGCGATGCGTGAAATCCGGGACAAAGAGCCGATCGTCATGCCAGACGATGAGCTGCATCAGGCGCTGCTGCGTCCCGTTCCGGCTCCGCTCATGCGCTTGCGCGAAGAAGTATTGACGATCATGGACCGGTATTGGCAGCTCACAGTGCCCGCCAACGCGGGGCTGAAGCTGCCGCTGGAGGCGCAATATTGCACCGAACTTGTGTTGCGCGATCTGCCGGGGGCAACAGTGCACGCTCTGCCCTCGGACACTAAACAGGTTCACCTCACCCCCTCGAATGCTCAGTTAGCAGAGCGATTGTCCGTCAAAGTGGACGACGAACAACTGATCATCAGTGGCCAGGGCGCGGACTTCACGGGTTTGCGGTTGGCCATTCACTCACCCGAACCCATGAGTGTTGACGCGGCGGGCGTGACCCATCTCGACATCGAATACTGCGACTGGTTGGACGCCCAACTCGTGCCAGGTGGATCACTGCGCGCGCACTTATTTGAACCCCGCGGGCTGCAAGATCTTCGTTTCGGCGGGGCACCCATGGCGCCTATTCCCGGCCAGCCATATGTGCCGCCGCCCGCCCCTCGCCGGCACACCATCACGTCCGCGCCTGGTGCCAGCATCGTGTTGTACAGCGAGGTTGTCGGAGTGGCCACAGTAAACAGAGCCAATGACGACGACCTCTTGTGGGCGATTCGCTACGAAGGCGATCAACGGCATCTGCCCGAGCGCGTGGAGGACTACCTGCCGCTTTCCGCCAAGAACGTGGCGGATCAGCCGACTCACGTGCTGGATCAACTATGGAACCACCGCGATTTTCTTTCCCGCCATGTGCCCGACGGTAGCTACGAGCGTGTTATGGCGGCCTTTCCCGCCAGGGCGCTCGCCCCGAAGCCGCCACTCGTTCCTATCCTCGAAGGGCGACGAAGTCCGCGCCGATAAAGATGCTGTGCTGAGAGTTCTTGGGTTTGTCCGAGAACACTAGCCACATGTGTTCGAATCAGCGGCCAGTCGAAGTGCAAGAACACCGAAGTGATCGAGTTAACTCGGTGGGATACCTCGGAATCGCAGAGTTACTAAGTCACCCCAATTAGCCTGGCATGCTCAACGTTCTTTAGGGGTTTTCGTGTCAAACGCCGATCATCTTCTTGTGGTGCTTAAACCCGAAGGGGCGAGACTTGAATGTTCCGGGGGTGAGTTGGAGAAGATCGCCGAGGGCTGGCAAGGCGTTGTGCAGTGGTTGCGGGGAGGGGATTTTCACCATCTATCGCCGGTGGTAAATGAGGTTATTCTCCGAGCGGCCACCCGCATGCCCACTCATCTTTCTGAGTGTTCGATCAATGAGTGGATGAAACAAGCCAGCGGTGTGGAGCCGCCTACTCTTGACGATGTTGTTGACCTGGGCGGCATCACAACGGCGCTGTTTAGATCGATTGGATTTACCCAGGCGGCGGACAAGTCCGGCGCGCTGACTGAAGAGGGCGTGAGGATGCTCTACGGCGAGAACGCCGATTTCGCGGTCAATACGCAAGAAGTTCTCGATCACATGTTGGAAGGGCCTGTGCAGGCGAGTTATTGGGAAGGGGAGAACACCCAACTCGCTCAAGCCGTGAAGATGACGATTCGCGCCGGGTTAAATGCCGCGCGGGAAGCTAACGGCCAAAGCAAGCTTCCCAAGCGACGAAACTACATTCATGTGGGATACATGCATCCGGAGGAAACGACGCGGTTTCTGTCCGCCATCACACCAGCGCGGGCATCTTCGGCGCGACATGCCGGGGTAAGACCTCCCTGGCAAGGTCCAGGCCCGAGAACTCCACCCCACGGTCCTCAATCTCGCCGAGCCCTTTAACTTCGTGAAGGAACACTTACCTGTGGGGGGAAGTCGCTGCTCGAAGCGGCTTAACGCACCGCTCGAGAACGTCGCCACACAATGCCGGCGAGAACAAGCGCGATGCTGCTCAAAATCAGTGCGAAGTATCCGCCGCCACGGCCGTTGCCGGTGCCAAGTCCGCCATTGGAAGTGACGACCACGAGCGCGCCAACCGCCATCCCGACAAGTCCGCTGACCGTCACGTACATGGCGCCGCGCTGTTGCTCGAATCGGCGCGCGAGCGTCAACGCCCCGATGATCACCCCTGATAGCGCGGTGAGGGTGGCGAGGATCGCGCCGACGCGGCCCCAGCCCATGGTGTAGGCGTCCGCCGCCATCAACAGATTGGCAGATGAGCTCATGAGATTTCTCCTCGTTGGGGATGACTCGTTGCCGGATAGAATGTCGTCAATGGTGACTCGCTAAAACCTTGTGGTCGTCCCATAGCGGCAGACATTTCCCGCTACCGCCGTCGCCGAAGTCAATCCCGATCAACGGTGCAGATCCACGGGTTCATACCGCGAGCGCGGTATGCGACTTTGCCGCGAACGGTGGATTCATCCCCGACCTCCTTCGGGTTAAAGTCCTGATATGCGCAGGTGGTGGGTGGTGGGAAAGGATTGGATGATCGCGGTCGGGGTGGCCGTGGTCTTGCTTATCGCGGCCGCGCTTGGTGATCACGAAACCGAGGACTTGGCCCCGCTGGGCTATCTGCTGTTAGCCGGAAGCGGGGCGGCGTTGGTGGTGCGTCGCCGAATGCCCGTCGCGGTATTGCTGGTCAGCGGACTGTGCGCGGTGGGGTACAACGCCGTGGGTTTTGAGGTTCCCGCTGTCGCATATCTGTTTGCGGTGTGGGCGGCTGTGCGACTGGGACATTGGGTCGCGACGCTGATTGTCACTATCGGCGTGTTGGCCGCGCTACCCGTTGCGGTGATGATGTCGCCGGAGGGCAGTTCCACGGGTGAGGCGTTTGTGCAGGCCCGAGGGGTGCTGGAGATCGCGTGGCTGGTAGCCGCGGCGGCTGCGGGGGAGGCGCTGCGCCAGGCCGAGCAGCGGGCCGAGGCGGCCGAGCGCACGAGGGAGGAAGTGGCGCGGCTTCGGGCGAATGAAGAACGTTTGCGCATCGCGCGAGAACTCCACGATTCATTAACGCATCAAATTTCTATCGTGAAGGTGCAGGCCGAGGTAGCGGTGCATTTAGCTCGTAAACGTGGTGACGAGGTGCCGAAGGCGCTGCTCGCGATTCAGCAGGCCGGGCGGGAGGCGACTCGGGAGCTGCGGGCGACGCTCGCGACTTTGCGCGACGACGCTAACAGCACCGGTCACGGACTTGACCAGCTCGAGGAACTGTTGCGGCGAGTGGAAGGCATGGGGGTGACAACCACACTCACCGTGAACGAACGCCAGCCTGTGCCCGTTGTTGTTGACCAAACCGCGTATCGAATTGTGCAAGAGGCGCTGACGAATGTCGCGCGGCATGCTGGGGTGGCCAGCGCGAAGGTTCACATCGACTATGGTCCGAGCGTGCTCACTATCCGCGTCGACGATGACGGTAAGGCTATGGCCAATGCGGTGGTGGTGCCGGGTTTGGGCATGTTGGGGATGCGGGAACGTGTCACCGCGCTGGGCGGATGTTTGCGGGCTGAGCCGCGCGATGTCGGCGGGTTCACGGTCCAGGCGGAGTTGCCGCGATGATTCGGGTGGTGCTTGTCGACGATCAGCCGCTTTTGCGGGGCGGGTTTCGGGCATTGTTGGATGCCGAGGACGACATCGATGTTGTTGGCGAGGCGGGCAATGGCGTCGAGGGTTTGGCGTTGATCAGGGAACATCGGCCCGATGTCGCGATTGTTGATGTGCAAATGCCGGTGATGGACGGCATTGAAACGACTCGTCAGGTCGCCGCCGATCCGATGCTCGCCGATGTGCATGTGGTGATTTTGACGAACTATGGGTTCGACGAATACGTGTTTAACGCCTTGCGGGCCGGGGCGGCCGGGTTTTTGGTGAAGGACATTGAGCCTGACGATTTTCTGCATTCTGTGCGGGTTGCCGCCCGTGGTGACGCGCTGTTGTCGCCGTCGGTGACCAAGTTGTTGATTGATGAGTTTGTGGCGCGGCCGCAGGCGGGTGGGGTGGATGCGGCGATGTTGCGGGAGTTGACTAACCGCGAGCGTGAAGTGGTGGTGCTGGTCGCTCATGGGTTGTCGAATGATCAGATCGCGGCACGGTTGGTGATTAGCCCGGTCACAGCGAAGACGCATGTCAACCGGGCGATGATGAAGTTGCGCGCGCACGATAGGGCGCAGCTCGTTGTGTTGGCTTATCAGTCTGGGCTGGTTGTTCCTTCGAGCTAGTGAGCCCGGCCTTGCGCGTTATGTGATGTCGTTGATGGTGCTGACTAGGAAGAACAGGATGACGAGCTCGCTGACCATCCACGAGTTTGTTTTCAACCAGTCGCGGGCTTTTGGTAGCAAAGCGTCGGCGTGTTTTCCCATTACGAGCAGTGTGAGCAAGGGGAGGGCGACGAGGAGCAGGGTGAGCAAAATGAATGGCAAGCTGAGCCACCATGATTCGTCGCGTTGCGCCAAAGTGGAGCCGACGGCGACCATAGTGATGATGTCGGTGGGCATCAATAGAAAAAGTAGAAACCCGAGCTTGAAGGAGAATCCGGCGCTCGCGGTTGTCAGTTTGCCCATCCATTTGGGGGGTTCGGAGCGCTTTCTGTCTCGGTATACGTGGATGGCCAGATAGATCAACAGTGCGATGACGAGATAGTCGAGAATTTTGTCGTCCGCGCCGGTGTCTGAGGAGCGGGTTCCGCGGTGCAATTCTTTTGCGAGTACGTAAAAGACGGTGACCCCGAGTGTGATGGCGAGTGCCACACCGCCGATGAAGCTGAGTGAGTTTCGTCGCGGGTTCACGCTCATGGTCAGCAGAATCGCGCTAATGATCTGCGGGCCAGCAATCATCACGATTGCCATGGGCAGAATTGTCAAAAGATTCCCCACGGTGCTGATCTAATCACGGAAAGTGTTCTTGATCGACCTTTCAGGAGGCGCGCGGCGCAATCAAGAAACGGGTTTTCCCGCTAAGTTATGTTCGGCGTTATGAATACCGCCGCCACGTTGGCTATCGTCTTTATGCTCTGGCTCGGCACCTTGTTGTGGCTAGTAGCGGAGTCTTCCAATAACCGCAAAATGCGGCAACAAATAGAGCGACTCAGGCGGCAAAATCAACGCATCGCCGACGAGCTTGGCATCAAGGAAACCCTGCCGAGCGATGTGATCGCGCTGTTGGAGCAGGGCAAAAAGATCTCGGCGATCAAGGCCTATCGCGAAGCTACCGGGGCCACGCTTAAACAGGCCAAAGATGTCATCGACGCCTATTGAGCTGTTGCCTTCTTAGCCCGCGCTTTGTGCGGATCTTCGAGCGGAACGAGCACATCGTCGCTACCTGAGGTCGTTCAAAGTGCTCAATAGAAAGATGAGAATCACGAACTCGCTGACCATCCATGAATTCGCTTTCAACCCGTC
>JABFVL010000054.1 GCA_013362805.1 Mycobacteriales bacterium | reverse complement strand
ATGTTTGAGGATGGGTTACTTGCGACGGCGTCCGATGGATCGTCTGCCGCCCGGCTCTTGGCCGTGCGGCAGAGACGAAGCCCCCTTGGGATGGTGACGACCGGGATGCAACATTGCACGTCCCTTGTTGAGCGCCGCACTCATCGCCGCTCCAGCTTGGCCAGTAGCCGTGGGCGGTCGGGAATGCTCCTGTCGGAGTTGCCGGGACAGGTCAGCGGCATCTTGTGGCGTTACTTGCAGAAAATGCCGGTCACCTTCGGACTTTATCAAGGGGTGCTCGGTGGATAATGCGGGTCGAGTGTCCTCAAGTAAATGTTGATATAGCCTTCGGCCCACTCCGAGCACTCTCGCGGCCTGAATTGGTGGCAATACGCCGTCTTCTAGCCGACCAGTCGCATGCGCGGTAAGTAGCCCATTGAGTACCCGTGCGCGCGCGGCGTGCGGTGGCAGCCCGGACCACACCAGGGCATTGTGTTGACGTAACGCGGCCGCTAGTCCGTAGCCGGCGCGTACTTGCCAATCCAATTCTTCAGGTCGAATACCTCGGGCTGGTAGTAGCCGATCTTCAAGATCTTGTCGCACCGTGCTTAGCGAGGGCAAACGCTGATCTAATTCTGGAAATGCAGCGTCGCGAGAAACATCAGTGTGAAAGTAGAGTGGGTGGGGACCGCTATTTGGATGTGCGGCGACTAACAATGCTTTATTAACGAGCTTGTATGCCTCTCGCACTGTGTCAAGGTCGACCCGTAGCCGATTGGCGGCCGTATGTTCCAAGTGCAGTGGGTCGGCTGGATTTACCTCGCCGTTGGCGTAGGCAGCGGTGAGGGCAATGGCGACCTCTTCAAAACCAAAGACGGTATCTGTGCCTTCAACCCCAGGCGTGAATCCCTGATCGGCGAGGTTATGCGTGGTGACACGTAGCACCTCTTCACATTTTTGTCGCCACGCTGTTGCCCGGTCTTCGCCTCGTGCTATCTCTTCGGCGAGCCCAGGTGGGATCGGTCCGCGTTGCAGAGTCCCGCTTTCGGTGCGACGCAATACGCCGTTCACCGCCAAGCTGGCCCATGCTTCCGCAACTCGCTGATGGTCCACAGGTCGGTATAAGGCCTGTTTGTAGGCGCCAAGGATAGGGAATCCGTACCCTTCCGGAACTTCGCCAGATTCCATCTTTTTTAGCATTTCGAGCGCGACCTCGCGATAGTCAGGCGGCGCATGCTTTCCGTATTGCCCTTGATGTAGCCCAGCGGCCATAGCTTTGGCGTGTCGAATTTGGCTGGATCGAGTCAAATCGAGAATATTGGCGCGTGTGGGGTCGTACTCGGATCCATCGGCTGGCGCCTGTCCCCAATCCACGGCGGCGGTAAAAGTGGGGGGAAGATGCGGGTGCCGCGGGTCTATCTTAATTACTCCCCGTTCCAGCAAAAGTTCAATCGCGTCATGAGCTGGTCCGATCGTGCCCTCGGGCGTATGCGTGGTTTCCAGGCTCAGCGCGGCGGTGAGTTGTTCAGCCGTGGGCGCCCGGAAGCCAGGGGTATATTTGCGCTCCTCATACATTCGCTCGACCGCATCGGCAATGGTCACTCCGGATGGAGCCTCGCCGGGATAGTTTCCTTGCGAATCCACTTCAAATTCACGCTGAAGGCCGGACATCACGCCAAGCGCATGAGCGCTACTAGCTCGTTCAATATCGATAGGTTCGGCGGTGGGTTCGGGTTCTACTCGTTCGGCAGTGCCAAGGTCTAATATCTCATCGGTCTCGTCGGTGTAATCTCTGTGAAGCTCCACATTCGGCGCTTCGCTGCTATCGGCTTCGGGTCGCTCCGCGCCTAACCCCGTTGGTTCCGCAGGGTCGTTTTCCGATCGTGGAGGTGGCGCTTCTTCTTGTGCCCGAAAGTCGATTGGTTCTTGGTCATTAACTGGAGTGTCGAAAATGTCTTCGGTGGCCTCGGTTTTCGCCTTCTCGTCAGGTGAGTCGTCGACCTTTTTGGCCAACTCCACGAGTGCGGCGACGATTTCGGCGTCCACCTCTGTGGTGAGGTTTTCCGATTCAACGACTTGGCTGGACGGCGCGGACATTTCATCGATTTGCTCTTCTGACGCGTCCGGTTTTTCAGGACTGACGCTGGCCGAGGACTGGCTAGAAGTCGCTCCCGATGGTTCTAGAGCTGGCGCTTCGCGTACTACTTCACCTTTGATAACTGTTTCTGGATCCCAGCGAGAGGGGTCAAGCCTGGGTTGGGTCGCCACGATAAGCGCGTCTAGGTCATCGCCATACTCACTGAGGAACTGGGTAGCTCGCTCGAGTGTGGGCGAGTTGAATGCGCCCAACTGACCGGTGTCCGTTGCTCGCGCGGTTGATGCCCGGTTAGGTCCCATCTGTTCGTTGGAAGGTGATGGGAGAACGTCATCAAGCGCGGCTGAATAGGGCGCCGAGTTCTGCACCACACCATCGGCGAAGTGACTGATCGAGGGCAGAGGCATGCCCTCTGATGCTTCTGGCGATGGTGTAGAAGGCGGTGGGTTATCCGCTGGCTGGTCGGGAAACTGCGGTGACGTGGACATATGCGTTACCACCGACCAGGTCGGCTATTTTTTTCTATCGTAGAAGCGAGATGCCGTCGAGCGGCCTTAGCTCGAATTCCTGGATAGCGGCGATCCACATAGGAAAGCAAGCCAACGCCTTTGGTTTCGTCAATTTCGAACTGCCGGCTTATGCGCGGAAGATGCTGGAAACTAGCCTCGAGCAGCGGTGTTATTCCTTGGTGAGGGTGGGCCTTAAAAGTATCGACGTTGCTGGGACGTACAGATAGCAAGTCATTCACCGCATTAGAACCAATTGGGTTCCATGCCGTGGCTAGTGAATGAACCATGTCGTAGTGCGCGCTGTACGAGACAGCGCCTCGGGCCCATGTGTCGGGGTCGAGCCCAAATTTGGCGGCCTTTACCGAGCGAGGGAGCCATTCACCTACCCCTTCATTGGCCATCCGAAGTACGAAAAGGACACCGTTATCGAGGTCTCGTAGTTGATCTCCAAGGTAGGTGGCATAGCGTTCTCTACTGAAATCTTCGTCAGTCCATTTCGTGCGGTCACGGGGTGCCTGCTCCAATTCCATTTCGGTGAATTTGATGGCGTGGACCAGCGTTTGCCGCACGTCGTTCCAGCTGCTTCTCGTTTCCGCGAGTTCTGGCTGGCCCGCCGTCCAGTCGTGGCCAATTTCATGCAACATGAGCCGGGCGATGGCCGTCTCGCGCTTCTTGCTGCCGGGCGGGGGTAAGGAGGATTGCTCCGCTAATGTCCCGGGTGGTGGTTCGCGAAACATGTGGGTTGGATCGAGGCCGATAATACGTACCCCGTCCTTGGTATATGCCGCAGCTGGTGGATTTTGGCCCGTTTCAGCCAGTTCAGGGAATTCCTCTTCCAGGCGGACATAGCGCAATTCGGGTTTGGACGCGGGCTCCTGCCAGCCCCACTTGGGGAATTCCTCCTCAGCCAGTTCCTGACCAATGGCTAGGTACTTCAAGGCTGTCTCGTGATCAGGCGAATCTAATAAGAGCGGAGGTGGTCCCGATTCACGTTGCGCTGGATCCGGCAGAGAACCGAATGGTTCCTCATCGAGCTCCGGCGATGAATCCATAGGCGCTTTAGGCCGTTCGCTTACCTCGACACGGGGTCTGGGTACATGTCCTTGGGGGGTGGCGACCGGAGCGGGGCTCGAGGTGGCACCGGCTGAACCAGATTCGGTGAGTGCCTCGATGGAGGCAATGAGAAGTTCATTGTCAGCCAAGCGTGCATCGACTGAGTCCTCAGGCGCCGGTTCCCCGGGCCATGTCGTTTCCAGGTTGCCGAGTGTGCGCGCACGCAGTTCCTCATTCCTGGCAAGCAAGGCTTCGATGCTGTCTTCAGAGGTAGCCGAAGGTTCAGGCGCCTGTTCTGGCGCAGCGTCCGGATAACTAGGCCGATGTGTCGCAGGCGCAGGAATAGCCTGGGCCCCGAACTCCGGAAAAAGGTCGACCTCGCTGTCCCAGCTCGTTGCCCCCGCTGGGGATGGTTGCCCTTCCGGTTCAGGTGACCCACCGAGCGAGGCTGGCCACGGTGGCGGATCGGGCATCGTTGGATTGGGCTCGCTCGCCGTATCGAAGGCGTGTTGCGCGCCGAAAGAATAGATGGGTTGGGGTGGAAGCTCGGCGAGACCGGCCACACCTTCCGCGGCAAATGCCACTGGTGGTGGGACAGAAGATATAGCGTCCGGCGACACACCCAGCGATTCAGCAAGACTCCGCTCGGCTAGCGCGACCGCATCGGTCGCCAAGCCCGAGCCAGGTGCCGGTAATGAAGGTGCCTCCGCCGGTTCTGGCGAATCCACTGGCATAGGCGGGGCCGTGGGTGCTGACGGTTCTGACGGCGTAGTTGGCTCGTTTGACATCACTTTCCCCACTATCTCGCTGGGGTGTTGCCTGAGCCGGGGGGTGTTCCGGGGTTGGGCATTTGCTGAGCTGTTTGGGTCGGGCCACCCTCACCTGACCCCATGATCCTGTCATGCGTCTCTGTTAACTGCGTGTATCTGGCTTCAAGGTCCGCTACGTTTTGCTCCGCCTGCTCTAACGCTGACCCCAGGTCTTCGCCACTTGCGGGGCGAGCCCTCTGCGCATTCTTGCGCATGGCGATCGCCGCGCCAACTTTCGCCCGTACTAGCAGATCGAGTGATCTGGCGGCCGTGCGCTGTCTCTGGGCTTCGCGAATTGTGGGTCCGATACTTTGCAGACTTGCGAAACGCTTTGAGCTCGGATCTTCCCCTTGGGTCAAGGCATCGAAGAGATGAGGGGCGTTGTTGTACAAGATGCCAACATGATCGAGGTTCCCGACAACGACAGTGGTGTGTTGGTTCCACCCCATTCTTGTGGCGATTTCGCGTCGTTGTTCTTCGGGCAGACGCTGAAATACGGGGGTCAACATCTTGCTGAACATCGGCAGTGTCTTTGCAGTGTCGGACTCTAGGGCTTTCCAGCGTGCGGTTGTTTGTTCCACTTGTGCGCGCGCCTGGGCCCATTCGTCCTGGATCGCTTCAGGCAGTTCCGCAAGATCTTCGTCCTGCTCCTCTTTTTTCTTTTCCCGCTTGACTTTGAAGGTCCGCGGGTCGATTTTCATTGTTTCGGTGACCAACTCCTCGCCAAACAAGAGGCCGAGGGTGTCCCCAGCTCGGTCTCCCATTTCGAAACTGGTCAGCACCCGCCGAAGTTGCACCGCGGCGCGCTCTTTGTCAGGCTCGCTGAGCGGCTTTCCGCCATTGGCCGCACTAATTACTTTGGCACCAAGGGTAGGCATACCCATCGCTTTAAATACAGTGATTCCAACGCGTTCGCGAATTTTTGGGTCCACTTCATCGACTTCGTTGGCGGCCAGCGCGTTGTAATACTGAGTGAGCCCATTTACTTCACCGCCGTCGGCGGAGTCTTCGGTGAGTACCCGGTTTCCACCGAAGGCTTGGCCCAATGAGTCGGTAAGGCTGTATAAACCTGGTGGGCGAAGCCGTTCGTCGTTGTCTTCCTTCAGCCCTTTAACTGCTAGCTTCACAACCTGATAGAGCATGTTGTGAGTGGGAGTGAGATCTGTCCAAGGCGTACCGTCATCCGTGATCGCGCTGGGCACGTCTGCTTCTGCCCGCATGGTCCAGTCGGTAACCATGTCCGTGAGCCGCGCTGTCTCCCTGGGCGTGGTGGGAAGGGAATCTTTGTCGACCAAGCCTTCCCATTGGGCGCGAACTTGTGGATCCTCGCTCTTAAGACTTTGTTGGATATGCGTGAGATAGCGTTCAGTGACTTGAAGAACTTGATTTCGATACGGGCTGATGTGTCCTTCCAGAACGGCAACAATGCCCTTCTTTGGGGTGACCCCGTGAGGTGGTCTGTCGTCTCGCTCTAGTCGTCCACCGGCCAGCATTTTCAATGTCGCCTTGGCCATAGCGTTTTCAGCTTCTGCTTTATGGTCGCCCTTCAAATACGCCAAATCGGGTGGCAAGCTGTCGACGATTTCAGAAACGTTCGTCATCACCGCGCAGGTCGCCAGCTCAGGATCCACTTCAGAACTTGGTCGTCCGGCAATTTGCGCTAATGTTTGTTCCCGGTTGCTGGGCGGTCGCATTCCGTAGCGCAGCTGCATAGAGCGGTTAGGGGTGATGTCCGCCTCAACACCGGCCAGGATCGCCACTGTAGAGACCGCCGTGGCTAGTGCCAGTTCCGCCGTTTGAGGCTTTGTGCCATCGACGAGGCGACTCGCGGCGTGTTGGTGGTTGAGCGAACAAACGTGTTCCTGCCAGAGCTCTCGAGGATCCTTGTGCGCCAAGAGCATCGGTGAGAGCAATTCACCGGTCTCGCTGGATACGTTGTCTACTTTGATGACAACCGGTGCACCGCCCGAACTGACTACACAGTGTTGCGGGGGCAATTTTTTGAGCATTTTGAGTTCTTCTGGCGTGCTGTCCATGCCCATGGTCGCGGCGGCTTCGGCGGCCGCCTTCGGGTTCTGGACGGCAAAGCTAATGAAGTTCTTCGCGCCATCTTTCAGCGTTGGGTCTAGCTTCTCGGATGGGATACACCCGGTGACTACGGCCAGGCCCAGACTGCGGCCTTGCTCCTTCGCAAGCTTCAGTGGTGACATCACCATGCGCTGAACCTGGGCAGCTTCCGCACCCTTGCTATCAGCGGAGCCGGCCTCGTCCACCAGCACTGTGATGAGCGGTGCTTCTTGTTCATCCTCGAGGGATGGCAAGCCTTGCAGCTTCGCGTTGCTTTCACGCCGCGCTAGATAACTCGTCGCGTCGTGCATAAACATGTTGATCCACAAGTGAGCCGCCATGTCTGGCGCCTGACCGGAGTTGACGATAAGCGCACGCACGCCGGACGAGTCGTCCAAGAAGGCACGTTGGTTAAATTTCCCACGACTGGAGCTGACATAGGGCGCGACTTTCGCAATACCTTCCTGGATCCAGGTAGCTCGGTCCTTGTCCCATGTGGAAGTGGAGTCTCCCTCAGCCGCTTTATTCTGGTCTTCCAGATATTCGGCTACTTCTTGCTGCAAATTCTTGAAGGTGGGGTTCCCATATTTGTCATAGATGTTGTCGATGACCGTGGTGAACAGACGTTCAGCCATCGCGCCGCCAGCCTCTTTCGGGTCTCCGAAGGGGGCGGCGAACATCTGCACGAGCCGAGTTTTTTTGGTGGTGAGGTTCTCCTGCGTGCCATCTTCCAAATATTCGATGGTAAGAGGATCTTTGGTGGGAATCGGGTTATCTTGATCCGCCAAATCGATGACCACGCAGTCGTCGTGCGCCAACATTTCCGGCGGTTTAGCGCCGAAGGCCATCATGACCACTTTGGTTTTGCGGCCGTCGGCGCGTTCTTCGTCCAGGATGGAGTCGGCCAGAAGGCGCAAAAGTCGCGATTTTCCGAGACCAGATTGTCCCATCACCAGCGTGTGGCGGCGTAGGTTGAAGTTTGTCAGGCCAGCGCTATTCGCATTTGGCACCAGGTGTCTGTCAACCACGTTGCCCAGAAGGTGAGTTGCTTCTCCGGCTCCGTCTGTGGTGTAGACCGTGTCAAATGGGTTAGCTGGGCGAGTCGCGACACTGTTTAACTTGTCTTGCGGGGTGGGGCTGACCAGAAAGCTGCCCAAAACCTCTGGGGGCAAATCTCGCAACGAAGAATTGGCGAACGCGTCATCTGGGTTCGCATACCCGATGACCGTGCCATCCTCGTCGAGCCCGCTTGCTTCTAGGTGCAAACGGAATCCGGGCATCATCCCGCTGTTGATTACTAATGCCGCCTTTTGCGCATCGGCAAAACTTGTGGCTTCCAAGGTGAGTTTTGTTGCCCAGCCGGGGTCTCGCATCGTGTCGTTAGGCTGCGACTCCTTACCCAAACTCGCGAAGTGCAATTGGGTGCTGCGCGGCATTCGCTCCAGTTGACGTTTGCCAATGCGCCGCTCTTCATCGCCGCCATCGCTCAGATCCCGAACAACGGTGACAGAAAAATGGCGTGTGGGTGGGGCTGGTGGTGGCTCGACGGCCCGCTTTGTTGTGGGTGCCTCTTCAACTTCTTCGGGAAGCGTGGGCAGATTGTCTTCTCGTGAAGCCAGCTCCCCGGACTCGCGCAGTGCGAGTTCGGTGCTGGTAGTGACCTCCGCTTCTTGGGCCCCTGGATGTGAATTAACTTCTGGACCCGGGGCTGCTTCGGCCGTTGAGTCAGCTTCGATCTCTGGGCTAGGTTCGGAGGCTGCCTCGGCGGAAACATCCGAGGCTTGTTGTGAGACCGCCATCAGCTCTTCGAGCGCGAGCAGAGCGGGTGATGGCGGCGCCAAAAGCATTTGAGGCTCGGCGGCGGGCTCAGGCTTGGCTTCGGGCTCTGGTTCCGCTACCGGTGTTGGCTCGGTAGCTGCTTCATCGTCGTGGCGGACCAGCGTTGCGGGTTCGTCCGCTGGCGCCAAACCAACCCCATCTACCGTGCTGATTAAGCGCCCGTCTGGACTCGGCTCGTGCAGAGCCGCGACTCCGCCACGAGTGAGAATGACTTGGCCCATGTGGTCGACGCCGATGCTGCCCCACAGCAATGGCTCAGAGCCCGAGCGGTGTTGCACTTTTAGATTCAGCACCACTTGTTGGTAACCGTCGTCCGCGGCTTGGCCACTGTCGTAGACAGTTGTGACTCGGACATGATCAGGAGCTTCGGGTTCCGTCGCCACGGCCGGTGCTGGAGCGGGTTCTGGAACTAGAGCAGGCAAAAGGTCTAGCTCATCGAGAATGGGTGCGGGTTCTTCCGGAGCTTCGCCAAGCGCTGGTAAAACATCTGGTGACATGCGCGAACCGCTAGGCAACGGTTGTGCTGGAGGTAGCTCCGGAAGCAACTCGGCGGGCAGGTCCGGTGGTGGAAGGGGCGGTTCTTTCTGGGCCGCGTCATACGAACTAGGGACATCACGCCGTCTCATCGTTGTGTCCGCAGTCCCAATGTTGTGCCCACTGCCTGAACTAGCCAAGGATCGATAGGTCGTCCACCTCGTTCATTACCGAAAGTTCGACGCATGGTGATCTCGATGTGGTCCCGATAGGCTTGTACGTTCTCCGGTCCCACATCAGTGAATTCCAGCCCGGCTTGCGCGGCACCGAGTGCGCTAATTAGTGCGTCCACTTTCTCTACTTTTCCTTTTGCCGCGCGTGTGCGGACCATGTCAACGGCAGCTCGGGTGCGATAACTGCGACGGCTCGGTACCTTTTTTAGCTTGGGTTCGCGGCCTTCATTTTTAGCGTTCTTTCGTTCTTCTTTATTTGCGTCGCGAACCTTCTTGCGCTCGTCGCTATTTTGGTCACGCTTCGCTTGGCGACCTTCTGCCCTCTTGCCGGCTCCCTCGACTCTAGCGCGGGGCTTTTGGACATCATCAAGGTCTTTGGGGTCACCTCCTGGCGGCGTAATAATGCGGCCAGCGGCCCATTCGACCGAAGCTAAATGCTCCAAAGTGGCCTCATCCAGCCTTTGTACGGTCTCGGCCACCGTGGAGCTAGCGCGCGCCGGGTCAGCGAGATGAACACCGGCCTGCTCGAGCAACACCTGCGGCACGTGGCGCAGGTATGCCGCACGAGCGACATTCAACATGCTGTGACTGGCCTGTTCTCGGTTATGCTGCGCGTATTCGTCGACCTCAGGCGCTTCCGTGATCATCAATTGCACGCGATTCCGGCGTTCTGCGGCATCGTCCTTGCCAGGCGCTTTCGGTACTCGATCAGATAGCTGGCGATCACCACCCCATACCCGTGCGTGGTGCTTGGTGGGCTGGAGATGCTTGGCCATGTCGGCCGCCAACGTCAGATCCACAAGATGTTGCGCGTGTCGTTGCACCTCTTGAGGGTCCGCTGGCAAGACCTGCCGCTCAGCGAACCTCTCTTGCAGCCGGTTGGGTGGCTTAGGCTCGCTGGGCTCTCCTTGCGGACCCGCGTTGGCTATTTCAGCGGCTTTGCGACGACGATCAATCTCGTGTTGGCCGTGAAAGGCATTCGATCGAACAACGGCCGTCGCATGCAGGGTTTCGTCAAGCGTGCGTGGTTTGCGTTCGGCGGACGGCGTTCCATTGACGACGTAGTTTTGCACGCGCTCTGCTGCTGCTTTACGGATCTTGCGTGGCTTGCCCAACTCCAACATTTCATCCACCGGCAGGGCGAGATCGGGTTTACCCTGGGCGATGATCTCGCCTGCGCTCCGGCCCAATGCCAGCTTTGCCAGCTCCTCCGCGCCCGCTAGGTCAAACATCGCGTCTACGCCTTGTACCGCGACGACATCTAGCGGGAGCGGGATTTCGTGGGCGCCTGCCGCCGTTTCCACAGTGTGTGCGATCCAACCGCGATGAGCAGCGTCCGCGAGTCGACGAACCTCGTAGTTTCCTCGTCCCTGCAGCTCAATCCGAACTTCGCCTCGATCGGTGTCGACGTGGACACCTTTGACTGAAGGCGGTTCGCGGTCAAAGGAATCGAAGGTCGCGGTGATGCGTTCTTCACCGTTATACAGCTTTGGCTCATGTCCTAAGGGCCAAACGCCATCTCGGGCCAAATGAGAGTCAGCGAGCAACAGCGTTCGATCGCGCTGTTCGCCTTCGGTTGGCTTATTTACGTCCGCGTTTCCATATGGGTTGGCGGGTTGCCCGCTGCCCCCTCCGCCTAGTTGGTGCCGGACTCGTGCTTGAGGGTTCCCCGCAAAAGGTGGGGGAGTGGCCGCTGGGGCAGCGGCCGCGGGGCTGGCCGGAGGTGGTGGTGCGGGCGGTGCGGCCTGCGGCGGGGGTGAATTGGGTGGGGGTGATGGCGGGCCAGCGGGCATCGGGGGCGCTCCATACACGGAACCGCTAGCCCCACCCTGGGGTACGACGACCGTGGGCTCACTCGCCGCGGCACCACCGGAGGTGATCTGGGTTTCGGAGCCTGAGCCCTCAGGTTCTGGTTCCTCATCGTCGTCTGGATACGTATACCAGTCATCGCTGGGGCGCGCAGGTGGCTGCCCTGCCGGTGGCAGGGGTGTGGTCGGGGCCGTGGGAAGGCTACCGTAAGCCGTCGTCTGCACACTTGAAGCTGGATCCGCAGGCGGATGGCTGGAGGGTTGTTCGTCGTCGGAGCCCAATGGCATGGGCGCCGTCGATGGGGCGACTTGTGGCCCGGGTTGTTCTTGCGCGTGATCCGCGACGTGCTGGAGGGGACCCGGCCCTGCTGTGCCACCACCGCCTAGCATCGCGCGTAGATCTGGCCGATCTGTGTTGCTGGGGGCCGCTGATCCGGCTCGGGTCTGTGGCTCCCTCACGGGTGGCGCGGGTTCCGGCGCGGCCGGTGGCATCGCTGGTGGTTCAGCTTCCGATGCGACACTGGGGCTTGGTGCGGCGGCGGGCGGAGCCGGGACGGGCTCCGGGGTTTGCGCGGCGGGATCGCGCTCGGCTGCTGTGGAGTCGGGTTCTGAGGCTGTTCTGCTCGGTGGCTCGAGGGGCGCTTCGCCTTCAGTGGAGACAGGTGGCGCGGCGGCGGTGGACGGCGCGGGTGGGGGAGGCGGGTCTAAGTTCGTTCTTTCCTCACCGGTTTGTGGGGCGGCGGTTGACGACGTTGCGCTGGGTTCTGTCGTTGGCTCGGATTCGGCGAAGAGCGAGGGCCTGAGTGAGTCGCGCAAGGCACTCACCCCATCAAACAACTTTGTACGTTCGTCGTCGGTGATGAGGGCGGAGCCTCCCACGGCATTCAGCGGGTCCCGCTCTGGTGCGACGGGATCTGGCTCTCCCGGCGTGCCGGTTTGTTGGACAGCGCCGTCGGCCATGGGTGTCGTGACCTCAGGCAGCGAGGGATGAGACGCGGCATCGGACGTCTCCGCCGGAGCATCCGGGCGTTGAGGGTCTTGAGGGGACGGGGAGGAAGTAGGAGAACTGGGCATCTCAAGCCGAACCAATCGCAGAATTCGTTCACCAAGGGCGTAAACGCTGGTCACAAATTAGCAATGTTCGTCTTTGTGCAGCAAGTTGCTTTGCAGATTTCTAAACGATGTTTACGGGATGCAACGCTACCCGCGCGTAGTGCGACAAAAATGCTACGGCGTGCAACTTTACTGACTCGTATCGCGACGATACCTATATCACTCCGCTGAACTGTCGTTTTTCTGGCTTCAAGTTTCGCCCATGGCGTATCCTTCATTGCTAGTGCAAAGGTATGCAAACTCTCGCAGCGGCGCTCCTGCCAGCGAAAAGGCCTTGCGCCGTGTCCATTTATCTCTAAGGAAGAGACCCGCCGATGGTTGGCACCCCCTCGCCCCAGTCCCTCCCATCTCAGCCTTCATTACCCGACACCCCTCCAGCTCCCAGTGAGCCGGTAGCGCCTGAACCGACGCCCCAGCCTCTTCCTCCGCCCCCCACCCCAGCGGCCGAGGGCCTACCCCTTCCCATGCCCGATCCGCCAGTAGGCCCTCCGTCGCCCGCACTAGGGTTCGACCCGCTTGACATATTGGGCAATGTGGCCAGCGCTGCCTCCGAACCAGAGGCGCCTTCCTCCGCTCCCGAAGAATCCACCCCCCAGTTCGAAGATAAACCGGTCACCCCGCCGATGGATCAACCTGGCTCTGGCCCTGATGACGCACCTGCCGATCCAGGTGAACCCGCTGGTCCGCCCGCTGG
>JABFVL010000050.1 GCA_013362805.1 Mycobacteriales bacterium | reverse complement strand
GTCGCCGAAAAGGTTCTAGTCAAAGCACTATGCATGTAGTACTCTCATGAAAGTACTTCGATAGTAGTGGTTTGAATTTAGGAGCAACCCCGTGCGAAAACTTTGTTATTTCGTAGCCATCAGCATCGATGGATATATCGCGGCCCCGGATGGAACGTACGAGGACTTCAATCCAGGGCCTGAATACATCGCTCTGTTGAAAGAGCATTTCCCCGAGACGCTTCCCAAGCCAGCGCTAGACGCTTTCGGTATTGATTCCACAGTGGAAAACGTGCGCTTTGACACCGTAGTTTCTGGTCGAAATACCTACGAGGTGGGCGCGAAAGTCGGCCTGACCGATCAGTATCCGCGCCTGCGTCAATATGTGGTCTCTAGTTCAATGTCTGGACAGCCGGATCCCGCTGTGAAGTTGATTAGCGGTAATCCAGTCGCCGCGATTCGAGAGCTCAAGAAGGAAGACGGGAAGGATATATATCTCTGTGGAGGGGCCACCCTCGCACAGGCCCTCATGTCTGAGATTGATGAGCTCATAGTGAAGGTAAATCCAGTGGTGCTTGGTTCGGGCATTCCGTTGTTTTCTGGCGGCTATGAGCCGCGACGTTTCGAGTTCGTGGAGGGCTGGTCGGGTTCTGATGTTCAAATCATGCGCTACGCGAAGGTGAAAGTCTCTTAGTCGGTTTGGTGAATAGCTGGGTGACTCTTGTTGCGTGGCTAACGTTGTTAGCCTACTGTAGCTAACAACGTTAGCCACGCAAGGAAGAAGGATCCGATGATAATCGCCCTCAGCATTCTCGCCGCCTTAATCGCCATCTTGGCCGCTAGCTACATCTGGAGCCGAATCAAACCCCGCACACCCCAAACCAGCATCGAGATAGACGCCTCAGCGGAACAGGTGTGGTCGACACTGACGGATTTTACGAACCATCCTCAATGGAATCCGTTCATCACCAAAATCAGTGGTGAACCCATCACAGGCACCAGACTCAGCGTTGAAATCAGCAACAACGGCAAAACCAACACCTTCACGCCGACCGTGTTGGCCGCCGAACCTGGGCGTGAGCTCCGCTGGATCGGGCGCTTTGGCATGGTGGGTGTTGTCGATGGGGAACACTATTTTCATATCGAGACACTCACCCCAAAGCGAATTCGCCTCATCCACGGAGAAAAGTTCACCGGAGTGCTAGTGCCATTTCTCGGCAAACAGCTCGATGTCGCCGACAACTTCGCAGCGATGAACCGCGCGCTCAAAGCCCGAGTCGAGCAACAGTGAAGGCCATAACAGTGGACAGCGTCGTCCGCACAACACGATCTCCGCGGGCGACACAAATTGTGGAAATAGCCCGCGAGCTGCTCGAACGTGAGGGGCCGGGCTCCCTCACAATGCGCGCCCTTGCTGAGCGCCTAGGCATTCGCGCCCCTTCCATCTACAAGCACTTTCGAAACAAGGAAGCCGTAGAACTCGCCCTCATCGAATCTGCCCTTATCGAGGTGGGGGAGGTCATGTATGCCGCATTGGCTGAGCCCGAGCGCATCACGAGCCTACTGGCGGCGTACCGCGCGTACGGGCTCGAACACCCCAATTTGTATCGGCTATCAACTACTGGCGCTTTGGACCGCCGTTCGCTTCCCAAAGGACTAGAAGAGTGGTCAGGAGCTCCATTCTTCATCGCGGCGAAAGAGCCGCACCTTGCGCAAGCATTGTGGTCTTTCGCTCATGGCATGGTGATGTTGGAACTCGATCAGCGATATCCACCTGGATCCGAACTCGATAAAACATGGCGAGAAGGCATCAAGGCGTTTAGTGCGGCGGTGCACCAAGAAGTTCCCGCGCACGAGTAGCCGCACGCGAGGCGGCGTTTCCTAGCTCGCCTTCATCTATCCCAGGGATCAGCAAAGCTGGTGCGTGAAAATCGCCAACGCGCCCGGCATCAGGAAGCGGACCAGGTGAATGCGCGAACGCCGCCCGGGCATCAGCGGGGAAAATGGCACGCGGTGCGACGGGTGGCGCACTGTCCACCACGTTGCGCTCGCGCAAATCCGTGAATAGCTCGTTTTCTCCCCGCCCACGCAGCAGGAGCAAAACAAACGGGTCTTCATCCAACAACCAAGAGGCTTGGTAGCACAGCGCCGCAGCGTGTTTGCACGGATAGCCCCAGTCTTGACACGTGCAGTCGGGCTCTAGATCACCAACCGTGGGCAGCAACGGAACAGCTGCCTCCTGGGCATCCAACAGCAGATCATGAGGCATAGTTCGATTGAGCAATGCCGCGATATGGCTTGCACGGCTCGCTACTTGCTCCAGCAAACGTTCCCACTGCGCATCGCTGAACGTGTCCACTCGCACCACGGTGCGATACGGCATCTCCTCACTGCCATACACATCTGCCGCAAGACGACCCGGGGAAACAGCGATGGAACCTACTCGGCCTGCTTTGGCGTAGCTGCGCCCCCTGGCAAGCCGTTTGCTGTCCAGGGATGTTTCCTCCACAGCTCTCAACCAGGCGTTACCCCACCAACTTTGCGCGAAACGCGCTCCACGGCTGCGTGCCGCGAATGCTGGAAAACTCAATATGTTCATCGCACACTCCGCAGCTCGACCAAATTAGCTAGCTCAACATCAGAAAGTTCCGTGAACGCGCCCTCGCCGCTACGCAAAACAGAATCCGCCAAACCGCGCTTATCAGCGAGCATGCTGGCGATGCGATCCTCGATCGTGCCTTCGGTGATGAGCCGATGGACTTGCACAGGGTTGGTTTGGCCGATGCGATATGCGCGGTCAGTCGCCTGATCCTCCACTGCTGGGTTCCACCACCGGTCGAAATGAATGACATGATCGGCGCGCGTCAAGTTCAGGCCGGTGCCCGCTGCCTTCAAAGACAATAGGAATACTGGCACCGCACCTTCCTGGAATTGTTGGACTTGTCGCTCACGCTCAGCGATGGGCGTGCCGCCATGCAAAAGTTGATGCTTGATCTTTTTCGAGTTCAGATGCCGTTCCAGCAGTCGGGCCATCGCCACATACTGTGTGAAAATAAGCGTGCCTCCTTGTTCGGCCACGATCGTTTCAAGCAGTTCATCGAGCAGATCGAATTTTCCAGATCGCCCCGCCAGGCTCCGGCGGGCATCTTCGCGCAAGTATTGGGCTGGGTGATTGCAGATTTGTTTGAGCGAGGTGAGCAACTTGATAATCAACCCACGCCGTTCCATGCCCTCGGCTTGAGCGAGCTGCGCCAGCGTCTCCTCCACCACGGCTTGATACAAGCCCGCTTGCTCAACGGTGAGGCCGACCAATTGATCGGTTTCAGTTTTAGGCGGCAGTTCCGGGGCAATGCCCGGGTCCGATTTGCGGCGCCGCAATAGAAAGGGCCGGATGAGGTCCGCGAAACGGGCGGCGACTACCGCGTCTTGCTCGCTCTCAATTGGTCCAGCCCAGCGGCGCCTAAATGCGCCGAGCGTGCCCAGAAGGCCAGGGGTCGTCCAGTCCAGGATTGACCAGAGCTCGGAAAGGTTGTTCTCCACCGGTGTGCCAGTAAGCGCGACCTTGGCGAGCGCGGGAATCTGTCGCAGAGCCTTTGCGGTGCCAGAGCGCGCGTTTTTAACATGTTGCGCCTCGTCAGCGATGAGCAATCCCCAACGGCCACCAGCGAGTTGTTCGGCGTCCAGTCGCATTGTCCCGTAAGTAGTCAGAACGAATCCGCTGTGCGTCGTTGGCAGCGCTCGTTTACCCCCGTGATAGCGATAGACCGAGGTTCCTGGTGCGAAGCGTTCTATTTCACGTTGCCAGTTCCCCATGAGCGAGGCTGGGCAGACGACCAATGTTGGGGCCGGCTCAGATGCTTGCCGGTGTAGATGAAGCGCGATGAGCGTGATCGTTTTACCCAGCCCCATATCGTCAGCTAGGCAGGCTCCGAGCCCAAGTTCAGTCATATTCACGAGCCAGCGCAGGCCATCGAGTTGGTATTCCCGCAAAGTCGCGTGCAACGACGCTGGTGCGTCGATGTTTATTGTGGTGCCGCTCGTGACGCGGGTGCGGAGTGCAGTCAGCCAGTCGTCGGTGTCGGCGGTGACCTGTGCGCCACCAATTTCGACTGTGCCGGTGAGCGCGGCGCTCAACGCTTCGATGGCGGTCAGGGGTTTCAGTTCAGGCTTACGCGCTTTGCGCGACACATCGGGGCTTACTAGGACCCAGCGATCGCGTAGCCGCACGAGTGGTCGATGAGCATCGGCGATTTCTCGCAGTTCCGCTGAAGTGATGGGTGTGCCTTCGAGCGCGATGTGCCAACGGAAATCAAGTAGCTGTCCAGGCGCGAAAGCTTCTGCCGCGTGGACAGATGTGTTGCCCGTGCGGCTTATCCGGGCTCGGGTTGTCAGTTCGTGAACGAGTTCACGCGGCCAGTGCACCGCGATGCCCGCCCGCCGCAGAGCATCACCGGTGGGTCCTAGCAACTCGACGAGGTCGGTGTCTTTGAGATCAAGTGAGCTAGGTACGGCGGTAGCGAGCATGTAACTGAGTAGTGGCCAATGATCGGCCGCGCGGGAGATCGCGGATACGGCTGCCGTGCGGGCGTTTGTCGTGAATCCTGTTGGCGGCTTGATTTCCCATAGTCGTTCCGCGTCGACAATAAGTGTGACATCAGTGCCGCTATGGATTTGTGCGGTGATGCTGAATGTCTCGTCGCGCATGTCGACTCGTAGTGACACACCTACGGCGTGGGATTGCTCATGCGACCAGTCGTCAAGTTCGGGAACTTTCGTAGGGTTTGGTCGAAGAAAGGGTTTGGTTGCGTTGTCGGCTCGAGTGAGAGTGTCGGCGATCGCATTGTAGAAGTCGCGGAGCAGTGCGCGCGGGTCCGCGAGTTCGGCGCTGTGTTCTGAGACGGCGGCGCGGGCTTGTGGCGGCATGGCCGAGGCGAGTTGTTCCAGGTAGTTCGCGTCTGGGGCGCTTAGAGGGGCGATGCACCAGCTATCGAAGCCGCCGGGGGATAGGCGCCCCTGAATTTGCCCTTGTGCGATAAGTCGCAGCGCTTCGCGGGCCGCCTGGCGCCAGAAGATCACTGTTGGCTGTTGGTGCGATTCATTCAGCAGGAAGGGTAGTGCTTCGTCAACGGTGAGCGTTCGAGCCGACTGGGTGCTTATTTCCGAGCCGGTGAATAGGCGGATGGTGTTTGGCGTCCCCAGCTGTGGCAGCGCTTGGGTTTGTGGGTGGGCCAGCACGATTTGCGAACGCAGTAGGGGTTCGGTGGGTGCGAAAAGCATGGTTAGTTCGGCGGTGGATGTCACGTGTTACCTCTTTTGGTCAGCCCAAGAGTCATTATAACGTATGCTGTACGGAGTTTATTTCTTCTCGACGGGACCATGATGACGACGCACTACAGCGGCACTGGAGATCCAACCCGCAGCCTTGCCCTGCTGTGGGGTGAACGCGAGGTGCCCAAGCGCGGGCCAAAGCCTCGACTTAGCGTGCCCGTGATCGTGAAGGCAGCTATTGACGTCGCGGACACCGAAGGCATCGCCACTTTGTCCATGCGTCGAGTCGGAGAAGAGTTGCATACCTCGCCCATGTCGCTATATACCTACATTCCCGGCAAAGCAGAATTGCTAGATCTAATGCTCGATACCGCATATGGGGAATTGCCCCAACCGCAGATCATTCCCAGCAAGTGGCGCGACGCGCTTGCCTCAATTGCTCGAGAAAATTGGGCGCTATATCTGCGGCACCCGTGGCTCTTGCACGTTGCCTCAAGTCGGCCTGTCCTTGGCCCCAACGTCATGGCCAAATATGACTACGAGCTCAGCGCGGTTGACGGGCTTGGCCTCAACGATGTCGAAATGGATCTGATGGTCGGCTTTGTCACTAACTATGTGCACGGCGCGGCGCGCGGCGCCACTGAGGCGGCGCAGGCCGCCCAGCACACCGGTCTCACCGACGAGCAATGGTGGAATGCCCATGCGCCGCTGCTAGAAAAAGTCTTTGACCCACAACGGTTTCCGCTGGCCGCGCGGGTGGGCGCGGCTGCTGGAGATGAGTACCAAGCGCCCGCCGATCATGTCCGGCAGTTCGACTTTGGGCTGGATCTGATACTCGACGGAATAGCGGCGCTGGTAGCGAGCAAAAAAACTTCTAAAAAACTTTGAACCGATTGTGAGCGAGCTCCGTACTACCTAATGAGCAAGCAAAAACAACACTCACTAGGGAGCAAGCCATGCGCAAGCCACTCATCATCGTCGCCGCAGCCGCTGTGGCTGTCGCCGTATTAGCCGGTTGCAACAGCTCGGATGACTCCGAAAAAGCTACCGATGTCCGAACTGTTCGGAGCGAATCACAGCAAGAACGTGTTCCCAGCGCCGATCAGGAAAACTCGTCGACACTCCCCGCCGCTGGAAATGGCTCCACATTGAACGCCGTGAGCAACCCCGAGCTCGGTGACATTGTGGTAGACGCCGAAGGATTCACGCTCTACCGATTCGACAAAGACACAGCGAACCCCTCTGCTTCAAACTGCAACGGCGAATGCGCCACAGCTTGGCCACCGGCCCTGACCTCGGGAGACTGGAAAGATGTCACTCTTAATGGCGTGGCTAAGGACAAAGTTGGATTCATTGAGCGGGCTGATGGCACTTGCCAGCTCACCGTAGGCGGCTGGCCGGTATACCGCTTCGCCAAAGACACCCAGCCAGGCGATGTGCTCGGCCAAGGTGTGGGCGGAACGTGGTTCGCGGTTACCCCCGATGGCAAGAAGGCTTCCGCTGACGCGCAACCCAGCCAGGACGCTAACCAAGGTTCGGGTTCAGCAAGTGAAGCCCCAGAATCGAACAGCGGTGGATACACCTACTAAAGCGAACGAAATATGGGCTGGGATCATCTGTGATCCCAGCCCATATTTGTGCCTATTCTGATTTCAATCCGATGAGCTGTGTCATTACGCGGGTTTGATATTCGAACCATTCTTCGCGCCGTTCAATGGTGTTGTTTAGTTGGCCGAATAGTTCAAAGCTGATGGATCCAAGTATGTGCATCCAGGCAGCCAATGCGCGGGCCATCGCCGGAGTCGATAGGGCTCCGGCTTGAATCATTTCGGCGATGTTGCTAATTGGCTGTTCGAGCGTTGGCGGCAGTTCTATCTCATCCCCAGGCCGGCTAATCGGGGGATTGGCGGCAAGAATCCGCCCGAGCACCTTGACAGTTCGGGTGGCGGGACCAATGGTGTCTTGTGGAGCTTTATAGCCGGGAACTGGGCTTCCGAAGATGAGGGCATATTCGTGCGGATGATTCAGTGCCCATTGGCGCAGTGCTTTGGCGACCGCGATCCATCGTTGGGCGGGTTGAACGTTTTCGTCGTCGGCGTTTTCGGCCGCTTCGCCGAACGAGTTGTACGCATCAACAATCAGGGCGGTGAGTAGATCATCCCGGCTGGCGAAATATCGGTAGAGCGCCGATGATGCCATTCCCATTTCTCGCGCCACGGCACGGAGCGACAGATTTGCTCCTTCGACGCCAAGATGTTGGCGGGCCACGATTTTGATCTCGTTGGTCATTTCTTCGCGCACACGCGCTCGGACGGTTGTTGCCTTACCAGAAGCCATGGCGAGATTATTGCACACAATCGAGAGCACTGCTCTTGACAATCATCACGATAGATGTGATCGTTGCTGACAACAGAGAGCACCGCTCTCGAAAATTGGAGAAGATCATGTCACACCACGTCATCGTCGGAGCTGGGCCCGTCGGAACCGCAACCGCTCAATTGCTGGCCAATCAGGGCGAACAAGTGCGCCTCGTGAGCCGCAGCGGACGTGGACCCGTAGATCCGGCGATCGAACTCATCGCGGCAGACGCAACCGACGCCGAAAAGCTGACGGCCTTAGCCACCGGAGCAAACGCGCTCTACAACTGCGCCAACCCGCAATACCACCGTTGGCTCACCGACTGGCCCCCGCTGTATTCGGCCATGCTGACTGCCGTGCAGCGCAACGACACCCTTTTGGTGAACGCCAACAATGCCTACGGCTACGGACACGTAAGCGCACCCATCACAGAATCGACACCACTGGGCGCCACCCATCCCAAGCTCCGGCTCCGTGGTGACATGTGGAACGAAGCGCTTAAAGCGCATCAAGCTGGCACGATGCGTGTGACAGAAGTGCGAGCAAGCGACTACATCGAAGCGAACTCCATATTTTCATTCGTTCTCCTCAAACCACTGCACGCGAATAAGACGGCGTACACGCCCGTCCCACTCGACGTGCTTCACAGTTGGACCTCCATCGGCGATGTCGCACGGGCGCTTGTAACAGTCGCCAAGGATGAGCGTGCTTGGGGGCAAGCCTGGCACGCGCCCACCAATGCACCGCTCACTGTTCGGCAACTGGCCACGAAATATGCCGAGCTCATGAACCTCAACACACCGAAACTCGCTGAAATCCCGTATCCCATCCTTTGGTCTATGGGGCTGTTTTCGCCCATGCTGCGAGAACTGCGCACCACCCGCTACCAGTTCACCGAGCCATTCATTCTGGATTCCACTCACACCGAAAGCACTTTCGGGTTGGCGCCCACCGACATGGACACCGCGTTGCGTAACATTGCACGGCCCTAACGCTGGTGGTGCCCGATTACAAATGTCGGGCACCACTCACAACACCCAGTAAATTTGTCGCTATGACCTCAGAAGAGCTACGCGCCGCTTGTCTGAAGCTCCCGCAAACGCGAGAAGAATTTCCCTTCCCAATGAGCCCTGGTCTATCAACATTCAAAGTCGGCAAGAAAGTTTTCGCCTTCACAGCGCTCCAAGAAAGCCCCCTCGCCGTCACTCTGAAATGTGACCCGGCCATCGCCCAACAACTGCGCGACACCTATCCAGAAATTCGCCCGGGCTTCTACAAGCGCCTCTGGAACTATGTCGTTGTGGACGGATCACTTCCCACCCAACTTGTACTGGACATGATCGAAGACTCATACGACCTAGTAGTGGACACGCTGCCAGCGCAGCAGCGCGATGCGATACGTCGAAGCGCCGAGTAACAATTCGTTTTACGCCCGGCATGCCAACGGCCATTTCCCGAAAGCAGCTCATAGCGTGGTCAGCGAGCTAGCAAGAGGAGTGTGTCGTGACCACAGGAACGCACCGCACCAGTGAGCCGCACGGATTCGCCGCCGAACTTCGGGCAGCTATCACTCCTCGAGCGGCCCTGTTCGTCATTGGAGTTTTCGCACTACAAGTCGGCTTCATCTTGTCGTACATTGGCGCATTCCACTCGCCAACGCCACACGAGCTGCCAGTCGGGGTAGTGGCACCGCCGCGAATAGCCGATCAAGTCAATCAAACGCTGAACAACCTCGATGATGACCCAATAGATTCGCGCGTTGTCGCCGATGAAGCCGCCGCGCGGCGGATGATCATGGACCGCACTATTGATGCGGCGATCATCATCAACCCCGCTCAAACTACCGACACACTCTTGATCGCCTCCGCCGGTGGTCCCGCGGTGTCTGAAGCGGCAACACTGCTGGCCACGGAAATTGATGCCCAGAACCGACGTCAAATAACCACCGTGGACATTCAGCCACCAGCCAAGGGCGACGGGCGCGGACTTTCCTCGTTCTACCTCGTCATCGGCTGGATGGTCGGTGGCTATCTCGTGGCGTCCATTATCAGCGTTATCTCCGGTGCTCGGGCTAATCTGCCACGCGCCGCGATCCGGCTTGGTGTGCTGGCCCTCTACGCGCTGGCCTCCGGGCTTGCTGGCGCGATCATCGTCGGGCCAACCCTGGACGCTTTGCCCGGACACTTCACCGCCCTGTGGTTCATCGGAGCGCTCTTGGTGTTTGCGGTAGGAGCTGCGACGATGGCGCTCCAAGCCCTATTTGGCATCGCCGGGATCGGTGTGGCCATCCTGTTCTTCGTCGTGCTCGGAAATCCCAGCGCCGGGGGGCCTTACCCGGCCACGCTCCTGCCGAGTTTTTGGGCAACTATTGGGCCCCTACTACCGCCGGGCGCCGGAACCACAATTGTGCGCAACACCGTGTACTTCAACGGTCACGACACAGCGCAGGCATATTGGGTACTCACCGCCTATGCCGTCGTAGGCGTGGCAGTGACGCTGGGTGCGGCGATCGTGTTGTACCAACGACGCAATCCCGCAGAGACATAGCCAAATCTTTCACTAATGGCGCGTTGCGGAATTACCCAGAGCTATGGGGCTAATCTGAGAACGTGGATGCCCAAGAGAGTTGTTCAGCCCGCAACCATACGTGGATCGCCGAAGCGATTCGTCGGCTGCGCGCCGACGCGAACCGCTCCGCTGACACGCATCTACACGTCTTTCCGCTGCCCCAAGAGTGGGAGATTCAGCTCTATCTCAAAGACGAATCGGTGCACCCCACCGGTAGTTTGAAGCACCGGCTCGCTCGCTCGCTGTTCCTTTATGGCATCGCCAACGGGTGGATCACCGAAACGACGCCCGTCATCGAAGCTTCCAGCGGCTCCACAGCAGTATCTGAGGCCTATTTCGCACAGCTGTTGGGCTTGAGATTCATCGCGGTGATGCCCAAGTCAACAAGCCCAGAAAAAATTGAACTGGTAGAGCGCTATGGCGGAGAATGCCACTTCACTGAGATACCCCTAGAAATCTACAACGAAGCCAAGCGCCTCGCCGAAGAGCTTGACGGTCACTACATGGACCAATTCACCTACGCCGAACGCGCCACCGACTGGCGAGGTAACAACAACATCGCCGAGTCGATATTCGAACAAATGCTATGTGAGCCGCACCCGATTCCAGAATGGATTGTCGTGGGCGCAGGCACAGGTGGCACTTCCGCCACGATCGGCCGCTACCTGCGCTACAACCGATACCTCACCAAACTCGCCGTAGTAGACCCCGAAAACTCCAGCTATTACCCTTCGTGGGCTACCGGTGCCACCGACTACACCACGGGAATGCCCTCACGCATCGAAGGCATTGGGCGCCCCCGCGTAGAACCGAGCTTCATCCCCACAGTCATCGACCTCATGCTTGACGTGCCCGATGCCGCTAGCGTCGCCGCTATGCGCCACCTGGAACGCAGCACTGGGCTGAAAGCCGGTGGATCCACCGGCACCAACATGTGGGGTGTATGGCGGCTCATTGCGCAAATGCGCAAGACCGGCGCCAAAGGCAGCATTGTCACATTGATCTGTGATGGGGGAGAGCGTTACCCGCACACGTATTACGACGATGGCTGGCTGCGGCAAAACAACCTCGATATCGCCCCGTATGAAAAAACCATTGAGCGGTTCTTGGAGACCGGATCCTGGGAAGCGCCCGCGAACTAGGTGGCGGCTCGAATGCGCCTGCGGCGACGAATCAACGGCCCGGCCAACCGGGCGGCTACCGGCCCCACAATCGCCAGCATCAATACATAAGCCGCCGCGAGCGGGCCCAACTGGGAGTCAACACCCGCGGCAACAGCAAGCCCGGCGATGACGATGTTGAACTCCCCGCGCGGAATCATCGCGATGCCGGCGCGCATCCGCCCAGATGGTCCGATCCCAGCTTTGCGCGCCGCGAACCAGCCGGTGGCATATTTCGTCGCTATGCCAGTTACCACTAGCAACGCTGCCACCCACAACACGGGTGGCAGCTTAGCTGGATCTGTCTGGAGACCGAAGAACACGAAAAAGACCGCCGCGAAAAGGTCACGCAAGGGCGTCAAAAGCTCATGCGCAGTATGGGCCAGTTGCCCGGACAACGCGATACCGACCAGGAAGGCACCTACTGCCGCTGATACTTGGAGCTGCTGTGCGACACCTGCGACCAACAGTGCCATGCCCAAGATTTTCAGAAGCAGGACTTCATTGTTGGGGCTGGAGATAAACATCTCCACGAACCGGCCAAAGCGGAGCGCGATCAACAGCACAATGCTGACCGTGGCGATGGCGATCATGAGAGTCAACGAGCCACCGAGAATGCCGACACCGGCTAGTACCGCCGTCAGTATCGGCAAATACAGGGCCATGGTGAGGTCTTCCATCACCAGCAGTGAGAGCACCACGGGCGTTTCGCGGTTACCCAACCAACCCAGGTCGCCGAGCACTTTCGCGGTGATACCGGAGGATGTGGCGTAGGTAATGCCGCCCATCGCGATCGCCGCCACCGGGCCCCAGCCAAGCAGGAACGCGGCCGCGACGCCAGGGGCAGCATTGAGCACAATGTCGAGCAAGCCCCCCAAGGCGGACCTGCGCAAGTTAGTCACCAGCTCGCTAGCCGAATACTCCAAACCCAGTGTGAGCAGCAACAAAATGACGCCGATCTCGGCGCCAATCTCAATGAACTCCTCGCTAGTGGACAGCGGCAAAAAACCGCCCTTGCCGACAATGAGGCCGCCCAGAAGATACAAAGGAATAGGGGAGAGCCCAAACCTAGAGGCGGCGGTTGCCAACAGTCCCAGACACAGGATGATCGCGCCTAGTTCCATCAGCAGTTGAGTGGCATGCGAATCCACGCCTCATCACCCATCCCGGAAGATGCGGGCCACGGCGGCCGTGCCGTGTTGGGTTCCCACTACCACCACTACGTCGTCGATTTGAAAGCGAAAATCGGGTCGTGGACTGGCGATGACAGTTCCCTGGCGCACTACCGCGACGATGGAGGAACCAGTTCGGGTGCGCGTTGCGGTGTCGCCCAATGTTCGGCCGATGAATGGAGAGTCCGTGCCGAGCGGAATTTGTTCGGTGACCAAGCCGTCTACCTGGCGTTCCAGCTCGGCCAGCCGCTCAACAATGTGAGAGGTGCCGAGCAAGTCAGCGAGCCCGTCGGCTTCCTCTGGTGTCATTTGCACACAGCTGATGCTTGTATCGGGGTCGTCATCGTCATATATCACCAGATCGCGCTGACCGGAGCGATGCGAGATCACTCCTAGCCGCTGACCTGTTTCGGTGGTGAAAGTGTGTTGCAAGCCGATGCCCGGCAGCGCAATGCGGTCCACGTCCATGCCTCTAGCTTTACACAAAGTAGGAATTTGCGGCTCGTTGGCGGGTTAAGGGCCCTGATAGTGCACGTAAAACGGGTGGTGGGAGCCCCACTGGGCTCCCACCACCTGGTCAATTATCTACTTATCGGACGTGAACGTACTCTCGCTGCGGCTCGGTCACTGGCGCTGGGTTCGCTTGGTGTTCGGAGATTCCGAACTTGGCGTGCAAGCGCTTGAGTGGCGCGGGTGCCCACCAGTTGCGGTGCCCCAACAGCGTCATTGTCGCTGGAAGTAGGACACAGCGCACCAGAGTGGCGTCAACAAGTACGGCGACCAGCAGCCCAACGCCCGCCGACTCAACTTCGAACAGCTTTCCGGCAATAAACCCGGCGAAGACGATCATCATTAGCAGTGCTGCCGCGGTGATGATTTTGCCGCTGCGCTGTAGTCCGTGCCGCACCGCGATATGCGTCGGGATGCCGGCGTCGACTTCTTCTTTGATGCGGCTCAGCAGGAACACTTCGTAGTCCATCGACAATGCCATCGCCAGGGCGAAGATCACGACCATAGTTATGGGGCTCATCCCGCCGACCACATTGGTGTCCAGAATTTCTGAGCCCCAGCCGTAGTCGAAGACCGCGACCAGTACACCGAAGGATGCCCCTAGAGAGACGACCGACATGGCGATGGCTTTGAAGGGAATCACCAGTGAGCCGCTGAGCAGGAAGAGCAGCACGATCATTCCAAGGGCGGTTACCCCAATTGCCCAGGGCAAGCTAGCTTTCAAGTCGGTCATGAGGTCTTCCATGAATGCCGCATCCCCTGCCACCCACGATTGTCCGGTAGGCCTGTCTTCGCGGAGCAATTTCACAAGCTCGCGAGCTTCTTGCCCTTGCGGATCACCGTTCACGCGGAATGCCACGGTTGACAGGTTGTCGCCCACAAGCTCGGCTGGCTCAACGGTTTCGACCTTGCTGTCGTTTTTCCAGCCGACTGCCCACTTATCGAGTATCTCGGGTGAGGTTCTGGCGACAACAATCACCGCTGGATCCTCGGCCCTCTTGTATTCGCGGTCCAGCTCTTTGGCCACGTTCACCGAGGGCAAGGAACTAGGCAAACCCTCAAGCCCTGGCATTTTGTAGGTGGTGAAAAGAACAGGTGCGGCCGCACCGACGAGGATTACAACCGTGATGAGAGTGACGGCGAGCGGGCGTCGCTGGGTGATCCGGGCGAGTCGAGCGAAGAATCCTCGTTCGATTTCACCGCCACTGTGCGCAGCGGCCGCGGCCTTTTTGATCTGCCTCTTTGAGGGCTTGATTCGTTTACCGAACAGGCGCAACAAGACCGCGGTGAAAGTCAGTGAGGTGATCATCGCGGCCAAAGCGGTGGCGATACCAGAGGCGCCAATGGCCTGGAGCCTAGGCATGTCGATGAACAACAGTCCGCACAAGGCGACGGCGACAGTGAGCGCGCTGAACAAAATGGTGCGACCAGCGGTTGCCCATGTGACGCCGATCGCTTCGTAGCGATCCTGCGCGGTGATGTCGCGGGTGGCGCCTGGTGCCCAGTTGGTGCGTTTAGCTAGTTCTTCACGGTAACGAGCGACAAGAAGTAGGCCGTAGTCGATGGAAAGACCTAGGCCAAGCATGCTCACGATGGTCATCGTGTCGGGGAAGATGTCGAGAAATTGTGAAAATCCGTAGAGGACAGCGAAGGAGCCGACGACGGTCACGAGGGTAGCGAGCAGCGGCACGCCGGCGGCAACGACTCCACCGAAGATGAACACCAGCACGATCGCGGTGACGGGCAGCGAGAACACTTCGGCGTTCTTCAGGTCTGTGCCGATTTGTTCATTGATCTCTTTTTCCAGTACGGCGCTGCCACCGAGTGTGATCGATGCACCGGGGAGACGTTGTTCGAGTTGTTGCACTTTCTGCGAAACGGTTTCCAAGGTTTCATCAGCTTTGGTCTCTTGGGCTTCACTCGCATTTTCCGGAAGGCGGTCAAAGGTGACGTTGAGGATGAAACTGTCGTTGTTTGGTGCCCGCTGAGGTGGGTCTACTTTTTGTACGCCGTCGATTTTTTCTACTTCGGCGCTGACCTGTTGCAGTATTACTGCGTTCGTTGACGTTTCGGGAGATGCGCCTTTGACTAGGGCGACAAGCTCTTGTCCTTTGTCAGATGAATCATCAAGTACGCGTTGGGCTTGAGATGATTCCCAACCGTTGGACTTTTCGTCCAACACCATGCCGTCAAAGAGAGGACCGGCCGCCACGCCGCCGATCACTACCGCCAGTAACCAGGTGAGCAAAACCCACCAGCGGTTGCGGTAGCAAAACTTTCCGATGCGAGTAGTCATGTCAATAGCCTGGCGGGCGAGCCGGGCAAAGTCGGTAGCGAGAATTACCGATTTCATGGTGGTGCTAGGTACAGGTAGGTAAGGGCGCTAGCTGCATGGCAGCCCGCGGATGTCGTTGCATACGGTGAACACATGAAGACCAACAGGCGGCGCGCGCCGATCGTGTTTCACGCGCTGTGGGCAAAGCGCACGTGGCTCAGCACGATTTGCGTTCTGTCCGGTCTACCGGTGGCCGCCCTGAGCTTTTACATCATCTTGATGATGTTTGCCCTCCTATGGGGAACCGCCGTGCTGGTGGTGACGCTGCCATTCATGCTTGGTGCGCTTTTCGCGGCCTCCCGCATGCTCACCCGTTGGCAACGATCGCGGTTCGCCGCATTTATGGATGTGCGGTTGGGTGAGTTTCCCCGCCCCGAACGCCAGACCTATAGCCGGCGGGCTCTGGCTGAGGCGGGCCAAGGATCCAGTTGGAGCCAGGTCGTGTTTCATTTCTTCGTGAATCTGCTGATTAGCTGTGTGACCTTTACCTTTGTCGTCACTTTCTGGTGCATCGGACTGACCTACAGCACGATATTCGCCCACGGCTGGCTGCTACCCGAAAAGGGGCAATTCGGGTGGGATGTTCACAGCCCAAAAATTCTCGGCATGTACACCACCTTCGGACTTATTTTCCTGCTCGCCGCGCCCTGGATCGCCCGAGGTGCCGCCGCACTAGAACTAGGCATCGCTAAAGGAATGCTCGCCCCCAGCAAAGAAAAAGAACTAGCTCAACGCGTCGATACCCTCACCGAAAGTCGGGCAGCGGTTGTAGATGCCGCCGACGCTGAACGCCGACGCATCGAACGCGACCTTCACGACGGCGCCCAACAACGCCTGGTATCACTGGCGATGAACCTTGGTATCTCCCGGGCCAGCATGAGCGATGCTCCACCGGAAGCCCGTAAAGCTATCGAAGAAGCGCACGAAGAAGCCAAACAAGCACTCGTTGAAATGCGTGACTTCGTTCGTGGACTTCACCCCGCTGTGCTGAACGACAGGGGGCTCGACGCCGCACTATCGGGCATCGCGGCTCGTTCCCCTGTGCCAGTGCAGCTCACCGTCAATGTTGAGAAACGGCCCTCATCCACCATCGAAGCGGTCGCATACTTCGTCGTCTCCGAAGCCCTTACTAACATCGCCAAACACGCCCGTGCGACTCGCGCCTCAGTCGACGTCATCCGGCGAGGCGACTTTCTGCACATCCAAATCCACGACGATGGCCAAGGCGGTGCCAGCCCAACCCAAGGCACCGGCCTACTTGGACTCGCCCAGCGAGTCGCCTCCGTTGACGGAACACTGCATTTGGAGAGCCCCATCGGGGGGCCAACCACGATCGAAGCGGAGTTGCCATGCGCATAGTTATCGCCGAAGACTCAGTTCTGCTCCGAGAAGGTCTAGTCAGGCTCCTGGAAGTCAACAAGATCGATGTCGTTGAAGCCGTCCACGACGCCGACGCACTGCTCAAAGCCCTGGAAAAGCATCAACCCGACCTCGCGCTGGTAGATGTACGGATGCCACCCACTCACACCGACGAAGGCCTGCGCGCCGCGCTTGTCGCGCGCCGCCAATGGCCCCACATCGCCGTTCTTGTGCTCTCGCAGTACGTGGAAGAGCGCTATGCCACAGATCTGCTGTCAGGCGACAACCGTGGCGTTGGTTACCTCTTGAAAGAACGAGTTGCTGACGTTGCCGAATTCCTGGAAGCGCTCAATCGGGTTGCCGCTGGCGGCACCGCCCTGGACCCTGAGGTGGTATCCCAATTGATGGTTCGGCACCGCAATGACCCGCTGGATGCCCTCACGCCACGCGAACGCGACGTGTTGCAGCTCATGGCAGAAGGTCGCTCCAATGGCAACATTGCCTCCGCGCTGTTCGTCAGCGAAAGCGCCGTTGCCAAGCACGTCAACAACATCTTCACCAAACTTGGGCTCACCAACAGCGATGACCACCGTCGAGTGTTGGCCGTGCTGCATTTTCTCAAGGAGACCCTGTGAACGGCAGCCGCACAGCGTGGATCAGCCTAGGTGGCATCTTCGCCGTGCTGGCCATCGTGGCCGGGATCGGCGGCCTGTGGACCGGCCTATGGTTCAACGCCCCAAACGAAGACCAGACACAGCGACAAAACTATGAACGTGCCATTGAACGACTCGAAATCGACTCCACTGGTGGAAACATCACTATCATCGCTGGCCCAGAAAATCGCGCCAGTGTTGAACAGCACATTCGTTGGGCGGGCGATTCACGACCAAGCGCCCAGGCTATCTGGGAAGGCACCACGCTTCGCATTGTCGGTAAACACTGCATCGGCCCGAGAGAATGCGGCATCGACTACACCATCACCGTGCCCGCCGGAGTGCAGATCTTCGCACATAGCAAAGGCGGAGATATCAATGTGACAGAGATGGCGTCCTCGCACGCCGACATCGAAACGGGTAACGGCGACGTGCGGATCAGTTATTCCGACCCGCCAGAGCAAGTGCGAGCTGTCACTGCCGATGGGGACGTAAACGTCGTTGTTCCGCTTGGCGACAGCTACACCGTGCAATCACAGGGCCAACGTGGAGACAACCGGGTAAGCGTCACCGAGGACGCGAATTCTGGGCGAAGCATTGTCGCCCGCACTGGCGGCGGCGATGTCGAAGTGCGCTACCCCTAAGTGCCAGCGCGAAGTTCTAGGATTCACCCGTGGAAACCAGCGAAAAGAACCGTTGCCAATATCCAGGATGCGTGCAAGAACCCGCACCAGCAACTGGCCCCGGTCGGGCACCGTCCTATTGCGCGAGTCCTGACCACAACCGCACTTCCGCCTTTGCTGAACGTCGACGCCGCGCCCTACGGCAGGTTGCCCCGCCCGCGCCTGAGCAAGGGCCCGATCTGTCCAACATGGGCGCCAGACTCGACAACAACATCACCAGATTGGCCGAATCCGCGCTTACCCTGCAAGAACTAGGGGAGCGCATTCTGCAAGATTTGGCGCATGCCAGCGATGCGGCTGCCGTGTCGGCGGAAATTACCGGCGTGCGCGCACAAGCGGACGCTGCTATCGCCACAGCTACGGCCCGGGCCGTGGACGCTGAGAACGCGGTTCGCACAATGCGCGCCGCCACCGCGCAAGCGGAACATCAACGCGAAGCCGTCACGGCCGAGCTGCAAACCAGCAACGAGCAACGTGACGCGCTGCTCGCGCAACTCGAGGGCACTGAACAAGAACGCGACAGGCTTGCCGCTGCGCTGCTCGCCGCCGAAGACGAGGCTCACAACGCCCATGCGGCCGCGATGCAGGCCGTCGACGAAACCACCGCCGCGCGCGCCGAGCGGGATGCCGCCCAAAAATCCGTCGACGAACTGCGCGCTCAATGCGAAGAACTCGCCGCCACCTCAACCCAGCTGCATACCGAGCTAGAGCGCGAACAGCAACGAGTGCGGCTCGCCCAGCAAGATGCTGAAAAAGCCAACGAACGAGTTCAGGAAGTGGAGCAAGCGGCGGCACAACTTACCGAACAGATCGCGTCTCTGAAGACGGCGCACGAAGGCGAGCTGTTGAACGTGCGTCACGAGGTGAGCCAAGCGCGTTCCGCCGTTGACCAGATCACGATTGAGTGTGCGAATATTCAACGCGAGCGGGAAGCGGAGCGAGAGCACGCGCTCGCTAGGCTCGCCGACCAGCGCAGCACCTTTGATGAGCGCATGACCGAACTCAAAGCTGAGCGTTCGGCGGCGCTTGCCGCGGCCCGAGCCGCTGAGCGGATGGCTGATCAGCATGAGGTAGAAATCCGGCTGCTTCGCCAGGAAATAGAAAGCGTGAAGTCAGCTTCTTCCGCTGGGTAACAACCCAGCTCTCAAGCTTCGAATTCGCCGTCGCCCAGAGGCGGCACGCCGAGCTCCACCCGCATGAGATCACGCAGCTCATGCATTCGTGCACGATATATCTGCCATTTTTCCTCGTATTCGGGAGAACATAATCCGTGGCCCGCGCGCAGCTCGTCTCGCGCGTGACGGAGGGCGGCGAAGGTCGCTTCACCGGCCCGCGCGATCCGTACGGGTGCTACTAGCGAGAGTCGATAGCGAACTTCGTAGATGCCAGATTCGCGAAAAATGCCGGTCACCGCGGCATCCAAAGTGTTTGCCGGTCCGCTATGGGCAAGGACGGCGGCGCGTAGCATGCCACTTGTTTTGGTGAGCGCGGTCAGAAACTCGGCGTACATATCGCGCAGATTTTGCTCCCGCTCGGTTCCTCGCGCTCGTCGCCATTGCAGCTGATCAGCTAATAGTGTCGCCACGATGCCGATCGCTCCACCGACAACGGCTCCAACGGCCGCCAACCATTCCATCGCTACCCCCTTTTGATGCGCAGGCAGCGTATCGATTTGACGTGAGGTGTTTACGGAAGTCGGAAAATTCGCAGAAAGTATTCAGAACGAATGAAGCCGACTTGCATAACGGCCACTGTTGAGTTGAGCCACATGTATTTCGCGGCGCCGGTCTCAAAAAATGTGGTCGCCCAGCCATTCATCCAGGTTTTGTGCTCTTCGGTGTGGGCTACTTGTTGGGGCTCTCGCCCCGATGGAGGAAGTTTCCCGGCGGCCGTCATCAAAATGTCTGCGCCGTCTTCGGTGTGGATGATCCCGGATGCGGGTCCCTGCCCTACGCCATCGCTGCTCCACAAACCATCGATGTGGTAACCGGGCCAAATGCTGCCGCGCAATCGCGGCCCTATGACGGTGCCTTCATCTGCGACGATAATTTCGCGGGTTCCGAGTGGGGTTTCGAACACCTGAGGCTGAATAGTGAAGGGCAACACCACGTCACACAGATGTTCTACGTGTAGCGACTTCGCTGGCGGTGCCAGAAAATCTGCGCTTTCTGCCTGTGAGTTAGCCATAACATCAAAATAGTGACAAATTCCGCAAACAGTCTACGACGCAGGTTGATTTAGTGAGCTTTCTTGCGGATATTTCCTCATTGGCGCGACGCGCCAATCGTGATCGTGAACGCCAAAGCTCTGCGCGGGGATAGCACAGTGAACCGCGCGGTCAAACGTACGTCGCTAGAGCCGTATCGTCAGGAGAGTCGGAAAACTCGCATGATGTATCGAGATTCGATGAAGCCCACCTGCATCACGGCGACAGTGGAGTTCAGCCAGGAGTAGGTTTGCGCGCCCGTCTCAAAGAAAGCAGAGGCCCACCCATTCATCCACGTTTTATGGCCCGAGCTGTCCAGTACTTGCTCAGGCTCTTTTCCCGTGGGGGGAATTACTCCGGTACCGGTTAGCAAGACATCTGCCCCATCTTCGGTATGAATGACACCATTACCCGGCCCTTGCCCCACCCCAACGCTATTCCAAAGAACGTCGATATGTGAGCCCGCTCGGATGCTTCCGCGCAGCCTAGGGCCGATGACCGTGCCCTCATCTCCAATGAGCACTTCGCGGGTACCTAGGGGCGTCTCAAACACCTGGGGAGGAAGGGTAAAAGGTATGACAACATCGCACAGATGCTCGACGTCCAGGCTCCTTGCTGGGGGCGCCAAAAAATCTGCACTTTCCGAACGTGAGTCAGCCATAACATAAAAATAGTGATAGAACGCGCAAATAGTCTACAACACCGCTTGGTGCGAAGGTTCTTTCTCTTTGCGTTTGTGACAAAGTGCAAAATTCTCCCTGATGCCAAGAGCCATCACATTTGCGTCCCCAAAGGCGCTAATTACTGAACTCGCCTCAATCGAATCCCATTCACGCCTTCCACAGCGAACGCTTACAAGCGAGGAGCCACTCATCGCTCGTGTTAGTGTCACCTGGGCTAGGTGGGGAGAGCAGCAGAAAACATGGCCACATCGGGACAACAGCGGCAATCGACAGATCATGTACCCGCACAGCCACTCAGCAGTGAAATTCTCACCATTCCGAATATTTTGAGCCTGCTTCGCCTCGTCGGAATCCCCGTCTTTTTGTGGCTTGTGCTCGTCATTGAAAACGACGTCGCGGCCGTCGCACTGTTGCTAGCGAGCGCATTCTCAGACTGGCTCGATGGAGTACTCGCCCGCCGGCTAGGGCAGATAACTCGGCTAGGGCAGATCTTGGATCCGCTGGCAGACCGGCTTTACATATTCGCCACCCTGGCCGGCCTACTATTTCGCGACATTGTGCCGTGGTGGTTTGTTGCGCTCATCATCGCCCGAGATGCTGTATTGACGCTCCTTTTGCCTCCGCTCCGGCACTACGGGTACGGCCCGCTTCAGGTGAACTTTGTCGGAAAAACCGGCGCCTTCTGCCTCTTTCTCGCATTTCCACTGCTGCTGCTGGGTGACCAATACGAATTCGCCAACCCGCTGGGATGGGCACTGGGGCTTTGGGGGATGGGGCTCTATTGGCTCGCGGGCGTTCTCTACATTCGCCAATTCATCACCATCATCGGCCAGGCGCGAAAAGAACCCGCATGAATGGCTACCGAGACGCCCTCGCTGAGCTCTTAGATCGCCAACTGGATCATGGGTATCGCCAAACCGAGCCACGAAAACACAGTTGGGCGTTGCGCGCTTTTTCAGCGGTGACCGCCGTGGTGATTGGCCTACTCATCGCTGTGGCGTATCAAAACACTCAAGCGGCCGAACCTCATCAAGCCCGCACAAAAGACGCGCTGATTGACCGCGTACACCAACAGCGGATCCACACCGACGAACTTGCCGAACAAGCCGACACATTGCGGGACAGCTACACCCAAGCGCAGCAAGAAGCACTCGCCGGCTCCAGTAGTGGTCAGCGGGCCCTGGCGGATCTACGCGAACTAGAAGCGCTTGTCGGGGTCGCGAAAGTGCGTGGACCAGGCGTGGTCGTCACCGTGGGGGATGGGCCCGTGCATAACGACGCCGCATCACTTGTCCAAGACAGAGATGTGCAAACAATTGTCAACGCTCTCTGGTTCAGTGGCGCTGAAGCGATTTCCATCGACGGGCAACGACTCACGCCCGTCTCTACCATCCGCACCGCCGGAGATGCGATCCTTGTCGATTTTCGTCCGGTTACTAGCCCGTATGAGATAAAAGCTATTGGAGATCCCGCGACACTGCCGCGCACGTTCCGTAAGCATGAAGTAGCAGACCGCTTCTTCGAATACACCCACAAATACGGTATGAAGTTCAGTATCAACCAAAAAGAGCGCCTCACACTAATGGGCACCACGATGAGCGCCCCGCGATATGCCACCGGAACATAGGATCTGAAGTGTTAATTGGAGCTCTGGCCCTTGCCGCAGGCGTCGTGCTTGGCTTGGTGTGGGATGTTGCTGTCCCTGAAGCGATGGAACCGTACCTACCCATTGCCGTCGTCGCCGCTCTCGATGCCCTATTCGGTGGAGTGCGCGCCAAGCTCGACAAAATATTCGACGACAAAGTGTTCGTCGTCTCATTCATTTTCAACGTCCTCGTCGCCGCTTTGATCGTCTTCCTGGGCGACAAACTCGGAGTTGGTTCCCAACTATCCACCGGCGTCGTCGTCGTGCTGGGCGTTCGCATTTTTGGGAACGTCGCCGCGATTAGAAGGCACTTGTTTAAAGCATGAGCGAATCCAACGAATCCGAAGCCGCGCACACGAAGCGCCGCAACGCGATAGCCGGTGCATTGACCGCGCTCATGGTGGGCATTTCCGGTTTTGCTCTGGCCGCGCAACTGAGCCGGGACGAAGATAAGGAATTCTCGGCCGCTCGCGAACCTGACCTCGTGCAAATCCTGGACAGCCTAGACGCGCGCCGGGAACGTATCCGAGCCGAAATCGAAGACCTGCAAGAACGCCAACGTGCCCTCGACTCCGACACTCAAGGCTCGGAGGCAGCACTCGAAGAAGCCGAAAAACGGGCTGGTGACCTGGCCATACTTGCCGGCACCGTAGGCGCAAAAGGTCCGGGCCTGAGCATCGTCATTGAATCCGACACCAAACATCCCACCCCAGAACTACTCGTCGACACGGTGGCCGAACTACGCGGTGCCGGCGCGGAAGCCATGCAAATTTCCGATAATAATGGCGCCTCCGCACGCATAGTGACCTCGACATATTTTGCCGCGGTCGGTGAGGGACTCGATGTTGATGGCATTACGCTCTCGGGGCCCTACACTCTTACGGTGATTGGCGATCCGCCCACGATGCAAGCCGCGCTGTCCATCCCCGGTGGGATCGTCGACACGGTAAGACGTGGCGGCAGCAAGATCAGCATCGACGCGCATGACGAAGTGAATGTGTCGGCAACCCGCCCTCCCACGCACCCCAGCCATGCGCAGCCCACAGATTAAGCCGCTTAAGGAGACCAGCGTGACGCACATTCCCGAACAGCTTTACTACACAGAAGAACACGAATGGGCCAGACTGACCGATTCTGGCGCCATTCGGGTGGGCATCACGGACTTCGCACAAGATTCCCTCGGTGACATCGTGTACGTCGATCTCGCCGAACCAGGTACCGAGACCAAAGCTGAGCAAACGTTGGGTGAGGTTGAGTCCACCAAAAGTGTGTCTGACATTTACGCGCCCTTCGAGGGCACGATTGTCACTCGAAACGAAGCACTGGGCGATAACCCCGAACTCATCAACACTGACCCTTACGGCGAAGGTTGGCTCGTTGAACTGACACTGCCCGAAGGCACTGACGCGCAAAGCGTGCTATCAGATTTGCTTGATGCCGAGGCATATGCGGAACTGCTTGCGAACGAGCAGTAAGTTTCTCTCCACAACGGAATTTGCTTTACCGCCGACACGCGAGCGTATTTGACCCCGATCTTGGAGCTCATTACGCTCGCCCAGGCAACAAACCCTGACCCTTCAGTAAACAGCGAGGCTTGCATCACAATGATGTATGGATCCGATCCCGCAGAACCGGGCCGTAGCGCCGGTTCTGGCGGTAGGCATCACCCACCCCTGGACTCCACTTCCACCATGATCTTTGGTGCCATTGAGGACACCGAATACGAATCTGGTGGCGGCGGGTCCGAAGCGAGCCGACTCGCAGAAGGTTTGCCCCCAGGCTCGGCGCTTCTCATCGTGCGCCGCGGACCCAATGCTGGCAGCCGCTTCCTTCTTGATGCTCCAGTCACCACCGCGGGCCGGCACCCCGACAGCGATATTTTTCTCGATGATGTCACCGTGTCCCGACGCCACGCGGAATTTCTGCGTGAAGGTGAAACATTTGCGGTGCGCGACGTCGGCAGCCTCAACGGGTCCTATGTGAACCGTGAACGCGTCGAATCAGTCATGCTGACCAGTGGCGACGAAGTCCAAATTGGAAAGTTTCGACTAACCTTTATCACCGCACCCCGCGGATACGCAGCACACCCGGAGGGCATGCGGTGACAAATGCCGGAATGCGCAGCCAAGCGTCATTGAGTATCGGAGAAGTACTCACCCAGCTTCGTCCTGATTTCCCCGACACCACAATTTCCAAGCTGCGGTTTCTGGAATCAGAGGGGCTCGTTGAACCCGAACGAACCCCGACTGGCTATCGAAAATATTCGGTTGAGGATGTCGCCCGACTGCGGTACATCCTCACCGCGCAGCGGGATCACTACCTGCCGTTGAAAGTCATTCGAGAAAACCTCGATGACATCGACAAAGGCGCGCCCACAACTCGCGCCACAGTGAGCCTGGTACCCACACCAGCGCAAGAAGATGACCACATACCCGGGGCGCAAGACTTCGTGGTCACCCGAGTCGCGGCAACACTTACTCGCACCGAACTACTGGCACGCGCCGAAGTGTCAGAGGACGAACTCGACCACATGGAACAGTTCGGACTCATCACTCCCGACAGCCAAGGCCTCTTCAACGAAGACTCCGTGATCATCGCCACCACAGTGCACGCTCTGGCTCAATACGGGGTCGAACCTCGTCACTTGCGAGCCTACAAATCCGCGGCAGATCGGGAAATTGGGCTTTTTGACCAGGTCTTGGCTCCCCTCGCACGTGGGCGTGACCCACAAGCGAGCGAACGAGTGGAACAAGCCACGGCCGAACTATCTGCGTTGTCCGTGCGACTGCATGCCACTCTGGTGCGTGCCGGACTTCGAGCCCGCAGCTAAGGAATACGAATCCGCCAGGATTTTGCGTCGCGTGCACATGGCGGCTGGCGCCACGCCGTGTAGGTTCGATAACGCACCACGTGTGTCACAAAGGAGGGGGAGCGCCAGTGAAAACTCTTAATGTTGTCGGGGTTCGTGTGGAGCTGCCCACCAACCAGCCGATCGTGCTGTTGAAAGAAACCGACGGGGAACGCTATTTGCCGATCTGGATAGGTTCAGCCGAAGCGACCGCGATCGCGTTGATCTGCGATCCGCCAGACCAGCTCCCTTCCCGGCCGCTCACCCATGATCTTCTCAAGGACGTGCTCGAGCATCTGTCTGTTGAGGTGGAGGGGGTGGAGATCACCGAACTGCGAGAAAACGTCTTCTACGCCGAGCTCATCTTGGGGCAAGGTGCTCGCATCAGTGCTCGCCCGTCCGATGCCATCGCGTTGGCTATTCGCGTCGGCGCCCCCATCACTTGCGCTGAAGCGGTGCTTGACGAAGCCGGCATTGTTATCCCAGAAGATGACAACGAGGAACAAGAAGAAGAGGTAGAAAAGTTCCGGGAGTTCCTGGACCAGATTTCTCCCGAAGACTTCATGGGACCTAGCTCTACCTCGTAATTCTCTCTTCCGGCGCGCCGAGCCAACGTTATTGACCGGCTTGTGACTCGCACTTACGGTCGGGGAAGGGTAACGAGCCGAACAGTGGAGGTCGAACGTGAGTATGCTGCCCAAGATGCATGCAGACGCCGAACCCCTCGATACCCCGGAACAGCCGCTCGATAGCGAGCAGGGCTACCGTGGCCCAACAGTGTGCACGGTAGCTGGGATCACCTACCGTCAGCTTGATTACTGGGCTCGTACGAAGCTCGTCGAGCCAAGCATTCGCGCCGCGGGCGGTTCTGGCACCCAACGGCTGTACTCCTTCCGTGACTTGCTCGTCCTTAAGGTCGTAAAACGCCTGCTAGATGCCGGTGTTTCCTTGCAAAACATCAGGTTGGCAGTAGAGCAACTCCGGCAACGCGGCACCGAGGACCTGGCGAATATCACGCTGATTTCAGATGGCACCACGGTGTATGAATGCCGCTCCCCAGAAGAGGTCGTTGATCTGCTAGCCGGTGGGCAGGGTGTATTCGGGATCGCGGTCGGTGGGGCGTTTCGGGAACTGGAAGGCACCTTGGCGCGTCTTCCGTTGGCTGAAGAAGAACCGGCGGCCCCGATGCCGCTCATTCAGGACGAACTTGCCGCTCGCCGGGCCAGAAAAGCAAGCTAAAGGCGAGCATCGTTAACAGCACTGATAGGTTCACGGAAGCCGTCCTGCTAGGCATCCGGGAGTCCTTTTCATGACCGATCGGCCCACTCTTTCTGATCTGAGCACCGACGAATTCGCTAGCCGGCATATCGGCCTTCATCCTGCGGATCAGGCCAGCATGCTTTCTGTACTCGGTTACACCAGCGCTGAGGCGCTGACTGAGGCCGCGATGCCAGGTGCGATTGCTCAGCCCACGGCTTTGCAGCTGCCGCCAGCGGCCACAGAGGCCCAGGCCATTGTTGAGCTGCGTGCCTTCGCGGCGCAGAACCGCTCCATGGTGAATATGTTGGGCTTGGGGTATTACGGCACGCATGTGCCTCCTGTAGTGCAACGCAACGTGTTGGAAAGTCCCGCCTGGTATACGGCGTACACGCCGTATCAGCCTGAGATTTCTCAAGGTCGGCTCGAGGCACTACTGAACTTCCAGACAATGGTGTCTGACCTGACCGGGCTCCCGACGGCTGGGGCTAGTTTGCTTGATGAGGGAACCGCCGCCGCCGAAGCGATGGCGTTGGCTCGACGGGCAAGTAAAGCGAGCGCCGATGCGGTTTTCGTCGTGGACGTGCAAGCTCTTCCACAAACTATCGACGTGCTGCGCACCCGCGCCGAGCCGTTGGGTATTCCCGTTGTAATTCACGATCTCGAGACAGCCCTGCCCGACGGGGAGATCCTGGGACTGCTCATCCAATATCCGGCAGCCGACGGGCGTGTTCTTGATATACGCGGCGTTATTGGGCAGGCGAAACAGCGAGGTGCTGTGGTGGCGGTCGCCGCGGATCTTTTGGCTTTGGCGCTCCTGACAACACCAGGGGAGCTGGGAGCCGACATCGCCGTGGGCTCGGCGCAACGGTTCGGAGTGCCACTGGGCTTCGGCGGTCCACATGCGGGATATATGGCGGTTGCTGAGGCATATCGGCGTCTTCTGCCGGGCCGACTGGTCGGTGTTTCCAAAGACGCGGACGGAAATCCCGCTTACCGTCTTGCTTTGCAGACCCGGGAACAGCACATTCGTCGGGAGAAGGCCACCAGCAACATCTGCACTGCTCAAGTGCTTCTCGCAGTGATGGCCAGCATGTACGCGGTGTGGCACGGCCCCGATGGCATACGCAAAATCGCCACACGAGTGCACCGGCAGGCCGCCGTTTTGGCTGCTGGCCTGCGTGGCGCCGGCATGAACCTTGTCCATGACACATTCTTCGACACTATTCAGGTCCGCGTGCCCGATGCGGATGCGGTGGTGAAACGGGCCGCCGAGCTGGGGGTAAACCTACGTCTGACTGACGAGTCGACGGTTGGAATCGCATGTGATGAAACCACGACAGTGCAGATCTTGCACACAGTGTGGCAAGCTTTCGGCATACAGGTGAGCGACGTATCGGCGTTGGATACCTCCACCGACGACGCGCTACCTGAAAGTCTTCGTCGGACAAGCTCTTATCTAACGCACCCAGTCTTTTCCTCACATCGCTCCGAAACAGAGCTATTGCGCTACCTGCGCACGCTCGCCGATGCGGATTATGCTCTCGACCGTGGCATGATTCCGCTGGGCTCGTGCACTATGAAACTGAACTCCACGACAGAAATGGCCTCTATCACCTGGCCAGAGTTCGCGAATCTGCACCCGTTCGCGCCGGAGGATCAAACTCGCGGCACTGTTTCGCTCGTCCGTGAATTGGAATCCTGGCTGGCCGAGATCACTGGCTATGACGCCGTCTCCGTGCAGCCAAATGCCGGTTCACAAGGCGAACTAGCCGGGTTGCTCGCAATTCACAAATATCACCAGTCCAACGGGGATGATGGTCGTGATGTCTGTCTGATTCCTTCATCCGCGCATGGCACCAACGCCGCATCGGCCGTGATGGCGGGCATGCGTGTCGTTGTTGTCGCGTGCGACGATAACGGCAACATTGACCTGACCGATTTGCGAACGAAAATTGAGAAGCACGCTCAGTCGTTGGCCGCGATCATGGTCACGTATCCCTCAACACACGGTGTGTATGAGGGAGGTATTAGCGAGCTGTGCGCTTTGGTGCACGATGCTGGCGGGCAGGTATATGTCGATGGGGCGAATCTCAACGCGTTGGTAGGCTTCGCGCAGCCAGGAAGGTTTGGTGCCGACGTAAGTCACCTGAACTTGCACAAAACTTTCTGCATTCCACACGGTGGTGGCGGACCTGGCGTCGGGCCCGTCGCGGTGCGTGAACACCTCGCGCCTTTCCTGCCTAGCCATCCGCTGCGCGCTGACGCCGGACCCACTTCAGGTCCCGGCGCTATTTCGGCCGCGCCATTTGGATCAGCTGGAATCTTGCAAATTCCGTGGGCGTATATCCGCATGATGGGTGCCGCCGGACTGCGCCAAGCTACCGCGGCCGCTGTGTTGGCGGCTAATTATGTGGCCGCGCGTCTGCGGGATCATTACCCGATCTTGTACACGGGCGCCCATGATCTTGTTGCGCACGAATGCATCGTCGATATTCGACCGCTGACAAAAGCCACTGGTATCACCGTCGATGATGTCGCTAAAAGACTCATTGACTACGGTTTCCACGCGCCGACGATGTCGTTCCCTGTTGCGGGCACCCTGATGGTGGAACCCACCGAGTCTGAACCTCTTGCTGAGCTTGACCGGTTTGTTGAGGCAATGATTGCGATCAAAGCCGAGGCGGAACGAGTTGGACAGGGCGAATGGCCTAAGGATGATAATCCTTTGGTGAACGCCCCACACACCGCGGCGACGTTGACTGGGGCATGGGAGCACCCATATGGCCGGGACATAGCCGTGTTCCCCGGGGGGCAAAAATCGGCTAACAAATACTGGCCGCCGGTACGCCGCGTCGACAACGCGTACGGGGATCGTCACTTGGTGTGTGCGTGCCCGCCACCTGAAGCATTTGAGTGACGGCTTCGGAGCTACAGCTCCGGGGGATGGAAGTGAAATGCGACACCTAACGGTGTGCGACTGGGAAAAGTGCTCGTTCGGGATGTGGTTGAGCGGCCAGCTGGGTCTCAGACTGGCCGCTTTAGGCTTTTCCGCCCTGTTTATGCAGCTAGGTGCGCTGGCTCTGGTCTAGCGGGTGCGATGGACTGTCCGCCTGGCAGAAGCTCGCCAGTATCCTCAAAGAGGATGACGCCATTGCACAGCAGGCTCCAGCCCTGTTCTGGGTGGGCAACTATTACGTGAGCTGCTTCTCGGTCGGGTGCATCCGCCGAGGGGCAGGTCGGTACGTGTGAACACATCTCAGGCTCCGTTGAACGAGTTGTGTTTATCCTCACACTAGGTTCCCGCTCGGCAAAGACTATCCGGGGGAAAACAGACGTGTTATGGACATGAAAATGGATGAGTGTACGGTTCGGTCCACCGTTTTCGGGAGGACCCTCGGGCAAGTGGCTGATGTCGAGCTCGCTCGCTGGGAATGGCATGTTGCGCAGGGTGGCGATCCAGCCGCGATGCTGAAATCGTTCCTGTGCTCCTTCGGCCTTCCAGCCCATGATCTCTCCACCTTCCTTCCCGCAGATAACGAGCCCCACGCCCCGGGGGTTACGGGTTCTTCGCATAATGCGCAGGCTCAACTTTTTTTCTCGGCGGCCGGTTGTGCGGCTCTCGCTGGTCTCCCGGTGGGCGCGACCAGCCCAGCTCCACACATTCCAGATATCGCGGCGGTGATCTATCCGCTGACGGCCGTAAAGGTCACCATGCGGCATGAACAGACCGAACCGCTCACGATTGGGCCTTGGCATGCGTCGTGGACGCATAAAGAACACTCCGCCGCCATCGAGAGCGTTAAGCAAGCGATCCGACGCGGCTCTGTGTACCAGGCAAACGTGGTGGGTCATCGCTTCGCTCAGTACACCGGAGACCCGCTCACGGCTCTGAGCGCCATCGCGACACTGCCCTCGGCCACATATGGCGACCTGATGGTAGGAGAAACATGGGCACTGGCAACCGCGACTCCAGAATTGCTTCTGCACATCTCAAACGGCATCATCACCACCCGCCCCATCAAAGGCACCCGCCCGGCCACCGCGGCGGGCAAGACCGAACTTCTCGCCTCGGCCAAGGAACGCGCCGAACACATAATGATCGTTGACCTCATGCGCAACGATGTGGCCCTCCTTGCTCAAACTGGCACTGTGCGCGTTACCGAACTATTCGGCATCCGCCGCTGGAGTGACCTCTGGCAAGCCGAATCAGTCATTCAAGGTGCACTCAAGCCAGCCACTGGAATAACAGAAATCGCCCGGGCATTGTTCCCCGGCGGCTCTGTCACCGGCGCCCCGAAACGAGCGGCCGTTGAGCTATTGGCGCAGCTAGAGCCCGTAGGGCGCGGCCCGGCCATGGGGGCTATCGGGTGGATGACTCCCACCGAAACCACGCTGGGCCTCACCATTCGGACGGTGGCGGCCAGTCAGGGGCGCCTACATGTATGGGCGGGCGGCGGCATCACCATCGACAGCGACCCTGTTGCTGAAGTGGCCGAAGCTGATGCGAAGGCCGCCCCGTTGCTGAAGGTGCTGGCTGGCGACTACTGATTGCGCACCAACGCCCCCAGCGCACAAGCAATGGCCAACATTGGGACCGCAAACGCGATGGACCAATCTTGGACAGTGCCGGAGCGCGGGGGAGTGAACGAGGTCCGCCCCCCTCGATAGCCCCTGGCGAGCATGGCCACATAGACCCGCTCGCCACGCTCAAAAGCACGCACAAATAGTGCTGCGGCGGCCCTAGCCCACACCCGCAAACGATCGAGAAAACCCAGCTTTGTGCTACCAAAACCTCGAGCGGCACGCGCGTGCGCCGCCCGAGTGGATTCCTCGCGCAACACAACCCCATACCGCACCATGAACGCAGCGATCTCGACCATGAGCTGTGGCAAACCCAGCCGATAGGCACCGCTAATCAATGCCGGCGCCGGGGTTGTAGCAGCGACAATCACCGCCGCGCATGCTCCCAACGCGGCTTTAACGACGATGCTCCAGGCTCCTTGCAATCCACTTTCGCTGAGCTCGAACGGGCCTACCGTGTGGGTTGGACCATCGGCTAGGAAAGGCAACAGCGCGGCGAGCAGTAAAAATGGTGCTTCGATTCGCAGCCCGCGCCCCATTGTTCGCATTGAGACACCAAGGATCAGCGCTGTGCACACCAGCAGCAGACCTTGCCCCAGCAATGCCCACGCTTGGACGGCGGGTGTGGCGACCAGGGCGCACACAAAAGTGATCAGCGCGGCCAATTTGCACTGGGGCGGAAGCTCGATGAGTCGCTGTCGCATGTTCATCGCTTTTTGCTGCGCATACGGACCGCCACGGTCCCCGCTGCCATCACTGCGGCAAACGCTACTACTGCCGCTAATGGTCCACGAAGTAGTTCAAGAGAATTGTCTTTTTTCTCGGCGTGATGCCCTGAGCGTGCTGACTGTTGGCCGTGGTGCGAATGTCCATATGGATCAGCTGATTCTTGTTGATTCACACTCGCCACCACTAAACCGATCATGAGTACTCCGGCGCTGATAAGCCCCAAACCCCACCAGATTTGTCTTCGTGTCATTGATGACTCCCCACCACTGGGCGGCTGGACTCAGATAGGGGCGCAAACCCTCGGATGAGGTCAGGGCGTGCTTTGTGAAGCGCCGCGAGCATGCTTGTCGTAATTACTCCTTCGATCAGGCCAGAGATGACGTGAGAGCCCAACAGGGATCCGGCGACGACGGATGTGGGAACATCGGATATCCCATCGGCGCCACCGACCAGAGTCAGCCCTAAAAAGGTTCCAGCTCCCGCCACAGCTGAAAGTCCGGCCGCTACACCCGCTAGCACGCCGTGAGCTGAAGCCGGTAGGCGATTACGTGCCACAGAAAATAGCCCATAGCCGATCAGAATCGGCACTAGATCCATCACGATCATGCTGGCGCCCAATCCACTCACTCCGCCAAAGCCCATTACAAAGCTCTGGACGAGCAGCACGACGCTAGCGCACACCAGCGCGGTGCAGGGGCCTAGCACAATTGCCGCGAACACCACCCCCAAAATGTGAACGCTGGTGCCAATGCCTAGCGGGACGTTGATGAGCTGAACCGCGAAAAGAAACGCGGCGAGCAGGCCAGCCAGCGGCACGGTTCGTTCAGATAATTCTCGTCCGGTGCCGCGTAGCGCGAATGCGAGAGCTACGCCAGCTACGGCTGTCGTCAACACGGTAGTGGCGGGATCTAAGAATCCGTCGGGTACGTGCATGGGTGTCACGGTAACTACATAGGACACTGTACGTAATTCATATTCAGCAAATAGTGACGATAAACCCTTGTTCCGCGATAATGCTGGATGAATAAAGCATTTGGGCTACACCTGTGCCGATCTAGGCCTATGCTCGATGAGATTTTCCGGGCTGGTAGAAGGGCACACATGATGGCGGGAAAAACCATCACCCCACCACGTGCCATTGACGCTCGCTTCCAACAGGTATTCGCGCACGCACCTGTGGCCATCGCAATCACCGATTTAACCGGCGCACTTGTTGATGGCAATGCAGAGCTAGAGAAGATATTCGGATATCCCATCGAATATTTGCGCAGCCACAGTCGACATGGTCGACATCGGATGGAAGAACCGACCAGATTTCGGCAATATCGGACCGAGTTACTTCGTGGCGAACGGAACCAGTTCCGATACGAGCGACGATACCGTCACGCGCGCGGTGTGTGGTTCTGGACTGAAATCACCGTTACCCTGCTGCGAGACTTTGCCGGAAAGCCGGAATTCTTTGTCGGGATGATCCGCGATATCTCCGCGCGGCGCTCAGTCCTTCACAAGCTCAACCGGCAAGCGAACCACGACCCCGTTACCGCATTGCCCAATCGAACCAGCTTCCTGGACAAACTAGATGACCTCCTCACCGCCGCCCCACCAGAGCAAAAGATAGGCATCTGCCTGCTCGATCTGGATGAATTCAAAATGGTGAACGACAGCCTCGGGCACCTGCTGGGTGATGAGCTGCTTCTCGAAGCGGCGCGGCGGCTCAACGAGGCGTTGGATGGTCACCTTCTGGCCCGCATGGGCGGTGATGAATTCGCGATCCTCGTGTTGAACCCGCCGACCAGCGAAAGCGTTTTCGCGGTGGGGGAGCGTGCGCTGAAGGCGATAAACGCAACGCCTTTTCAGATCGGCTCCCACCAACTATCTGTGACAGCGAGCATTGGTGTCGTTGCCCGCACCGTTAGCGAGAGCACAAGTGCGACCTTGCTCCGCGATGTCGACGCGACTTTGTATGAGGCAAAGTCCGCTGGACGCAATCGATCCGAGATTTTCGAAATCGAACGGTACGCCCGTGCCCTCAATCGCAACACCTTGGCCACTGACATGCCAGGAGCCCTGGAACGCGGCGAATTTTTCGTCGAATATCAACCTTTGGTCAACTTGGCGACCCGCAAGCTCGAGGGCGTGGAAGCTTTGGTGCGCTGGAAGCACCCCATTCAGGGAATGGTATGTCCCGGAGTCTTTATCCCACTGGCTGAAGAATCTGGGGCCATCATTAAATTGGGGCGTTGGGTTTTGGAACAAGCGTGTCGTCAAGCCGCGGTGTGGCAGCGAACATTCGGCAAAGACGCGCCCTATATCAGCGTCAATGTAGCGATGCGGCAAATTCGCGATCCGGCTCTCATCCCGGATGTCAAAGCCGTTCTGACCGACGCCGAACTACCGCCTCATCGCCTGCAGTTGGAAATAACCGAGAGCGCGGTTATGGAGCCCGGTGATCAGTCATTGCAGGTGCTTCAGGCACTGGCGAATATCGGTGCGAGGCTAGCCATTGACGACTTCGGCACTGGATATTCTAATTTGGCCTACTTGCGCGATCTTCCCGTTCACACCCTCAAAATCGCTGGCTCATTCATCGACGGGCTCGAAGGCGACTCTCACGAGAAACTTGTGCACACGCTGATTTCATTGGCGCACGCGTTGGGAGTCTCGGTCACGGCCGAGGGCATAGAAACCAGCGAACAAGCTGAACGCTTGCGGGAGCTTGCTTGTGATAGTGGGCAGGGTTGGCTGTTCGCCCGCTCCATGAGCCCCGATGCGCTAGAAGCTCGTTTGGCCACATCGCTCCTCTTCTAGTGGTCCGGCAATCTGGTGCTGGTGTGACGGGCGAAAACTACAATGTTGTGACTGTAGGAGTCTAGTTTCTTGTTCCAGCGCCCACCGCAGGTGACAAGGTTAAGCGTTGCCTCACCGGGACGCGCGAACACTTTGTGCGACGGAAAACGCTTTTTATCGTAGAGCTTTCCCGACTCCACAGTGAACACGATCGTTGAATGGTCATCTCTGTCGATTTCAATCCGATGCCCGGCTTTTAGCTCGCCGATGTTGTGAAAAACGGCAGGTTTTGACCTGGTGTCAACATGCCCCAACACCACGGCCGAGCCCAACTCGCCGGGGCTAGGGCCGTCGCGATACCAGCCTGTGCGGGTCGGTTCGTCGATCGACGGCACATCCATTGTGCTGTTTGAGGTCAAACCCATGGCATCAATAGGCGCATCGACACCAATGGCTTTTATTCGAATACGTGTGGGTACTGCGCGGTTCACCGAGGCTACATCACTAGAGACTTTGCGGGTCTTGATGGAGAAGTCGGGCAGAGTCCACGGATCAGCTTTCTGCCCTACTCCCATGCCTAGTGAGAACGCGCCGGCCATGATCGTGACCACAGCGACAGCGACCTGGGTTGGCCGATGTCGGACTATCGCGCGGCCCAAGGAAAACAGCTCGTCGAGGAGCACATTGCTCACTGTTCACGCCTTCGGAACGCGTATGCGGCCAGTCCACCACCTACTGCCAAAAGGACGGCGCCTGAGGCGAGCAGTGAGGTGTGGTCCTTGGCCAAATAGCCACCGCCAGTAGGAGGACCACTAGATGGCACCCCGTAAATAGTGAGCGTGCCGCGAAGTTTTGTGTTTTGGTCCGGGCACGTCACAACGACTTCATAGGGCCCAGGTGACACATCAACACGGACAGTGGGCTCGGCGAAGAGTCCACCATTAGGGGCAGCTTCTTCCGCAAGCGCCAATGTGGTGAACGCCGGTGAGTCCACATGCCCCTGAGGTGCGTTTCTAGCGTTTGGACAGTGGACAGTGATGCGAATTTTGCTCCCTGGAGCAACGTTCCCAGGGCTCACACTCACCTCAGCTTGCCCAGCAGGTGGTGGCGGGGGAGGGTTTTGTGGTGTGGTCGCGGCGACACCAGCGGTCATTAGCAGCGCGCTGATAGCGCCCGTTCCCATCATCGCCCATCCCATTGGCATGTCCTCCCACTAGGGCAAAATGCACGGTTTTGGCCATTATCACGCTAGTTGAGCATATTCTTCAAAACGGCACAAGCCTTCATATGTTCACCTAAGCTGCTATTGTTCCGCGCCAAATGTGCTTGCCGAACCCTGCCAGCCCGCCCAGGGCCCGCACGCCCATCAACCGTCAACAACAGGGGACACAACGTGGCGCTCAGCCAATCCGCCGACCTGCGCCTGCGCGCACTTTTCGAATCCAGCGCCATCGGAGTGGGCCTGGCCGACATGACAGGCGCCATCCTCGAAGCGAACCCAGCACTAACCAAAATGCTCGGTTCTAGTATTGACGAACTTCGACGCCGACACGTCACCGATTTCACACACCCCGACGACGAACCGGACGTGTGGAGGCCCCTGCAAGCCCTCCTGAACGGCGAACTCGAAAACTACGAAATGGAAAAAAGGTATCTGGGCACCGAAGGCACCACCGCGTGGATACGAGTGCTCGCATCCACGTTGCGCGATGAGCGGGGGACGCCCACACACATTCTCGCCGTCTTTGATGACGTCACCGAACAGCACCTAGCCCAAGAAAGACTGAGCTACCTGGCCCGGCACTGCCCGCTCACCGGCCTACACAATCGCGCCCATTTTATGCAGGAACTCAGCGTGGCCTGCCAAAGCGACCACGATTCGGTTGCGCTGTGCTATCTCGACATAGACGACTTCCGTCTCATCAACGACCGATATGGCCATGAAATCGCCGACCGACTGCTCATCAGCGTCAGTCGACGAATTCAACATACGGCTGGCCCCGAAGCCGTGATAGCCCGACTCGGTGGGGATGAATTCGGCCTACTTCTTACCGGCACCCACGCGCTCACCATGACTCCAGTAGCCGAAAAGATTCTGCACGCCCTACGACAACCGTTCCAAGTCGAAGAACGAGAGATTTTTGTGTCCGCCAGCCTAGGGGTAGTGCATCGATGCACACCGAGCGCGGACCCATATCAACTTTTGCGTGACGCGGACACGACGATGTACTGGGCGAAAGCGGCCGGCAAAGCCTGTCTAGCCCACTTTGACGTCCAACGCAGCAAGCGAGAAGCACAGTCGTATATGGTCGCCGCGGCCATGCCCGAAGCTCTCACCAACAACGAATTCTTTGTCCAGTATCAACCTTTTTTTGCGCTGGACACTCGAAAAGTGATCGGCGTGGAAGCTCTCATCCGCTGGCAACATCCCATGCTGGGACGTCTAGAACCCGACTTCTTTTTATCGCTGGCCGAAAAGACCGGATTCATTTTCCCGCTCAGTCGGTGGATGCTCGACACCGTATGTACCCAGCTCCGGCAGTGGAAAGCCGCAGGACTGTGGACTGACGAGATGAAACTGTGCATCAACGCCGCTCCACGTCAAGTCCAAGACCCGAACTTCGTCCAGGACATTAAAGTCGCGCTCGAAGCGCATGAAATACCGGCATCCGCCCTACAGATCGATATCACCGAGCAAGCGTTCACCCGTGATGTTTGTCGTATCGCTGGGGCCCTACGAGCCCTCGCGGATGAGGGCGTCACCATCTCGATCGACGACTTTGGGACCGGATACTCTAATTTGGCATACCTCGCAGAGTTGCCGATTCATACACTTAAAATTGCCGGAACATTTGTGAATCGGTTGACCAACACCCACGGAAAAGACGCGCAACTTATCGCCGGGCTTATCGAGATCGCCAACACTCTAGGACTTTCCGTGAGCGCCGAGTGCATTGAAACCGCAGCTCAGGCCAGGCACATGCGCCAACTAGGCTGTCTCATGGGGCAAGGCTGGCATCTCGCCCGTCCCGTTGCCGCCGAAGACGTGCCCAAACAGCTCGCTGGTGCCATCCAGGGAACACTCTAGACTTCGCACTAGCTTTCAGCTGGTGACGGACTTTTTCTGAGCGGCCTCGCGTCGCCATGGATCTACGGATGCTCACCTGCCCCAGAGCGCTACTTAAAGCGGAAATGCACAAACACTCGACCGAAGTTTTTGGAGTCCTTTTCCACGCGGTGATATAGGGCCTTGATGTCTTTCTGATCCAAAAACCGCAGTACACGTTTTTTGAGCTGACCCGAGCCCTTGCCTGGAATGATCTCCACCAATGTCGCTTTCTTGCGAATAGCCTCATCGATAATCCCGCGCAGTGCCCGGTCAATATCCTGATTCCGGTTAAAGATGTCGTGTAGGTCGAGTTTTAGCTTCACACCTCACACGGTACGTCACGCCGGTTACATCGGGACAACTTCGAAGCTAGTAGCGAGGCCGCCACCAAACCTCTCACCAGTCTGTTCGGCGAACTGACGCAAGAACTCCTCTGCTCGCGCCATCGGGTGATCACCCAAGCCCAGCAGGTATTCGCGATGAGCCTCCAGTGAAGCTACCGCCAACTCGATGGTGTCATCGATGTTTACCGCGTGAGTGGGCTGCGGTGAACCCGCAACAGCCACCCATCGAACGCCACTCCAAGGTTCAATTCCAGGTTCGGGGAACAGCCAACGATTGGCGGCATCGCGCACAGCGTCAAACACGGCGCTACCGACATTGATGTGATCGGACTGGTTCAAAAATCCTGGGCCCCATGTGGGGTGATGATTGATGGTCACCACCAGATCCGGACGGTGACGTCGAATCGCACGGGCGATGTCGCCGCGCAAACTAACGGTTCGTTCAATCAGGCCGTCCGGATAGTTCAAAAACTCCACGTCCCCCACGCCGACAATCGCGGCACTGGCGCGCTGCTCAGCCACCCGTAGCGGCCCAGCCTGCGCCGGAGCAATCGAATCGATCCCGGCCTCGCCTTGAGATGCAAGAAGATAGGCGACTGTTCGATCCTGTGCCGTCCACTGCGCGATCGCACCGGCGGCTCCATATTCGAGATCATCAGGGTGGGCGACCACCGCCAATGCCCGTGACCAGTCGGCGGGAAATGGGTCAAGCTGATCCGACATTTCTGCTACTCCTATGCCCATTGGTGAGACGTGTTCACATTACCGTTGGCACAATGAACTATGCCCTCACCAGCCACGCCCGGCATTGGGCTGTGTTTATTGGCGAACACCACGTGGGGCCTACAGGTTTTGTACTGGCCGCTATTCGCGGCTAGTAAGCCAGTTGAACTGCTCGCTCATCGGTTCGTATGGGCGGCATTGACATGTCTGATCGTCGCCTTCGCACTAGGCCGCGCTCCAGAACTTCTGGCGCTCCTGCGAAATCGACAAGCGCTCCTCTACTCGTCCCTCGCGGCACTGTGTCTGGCCATAAGTGCTGGCACTTACATCTACGCGATAAGCAGCCACCAAGTGGTCCAGAGCTCACTCGGGCTTTATCTCATTCCACTAATGACAGCAGCCCTGAGCGTCCTACTGTTTCGGGAACGGCTAGGTACCTGGCAATGGGCGGCCGCCGCATTGGCAATAGTCGCCACTCTGATACTTGCCATCAGTTATGGGCAACCACCCTGGATCGCTTTGACGATATGCGTGTTAACGGCCACCTACGCGGTCATTAAAAAGCATGCGGCCCTCCCAGCGCTGACCGGATTTACCCTTGAAGGTCTGCTTATGTGCGGGCCCGCGCTGATTTTCTTGTACTGGCTTTCCGCAACGGGGCAGCAGACAGTCGCCGCCCATTCCTGGAAGACTGTGGCTTTAATCGCGACCTCTGGCCTGGTAACTACCGTGCCACTGGTAGCGAATGCCGCAGCCATCAATATCGCACCGCTGGCAACAGTTGGAATTCTGCAATATCTCAACCCCAGTCTTCAGCTACTCATCGGCATCACCATCGGGGGAGAAGCCGTCAGTGGCGTGCAATGGCTCTGTCTAGCGCTCATCGGCTGTGCGCTATCGATATTTGTCACCGATTCAATGCGGGAGCGAACCACGCCGAAGAACCTGGCAAGCCCAACAAAGGGAACATAAGCTCGACCCATGCACATCTGGTTTGACGCCCCCACCCTCACCGGACGCCATGTGCGGCTCGAACCGCTCTCACTTGAGCACGCCGACGAGCTACACGAGGCCGCGCAAGACCCAGACATGTGGACGTATCTCAGCAGCTCACAGCCCAGAACTGTGGAAGATATGCGCGAGTCGATTCACAAGGCCCTTACGCAGGTGGACCGCGTCGCTTGGGCACAGATAAACACCGCCACCGGCAAAACCATCGGCACTACCTCGTACTACGAAATCGAACCCGAACATCGCTCGCTATACATCGGCTACACCTGGCTTTCCCCCGCGGCACAGCGAACCGGCATCAACACCGAAGCAAAACTTATGCTGCTCACCCGGGCATTCGACGAGCTCGACGCTGTGCGAGTGGGCTGGCACACTGATGCCCGAAACACCACATCGCAACGGGCCATCGAGCGACTTGGCGCAAAAAAGGAAGGACTACTTCGCTCCCATCGCCTGCTGCCCAACGGCACCCACCGAGACACCGTCGTCTACTCGGTCATCGGCGAGGAGTGGCCGCGGGTGCGCGACGCATTGCTGGCCAAATTGCGCTCATGACGGCTCACCTCCCGGTAAACGGCGTCATCTAGCGCCTGATTACCATCGGAAATATGACGACGTTGATGCCCCAAACCCCACAGCCCACCGATGCGCAACGGCGGCACGACACCACCCTTCGGGGCTTTGCCAGCGATAACTACGCCGGCATGCATCCAGAAGTCCTTGAAGCACTGGCTTTGGCCAATGGCGGCCACCAAACCTCCTACGGTGAGGACGCCTACAGCGAACACCTGCAAGACATTTTCAAACAACACTTTGGCCCTCAGGCGCACACTCACCTGGTGCTCAACGGCACCGGCGCGAACGTTGTGGCACTTCAAGCCGTTACCGATCGGTGGGGAGCCGTCATCGCCGCGGACACCTCACACATTAACTGCGACGAGAATGGCGCGCCCGAACGCGTAGGCGGACTCAAACTGCTCACCGTGCCCGGGGAAAACGGCAAACTCACCCCTGAACTCATCGACCGCCAAGCCTGGGGCTTTGGCGACCCACACCGGGCCCAACCCCAAGTCGTCTCGATCACTCAGACCACCGAACTAGGCACTTGCTACACGCCGGAGGAAATCGCCGCGATTTGTGACCGAGCGCATGAACACGGCCTGCGAGTCCACCTAGATGGCGCCCGCTTGGCTAACGCCGCTGCGACGTTGGGACTCCCACTTCACGCGTTCACCACAGATGTGGGAGTAGATATTCTCACCTTCGGCGGAACGAAAAACGGGCTGATGCTCGCCGAAGCGATAGTGGTATTGAATCCCACCGCGACCCGAGGCTTGGAATTCCTTCACAAAGCGTCCATGCAGTTGCCATCCAAAACCCGCTTCCTGGCCGTGCAATTCGAAGCCTTGCTCGCCGGAGACCTGTGGCTGCGCAGCGCCAACCACGCCAACGCGCTGGCAAAAAGGCTCAGCGATGCCGTCAACGCATACGAGCAGGTGGAGGTGCTCTATCCCGTGCAGGCCAATGCCGTGTTCGCCACTTTGCCCAAAGCTGTCACTGAACGTCTGCAAAAGCGCTTCCGCTTTTACACCTGGGACGAAAACACCGGGGCCGTGCGGTGGATGACAGCTTTTGACACCACCGAAGCCGACATCGATGCCTTCTCCGCGGCAATTGGTGAAGAGCTCGCCGCTCAATAGGGCACACATCGCGAGAACCGACCACGTCGTGTTAGGCTCCGTGCGCTGAAATTCAGCATTGCAACTTAGGAGGTGAGACCCCCATGACCGCAGGTCAGCACGGGCGCTCTCACTCAAGGGCAATATAAGGAAATTGCGGAGAGCGCCCTCGGAATATCCGAGAGGCTCTCATGACTACAACGTCAACTATCACTACCACGCTGCGCGCCGCGGGCTGCGTATTCGCGGACGAAGAAGCGGCCCTGCTCGTTGCGTCAACAAGCGACTCGCGCCGGCTCGCACACATGGTTCAGCAACGAGTTGCCGGGCTACCCCTGGAACACATCCTTGGCTGGGCACAATTCGCCGGCATGCGTGTCTCCGTTGACCCTGGAGTGTTCGTGCCTAGGCGTCGCACGGAGCTGCTCGCACGTCATGCCAGCCAACTCACCGCTAAAGGGGACACCATCCTGGAATTGTGCTGCGGTTCGGCGGCGGTGTCCGTAGCGGTTGCTAGTGCGCATCCCGATATCGCGGTACACGCAGTGGACATTGATCCAGCGGCCACCGCCTGCGCTCGCCGCAACCTGGCTGGCTCGAACGCGCGAATCTACGACGGTGACCTGTATCAACCGTTGCCCCATGCGCTCGAAAATGCGATAAACGTGCTGGTAGCGAACGCTCCCTATGTGCCAAGTGGTGCGATGGAACTTCTACCCCCAGAAGCTCGCTTGCATGAGGCACGAGTAGCGCTCGATGGTGGTGTCGATGGTGTGGACATTCAACGACGTATCTTGCGCGATGCCGCACTGTGGCTAGCCCCCGGAGGCTTCATTCTGATCGAAACCAGCGATTGTCTGGTTGCGAGTACTCAAGAATTGTTTGTTTCCAACCGAATGCGTCCACATGCGATCCATGAGCCCGAACTGGACGGCACTGTGGTATTCGCTCGCATTCCAGGTTAGGGGCACAAGTATCGGCTCAGCCACGTGTCTGGCATTGGTCGCCAGGCAGCTGCGCTCACTTCTTCCAGTTGCAAATCAATGTCTATGCGCGCATCTACCCGAAACATATGGCGAAAATCCGCATGCCAGTGCGCGGGTTCGTTTCTGCTTGGGTTAGCGGGAACGTTGTGTAGATCAATATCGATGACCGCATGTTCCCACTCGAGGCTGGGGGAGAGTTGCTCGGGAAGCAGACCCGTTTCCTCTGTGAGCTCTCTTAGCGCGGCATCGAGCAGGGTGGTGTCGTGCTCCTCGCAATGTCCGCCTGGCAGTAGCCATCTGTTCAAAATGTTGTGCTTGATCATGAGAACATTGTCGTCAGGGTCAAGGACCGCCGCACTGCAGGTGACATGCCCGGGTCGGTGGTGACGCGATGTGACCTCGCCGCCAGCGGCAAGCAATGACATCAGCGGCGTGAGGTGGGTTGATGCCGCCGGATGTTGTTGAAGAAAGTCATGCACGATGACTTGAATATGCTGCGGCTCGATGCTCACGCTTAGTCGTTCCCTTCTCACCGGTAATGAATATGGGCAAGACTAGGGGATTTCCCGTCCTGGCGATGGCTTAGCGATGGTGGGGGGACGGGGGCGTTGTGGCTGCTGTATTACCGAATATAGGGGCAGCAAAACACCAAAGTACATACCGGGGCGCTTGGGCAGCTCATCGGGGATTCTCACTCGGGATGAAGAGGTTCCGCCGTATGTGTCAGCATCCGTGGTGTCGAAAAATCTACTTTGGCAGTATTTCCCCCGGCCGCGCCAAGCGATCACGAACGCACCCACATCGTTTTGGTCAACACATTTCACCTTGGAATTACTGACGAGCTAGGAATGACTGAGGCTTTCGACAAGTCTCTTCGCGCGCCCACTAACCAACCGACAGTAAGTCAGCTACCGGCTACATACAGAGATCTACCGAAGCGGGGAATGAGTTGACCTCATTGGTCATTACATATCCGATCTTTGACCCGATTTAGTTCGGACGTTACTCCGATATAGACGCCCGCTTTAAATGACGCGATTGCCCATATTTAGGCAACTGTTTATCCCGATTTTTTCGGCAGCACTTAAACACGACTAGAACAAAAGTAAACGGTTATTTGGCACGCGCTTGACGGTTCGATAGCGCGGGGACCACTGTGATGGCTATCACTTAAGTTGAGCGGAAGGTTCTCCGATGAAAATGAAACAACGCTTACTTGGACTAGCTGTCGCCATCACAACAGTGCTCTCGGGGGCGGGGGTATTAGGTGCCCAACCCGCTTACGCGCTCACCGATTCACAAATGCAATCCATAGCCAGAGGCGCGTGTGGAAGCGGATATTCCGTCGTGCATAAGACAGCTTTGAGCACGGCCGGCACCATGTATTTGCTCTACGCCGGCGGCTACAACTGTGCGGTCAACGTTAAGAACAGCACGGCAGGCTCCTACCACACAACTTCGATCAACATGGAGCGACAGAGCGACTACGCCTCTAAGCACCAAAGTGGCAGCTTCAAGACCTACGCTGGCCCGATTTACTTGAGTGCCCCGAACCAGTGCGTCAAGTACTGGGGCAGCATTGTCACCTCAAGCAGAGACTACCTAGGCTCCAGCGGCTGGGTTGCCTGCAGCTAGTCCATCTATGTTTGAAATGGTGGGCCACCTCGTACTGTGGAGGTGGCCCACCATCGCATTCCTGTCTTCATGCAGATACATCCGTCGAGAGTGCGGATAAAGAATGAGGTGCGCGTTCGGGGCAGCGCCTATGGTGTCTTACTTCTGCGGAAACCAAATATCGCCCGTTCGTCTGGTCGAATAGAGCGCCCCGCCCGTGCTTCAATGGATCTGTTCACCCACGGCAAATCTGGATGACATCATGTTGTATTTGACCAGGAGAATCGTTAAGGCGTTGGTGCAAAAATCCGCACCCCTGTACAGCAAAAAGGCGCGCCTTGAACTAGCCGCCAAAAGGGAACTCGAGGCGAGTATCAATGTCGCATTCGAATCTGACATAGCCCCATTTGTGGGGGAGCCTTACGATGCTGCTCCACCGGAAATGCCGCACCGGCCGCAAAGCCAGTACTTCGTTAAACGCATGACCCAAGGACTCCGGCTCGGTCTTAACAAACAGGCGCGCGCTCAAAATCCAGAACTGATAGATGGAATCGATAGCGTTGCGGAAGAAATTGAATCCTTGCAAGAGGAAATTCTAGATACTTTGCAGGCATATGGCCGACCTGAAGAAGGCTCTGACCTTGAGGCGTACTTCGATAGCTCGACCCGAATAGCTGATTTGGAATATCTGCGCAGGGAGCTCGCGGTTCTCGCGAACGAGGTCCACGCGGCCTGGCATGCCGGTACACACCGCGGGTCACCGTCCCTGCAACGAGCTAGTGCGGAATGGCTCACGAATCTCTTCGGCCAGAAAGGTCAAACTGGCTCATATCACTCTCGTATGGCCAGCTATAGAAACGTGTTGCACGATATTGAATCGCCGGAGGATCCCGATACTTTCCTTGCTCGTAACTTTCCCGCCCTGCCTGCTGTTGCCAGCAGCAAATGGAGTCAATATCTCGAGGCGCAAAGCGCGGTACGAGACGCCGCATCTACAAACCTTCAAATCCACGCACTAGAAAAAAGCTCGCCAGAACAAATCGATGCCCCTGGGGCTGTTCACAATTGGCTCAGTCGTCAACGAGGAAATGCAGAGGACAGGCTCATAGAGGCGGGCAGTCAGCCAAACATATTTCGGGTACGACGCTAGGAAACTCGCATAAACGGCCCTTTGTGATAGATCCCGGTCGCGCAAGGATGTGCAGCGAGAGTTTCCGCAGGTCGGGCACGCCTGCTTCAGTCGCTAGTTAACATAATGTGGATTATCGACTTAACCTCAGCGGCTGGGAAGCCCTAAGTCAACGCGGCCTTCCACCGGCCATTGCCTCTACTTGCTCGCTCATATGCACAGTTTCAGCAACCTCAGGTGGACGGTTATCAAAATAGCGTTTCCGAAGCCTACCGCTGATTTGTACCGTTCCAATTGACAGCAGTAGCAACGCCAAAGCCACGAGACCATCAAGCCAATAATGGTTTGCGGTAATCACCACCACAATCGTCGTGATCGTGGGATGCAGCCACGCCAACCAACGCCACGGACTTGGCACAACACGGAAGATGGCCAAGGCAACCACCACCGCCCAGCCAATGTGAAGCGACGGCATGGCCGCGAATTGATTGGCGACCCCATCATCAGTCCCGCCGGGATACGCCGAAGGTCCGACAACATTCATCGTGTCCGTCATTTCGACGCCTGGCACCAATCGCGGTGGTGCCAGCGGATACAACATGTGAATGACGAGCCCCAAGCCCGTCAAAATTGCCAATTCAGTTCTGATCCGCCCATAAAAACTACGGTGCTGCAAAAACAGCCAAATGAGCATCAAACCGGTCGCCGGAAAATGCACACTCAGATAGTAAATATTCGCGAGCTTAGCCACGTGGTCAAAACTGAGAGCCCACGTTTGTATTGATTCCTCATTCGGCAAACTCAAGAATCTTTCAGCCCGCCAAATATGTTGGGCATTTCGCATCGCCTCGCTGACCTGGCCATCTATCATGTGCCGGCCCATGCGGTAAACACCGAACAGGCCTAGAACCACAGCGACCTCGATGGCAAGCGCACGGCGCGGAAACCGCTGCCATGCCGAGGCTATACGTGCCCCCCGCGACTGATTTGAAGGCGGCATTGTTGTCGACACGGAACCACATTGCCGCATGAACCTGAGATATAGCTAAGAAACACCCCGGCATTGAGCGATTTTGTGATCAAGTCGCACTCAAGTGATCGAAGAAAAAGGCTGTAAGGATCAATTAATGCAAATATCGCAGTATCTTCTTACTCTTGCTGCTATTGGGACCCAAATTTTTCAGCCAAGAACAACAGTACGATAAGACCGATGTCCTCCTCCTGGCGCGCGCCCACCTTGTGGCGCATCCTGCTGATGCTGGCACGCTGGTGCATTCCCCTGCTGTGCCGACTTCGAATCACCGGAACGATCCCACCGAACCTTGTCAATAAGCCGCTTATTCTCGCCGGCAACCACATCGGGCTTTTTGACCCGGTGGCACTCACGGCGGCATGTGGACGGCGCGGCTATCGACCCAGAATTCTGACAACCGCCGGGGTCTTACGTGCGCCTTTGGTGGGTGCCGTGCTTCGCTCCTGCGGCCACATCGCGGTAGACCGGAAAAATGGCGGCGTCGCCGCCCTCGACCACGCCGTCACGGCGCTGCGCGCCGGTGCGATGGTCGCCGTCTATCCCGAGGGACGAATCACCTTGGATCCCGGTGGCTGGCCAGAACGCCCGAAGACCGGCGTCGCTCGCCTCGCCTTCGCCACTGATGCCGCTGTCATACCCGTCAGCCAATGGGGCGCTCACGAAATGGTCGTCTACCACGGCGTTGGGGCATCCATCCGTCGACTTTTGAGCGCGCTGTGGCGACGCCCCACGGTGCACGTACATTTCGGGAAACCCATCACCGCAAGTGAATTGCGCCGCTACCCCAGCCCGCAACTAGCGGCAAACCACGTCATGCACCGCATACGGGAAGATCTCGCCGCTTTGCGCGTGGCCGAACCAGGCTTGCCCGCACACATAGATCACTCCAGGCCGCTGTCCACCGCGCGGGCACTTGTCGCGGAAAGCTAGCTCGAATCGCGCTCGCGGACGTACGTCAACACCGCTTCCCGCGTCGTTCTCACACCCAGAGCGACTCTGGCTTGCGCTAGACGTCGATTCGCGGTGCGCAGTGACAAAAACTCGGCGTTCGCCGCGACGCTGATGGACTCACCATTAGCCAAACGTTCTAGAAGCGCTCGCTGCTCATCGGTGATTGGTAGTCCATCACTATCTGGTTCAGGAAGTTCATCTACCGTGACGGGGCCGACACGGGCCAGATCGGCGTGCAAAGTCATCATGGTGGTGTTGTCCGCGGCGAAAACGACGACGCCCGCGCCTCGGGCGGCAGCCAACACGGCGGCCGCGCATTCATCCGTGTTACGAGCAGCGCCAACCAGCACCAAACGTTGCCGGGCTAAGTCCCAAGGTTGCGCGGGGACAACAAAACCTTCCCGCACGTTCCAGCCCTCACGGGCCAGCCTGCGAGCTAAACCAGGCACAGTCTCGGGCGTGCGCACCAGCACGAGCGGGGCGATCACTGTCTATCCCCCGCGGTTTCGGGTGACCGGGCAAAAAGCAGAGCCGCGGCTTCCGTACGAGTACGGGCACCGAGTTTGCGCATTCCAGCTCGCACGTGGGTTTCCACCGTCATGCGAGAAATTCCCAACCGTCCAGCTATACGGCGAGTGGGTTCACCCGCCCCGACTAGCTCTAGCACTTCGCGCTCCCGTGCGGTTAGACCGGTACCTATTCTGCGGTCTGGACCTTCTCGCCTGACCGCATAACGCCGCAAGGCGCGACGCACTCGGCCCAGTAGTACCACCAAGCCAGCGTCGGCGGCCTGTTTCTCCGCAGTTAGCAGCGCCTCCAAGCCCGGCATAGTAGAATCTCCGCTTTGGCTTTGCGCTCTCCCCCACACTCCGGCGGCGAGCAAGCACCGTATTTCTTCGCGCAGTGCCGCGCTCCGCCAGTTTGGCGCGGCGGCGATAAAGGCGTTCGCGATCTCATCCGCGTCATCATCGCTGAGTTCGGCGGGCGGCCAAGCTTGCAAGGTGAGGGTGGCCGGATTCGCCGAATCTGTGGTTTTAGTGCCGGGATCTACCACCATTCCTAAGTCGTGGGCGGCCCATTGGGCGGTGAGGTGCCGAAGACCGCTGGCGAAATCGGTGGCTTGATCTGGTGCCAGCGCCCTTTCGGCTTGCCCGTCGAGCCAGGCGGCTTCAGCGTCCACCCATGCGACGAAGGGGTGCCGACGCACGTCCGCTGAAGCTTTGGCGAGTCGGTCACGAGCTATGGCAAGGCCGCCGGTGTCGGCCAAGCTAAGACAGGCCGCGGCGAAGGCATATGACATGGCTTGTGGCGGCAGTGCCCGGTCGGTGAGTTCCAGGGCCCGACTGATGACGGTGTCTAGATTCGTTTCGGCCGTGCCGCCAAGTAGTGCGGCGCACCATAGTTGAACGGCCAGAAATCTGGTGTGCCAGCTGTAGGCGCCCACGTTGGCACATGATTGGGCATAGTGCTGGGCGTATTTGTCGGCGCGAGCGGTGTCGCCGTCCGCGCAGAGCGCGGTGACGAGGAGCCAACCGCCCCACCATTGATCGGTGGCCTCTGCGTCATCGCTGGCGCGCGCGAGTTGTTCTACCCAGCCTGGAGTGCGGTCCCCCGCGGCTATGACGGCGTGAGCGAGAGCTGGATGGGTTGGAGCCAAGTCACGTTCCCGTAGCGCCGCTGTGCCGCTCTGGTAGGCGGCTAGGGCCCATACTCGGGCCCAATCGTCATCGAGAACTTCTTGCTGGCTTACCAGGTCTCGCACCTGTGAGATCTGCCCGAGCTGCAGGTGGGCTTGTGCCCGCAGGAGGGGTTCTTCGCCTGCGGGAAGTAGACGCAGTGAACTTTGCGGTCGGCCAGCGCGCAAGGCGGCGCGGGCCGCGGCGATGCGTTCATCGTTGTTGGCGTGCGGCGTTTGCGCGGCCAGGGCTAGCGCCGTGGCTTGTTCGGTGACATTTGAGGTGCGTTGCGCGGCGGTGAGGGCGACGCGGTGCGCTTTTTCGCTGTTTCCGGCGGCGATCCAGTGTTGCGCGGCTTCGATCAGGGTGATGCTGTTTGTTTGTTCGGCGATGCGGGCGTGCAGGAGTGTGCGTTCGTTTGGCGGGATCGCGCTGGCGGCGACTTGGGCGAAATACGGTGAGATCGGGCCGACGAGTTCTTCGGTGTGTTCGGCCCAGTGTTGTTCGATGAGTTCGGCGATGCCTGGGCCGAGCATTTCGGGCCGCACTGGGCGTCCTAGTAGTCCCAGCACTGCGAGCGCGGTTCGTGCGGCACGGCTCAGGTGGGCGACTGCTTCGGCGACCGCGTGAGCGGCTTGCATTTGCGCTGGAATCTCGCTGTTTGGTGGGTTTTCGGTTGCGAGTAGGGCTCGCAGAGCAAGGGGTGATCCCCCACTGCGGGTAATGAGTTCTCGTAGTTTGTCTGGGCTGAGACGTGGGTTGAGGTCTTGCGCGAGCGTGTTCGCTGCTTCTTCGTCCAGTGCGGGTACCGTTGCCCATTGCCCAGCGGCGCGGAGTGCTTCTTCGGTGGCGGGGTTCAGCCCGCTTGGTGTGCGAATCGTGGCGATGATTTTGCAATGTTTGCTGAGTTCTGGGAGTACTTCGAGAGTGAGTGAGTCAGCCCAGTGAAGGTCATCTAGCAATAAAAGGCCGGAGCCCACTCGGGCACGCACCGCTTCGATGACCAAGGCGCGGTCGTGTTCTGGGATGGGCGCCCGCACGGCTCGGGCGAGCGCGACGCCGGGGGTGTGACGCAGTGCGGCTAATCCGCCGCCCCAAAAATGAGGCCCGGGATGGATTGCCGCGAGATCTTTCAACGTATGACTGCGACCGCAGCCAGGTGCACCAGAGAGAACTAAAAGTCCGTTTTGTTCTGATGGTGTGGCGAAGGTCTCAGCTAGGACCTGCAGGTCAGCGATCAATTCGCTGCCCCCCTCTGCTCGTTCTTGCTGTCACTACGTGCACCAACGCCACCTGTTTCCAGGCTCCGCCGCGTATATCCCAGTTTGCCGCATCGGACTAGGCTCTTTCAGGTGTGGCACAAAACAGGGATGGTGTGAGCGCAGGATATTCCTAGTGTCGTGGGTGTAGATGACAGACATCACCTGTTTCCTAGAAGGGCCCGCCATGAACGAGTTCGGCACCAGCGAGATCGACGCCCAGGTCGATGCCGACACCAGCGTCGATGACACGTACGAAACCCCCGAGAACTCCAGCGAGGAGCCCTCGACCGACAGCTACGCCGACTCCAGCGCGGAGCTTGACGAGCCCACCACACCTTCTGTGGATCCCGAATACGCTCCCACCGAGCCACCTCTGAGCGTAGATGTTGATGGTGACGGCAACTACGACGGCTACATCGTGCAGAACTCCGATGGCAGCCAGACGGCTTTCATCGACGCTGACAACGATGGTTCCGCCGAGTCGGTGTACCTCGACACCGACGGAGACAACCACACCGACACCGCCTACATCGACACCGACGGAGACGGCGTTACCGACACCCTGCTGGCCGACACCACCGGCGATGGCAACTTGGACACCGCATTGGTAGACACCGATGGCGATTTGGTTGCTGACACCGCATTGGTGGACACTGACGGTGACGGGTACACCGACGTTTCGGCATCGGACATTAACCGCGACGGCGTTTTCGAAACCTTCGAAGTTGACACCGACGGTGACGGCGACACGGACGCGATCGCTTCCGACAACGACGGTGACGGACTGCCAGACACCGCGCTGCTGGATGTAGACAACGACGGCACGATGGACGCGCAGGCCGCGATCAACCATGACGGCAGTGTCACCTCGAAGTAAGGCAAACACAAACCATGACCGCAGGACCGCTGAGCGCGCGGGTGGCTGCCCTCTGTAACGAGGTCAGCTACCGGCTCGGTGGCACCACTCGCGCCTCGGTGGGTGAAGTCAGTCGGCGATTGGGCGAACCTCTGCGGGTCGCTATCGCCGGCCGACTAAAAGCCGGTAAATCAACACTGGTAAACGCCCTGATCGGACGGCGGGTGGCCCCCACCGAAGTTGGTGAATGTACCCGTGTCGTCACCCAATTTCGTTACGGCACCGCTGACCGTGTCGACGTGGCCCGGCGGGCTGGCCCACCAGCCAGCCTCCCGCTGGATCCACATGGCATGATTCCGCAGCGGCTGGGAGTGCCGCGCCCGGAAATCTCGCATGTTGACGTTTCTTTGACCACAGATCGTCTCCGCGAAATGACAGTCATCGACACACCAGGCCTGAGCTCCACCAACACGCAAATCAGCGCCGGAACACAGGCTTTTCTGTTCGATGGGGACACCGCCGACGGTCGGGCCGACAGCGACTCGGAAAACGCGATCAGCGGCGCCGAAGCAATCATTTACGTATTCACCCAATCGGCGCGCACCGACGACGTGGCCGCGTTGGAAGCATTTCGTTCCATGTCCGCGCGTTGGTCAGCGAACCCTATCAACTCCATCGGGCTCTTCAACAAAGCTGACAAAACCGTTGCCGGCGGTGACCCCTGGCCCACAGCTGGTCCCCTGGCAGCCGATATGGCGACCGCTTTGCGTCGGCAGGTCGCCGATGTGGTGCCGGTGATCGGGTTGCTCGCCGAAACCACCGAGGCTGGCCGACTCACCGCGGCTGACTGTGAAGCGCTGCGTTCACTAGCCGCGCTGTCGGCAAGCGAACGCACGGTGCTGACCGCTTCGGCGGATCTATTCAAAGCGCGCCAAGCGCCAGTTGACTCCGAACAGCGCGCCCGACTCGTTGAACTACTTGACTTGTATGGCATTCAGTTCGCGATGGCGCAATTCGACAATGAGCCATCGCTAGGCACCAGTGAGCTGGTGCGACGCCTGCACTTGGCTTCCGGTTTCCCTCGTGTCCGGCAAACCATCGACCAGGCACTGCGGCACCGCGCCGATGCGATTAAGGCTGGTTGGGCGCTATCTCAACTGGAGGCGATCGCGGCTCGATCCGGCCATCCCGGGGAACGCGAATATTTGCGCAGCGCCACCGAACAGGTTTTGCGTCAACCCGAATACCATCAGTTGCGTTTGATTGAGGCCGCGCAACAGGTGGCCACCGGTGCTGTCGCCTTGCCAGCCGACATGGAAACCGAAGTGAGCCGATTGGCGCTGTCCAACAACGCGGCCTGGATTCTCAATATGGAGAACGCACCACCGCAGGCATTGGAACACGCGGCATTGCAAGCGGCGAGCCGCTGGCGTGCCTTTGCGGTATCAGGGGCGAATCCCGCGCAATCACGCATCGCAGATGTGATCCATCGCGGCTATTACTTGCTCGCACAACGCTTGAAGAGCCCACCAATGAATCAGCCCATGATGACAAGGGAGTACATGCGATGACCACCCGAAGCTTGCGCACCGTCGCTTTAGGAGTCACCGTGCTGGTGGCCGTGCTGACCGGGCTATTCACTGGCTTTGTCGGTGCCAGTTCCGATTGCAGCTCCACCGTTCGAGACGACACCGAACAGATCGACTCCGGCGAAAATCGTGATGCTGAAGAGCAGCAGAAGAAAAACCAAGACGACGCCAACGAAGAACGCAACAAAGACTCTCAAGAACCAACCTCAGTGCCAACCCGCAACATTTTCCCAAATGACAATGGCGGGGGCGCCGGAGCGAGCACACTCGCTGATGACGAGGACGTAAAATGCGAGGAATCCTTCTCATTCCCCGCGGCCGCCCTCGGTTTCGGTGGCGCGCTCCTGAGCGGTCTGGTGGTATTTATCCTGATCGGCGCGCGCTCATCGGCTAACGCAGCTGATGCCACCGCTCACGCCCCAGTGGCAGCGGCTTCCTACCCCGTTCCCGCTCCCGCGGCGCCGAGCCCCTCCGATGGTCAAGCCGAACAGCAGCGGCGCTCGCTCGTTGAGACACTCATTTACGTGCGCGATCGGGCTACCAGCCCCGCAATCGCCGAACGGGTCGGCACCGCACTGCGATCAGTTGGTGTGACCGAACTGTCGCCCGCGGGCGTTACGTTTGATCCAGCCCAACACGAAGCCGGCGGGTTCGTCGCGACCTCTGATGCCAACCTCAACGGCACCATCGCGGCAGTAGAAACAGTGGGTTACAGCGACCAAGGCACCATATTGCGGGCGCCAGTTGTCACCGTGTACCGGGTGCAGAACTCATGACGACTCCCTCCCCCGCCCCAGCGCCAGCCAAACCAGCCGCCCGCCCGGCACTCGACGCATTGCGCAACGCCCTCGATGAAGCAACCAACGCCGGTCTTGGGCACCTGCGCCGCATTGACCCTGACGCGGCCTCCGATCTGGACGCGGTGCGGCGACAGCCTCGAAGGTTTCCCACGGTCGCGGTGGTGGGCGAGACGAAACGCGGCAAAAGCTCCCTGGTGAACGCCCTACTTCGCACCCCTAATCTGTCACCAGTTGATGCCGCTGTGTGCACAAGCGCCTACTTGGAGTTCAGGCACGGCCCGCAAACGTTCGCCCGCGCATTCGTTGGTGATCAAGGCCCTGTCGCGTTGCAAGCCAGTCAACTGCGCGACTGGGGCACGGTGATGGGCTCGCTGCCCGAAGGCGCTCGTCCCCCACGCAACGTAGAGATCTACACACCTTCAGCACTACTGCAATACGTGAACGTAATCGACACCCCCGGCGTGGGTGGTCTGGACAGTTTGCACGGCGAAATCGCACTAGAAGCCGTGTCAGAGGCAACCGCATTGCTATTTGTCGTGGACGCCTCATCACCATTCTCAAAACCCGAACTTGACTTCCTCTCCGAAGCCAGTAAACGGGTGAACTGTGTCCTGTTCGCGCTCACCAAGATCGACGCTTACCCGGGTTGGCGCACTGTTCTAGATGACAACCAGGCACTACTGCAAGCGCATGCGCCTCGCTTCGCCTCCGCCCCATTTTTCCCGGTATCGGCCCGGCTCACTGAACTCGCCGACACCATCAACGAACCAGGAGCGGCAAAAGAACTCCGCAAAGAAGCCCGAGTAGGTGAACTGCGGCTATCGCTCAAACGCATCATCGCCGACCAAGCCGAGCTGCTGCACTTTGGGAACCTACTTCGGGCCGTTCGCACCGAGCTGGTCCTAGCCGACACCTCGCTCACCGACCGAATGCGTGCGACTGACCCAGATCCGCAAACTCTGGCTCAACTCAAAGAAGAACGCGCCGCGTTCGCAAACCGTAAGCGCAAGGACGCCCGCACCTGGACGCTCACCCTGTCCACCGAAACCCGTCGGGCCCGCACCGACGCGACAGCGGCGCTTCGAGCCCAAATCCAACAGGTACAAGATCAATATCTAACGATCATCGAAAAGGCTCCCACTGATCGCGTCAAAGCGCTGCCCTACGAACTCGACCGGGTGATGCAAGGTCTGTCGCTCCGCCTATCCGCAGAGCTCGAACACAGATTTCGCGGCATCGGCCAACGAGTGCTCGCCGAGGTGTTCACCGACCACGAACTGCGCATGGTGCTTTCGCAGCTCAACGCTCGCCTGCGCAGCGCCGTGGGCTCTAAACCGCAGCGCGATGCCGGCGGGGACCAAGTCATGGCACTGATGGGCGCCGGCGGTATGAGCATGATGGCCGGGCGCGGCGCATCCATGGGTGTATCGGCGGCCCTGGGTTCTTCCGGGGCCGTGGCCGGACTAGCGATCCCGGTCGTGGGCATCGGAGTCGGCCTAGCGGCTGCGGCGTTCATGCTGTGGCGGCGCAAAACCAGCGCGGATCGGCAAGGCGCAAAAATTTGGCTCAAAGAAGTGCTCTCTGAAGCACGGGCGTCGCTGTCCGACGAAATCGCGCACCGTTTCACCGAACTGGAATATGCGCTCGCGGTGGCATTGGATGAGGCCGTAGAACGCCGCGTACAACAGCTCGATCAACAGATTGCGGGGATCGACAAATCGTTGGCCGATGACAAAGCCGCTCGTCAGAAACGAAAGGCCGCTCTACAGGCCGACCGTGATGCCATCAGATCTCGAGTGAAACAACTCGATGAAGTACTCAACAAGGCTCGCAACTTGGCGCAAGCACAAGCCGCGGGCGCGGGAGGTGGACGTGGTGGATCCGGAACTGCCTGACCTGCCCGATGACGATCTGGGCCCGGACACTGAACTGGACTCAGAACTGGGTCCAGAAGATGCCGAGCTGTATGACGCTCCCGACGTGGATTTTTCGGAGGCTGACCAGCCTTGGGAGGTGGAAAGCTCCGCAGCCGAGGTTGAGGCGTTGAACTTGGATGCCGATTTGTCGGACGAGCCGCCATCTTTCGACGAGGTGCACGAGACGCTGACGTCATCAGAAGAGTCACAGTATGCGCTGGTTGACGCGGTCGATTTCGATGAACCCGTTCCGGTGTTCGAGCCTATTGATTTGATGCACGATCAGCTTCCAACGCCTGCCGATGGTGCACCGTGGTCAGATGCGTCCTTTATTGGCGATGCCCCCTCGGAAGTTTTTGATATTCCAATGGCAAGTGAGGCGGAGCTGCTCAACAGTTTGTCGGATGAGCAATATTCCGATGCTCAGGCTTTGCGGGCATCCGATGATCCGGCGTTGTCCGCTCTGTCGCACCATTGGCTCGGCTAGCTATTTCGCTGCGAATACCACCACAACGATCAGTACGACGAACAGCACGGCGGCGACGATTGCGCCGAAAATGACGGCGGGTTCGGTCTTGTTTTGAGGTTGGCTTTGCCGCGCTGGTGGACGCGGCACGGGGCGAGGCGCAATAGGGCGCTGCTGCACAGGTGGGCGGGGTGTGGCTGGCGGGGCTTGCCGTGGTGGTGCTGGGGTGGGTCGTGGATTGTGTACGGGTGGTCGTGGGGCTTGCATGGGCGGCGGGGAAACCGGCGGACGCTGCTGCATGGGCGGCGCCGAGGCTTGCCCGGGTCCAGACACTGGGGCTGGATTCGCCTGAGTTCTGGGAACCCCGCCACCCATCCGCAGAGCGCCCTCGGCGACAACGGTTTCGGGCTGCTCCAGCGTTGTGGGAGCAACCCCCAGTTGCGAGTGGATGGTCGCCGCCGCCAGTGGGATACGGCTTGAACCGCCCACCAGGAAAATGCCCACTAGCTCACGGGGCGCGAGCCGCGCGGCTTCGATGGTGCTTTGCAGACACAAGACGGTGCGTTCCAGCATCGGCTTGATCAGGTTTTCTAGCTCGTCACGGGTGAGGTGCGCGTCTACTTCCAGGGCTGGCAGGTGAATGTCGGCTTGTGAGGCGCGAGACAGCATCTCTTTGGTGCCTCGCGCGTCTTCCCACAGCATTCTGCGATATCTACGGTCCGCCCCATCGGTGGGAGACATGAGCCGTTCCCACTGGTCGCTGTGGGAGGCGGAATAGATTTTGCCAAGGTGCTCGATGATGGCGTGGTCAAAGTCCAAGCCACCGACATCGGGGAGCCCGCCTTCGGCGAGCACTTCGAATCCCTGCGGGGTGCGACGGACAACGGTGGCATCGAAGGTGCCGCCGCCCAGGTCGTAGATGCCCATGGCGTGGCCTTGGGCGACCTGAGTTCCCAGCATCGCGGTGAAGTAGGAGGCGGCGGCCACTGGTTCAGCGATGAGCTGCGGTTGCGGAAGCCCGGCTGCTTTGGCGGCCTGTAGCAGCGCTTGGCGTCGATGTTCGCCCCATCTAGCTGGGTGGGTCATGCGCACTTGGGCGGGGTTGCCGCCCAGTTGGCGCCGCGCTTCGGTGGCAACTCGGGTCAACACTTGAGAAATCAGTGCGGTGGCGGCTAATTCCTGATCGCCCAAAAACACTACGCCGTCATCGATGCGGCGTTTCGGGTTGGGTTCAAAACGAGTGGGGTCTACTCGAGCGTTGCGTTCGGCGTCGCGACCGACGAGCATCGCGCCGGTTGTTTCCAGATAGACAGCTGAGGGCAGCATGGGTGAGCCGTCGAACAGCAGCGGACGTGGGGCACTGCCGTTGTTACCAACAATGGCGACGGTGTTAGACGTCCCGAAGTCGATTGATAGCGCACGCATATGTTGCGGCTCTCCCCTTCTTGTGGCGTCCGGTTGTCCGATCAGACACGATACTGTGCGGCAGATTAACGACGTTCGGTGCCGGTCATTTCCGCAGGGTTCTCACTATTTTTGCTTGAAATCTCGGTTTTGCCACCGGAGCTTAAATGGCATGACTGCCGATTCGAGCTGCACGGCCACACTCATTTTGGATGCGCCGGCTTCCCGGTCTTGAAACTTGATCGGCACTTCCAGGATGCGCTTGCCCCACAGCGTCGCCCGGTAGTGCATTTCCACCTGGAAACTGTAGCCATTGCTGTGCAAGGTTTGCAGGGAAAGATCCAGCAAGGTTTGCCGGGACCAAATTTTGAAGCCGGCGGTGACATCTCGAATGCGCATTCCAGTGACGGTGCGGACATAAAAGTTAGCCCAGGCCGATAGCGCGCGACGTCGTTTTCCCCAGCTGGAGTCCAGCTGTCCCCCGGTCACGTATCTGCTGCCCACGACGACATCCGCGTTGGTCGAAAACATCACGCCCAACATGCCCGGAATGGCCTCGGGTGGATGTGACAAATCGGCGTCCATTTGCACAATGAATTCGGCGCCGAGTTTGAGAGCCTCATCGATGCCTTCGATATAGGCACGGCCGAGGCCTTTGGGGCCAGTGCGGTGCAAGGGCACGATTCGGTTCTCACCGTATTTTTCGGCGAGCTCGTCGGCGATTTTTCCGGTGCCATCAGGGCTATTGTCATCTGCGACCAAGACTCTGAGTCCGGGCAGTGGCAATGCCATCAGGGCGGCGATGGCATTGGGAAGGTTGGCCGCTTCGTTGTAGGTGGGAATCACCACGGTGACGGCAGCTGAGCGCCACGGTTCTGGAAGTTCCACGGCGGCGGGATGGGGGGCCACCGTTTCCACGTTACTGGTCATGATTCCCTTCGCAGGCAGGCAGGTATCGGGGTTGCGCGTTGTACCTTAAAGCAACACAGTCCGTATATGCCGCCCGGTTTTATACGTACTGGGTGCCGTAACGATACCGTTGGGCGACCCAGGGCTAGGGCATTCGGGTAGACCGCTCCCGCCACGCGCACGCAATAGGTGTTAACTATTAACTAGTCGGTGCTTCATACCGGCATAATTCTCAGGACCTAAGGAATAGGTCGGTATCAGCCGATGTTGTCACTAGGGTTGCCCACTGGGCGGGCATTGTTATCAAACCGGCCGGTGCGACGACAACCAGCGGCGGGAGGGGAGCAACATGGCCGAACGTACTTTGCGTGGCAGCCGACTAGGAGCTGTCAGTTATGAAACGGAACGAAACACCGAGCTAGTGGCCAGGCAGGAGCGGGAATACGCCTGCCCACAGGGTCACCGATTTTCGGTGCCTTTCGCGGCCGACGCGGAGGTGCCACCCACCTGGGAATGCCGTTTTGACGGCAGCGTGGCGCGGATCGTGGACGGGGAACGTCCAGAGGAAAAGAAAATTAAGCCGCCGCGCACCCACTGGGACATGCTTCTGGAGCGCCGAAGCACCGATGAACTAGAAGATGTTCTAGAAGAACGCTTGGAACTACTTCGCACCCGGCGCGGAACGAAGTAGCCCTCAACGGTCGGGTTCGGCCACTGTCCCCTCGATCACCTTGCCAGGTGCCGGGCGGGCAGTGGGATCCCGATCTGAATCAACTCGAATCGTGTGCCCACTCGGTGGCATAGGCATGGGCACCCGGCGCATAAACATCCAGGCGACGCCCCCGGCGGCGGCCCGACGCACCAACGGCACCATCAGCAGCAGCCCCACCACATCTGAAAGTGGCCCGGGGAACATGAGCGCGAGCCCACCAACGTAGATCAGCAGCGCCGCGATCGCTTCTTTCGCTGGCAATTGCCCGGCGTTAACGGCTTCCCGCACCGCCCGCCACGCGCGCCGGCCTTGCCGTTTCATCAACCAAGAGCCCAACAGCGCGGCACCTAGGATCCACAACGCCACCACCACGGCACTTGTCTGGCTAGCGATATACACCAGCAAGGCCAAATCGAGGATCGCGCCGACCAAGAACAGTACGACGATCACTGCAAAAACCCGCATGACATGAGCCTACCGGCCGATCTGACGCCTCCACACGGCATAGCCCAGCACCACAACCGCCCCAGCACACCACAGCATTTCTTGCCAGAGGCCAAACCTGGTCGCAATGGTACTTTGGTCGCTCAACCGCACGGTAGCGGTCAATATTCGGGCGGTGAATAGCGGTGTCGACTGCTCAACTTCGCCTTCAGCGTTCACGATCGCCGAGGTGCCCGTGGTCGAGGCCATGATCGAATAGCGCCCGTGTTCCACCGCCCGCAGCCGGACCATGGCCAGCTGCTGCGCACTTTCGGCAGAGCGGCCGAATGTGGCGTTGTTGGTTTGAACGACCAACAGTTGGGCCCCTTCTTGCACTGTTTGCGCGACCAAGCCGTCATAGGCGACCTCAAAGCAGATGACATCGCCGATGCGCGCATCACCAATACGGAGCACCCCTGACGAAGTGCCGGGAACAAAGTCCCTGCGCACCAAGTCGACTTTCTTGGTGATGTACCGCAGTTGTTTGCGGTAGGGCACGTATTCGGCGAAGGGCACTGGATGCTGTTTGATGTAGGTCTGCCCGGGCCCAGTCTCAGGTGACCACACAATGCCCGCGTTGCGAATGCGGCTTCCGGGGCCATCGAGCACGGCACCCACCAAAATTGGCGCTTTTACCATCTGAGCCGCGTTGGTGATCATCGCACCGGCTTGTTCATCAATGAGTGGGTCGATATCGGATGCGTTCTCTGGCCAAATAACAATGTCTGGTTGCGGGTGCTTCCCTTGGCGGACTTCCTCGGCCAGATCAAGGGTGCCCTGAATATGGTTGTTCAACACGGCCTGACGTTGTGCGTTGAACTCCAAACCGGCGCGCGGCACGTTCCCTTGCACCACCGCGACCGTCAGTTGTTTTCCATCAGGCTGATCTAGTGGGACGAGCGCGCCTACCCCCATGAGTCCCAGAGCCCCTAGGGTCGCCGCTGTGGTGAATGCGCAGTGCTTGTCCGGTGCATATAGCAGGGCGAGAAATAGAGCGCCGCCTACGAAAGCGACGATCGCGCTCACCAATGGCGCTCCCCCGATAGATGCCCAGTTGAGGGTGGGCGCATCAGCTTGGCTGAACGCGAGTTTGGCCCACGGAAATCCCCCGAAGGGGGCGCGTCCTCGTATCGCTTCTTGCAGGAGCCACAACGTGGCCACAGCCGGCGGTATAAGCCAGCGTTTGATCCGATGAGTTGTGAACGCGAGTGCCATGCCTAGTGGGAGGAAGTAGAGGGCTTGGACCGCGGCCAGGGTGAGCCATGGAAACGCTCCCACATATAGGCCTGTCCAATGCAGTATCGGGACGAAAAGTCCCGCGCCGTGTCCGAACCCAGCGGCCGCCGCGACACGTGGGCGTTGACCGTAGGTGGCCACACACAATGCGGCTACAGCGATGGGCGCTGTGAACCAGAGATTGAAGCGGGGAAAGGCCAACAGGGCAGCTAGCCCAGAGAGCACGCCCAAAGCGATTGCGTATCTCGTCGGCAGGAGTGGCTTTGGGGCGCTCATAGTTGCCATTCTTACTGCGTGGATACATGGCAGGAGCGCGACCCCAGCTGGTTGGCTTGGCCGCGCTCCGTGCTCTAGCTATTCGCGTAAACGTGATCGGCAATTGAAGTCTTCGGACCGACACCGAACGATTTACTTCACTAACGGTGAAGCTCACGCTGGCTGCGTGTTCAGTGTCGTTGTCTACTGGCCTCGCCTGCCCCCTCGTGTACGCGCGTATTCGACCGCGACGTCGCCGTTCTCTTCCTGGACTTACTGGGCTGGCCCCGGTAGCGCGATGCGCCACGTGCCCAGCTCGTACTGGAACAGACCGTCGGCTGGTCGCCCCCAAGTGAGACAAATGTGACAGTAGTGACATATTGCGAAAAGTCAAACAGCCACTAGCTGTGGTTTCCCATATTTCACCAGGTCATCCAGCACGACCAGCTCAAATGCGCGGTCACCGTGAGTCGGCGTGTCGTAACAAAAAAGCGATGTCTTCGAGTGTCTAACGACAATTCCCGCCGAACTTAGTGATATCGGCTAGCCGACATCGGCGCGAAAAACGTCTCTGCCGCGCACGACTGTGCGCTCACACATCGGATCCTCTTCGCTATCCACGACCGCACGCAACAACGCGGACGGATCCGCAATGTCATCAGCGCGCCACACGGCAAAACTTGCGAGCGCTCCGGGTGCCAAAACCCCACAGCTGTCATTACCGATTGAACGCCACGGTGCTCGCGTATGCGCCGCGAAAGCCGTTTTGACGCTCACCGCGTGTTGCTCATGATGCGGCCGACAAGCTCCTCGAAGTGCCGCCCATGGCGCGATGGGGGTCACTGGCGAATCAGAACCAAACACTACGGGGACGCCCACGTTATACAAAGCGGCGAGTGGGTTGAGTTGCGCTGCCCGACCCGCACCCAAGCGCTGCTCGTGCATTCCCCCCGGTCCACCCCACCTAGCGTCAAACGCGGGTTGCGCACTGACGGTGAGCCCATATTCGACAAGACCGCGAATCAGCCCAGCGTCAAGGAGCTCGGCGTGCTCTAGCCGGTGACGACCCTCGCGCAATGCGGTGGTACCTACTGTCGCGGCAGCCTTGGCATAGCCCTCCAAGACAGCAGCAATGGCCGCATCACCGATCGCGTGGAATCCCGCCGCGATGTTCTCCCGTACACATGCGACCAGGTGTTGTGCGATCTCATCGACATGGGTGTAGGAAAACCCACGACCGGCATCATCGGTGTAAGGCTCACGCAGGAGTGCTGTTCGAGAGCCAAACGAACCATCGACGAAAAGATCTCCTCCGGCGCTGACCGCCCCCATCTCTCGGGCTTTCCGCGGGTCAAACTCTCCCCAAAATCCCGTAACCTCCACGCCACCCTGAGACTTGGCAAGCGCGAGCAGTTCAGTGAAATCATCCTCACCCGAGATAAGCGGTCCACCACATTCATGGATCGCGCCAACACCACGACGTGCCGCATGGGTAAGAGTGCCGCTTTGTACAGTGCGCCGCTGCGAGGAGGTCAATGCCGACAACACCAGGGTGCGGATCTGATGATGCGCATCGCGGCTGAGCGCACCGCGGGCGCTGTAACCCGTCGCGCCCTCTAGCCCGTCCACGGCGGCCCGCAGGCGAGGCGATACCAGCGCGGAGTGCACATCGACCCGACTCAAATACACTTTTGTGCCTGGCGCTGCCCGATCAAGTTCGGCCGGAGTGGGCAACGTGGGTATTTCCCATCGTGTCTCATCCCATCCATGACCAATGACCAGGTCACCTGATTGCATGCTGAGTTTGTCCAGCAGATCATTGGCTCCCCGACATTGCGACAGGTCAAGACCAGTTTGAGCAAGTCCCGTCGCGGTGGTGTGCACATGTGAGTCAACGAAAGCGGGGAGCACTATGCCCTCCAGCTGTTCAATGTGGAAATCCCCAGAGGGTGCCTGTGCCTGGTTACCCATCCATACGATGTCTGCTCCCCTAACGAGCATGGCGTCCGCACCGGGAACCGCGGGTGACTCAATTCTCGCGCCGCGATAGAGCGTATGTGTCGGCTGGCTAGTCATAGTCACCATCTTGGCCCAGGGGCTCTCATCGCACTCATGGAGTTACCCACTAGCTCAATCAAAACGGACGAAAACGCTCAAAAAGCAGCGGAAGATTAAATTAGATAAATCTTCCGTTCGACACTCTCAGTTACCGAAGGTGTTTCGGCATTAGCCACGAGAGCACACCTATTTACGGTTCACGATGCAACGGCCCTCATCACCCCGGGCTCGCCAGTGGACATTCAGGACGAAGAATCGCTCCATAAACGCACCCGAAAGACCAAATATCCTTTTTGCTCGTTGAAAGTTGCAGAGGTATCGCAAAGGATAGCTTTAAGCAACGTCCCCCCGTCTACGTCACAAAGAGGTAATGTCCAGCCCGACCAGGTGGAGACTGGAGTTCTCAGCCCCGCCCGGGCAGCCGCGGCATCCCCCATGCGGTGATACGGGAAAGGACAGGCACATGAGCCAGCTAACTGAAGCGAAAACCGACGAACCCTTTATCGGAGCTGAAAAACCCTGCGAACAATGTGGGGACAGAATGATCAATGATGAGGTGTGGGGCTGGCTACACGTCGGTGACGTTCAGTAACCGCCCGCCCTTCAAACGGCGTCGACAACACCACCGTCGTGCGGGTGACAAGCCCAGCAGCCGCCCGCACATCAAACAACAACCGCTCCAACGCCATCGGACTTGCGACCCGCACCAACAACACATAATTGTCCTCGCCGGCCACGCTGTAACACGACTCAATCTCACTCAAATGTGCCAACCGATCAGGGAAATCATCCGGTTGAGCCGGATCAATCGGACGCACAGCAACCAAGGCAGTCAACGGCAAACCAAGCTGCTCGTAATCCAACTGCGTCGTATAGCCACGAATAATGCCGCGCTGCTCCAAGCGACGAACCCGCTGATGCACCGCCGACACCGACAAACCAACCTTGTCCGCTAAATCAGTGAAACTACACCGACCATCGCTCGCAAGAACCTCAACGATTGCGGCGTCCAGCTCCTCCACCACGTCTCCTCACACAATCACCAACTCACGCGGCTGTCGATTCAACCGCTCCACACCCTCATCGGTACACACCACGATGTCTTCAATCCGCGCACCATGCTGCCCAGGAAAATAAATACCCGGCTCCACACTAAACACCATGCCCGGTTCCAAAGGCCGCTTATTTCCACCGACGATATAAGGCTCCTCATGAGTCTGTAGCCCAATGCCATGCCCCGTCCGGTGAATGAAGAAATCCCCAAAATCCGCGGCTGTGATCAGCTCACGACACTGAGCGTCCACTGACTCGGCCGACACCCCAGGCCGCACCGACGCCACCCCCGCTTCCTGCGCCGCCAACAACACCTCGTAATAAGCCAAAAAATCCTTCGGGGCGCTCCCAACCGCATACGTCCGAGACGAGTCCGAACAATACCCATCTGGCATCACGCCACCAATATCCACAACGACAACATCGCCAGGCTCAATCACTCGAGACGAAATCTCGTGATGCGGACTCGCCGCATTAGGACCCGACGCCACAATCACAAAACTTGAAACAGCATGGCCCTGCGCGACAATCGCCGCCGAAACATCATCAGCGACCTGCTTCTCTGTACGGCCAGCACGCAACCACTGGCCCATCTGGGCATGCACCCGATCAATCGCGGCCGCCGCACCACGCAAAGCCGCGATCTCCTCCACCGACTTACGGATTCGCAACTCATTCATCACCGTGCCGGCCAAAGCCTGCCCGACACCTGGCAACGCCTCACGCAACGCCATCACCTGATCGGCCCACATCTGATTCGCCAACCCCACCCGGCGAGGCGAACGGCCAAGCCGCTCCACCAAGGTGGTCGCCACCAACTCAAACGGATCGGCGCTCTCAGGCCACGCCACAATCGACATACCTAGCTCGGCAGCTGGAGATGCCTGGGCAATAGGCATCTCCAACACCGGCGTAATAAGAGTGGCCGGCCCAGAGACCGGCACCACCAAACACGTCAACCGCTCCAACGAAGGCGCGTTATAACCCGTCAAGTACCGCAAGTCGGGGCCAGGAGTAATCAGCAGGGCATCCAGACCCGCCTCGGCAGCCGCGAGTTGAGCGCGTTCCATCCGATCGGCGGCAAAAAGCTCAGACATACCGGCAGCCTACGGGGTGCAACCCCGTTTACGCGCTTGCTGAACACGCCCAAACCTAAGAAGCACCCATTCGGCTGATACGGACACTAATCCCGCAGCACCGCGCCAAGCCGAGCGAACGCCTCAGCGACCGCACTATCGCGCGCATTCGTGGCCTCTTCCACGGTCAAAGTACGGTCCGGCGCACGGAACGTCAGCGCGAACGCCAAAGATTTACGCCCGGCGCCTAGCTGATCACCCTCATACACATCGAACAACCTCAGCGCTTCGAGCAAATCGCCAGCCCCAGCGCGCAAAGCCCGCTCCACGTCAGCAACAGGCGTCCGGTCCGGAACCACCAAAGCAACATCAATCAAGGCAGGTGGAAAACCCGAGAGCTTCGGCGCCGATGTCGACTCCGGCAAAGGCACAGCATTCAGGTTGAGCTCCATGGCACACGTACGCTTCGGCAACTCACAGGCCGCCACCACGGAAGGATGCAACTCACCCGCATACCCAACAACCACACCAGCGTCAGTCACAAAGCGCGCGCACCGACCCGGATGCCATGGAGCATAATCCGCCGCCTCCACCCGAAAATCAATCCCAGCTTCCCGGGCAACGACACCAGCGGCAGCGATCGCGTCAGACCAATCCGCTGGACGACCTTTACCCCACCAACCGACCGGATCGGCGGCACCGGCAAACACCGCAGCCACGTACACAGGTTGCTCGGGTACCGCCGCAAGCAGCGCGGCAAGTTCCTCATCAGTTGGACGCTGTTCCACACCCAAGCGGGGCGCCGCAGGTGCATCAGCCCGCGGCAGGAACACCTGACCCATTTCAAACAAAGCCAGATCACGTTCACCACGACCGAGATTGCGCCGCAACGCAGTGAACAGACCCGGAAGCATGGTTGTCCGCAACTCAGGCTCGGTCTCAGCCATAGGGTTAGCGAGCCGCAAGCTCATGCGCCGCGCATCGTCCTGAGCCAACCCAAGCTGGTCATACACCTTGGGCGAGACAAACGGATAGTTCAAAACCTCCACCAGACCATACGCTGCAAGACCATCGGCAACACGCCGCTGTAGACGCTGCCACGAAGTCAAACCAGCACTCGGCGGAGTATCCAACGTCAACGCCGGAATGTTGTCATAGCCCTCAAGCCGAATAACTTCCTCGACCAAATCTGCCGGGTCGGTCAAATCTGACCGCCATGATGGCGGAACAACCTCAAACAACTCAGCGCCAGAAACCGAGCAACCCACTTCTTGCAAACGAGCGCGCACCACATCAGCGGAGTAGGGCACCCCAGCGATTGCTCCCGGACGCTGAGGGTCCAGAGCAATCGGCGCGCGTGGCTCACGCACGTCGACATCCAACACGCGCTCATCAGCGGTAGCGCCGCCAAGTTCACACAGCAAGTCCACCGCGCGCTGTGCGGCGACAGGCGCCAAGGCCGGATCCACGCCCCGCTCAAACCGCTTCGCAGCCTCCGAAGGCAACTTGTGGCGACGAGCCGTACGAGCCACCAACACCGGATCCCAATTCGCGCACTCAATCACCACATCGGTAGTGCTCTCGGAAATCTCAGTCGTTGCGCCGCCCATCACCGCCGCTAGACCAATGGGGCCAGAATCATCGGTGATGAGAACGTCCTCGGGATCAAGTTTGCGCACCACACCGTCCAAGGTGCGAAGCGTCTCCCCTGCCTGGGCGGTGCGAACCACGATGTCACCTTGCAGCTTGGCTGCGTCAAAGGCATGCATCGGTTGTCCAAGCTCGAGCATCAAATAGTTAGTGACATCGACAGTAAACGAGATCGGCCGCATCCCACCGTGTATAAGGCGTGTTCGCATCCACTGCGGTGTCCGGGTTTGCGGATCGAACCCGTGGACAGCCCTAGCCACAAAGCGCGCGCAGCCCGACTCCGCCAACACTCGCACCCCCTGCGGGGCCTGAGCGGTGGCGGCGGGAACGCTCGCGATGCCCCGATCCGTGAAAGGCACGTTGAGGGCGTGCGCGAGTTCCCGGGCAACACCACGAATAGACAGGCAGTAGCCGCGATCTGGAGTGATAGCCAGCTCGATAACGGTCTCATCCAGCCCCAACATCGGTATGGCATTAGTACCTGGCTGAACGCTGGGATCCAATTCGGCGCGGTCCAACACGATGATTCCATCGTGATCGTCACCAAGTCCGAGTTCAGCTGCCGAACAAATCATGCCTTCGGAGAGGTGCCCGTAGGTTTTGCGCGCCGATATAGCGAAGTTCCCGGGCAACACCGCTCCCGGAAGGACCACCACCACCCAATCACCTTCGGCGAAGTTGCGCGCCCCGCACACAATGGACTGCGGCTGGGCGTTCCCCACATTGACCAAGCAATGCCTGATTGGTTTCTTGAACTCGGTCAGCTCAGTGATCTTTTGGACCTCACCGACAACCAACGGACCGGTGAGTTCAGGGCGATGGATCTGCTCAACTTCTAGACCCTGCCGGATCAGCGCGGCATCGAGTTCCTCGATGGAATACCCGTCGATGTTAATAAATTCACGCAGCCAGGAAACTGGAACACGCATGATGAAAAAGCTCCTTAAGAATCCAGGCCTGACGCACGTGAGAACCGCACATCGCCTTCAACCATGTCCCGCATGTCTGTGATGTCGTTGCGGAACATCAACGTACGCTCAATGCCCATTCCGAACGCAAATCCGCTGTATACCTCAGGGTCGATGCCGCAGGCTGTGAGAACGCGTGGATTGACCATTCCGCATCCACCCCATTCGATCCAGCGCGGTCCACCCTTAGCCCCAGGGAACCACAGGTCGAATTCGGCACTAGGTTCGGTGAATGGGAAGTATGAGGGCCTCCACCGAATTTTCGCTTCTGGTCCAAACAGCGCACGTGCGAAGTGATTAAGGGTGCCTCGAAGGTGCGCCATGGTGATGCCCTTGTCAATAGCGAGGCCTTCTACCTGATGGAACACCGGAGTGTGCGTGGCATCCAGTTCATCGGTCCGGAATGTTTTTCCAGGATGTGCGATGTAGATCGGTGGAGTACGCTGCAACATCGCCCGCGCTTGGCTGGGTGACGTGTGGGTGCGCAACACCAGCCCGTTTTCGGGCGGATCGATGAAGAATGTGTCCATCATGGTCCGCGCTGGGTGATCGGGACCGATGTTAAGCGCGTCGAAGTTGAGCCATTCGGCTTCCACTTCAGGACCGTCGACTATTTCAAATCCCATGCCAATGAACAGATCGGCGATGTGCTCCCGCAATGATGACAATGGATGACGGGCGCCCTGCGGACGTCGATCTACAGGTAGCGTGACGTCGACGACCTCTTCGCGGAGCACCCGCTCGTCACGTTCGGCGCTCAGAACTGCGAGCCGCGCGTCATACAACGCCTGTAGCGCGACCCGAGTTTCGTTGACCCGCCGTCCGGCTTCTGCCTTCGCTTGGGGTGGCAGGGCGCCAATTTCTCGGCGCGCCAAGCTCACTGGGGACTGGTCCCCCAGGTGCTGGGGTTTCAGCAGGATCAGCGCATCAAGGTCAGCAGCGTCCGTAAAAGCCTTTTCCGCGGATGTGACGGCATCGGCCAATGCCTCTGGGGCGAGATACGCCACCTGCTTGGGGTCGTATGGATCGTTTGGTGCTGACATGGGCAACTTTCGGCGTGAGCTGGCAAGCGGAAATACCGAGTGACGGCCCCACGATTTTAGACGCTGGTGTGGTGTGCACCCCGGGCGGGCAGCGTTGGGCAGATCGTTGTTTGTGCCCGTTCTGTTTGATGAGGAGTTTGAAGGTTTTCAAAATTCACACTAGTTGAGTAGTCAAGTATTGCACAAGTATTTTTGTAGAGACGAGAAATGATGACGTTTGAATAGTCTTAATTTTGGGCTTGTGCAGATGAATACAGGCACACAGCTGCGGCCGTCGCCAGATTCAAACTTTCCGCTTCCCCGTAGATCGGGATGGCAACCTTTCGGTGCGCGAGCTCAAGCAACTCCCCTGACAGCCCGTGCGCTTCATTGCCGAAAAGCCATAGAGTCGGCTTTGCGAGCTCCCCCGCTACCGCCAATTCGAACAGCCCCACATCGCCATAACCGGTAGTGGCAAGAATCTGAAACCCGGCTTCTTCGAAGGTTCGCACAACGTCGGTCGATGCACCGCCACGCACAATCGCCGGATGGAAAATGCTTCCGACGCTGGCTCGTACACACTTGCCGTTATACGGATCCACACTGTCTTCGGAAAAAATCACGGCATCCGCGCCTGCGGCATCCGCAGTTCGAAGCACTGTTCCCGCATTGCCCGGATCACTGATTTGTGTGGCCATAACCGCTAGCTGCATCGCTTTTATGTGGAGCTCATCAAGTCGCTTATCCACAAAGGTGCATACGGCGACGATACCTTGCGGCGTCACCGTTTCGGTCAATGTCGCCAGCGCTGAGTTGTCCAGCGCCGAGACACGAATGCCTTGCTCCAGCGCGGTCTGCGCTAGATCGGCATATTTATCGGATTCACCCACGAACAGCTCAGCCACTGCTTTTTTGCGCAAAGCTTCACGGACAGCCTGTGGACCTTCAGCCAAAAACTGCCTTTGTGAACTGCGGTGCTTACGTTGAAGCAGCTTGCGAGCAGAAACAACCCGGGGTGAACGCTGAGTGAGCAGCGACAGCCCGGGTTGTTTCATGATGTTACTTATGCCTTGGCCAGTGCGGCGTCACGAATAGCGGCATCCGCCACGGCGGCCTTCGCGGCCTCAACAAGAGTGGCGAAGGTGGCTTCGTCATTAACGGCCAGCTCGGCAAGGATTTTGCGGTCGACCTCAATGCCAGCCAACTTTAGACCCTGCATGAAGCGGTTGTAGGTCATGCCGTTGGCACGAGCCGCCGCGTTGATGCGCACGATCCATAGTTTGCGGAATTCGCCTTTGCGGGCCTTGCGGTCCCGGTAGGCGTAGGTCAGCGAGTGGAGCAGCTGCTCTTTGGCCTTGCGGTATAGGCGTGAGCGCTGACCACGGTAGCCTTTGGCGCCTTTAAGAATGCTGCGACGCTTCTTCTGGGCATTTACTGCCCGCTTTACGCGTGCCACTGTTTACTCCTCGATTTCTTTAAAGTGGAAACGGTTGCGCGCGTTAAGCGCTCAGCATCTTTTCAATGCGGGCGGCATCCGCCGAGGCAACCTGAGTACGGCCGCGCTTGGCGAGCTTCTTCTTCCGGCTCTTGTGCTCCAACAGGTGGCGCACGCCAGCCTTCTGTCGCACGATTTTGCCGGTGCCGGTTTTGCGGAAACGCTTCTTGGCGCCGCTGTGCGACTTCTGCTTAGACATGATGCTTCTCCTTGGCGCCGCCCGGTGTTGACGGCGCGTTGTGTCAGTGCGGTGTTAGCTGGCGGTCTCGCCCGCGCTCACAGATTCAGCGGGTTGGGCTGATGTGTTAGCAGGTGGGTTCGAGGCAGCGGGACGCCCCGTCGGCTTTGCGCCTGGACGGTGCGGTGCCACCACCATGATCATGTTGCGCCCGTCTTGCTTGGGTGCGGACTCGACGAAGCCAAGTTCGGTGATGTCTTCGGCGAGGCGCTTCAGCAGACGGAACCCGAGTTCGGGACGGCTCTGCTCTCGCCCGCGGAACATGATCGTGACCTTGACTTTGTCTCCGGCTTTCAAGAAGCGCACAATGTGACCTTTTTTGGTCTCATAGTCGTGCTTATCGATCTTCGGCCGAAGCTTCATCTCTTTAATCACAGTCTGGCTCTGGTTACGGCGAGCTTCGCGCGCTTTCTGCGCGGTTTCGTACTTGAACTTGCCGTAGTCCATGAGCTTGCAGACCGGCGGACGCGCCGTAGCGGCAACTTCCACCAGATCTAGATCCGTATCGCGGGCCAGGCGCAGCGCCTCCGTGATGGAGACAATGCCGACCTGCTCGCCCTCTGGGCCGACCAACCGCACCTGTGGGGCGCGAATCTGGTCGTTGACCCGAAGCTCAACGCTGATGGGACCTCCTCGATTTTTTTGCGTCTACAACAAAAATGCCCCGCGAGGCGCGATGCCTAGCGGGGCCCAGCTCTACCGATCTTGCCCACGTCAAAAAGCACGATGAGCTACCCATTCAGCAATGACGTAGAACGCCATCAAACTGATGGGCTGACCGGACCCGGCCATCGATGATGGACGCGGGTGGGAGCTAGACTCCACTTTTGCTCCTCCCGGTATGGGAGGATGGTCAATACTTCTCTTGCAAGATTAGCAGGGCAGAATCGCCCATTGATGCCCAGCCCCTCCGCATCGAGCAGCTATTTCTTGGTCACATCCCAACAAAGGGCATCCGACTACAGCTACAGTAGTAAATACGCCCACAGCGAAAAGGTGACGTGTTATGCCCGCCATGTCAGCGGCCGCAGCAATTCCAGCCCCAACCGCTCAAGTCCCCCGTAGCTTCGACGCACAACCCGCACAATCATTCGATGCCGCAGCGGCAATGCGCAACCACGCATCAGTATCCGACGGCGGCGGTCCAGGTGGAAACAACATCGCCACCATAATCGGCATCGGCACCATTCTCGCTGTCGTTTTGATGATCGCCGGGTGCCCACCGAGCCTGCTTCCATCAGGTGCCGAATCAGGCGCCGGGCCAGTCGATCCGACCGGCCACGTATCGAACAGCATTGACCCCTCGAGTGGGAGCACTGGCGGCGGAACAGGAGGCACCGGCGGTGAAGGCGGCGGAGAAATCGCCCGTGCCGTCACTATGCCCAACGCCGCGCCAAGTATGGCAAGTGCACCCGGATTCGCTGGTGGCTTCTGACCTGACTAAGCGCGCATTGGGGCGCCCTGAGCAGACATGAACTCTTCCGGGTTAATGGGATCGCCCTGGAAATGCACCTCATAATGAAGATGTGGGCCAGATGAGTTGCCCGAACTACCAACCTCACCTAGCAGTTGGCCAGCTGTCACCCGATCCCCCACCTTCACCGACGGCTGCTTAACCATGTGGCAGTAGCGGGTCATGAAGCCATTTCCATGGCTCACTTCCACATACCACCCACAGCCCTTGACCTGAGGACTTCCGTCAACATCGCAGTTGTTCGTGCTCGCGTTGCACAACACCGTCACAACCGTGCCCGCACTAGCGGCCCGAATGCTGGTGTAGCGAGGAACGATCACATCAACGCCATTGTGTTGCGGACGTTCTCTGGTGCGGAAGCCGCTTCCCACTGGACCAGTGGTTGGCACCACCCAACCAGATGCGCTCACCACGCCGGGGTCGGCACACATCGGGTTCGCCCCATAGCTAACTCGGCCGTATGTACCGCCACGAGTAAGTTCATCAACTACTTGTATAGCCAAAGACTCCCATTTGGCGTAAGCATCAGGAAAAGCCGAACGCTGAACGCGCTGAGCGGCCACAGTCACCTCAAGTTGCTGCCAGTTCGGGACCGTCAACAGCTTTTCGTAGAACTTTCGTGACGTGTAACGCGGATCCATCAACTGCAGTTCACTGCCCCAGCCTTGGGAAGGCCGCTGCTGAAAGAGTCCAATGGAGTCGTGATCGTTCCGCGCTCCCAAATGAGCTAGGTTGCGCAAATTCGACTCCTGCATAGCCGTCGCGATTGCCACAATCCACCCACGGCTAGGAACCTTCATTTCCCAACCCACGTCAACGATTGTGCGGGCGTGCCCCATCTGTTCCTTGGACAGGTTGCCCACGCTGCCAAGCTCAGCTCCCCCACCAGGATTGTTGAAGTTACAGCTGGCGGCCTGCAGTTGTTCGTCTTCCAAGGGCGAGCTCGAGTCGAAGAACAACGCGGGCAATAGGCCTCCACACAAAAGTGCCATAAAGACTCCGAGCACCAGCAGCATGATCATTACTCGTTTGCCGGTGCGTTGGGCACGGCGCCGAGCCGCCAACTGCCGGGCATACTGATCGTAAGGGGAACTGCCGGCATGCCGCGCAGAACGGTCAGTGAGAGTCCGTTGTGGCTTCACTGTTTACTGCCCGCGTAGAACCGATCCACTAGCCACACGTCATCGGCTAGAACGCACTCGGCCACGATGTTGCCGTTACTAGTCGGCACAGTCACCACCGTGTACGTGGGGCTCAGCGCTTGCCCAAAGGCTTTACCCGTCACTTTCCCGGCGGGCATCCCTTCTGGGTCGGCATTAGATAGTTCTGTTGCCAGGGTTTCCGTCGTGAAGGGCAGCAATCGAGCATGCCATCCCGCAGCGGTTTCTCCAGCAGGGTGTCGGATCAATTCGCGAACGAAGCCGGTGCCCACGTCCAACACCTGTTGAGCCGCGGGACTGGCAGAGGGCTGCATCGCTGTCCCCTGCGCCGCGTCTCCGTCATGAGGTAGTGGTTGCGTTGGTGCCGCTACTTTCGCTTTGCCGTCCCTTTCTTCGGGCCGCTCAATGAGACGAGCCACTGCCAGTGCAGCGATAACCAAGATGGCCAAGATGAGCGCGACCCAACCACGCAGTCCCATCCGGGCCAATATTGAACTAACGCCGCGACTGAGCGCGGCTGTTATCCGGGGGCCGTTCATAACTACTCGCTATTTTGCTCGGCAAGGCGACGTGGCTTGGCCTCCGGCCGGTATACCGGATATGACTCTTCGGTCCGCAAAGTTGTCCCGGTGGGCATGCGCGGACCCGGCACATTCGCGCTGCCTCCCTCGCCACGCTGCCGATATTCACTGCTCGCGGCCATCGCTGGCGCCGACATCGCGCCCGACCTGCTCTCATTCGGAACCGCCGTCTTGCCCTCAGGCCGGCGGGCAGCTGTTTCTTTCGCCGTGAAACTAGAGAATCGCTTCGCCAAACCGGGCTTTTTCCGACTCCAGGTTTCCGGGCGCAGACGCAAGCCGCCCTGTTTTTTCTTATCCGGGTAGCGTTCATGCGCGTCCGAGGCCCCAATCCCGCCCGTCGCTGATTCGTCGCGGCCTCCCGCCAGCTGTTTCATGTCTCCGAATACTCGTTGATGCATGCGGCCCAAACCGCCTGCCATCGAGGTGAACGGGTCGACACCGGTGAGTTCGGTGAGACGGCGGTACGGGCGCAACAATAGCCACAGAATCAGGCCTACCAGCCAGATGAGCAGAATCTGCTGCCACCCGGCAAGGGAATGTGTGCTGGTAATGATCTCGACGCCGAGGAGGAAAACCGCTGAACCCGCCCCAAAAATCACACAGTTGATCATTGCCGCCACGACAGTACGCAGCATCCCTCGCAACGGACCGGAAGCGGGCAGGAACATGCCAACAGTGCCGATGGCGGGCAGGAACACCACGGCAAGCCGCACGATGAGGAAGGCTACGAGAACTAGCAGTGAGGCCATGATGTCAAAAGGCGTTACCACCAGGGCTGATACGAACGCAAGAATTGCGGCGCCGATGCGTTCTGTTCCTTTGCGCCCCACCAAATATTCGTAGGCTTCAGGATCTTCATCTTTAATTTTCTCAGCGGTTGTGTCCCACAGCGCTGCCTTTTCATCGAAGATCTTGTCGCGTTTGTTGGGATCTTCCGCCATTTCTTTAGCTTCGGCCCATGAAATGGCTCGGGCTCGATACAGATCAGGCCCATATCGTTTTGCTACGTCGGAATCGGAACTGCCAATCGTGCCACGCAACCATTGGTTGTACAGCACTGTACGGGTGAGGACCCCACTTGCTTTGACAGCTGGATCGCGCTTGTCGTTGGGGCTCTCCCCGGCCAGCGCTCCATTCACCTGCCCCAGGGCGCCAGTCAAAGTGGTATCGGCGATGGTAGAAGACTTGATTGGCCACATAGCCACCGCCGAAACAAAGACCATCACCAAGATTGCCCAGCCGGCGGTGTTCACCGCCGCGGAAATATTGCCGTTACGCGCGCCCCACAGCAACCACAATCCGACAATGGCAACGACGAAAGCGCCCCACGCGGTGAAGACGCGATCGCGCAGCGCGTTGGACGCGTTTTCGACGAGCTCATTGGTCCAACCCCACATCGCATTGGGCTGGTAGGCGTACTCTCGCACGCTGTTGTCCAGGGCCACCAGCCACAATGCTGGGGCATAGATCAGGTTAGCGATGGTCGTCGTCGTCACAGCGCCAGGTTCACGGACCGCGTCAGGGCCACAGCCTAGGTCGTACGTGGCGAAGTCGTAGCCCGCGTAGCCATAAACGTCATACTGGGAAACCTTGGCTTTATCAGCGAAAGGATCGTCTTTAGATGGATTTTTCGGCTGACGAGTGAACCAGCCGGCAAGTCCCGAATCTGGACGGGATGCGGCCGGTGCTTCGACACAGTCGAGTTGCGAGCCCGGTCCGCTGTTACCGTCGTTGCGACCTGGGAGGCAATCCCACGGGGTTTTCCAGTCGCAGTCGGCATGCGCGGGTTGCGCGGGTCCAACGAAAATCGCGAGACTCAGACCCACTAGGACAGCCAAAAACAGCGCCCGCCACCGTGGTGCCAATCTGCGCATGGCTCATTCCCCCGCTCTTACTACTGGGGGATGTGCAGACTTCGCAGCCTGGTACCGATCGGCCGTGGTGTTCAGTCGATCAAGCAGACCTTCGATGTAATGCAAGTCCACTTGGAACTTTTGTACCCGACCATCGACGTCCCGCATAACAAACTCGCGGTAACCCAAACGTTCGTCTACGCCAGCTTCAACCAAACTCAGTTGTGCAAGCGTGTCTTCGTAGCCGACACCCCGCTCAACGCCGAGCATCCGCAGCGCTTGTTCGGCGATTTCGGGGTCTTCGGCGATGCGCCCCACGAATACGGTCGAGACGAGGTTTTGCACCTCCATGCCCAAGATATCGATCGGGTTCTGGCTGGCGGCCACCGCAGCGATGTTCCACTTACGAGAGTCACGGGCCAAGCGATTAAATAGTGCGCGACCACTGCCCCAGCCGGCCAAGAAATGCGTCTCGTCCAAACCGATGAGTTTACGGTCCCGCATACTCGCACCGTAGGCTCGCCGGGTTGTGAAGGCGGTTGCCAAATGGAGCATGGGCAAGGCCATGCGTTCCTCTATCTGCCAGTATTCGCGGTCGATGCTGCGGTCTGGAAGCGCGAGCCCGGCCATCGTGATGACCGTGAGCGTCGCCTCTTCATCGAGAGTGCTCTCCGGCGCGGCACCAAAAAAGAGCCTAGACAGCGGCATATCGCGCACGTCGTCCAGCGTTTCAGCGAGCTCGGCGCCTTCGGGCCCGGACGTTCGCAGCTTGGCAACCAACTGGTCGAGCGTGGTGTTCTCTTCTGGCTCGACAGCGCGAGCGGCGCGCTGCAGCAAGATCGGCGTTGAGCGTTCCCGGGCGACCTGTGGTGGCAGCAACATCGTGCAGATGTCCGTTGCCAATGCCTTTCGCTCGGCACGCGCTGCCGCAACCGCGGAAATCCACTCTTGTTCGGAAGAATAGTGACCCCGAACGGGCGTCGGAATCAGCGAATACGGCGCCAACATTCCTGGGTCACCTTGAGTGAGGTTGTACACCTTTGAATAGGGCGCCAACTCCGGCATTTCACAGAGCCGCGCCAACGGCCCCGACGGGTCGAGCAGAGTGACTGGGATTCCGCGCCGCGCCGTCAGATAGGCGATGCCACCCATCAATGTGGATTTACCGCCACCTGGTTCGGCAACCAGAATCGACAGGCCAGAGCGTTCCCGCACCTCGGTAGCGAAATGGGGGTCCCACATCACAGGGCGACGGCTCGTGCCGCAGGTTTCACCAATAATCGGGCCGCGACCATCACCTACCGCGGCAGCGGCCTGAGGAACAGCAGCCGCGAAGTACTTCGCTGGCATTCGCCGCACATAACCAGTATTGGCCACAGGCTGGCCGGGGATGAATTCATCTAGCAAGCGCATTTGGTCTTTCGGATGTTGCAAAGACAAACGCATCGCCGCGTAGTGGTCGGTGAGCTGGCGGGCACGACTCATGCACTCTTCCTCAGAGTCAGCCCACACCGCGATGCGATGCCATCCGTGCACGCGTGCTGCGTCCAGATCCATCCCAGTGGCCATCTCGTCAGAAATGTCCAGGGCGCGTTGAGCCAAACGCTCCAGCTCCTGCGGCGGATCCATCTCGTGCTCGTAGTAATCTCGTTGTTGCGACCGAATCGTCAACAGCTTGTGCTCGAGGCTCTTCAGCGCATCGCCTTGGCCCAATACGTCGATCCGGCTCGACAGCTCCATGGGCCACGGCATTTGCTCGTGGAAATGTAGCCAGGGCTCGTGACGCTCAGGAATGATCAGCTCTTCCATTCGACCGAACGTCAACACCGCCAAGTGGCGCTCAACATGCCGACCATCGACCCGGCTCACGAGCCGAGTGGTCGAACCGTATCGCCCTTTGAACCGCTGAGTGTGTTCGGTAAGCGCCAGCAAATCACCGAGCTCCCACTGTTCACCGGCCGCGCCTGACAGGCTGCGTGGAGCGGGCATGCCCAAGGCGACCGATCGGTGGATGAGCCACTCGAGTTCTTTGGAGGACGCGGGTCGAGCCGCAAAACCAAACGCGCCGAGTACTTCATCGAATCGTTGAACCAGTGTGTTCGCGCGAGCTCGCTCGGCCTCGCCTACGCCTTCACGGCGCAGCGCGTTGAACAACTCGACGAACTGTTCCTTGGCGGTCCGACGCTGGAAGACAACGCCTAGGTAGACCTCTCCCTCGGCAAGGTTCGTCGCGTGAACTCGACGCTGCGCGGCTTCCAAGTGATCGGCCCAACTTGGCGCGCCCCACAGATCAGGAAGTGGATTCGGGGTGAGCCCATCGAGGTGGGCGGCCCATTGATCCGCTGGATATGGGCGGGTGGTGCGCCGCATATGCAAGCGGAAGCCCGACAGCGCGGCGATCTGCGCGGACATCGCGAGCATGGACGCGGTTCGTTCTTTATCGGCGCGGAACGCCCATTGAAGTTCTGGAACGCGATACCAAGCCGTCACATCGTTCCGAGTGAACGTGAGATGCCCGACGATTTCCCGCAGTTCCAGTTCCAGCGCCGGTTCACGTTCTTTAAACATGGGCTGACGCGGTTTTGCTTTTACCAGCTTTGGCTTGTTTTTAGATTTCTTAGGCGCCGCCGGAACGGCAAGCTGTTGGTGCGCCGCGACCATAGGCGCCGGCGCGATTGGAGCCGGTACAGGTGGGCTCAGCGGAGCCTGCACCTGGGCCACTGGAACAACCGGCTCGGGTTTTCGCGGCGTTGGTGGTGCGGGCGCCGGAGGCGGTGGTGGCGGCCCCGGCGCCGGTGGTGGCGGAACTGGGATTGGCGCGGGCTCTGGCGGAGCAGGTGGCGGCGCTGGAGGTGCCTTCATCGCCGGCGGCACGATCGTGGCCTGTTGCACCTCTGGCTCTGGCTCTGGCTCTGGCTCTGGCTCTGGCTCTGGCACAGGTTGAGCCACCGGCGGCGTGGATGTCAAGGGCTCGTTGGGCGCCATGGGCTCGGGCTGTAGTGCTTCTTGCCGAACACCGGTCGCGTCAGTCGACAGCGGTTTAGCCCGCGGTGTTGGAGTCGAAGATTCGGAAGTTTTTTCTTCGGCTGCCGTCTCTTCCCCGCCGCGCATCCACGAGAAGACGCGCCCGAATAGGCCAGGTTCACCATCTTCGGGCTCGCCGGCCGCCGCCCGCTCTTTCGCTAGGACAGCAGCATCATCCACCGGGGTTACCGGCAAAGATTCTGGTCCGAGCAGAAATTGGTACGGCTGTTCACCCCAGCCCACGCCAGGCATGACGGGCATGGCGATTGTGTCTTCGCGCTCAGCGGACTCAGCTTCGAGCACCTGCTGTGTGTCGTCGGGGCCGTGGGACTTTCGGTCACCGCGGAGTGTCATGCAGTGCCTCCCGAATACGCACTTTAACGGTCATTCGTATGCCGCTACCTTCGTCCACGCGGTCCTTTTTCCAGTCAGACATGGCGGTGCGCAGTACTGCCCGCACCGGCCGGTCTGGGCTTACTTGCCGCAAGATTAGCGATGTCAGCACAATGGACAGCGCGATTTCAATGGCGGGGAACAAGTCAACTGTGCCGGTGAGAGCGAAACGAAGGAACATGATGGTGGCCAAGACGACTGCGAAAAGTGGGTATGCGACGTAGGGCAGGTGAAAGGGCAGCGTGAAGCCGCGCGGGCCGAGGAACAGCAATCGCGCTCGATATATATCGTCATCAGGCCGCAGCCGCATCATTCATCCCAACGCCAGCGTGGTCGTACCATCACACACGATTGTGATGGCTGTTTCCGGTGCGTTCATGGTCATTGACCAAAAGCGAGCTTGGCGACACTTTCGCCGAATGCGAAGAGAAGGCCGGCGCCGGCGATGAACATAATTCCCAGTAGGGCTATTCCACCTGTGGTGATCGCCTCGGACCAACGGCCTTTTCCGGACCGGCTCAGGATGATGACACCCACGACCGCCAGCAAGATCGGAACGATCTTGGAGACGATGAATCCGATGATTCCAGTGGTGTTGAGCGTGGTGTCGTTATCGTCCGCGAGTAGCGTGATCGCGGCCATGTGAGTGGGGTCAGCCGCGTGAGTGACAGACTGAAGGATCGGATGACTCCACATGAGATCACTCCCGGCTACACCTAGTGACACTTGACGTGTCGGAGTTAACGGTACGACACTCCGATGATGCGACACGCTACCAACACCCAACTATGAGCGGTAATTTCACCACCACAGCCCGAGACGTCGATAGAAATAGACCACTCATACACTGAGTGCCCTATTTGTCCATTCCTCAGTTCATTGCCTATGTGGACTCTACTGGAGCGCACCAGCCATGTTTGAACAGACCGTCATCGTTCTTGTCATCGTGTTGATACTCGCGCTCAGCAGCGCCGGGATCGCCACTATCTGGCTGGGCCGCACCAGAGCACTCCAATCGGGGGCAACACCCAAGCGACCCCAGGTCACCTGGGTGCTTGTGACACTGATGGCCCTGTCGTGCGCGTCCATCACGGCTGCCGGCTTGGTGGTGGCGCTTTCACCCCCCATGGGCCCCGTTCGTTACGTCGGGGCGGGAGTCATCGCGGTGTTGTTTTTCTCACTTATTGGCGCATCGTTGACATTCCTGGCGGACATTGTGGAGAGCCGTCAACGGAATCCGAGCAAACCTGATGTGACCGATGATTCCTGGGATCTCGACAACTTCGCCATATTGGACTTCCGGGAGAAGAACCCGACACCAACAGAAACCGCGAATGCCACATCAGCCCCACATTAATCCAGGTCACCCCCGCGACACGCCCAGATTGCCAAACGTTTTAAACCCAAAATGAACCGGCTGCGGATGGGCAAAATGCCTGCTTAGCGCCCCAATATTTCACCAAACGGGACAAAAACTTCTATAACCGTATATTTAAGGATGAATGAGAGACTATCCGTCCAACCACTCTCTTGGTAAAAAGTGGAGTAACTGTGCGTAATTCGTCACAGGAGAGTATGGGGGACGTCATGAACAAGTACGTCAAATGGAGTCTTATCGGTCTGCTGGTCTTCTACCTCGTCACACAACCAGCAGCGGCCGCCGGCGTTGTCCACGGAACCTTTGGGTTCTTGCATGACACCGCGACCGGCGTGGGCACTTTTTTGACTAACGTCGGCCCTAGCGAAAGCTCGGCGCCCTAGACTCCCGCTTCCCCGTGAGCGCGGCTCTGCTCCAACAACCGGCGCAAGCCGCGCACCGCTTCGACCGCGCGCCCTTTATCGGCCACCTGAACAGCCATGACAGCCAACGTGTCGTCATCGGCCAAATCCAAGGTGACCCAGGGCGAGCGGTCATCGAAGCGTACCCGGCGCACGAGCGCCCATTCCAGCTCGTGGCTACCAATGATGTTGCGAACCTGAATTCGACGCGAATCGGCAATCACCCTTGGGCGAGTAAACAGCAAAATCGCGCCGGCGAAGACAAAACCCAAGCCGACCATGGCTAGCTGATCAGCCAGGTGAAAGTTTCCGCCGCCCTCTGTTTCCCCGCGAAGCGCCGTGGCCACCACCGAGAACAACACCACGACGGTGATAGCCAAACTCCAACACACCCAGCGCGTCTTATAGGGGCGCGCGATCACCTTGTCGATCTCCACCACATCATCCTGCCCCAGCGCGGGAACCGGCTCGAACTCGGGCCACCGCACCCGCATTACCTCCGAGGTAATCGACGTTATGCCGCTGACAGGCAAAACTCATCGGTGTCAGCACAACACAATGTCGCTCGAAGGAAAACATGATGAACATCTATGACACCGCCATCGCCCGCTACCTGACCGCATGGAACGCCACAAGCACCGCGGAATGCGAAGAAGCAGTGGCCGCGGCCTGGACACCTGAGGGAAGCTACACCGATCCGCTGGCCGATGTAGCCGGTCATCAGGCACTAGTTCAGCTCATAACTGCTGTGCAAGGTCAATTCCCCGGGTTTACCTTCCGCCTGGTCGGCACACCAGACGGCCACCACAACATCGCTCGGTTTTCTTGGGAGCTCGTCGCCCCGGACGGCACAGCACCTGTGGCCGGAAGTGACGTTATCAAGCTGGATGCGGCCGGAAAAATTACTGAAGTGCATGGCTTCCTGGACCGCGTGCCCAGCGAGGTTTAACCAGTCCGCATATACGCGGCCGTCTCCGAATCGGCGGGAAGAAACATTTCGATCGCCAATTCGGAGACGGTCACATCCATCGGAGTATTAAAAGTGGCGATGGATGAGGTGAATGAAAGCACCTGACCATGGTGCTCGAGCGCCATCGGCAGCGCGTACGGGCTCTCAGCTCGAACCGGTGTGGCGTCGTTGACCGGATACGCACTCACCTCGTCGTACAGGGCGCGCAGCTGGGGCGACCTCACCAGCGCCATGTGCCGAGTCATTTGCTCCAGCAGATGATGACGCCACTGCGCCAAATTCAGGATGCGTGGCGCCAGGCCCTCGGGATGCAACGTGATACGCATTGCGTTAGCCGGAGGTGCCAGTAGATGGGATGCGACCCCATCGAGCAACAAATCCAAACCCGCGTTTGTCGCGTGCACGTTGTAGAGGCCATCGACGACCAGTGCTGGATAAGGCTCGTAACCCGTCAGCAACTTGCTGATGCCGTCCCACATGGGAGCGAGAGTCGGATCACGCAACGGCTTCTCCGAAAACTGCGGTGCGAAACCAGCGGCGACCAGCAGCGCGTTGCGATCACGCACTGGCACGTCCAGCTCATTGGCGAGCCGCAAAAGCATTTCTTGGCTAGGCCGGGCGCGCCCTGTTTCAATGAAGCTGATGTGTCGAGAGGACGAATCCGCACTGAGCGCCAGATCAAGCTGGCTGACCCCCTTGCGTTGACGCCACTCTCTTAGCAGCGTTCCCACTTTTCCAGAACTAGTCGTCATCGAAGGCTCACGCGCCAGATAGCTCACGTAGTGTTCGCGCCGCATCCAGCGCGGCCAAGGTCGCGTCCCAACCTTTGTCTTCCGCGCTTCCCGACAAACCGGCCCGATCCCGAGCTTGTTGTTCGGTGTTACATGTCAGCACGCCGTGCGCGACGGGTACGCCCTCATCCAGCGCAACTCGAGTCAAGCCCGCCGTCACAGCGTCACACACATACTCAAAGTGCGGCGTTCCACCCTTGATGACTACACCCAGCGCGACCACGGCATCACAACGCCGCGCCAAAGCCTGCGCGACCACGGGCAGCTCGACCGCGCCAGCAACCCGCGCTACGGTGACCTCGGCAACCCCAGATGCCTCCGCTGCTTCCTGCGCTCGTTGCAGCAGAGCCTCAGTGAGTTCCTCATGCCAGCGGGTTGCCACAATGCCGAGCCGAATGCCGGAGGCGTCGACGTGGGACAAGGTGGGAGTGCCCTCACCACTCATGCTTTTCCTCAATTCCTAGCTAACTAAGTCGATGGGATCTTCAGGCAGTCCCAGAATTTCGTGGCCCATCCTGTCGCGCTTCGTGCGCAAATACCGCAGGTTCTCTGGGTGGGCGTGATGAGGAAGCGCTTCACGCCCCACCACGCTCAAACCATAGCCTTCCAGACCGGCACGCTTGTCCGGGTTGTTGGTCAACAAACGCATGGTTTTAACGCCCAAATCCACCAGAATCTGGGCGCCTGTCCCGTAATCACGTCCATCGGCGGGGAGACCAAGTTCGAGGTTGGCGTCCACTGTGTCGGCGCCGGCGTCCTGCAACTGGTACGCCTGCAGTTTGTGCATCAGCCCGATTCCACGCCCCTCATGTCCGCGCATGTACAGGACAACGCCGCGGCCCTCAGTGGCGACTCGTTCGAGCGCGGAATCAAGTTGTGGTCCACAGTCACAGCGGAGGGACCCGAACACGTCACCAGTGAGACATTCTGAGTGCACACGAACCAACACATCTTCGCCATTTCCGATGTCACCACGCACAAGCGCGACGTGCTCGCGTTCGTCGTATGTGCTCTCATACCCGAACGCGGTGAAGGTTCCGTGTTTGGTGGGGATTCGGGCTTGCGCCACCCGAATGACTTGCTTTTCAAAGCGTCGACGGTAGGCAACCAGGTCAGCGATGGAAATAAGGGTAAGTCCGTGTTCTTTGGCGAATACGCGAAGCTCAGGAAGGCGAGCCATGGTGCCGTCTTCGTTGACGATCTCACACATCGCACCGGCGGGATGCAGTCCAGCCATGCGCGGCAAATCAACCGATGCTTCAGTGTGACCAGGCCTGCGAAGAACTCCACCTTCTTTCGCCTGGAGCGGGAACACGTGTCCGGGGCGAGTGAAGTCGGTGGCTTTTGTCGCGGCCCGACCGAGCTTGCTTATCGTGTTGGCGCGATCCAGTGCCGAAATGCCGGTGGCTTCCACATCGCGGGCATCCACTGAGACGGTGTATGAGGTGCCATGCTTGCACTGGTTTGTGTGGTACATCGGGGGCAAGTCGAGCCGGGCGGCGTCGTCAGCGGTGATTCCCACGCACACCATGCCGGAGGTGTGTCGCACCATAAATGCGACCAGTTCCGGTGTCGCGTGTTCGGCGGCGAAGATCAGGTCGCCTTCATTCTCGCGATCCTCATCGTCAACCACGATGACAGCCTTGCCCGCGGCGATGTCGGCGATGGCTTGTTCAATGCTGTCAAATACCGCGTCTTGCGGTGCGTCGGTGCGCTCAGTCGACATTGTTGCTTTCTCCTTGCCCGGCAAGCCCTAGGTTTTACTGGCGAGGCGCATGCGGCGCCACAAGTTTCTCTACATACTTGGCGATGACATCGATTTCGAGGTTCACCAGCTCGCCCGGCTTCTTTTCACCCAGAACCGTACGCTTGAGGGTTTCGGGGATAAGGCTGACCGCGAAATGTGAGTCGGAGATCTCAGTGACGGTAAGCGAAACACCATCGACCGTGATCGATCCTTTCTCAACGATGTACCGTGCGAAACCCGTGGGGAGCGAGATTCGCACCACTTCCCAGTGTTCCGATGGGAGGCGTTCGACGACTTCGCCCACAGCATCGACATGGCCCTGCACGAGGTGACCACCTAGCCGGTCCCCGAGTCGCGCTGCACGTTCCAGGTTCACCTTCGAGCCCACAGTGAGACTCTGCAAACTCGACCTGCTTAGAGTCTCGGCCATCACGTCCGCAACAAAGTTCCCATTGGCAACCTCAACGACAGTCAGGCACACGCCGTTTACCGAAATGGAATCGCCGGGACGGGCATCAGAGGTAGCTAGGGGGCCATACACCGTCAAACGAGCTGCTTGATTAAGCGATATCAGCTCGCTCACTTCGCCTAGTTCTTCAACGATCCCAGTGAACATGGGCTAACACTATTTCCTCTCGGCGGTGATGCGAATATCCGGCCCCACTTGAACGAGCTCAGTAACTGACAGATCCAACGCCTGCGTGATGGAAGTAATTCCCATATCGCTCACCGCATTTGGGCCAGCCCCCAGCAATTTCGGGGCAATATAGGCGATAACGCGATCCACTAGACCAGCGGCCAGCATGGAGCCAGCCAAAGTCGGACCGCCCTCAAGTAGAAGCGCGCGAGAACCATCGGCATAGAGGCGCTCCATCAACAACGACAGATCGACGCGCTCCGCCCCGCCCAGCTCTTTGGCAGTAGCAATCCACGTTTGCGCGAGATCATCAGTGAGCACCCGTGCGGAGGCAGGAATGCGCCCGGAAGAATCCACGATGACCCGACGGGGCTGCGGTCCCGTATAGCCAGGAAGCCGCACAGTCAAAGCCGGATCGTCCGCGAGAACTGTCCCCACCCCAGCAACGATCGTGTCGTGGAGGGCACGCAACTGATGGACCTGTTCCCGGGCTGGCGCAGAGCTAATCCAACGGGAAGTTCCATCTGCGGCGGCCGCTCGCCCATCCAAAGTAGCGGCGAACTTCCATGTGACATAAGGCCGTCCACGCCTCGTGGCGATCAGCCAATAGCCGGCTACTTTTTCGGCATCGCCGGTGAGCACGTCGGTGATCACCTCGACACCGGCATCACGGAGCTTTTCGACGCCTCCGGCCGCAGCCGGATTCGGATCACGCAAGGCCACCACAACCCGGGCAACACCTGCGGCAATCAGGGCGTCAGCACACGGACCGGTGCGGCCTTGGTGAGCACAAGGCTCCAATGTCACCATCGCTGTGGCGCCACGGGCCAGATCCCCCGCATCAGCGAGCGCCTCTATTTCCGCATGAGGTCCACCAGCTTTTTTGTGCCACCCTCGGCCTACTGGATGGCCGTCACGATCGAGGATGACGCACCCAACCGGCGGATTCGGACTAGTGCGCCCTAGGCCATTCGCCGACAGCGCGATCGCCTCGCGCATAGCCGCGATTTCGGCGGCACTAGTGGCACTCATGTCGTCACTTTCCGTGCGATTGTCATGCCGCTTAATCTATCTGGAGCCACAACGCCTATTGAGCCATGCAACTGTTTGCTTGCTCGCGCAACCGCTCTACCGCGGCGGCCGGATCAGCGCCGTCATATACCGCCGAGCCAGCTACGAAAACATCCGCGCCCGCGCGGGCCGCTTCCTCAATCGTGTCTTCATTGATGCCGCCATCAACCTCTAGATACAACTTCAAGTGGCCCGATTGAATCGCCTGCCGAGCGCGACGCACCTTCGGCAACACCTCGGCGCGGAACGATTGGCCGCCGAACCCGGGCTCGACAGTCATCACTAGCAACGTGTCGAACTCAGCAAGAATCGGCAGATACGGCTCAAGCGGCGTGCCGGGTTTGATCGCCAAACCAGCAAGAGCACCCGCCGCTCGAATATCGCGAGCCACCGAGACTGGATCTTGGGTGGCTTCAGCGTGGAAGGTGACATTGTGCGCGCCAGCCTCGGCGTAACTTGGCGCCCACCGCTTCGGGTCCTCAATCATCAGATGACAGTCAAAAGGAAGCGAACTGGCCTTGCGCAGGCTCTTCACCACCGGCAAACCGAGGGTGAGGTTCGGCACGAAGTGATTGTCCATCACATCGACATGAAGCCAGTCAGCGTTGGATACCGCGGCGGTTTCTTCCGCCAAACGAGCGAAATCGGCAGACAGGATGCTGGGCGCGATGAATGCAGTCACTTGGGCAGTTTAGAGCCTGCCGATCAGCTGCTCGCGATCAGCTTTGCTTACGCAGCAATGCCAGGAACATCGCATCCGTGCCATGCCGATGCGGCCACAACTGCACGAACGGGCCAGCGCCCAGCTCGGGCACGCCGGGCAAGAACTCACGTGCGTCCAACGCTGCCACGTCAAACCGTCGGAGCGCATCAGCGACCGTTACCACGGTTTCCGCTTTGTGCGGTGAACAGGTGACATATGCGATCACTCCGCCCGGACGCGCGGCGCGAATCGCCGCAGCCAACAATTCGCGCTGCAGTTTCGTCAACGCCGGAATATCACTGGGCTGTTTGCGCCAGCGCGCCTCCGGTCGGCGCCGCAACGCCCCCAAGCCCGTGCATGGCGCGTCAACCAGTACTCGATCAAAATGATTCTCGGGCAGAGCCTGATGCTCCCCTACCAGACGCCCATCGGTGTGGACGACGTTCACCGGCATATTCATGACGGCGCCGCGCACTAGATCAGCGCGATGTTCGGTGACCTCTACCGCTGTGACATCGGCATTGTTCTGGGCGGCGAGCGCGCCAAGCAGCGCCGCTTTTCCGCCCGGTCCAGCACACAGATCGAGCCAATGGACGTCATGGGCCATGGCGACCGAAGCCAGTGCCCGAGCCACGAGCTGGCTGCCTTCGTCCTGTACGTGCGCTCGGCCCTCGCGCAGCGCTGACACACCGGAGGGATCCCCTGATGGCAAATACACGGCATCGGGCGCATAGGCGCCGACGTCTCCGCCTGTTTGCGCCGCGAGTTCGCTGGCGGTGATCCTTCCGGGGCGTGCGGCCAGGTGCACACTCGGGCGCTCATTGTTAGCCGCCAGCGCTTCTGCTATCTCAGCTTCTTCACCCAAAGCGTCAGCCAGTGCTCGTACGATCCATTCTGGATGCGAATGTCGCACTGACAGGGCGGGCACTGACTGGTCGGTCGCGTCGGGAACGATCAGCTCCGTCCACTGAGCTTCGTCACGTTCGCTGATCTTTCGCAAAATGGCGTTAGCGAACTTCGCTTGCCCCTCACCGACGGTGGCTCTGGCCACATCGACAGTGGCACTGACTCCCGCGTGGGACGGAACACGCATGAAAAGCAACTGGTAGGCGCCAAGACGCAGCACTTCTTTCAGACGTAGATCCACTTCGGAGATCGGTCTATCACTGCACGCGGCCAGCACAGCGTCCAGGAACAACTGCATTCGCAAGGTTCCGTAAGTCAACTCAGTCGCAAACGCCGCATCGCGGCCGGTGATGCGGCGTTCCGCGAGAAGCTGGGGCAACACGAGATTCGCATAGGCATCGCGAGCGCTCACCGAGACCAATACATCGAAAGCCACTTGTCGGGCGGGGTCCACAGAAACACGAGGAGTGGGAGACGATGTCCTGCTTGGATGTGGTCGGCTCTGGCGATTATCGCCGCCTTGTGCGCCACGTTTAGGGAAACTTCCCCGGCCGTCTTTGCTCCCTGGGCGCCCTTTGCCGCCAGATTTGTTGAAGCCTCCCGGCCTGCCTCCTGCACTTCGGAATGAGCCGCGTTCAGACATCAAACTTCTCCATGGGGTTTAGTCGAGCGCCACGCGCCCAGTCGGTGGCGGGCATAACTTTTTTGCCCTGAGGCTGTACGTCCCCAAGTTGAACGGCTGTGGTTGCCGTGCCAACTAGAACCCGACGCCGTTCAATTCGCAGTTCGCCGGGAGAAAGGTGTTCTTCAGTGGGTTTTACTGGGCCAAGTCGCAGCCGGGCATCGTTGAGTAGTGTCCAGGCGCCAGGCGCCGGGGTGCAGGCACGTATGCGTCGATCTACCGCGAAAGCAGGCAAAGTCCAGTTGACCCTAGCGTCTTCAGGCTTGATTTTGGGCGCGTGGCTGACACCTTCGGCCGGCTGAGGTGCGGCGTGAAGTGAGCTCGTGGCGAGCCCGTCGACACATTGTCGCAGTAGCCCGGCGCCTGATTCGGCGAGCCGGTCCAAAAGCTCTCCCGCTGTGTCGGTGCTAGCTATTGGCTCAGTCAACATGCCGAACACTGGTCCGGTGTCGAGCCCTTCTTCGATTTGGAATACCGAGGCACCCGTAAATTCGTCGCCGTGCCAGATCGCGGCCTGCACGGGGGCAGCGCCACGCCAGGCGGGCAGAATGGAGAAGTGCAAATTTATCCAGCCGAGACGTGGGATTGCCAGGGCTGACTTTGGTAGCAAAGCACCGTATGCCACCACTGGGCAACAGTCTGGATTGATTTCTTCGAGCCGTGCCAGAAACACGGGATCTGACGCCTTTGCTGGGGTGAGAACTTCAATACCGTGCTGCTCAGCGAGTTCACGCACCGGGGATGGAACAAGTTTGCGTCCCCGCCCAGCGGGGGCGTCTGGCCGGGTCACCACAGCGGCTATGTCGTGTGGCGAATCGATGAGGGCGCGCAGCGCGGGAAGCGCGACCTGTGGGGTTCCGGCGAATACGAGGCGCAGTGGGGGCATCAGATCTGCCCTACCGAGTTCGACGCGTGCACTTTCGCTCCCCGTGTTGATGACACCGCGCGGGGAAGTCTACCGGTGCGCGCACCGGAGCTGGTGACACGCCGTTACGACATAAGAAGGGCCGGTGGCGCACATTGCCACCGGCCCTTTTAAGTTCAGCAGCCGCATTTACCGCCGCAGCAGCCGCCACGGCAGCTACCGCCACAGCCGCAGGAACATCCGTGAGGGGCAGGGCTTGGTCCGCGCATTGTCGATCCACCTTCCTTGTCACGTGTTGACGACTAAAGGTGATCACCGCATACGGCGATCGTCAACGCGGTTCTTTACATTTGGCCGACCTATTGGCAAGTTGCAAAATCCATGCAGGTGCGGGCCTGGCAAAAACGGGCTGGACGGATATGGAAAAGTCTCCAGGTATGCGCGACGACAACCCCGTTCTCACCATGCAGGAAGCACTCCAGACACTTACCCAGTACTGGACAAATCACGGCGCTATTGTCGTGCAACCCATGAACACCGAAGTGGGAGCCGGCACTAATAATCCGGCCACCTTGCTGCGGGTGCTCGGTCCCGAACCGTGGAACGTCGCGTACACCGAACCTTCGGTGCGCCCCGATGACGCACGGTATGGGGAAAACCCCAACCGGCTCCAGATGCACACCCAATTCCAGGTGATCCTTAAACCAGATCCTGGTAACCCACAAGAGCTCTATCTTGGCTCGCTGGCAGCGCTCGGCATCGACACCAATGCCAACGATGTTCGATTCGTGGAAGACAACTGGGCCTCCCCAGCCATTGGCGCCTGGGGATTGGGATGGGAAGTCTGGCTCAACGGCTTGGAGATCACCCAATTCACATACTTTCAGCAGGCCGGCGGCATCACGCTGGACCCGGTGAGTGTTGAGATCACCTATGGCATGGAGCGCATCATCATGGCGCTGCAAAATGTCGACCACTTCGCGAAAATCGAATACGCACCAGGTGTCTCCTACGGAGAAGTATTTGGACAATCCGAATACGAGATGAGCCGCTACTACCTCGATGACGCCGACATCACCACAAACCGAACCCTGTTCGACGCCTACGAGTCTGAGGCCCGTCGACTCATCGACGCACGGCTGCCTGTGCCCGCATATTCGTACGTCTTGAAATGCTCACACACTTTCAATGTTCTCGACTCGCGTGGCGCTATCAGCACCACCGAACGAGCTCGAGCCTTCGCCAGGATGCGAACCTTGGCTCACGAAGTCGCCGAGCTATGGGCAGCCCGGCGCGAAGAACTCGAGTTGCCGCTAGGAACCGTGGATGCGCCGGTTGCTGTGCCCGCGGAAGTTGATGGCGAAGCACCCGAGGCACCGGCCTCGTTGCTCTTTGAAATTGGCACCGAAGAACTCCCGCCGCACGAGGTCACCAAAAGCGCCGATGCTGTCCGCCACGCGCTCATCACCAAGCTCGATGAGACCCGGTTGCCTTACGGCGATATACACGTCACCGCGACCCCTCGGCGCATTGTCGCCCTCGTGCACCACATCGCCCCACAAGAGCCTGATCACGAAGCCACCTCAAAAGGCCCACGAGTCAGTGCCGCTTTCGATGACCAAGGCGCGCCCACCAAAGCCGCTTTGGGTTTCGCCCGTGGACAAGGCGTAGATGTCGCAGAACTGGAACGAATGGACGTCAATGGCGTCGAGCACGTCAGCATCACCAAAATCATCACCGGGCGCCCCGCTATGGAGGTGCTGAGCGAAATTCTGCCGAGAATTGTCTCGGGTCTGCGCTCAGACAAGAACATGCGCTGGAACGCCCCTGGACTCACATTCACAAGGCCAATTCGTTGGATTGTCGCATTGCTCGATGACGCTGTCGTGCCCTTCACCGTGTCATCGCTTACCTCTGGGCGCCGCACTCGCGTGCACCGCACCGCCGAAAACCCCGAGGTCGTTATCACGCGCGCAGAAGGATACGAGACTCTTCTGGCCTCTCACGGCATCATCATTGACTCGGTAGCACGTCGTATGACCATCATGGATCGGGGGCAAGAGCTCGCGGCCACGGTCAACGGCGTGTTGGATATCTCAGGCGAAACTCAACTCATCGACGAAATCACCAACCTGGTGGAAGAACCAAACCCAATATTGGTGAGCTTCGACGAGGGCTATCTGCGTTTGCCGGCCGAGATCTTGACAACTGTCATGCGCAAACACCAGCGCTACCTGCCGGTCAGGTCGGCCACGGGGCAGCTTCTTCCACATGTCATCGCGGTCGCCAATGGTTCCCACCACGACGAAGATCTGGTGCGTAACGGCAACGCCGCCGTGTTGAGGGCACGATACGAGGACGCGGCGTTCTTCTACGACGCTGATCTGCAGCAGCGCCCGGAGACCTTCCTACCCGTGCTTGACCGCCTCACCTTCGCCGACAAACTCGGTTCAATGGGTGAGCGTGCCGCCCGAATTCGCGGACTGGCGCGCCACTACGCGAACCTTGTTGTGCTCGATGCCGATGATCAAGCAACTGTGCAACGGGCCGGGGAACTCGCGAAGTTCGATCTCGGGACCAAAATGGTCACTGAGCTCACGAGTTTGGCGGGCACAATGGCCAGTGAATACGCATTGCGTGCCGGCGAATCGCCCGCTGTGGCAACCGCGCTGGCTGAAATGGAACTTCCGCGAGCGACCGGCGGCGCGCTGCCTCAAACAACGCCAGGAGCTTTGCTGGCGCTAGCCGACCGCTTTGACCTTTTGGTAGGACTGTTCGCCATTGGCGCGGTCCCAACTGGAAGTTCAGACCCCTTTGCTATGCGTCGAGCGGCACTGGGCGTTGTCACCATTCTGCGCACGCACCCGCGACTTGCCAGCATCACCGTGCCCGAAGCGCTACGTCTAGCGGCCACTGGTCAACCAGTAGATGTTCCGCAATCAGCGATTGAGGACGCGGCTGAATTCATCACCCGGCGATTTGCGCAACAGCTGCTTGATAGCGATGTCTCGCACAACCATGTGCAAGCCTTGGAGCCGCTGATGAGTGCTCCCGCGCGGGTCGACGCCACCATGGTTCAGCTCGCGGGCTATGTCGAGGACGAGTCGTTTGAGGGTCTCGCGGCGGCCCTACAACGGGTGCGTCGCATCGTTCCAGCCGATACAAAACCGTTGTACGACGCCGCTACGTTGGTCGAGCCAAGCGAACTGCGGCTACACGCGGTGTTCGGTGAAGTGAAAAGCACCGTCGGCACCGAGCCCACTTTGCGCGAATTCGTAGAGAAAGCAACTCCCCTCACCGATCCAATTAATACATTTTTTGACGACGTGCTCGTCATGGCTGAGGACCCATCGCTACGCGCGGCCCGACTTGGCTTGTTGGCGAGCATCGCCGCTCTGAGTGCCGAGGTGCTGGACTGGTCAGCCTTGTAAATGAGGATGTCCGGAGGGCTCAATGCCTTCCGGACACTCCACATAGGGGAGTGCATAATCGTATCGCGTCAGGACCAGCGGAATCCGGTTCGCTTACGGCCCAGAAGGCTACGAGCGGTTAAAACCCGAGCGAAATCCAGGACATGAAAGCGCCTTCAGGCTAGACGTAACCCGGGCGACACTTTCAGCATATTTTCGGCGAATGGGCTCGGTACGCCAAGTGATGAACCCCAAGAATGTCGGGGTTCACAACCGTCAGGACCATTCACTAGTCGTAGCAAAAACCTCAATCGAACTAGGAAAACGCATCGGGGTGGACGCTGCCCTCGTCGAGTTCGCGGCTCTGGCACACGACCTCGGCCACCCTCCTATTGGCCACTCAGGCGAAAAACGCTTGAACGCCATCGCGCTGGAGGTGGGGCTAGACGGATTTGAAGGCAACGCGCAGACATTTCACATTCTCACTCGACTGGAACCCGCGGTCATTCGCACAAGAAAGAAATTCAAACCTCGGAAAGAACAGAGCGTTCAAAGTCGCATCAGATATTACGGCTCGAATCACACCAGAGCCGCACTTGATGCGGCCATCAAGTACCCCTGGTTCCACAATGAAAAGATCGGTGCCAAATTTGGCGTATACAGAGCTGACCGAGCAGCGTTCGAATTCGTGCGTCAAGGAGTGCCGGTCGCTCGGCAACACACCAAATGCGTCGAAGCCCAAGTTATGGATTGGGCCGATGACATCGCCTACTCCACACACGACTTTGAAGACGCGATACTCGGCGGCATATTGGACCCACTGTTGCTCCTTGACCCCAAAGAACAGCAGCGAATCATCGAGAAAAGTCGCCAACATGGCGGTCTCACCGAGCAGCAGGCAAAACTGGCTCTTGCTCGAGTTCTGAACGTCAAACCCCTCGCTAAACTTCTAAAGAAATGCGCCACCGAACCCACAATCGCGCAGGCCTGCGCGGATGGCACAATCGGGACTCACGCCGAAGTGCGCGCGTTGATCGGTCAGGCGCGCGAACACCTTGTGGAACGGTTTGTAGATGGCGCGGGAGACGCCACCCGCGCGAAGTACAGGAACAAGGGAATTGGGCGACACGACGGAAACGTTGAAGTCCCCCAAGAGATGCGTGCGCAAACAGAAATCCTCAAAGCGATCACATGGATTCACGTCATTGACAGTGAAAAAGAGAACACCGAAAAAGAGCGTCAGGTCGAACAGCTAGCAGAGATCGCATACACATTGCTCAACAATGCCGATCATGAAGCCAACCCGCAGGTATTGACGGCGATCGAGGATTTTACGGCACAACGAAACAGCATTTTTGGCATGTTGTGGGAACAGGCTCGGGCGGTCGTTCCAGATGACGCAGAGCTACGCTCAGAGCATTTTGGTGCTCTCCCCGTAAGACCCGGCGGAACCCTACACCGCAAACTACGCCACGCTCAAAACCGACTCGTCATTGATGCGGTTGCTACTTTGCGCGATGCCGAAATGGAAGCGTTGTGGGAAAAACTGGACGCCTACGGTGTGCTGGAAGATTCCCTAGCGCCACGAATGCAAGCACCACAAAAAACCAAACATGTGCTTCCTACAACGGCCTACTCACAGCGGGGCACAGCCGTTAGCCGTTAACCCAGACGCGGCGGATCAATCTCGATACGCACCGGATCTTTTGCCTTACGAGTGCTCCGTACCCGAACACTGGTGCGGAGCACTCGCGCAAGGGTAAGAGCATCACGGCGCGGAACACGAATCAAATATTGTTCCGTGGGTTCCCGCTCGTCATCATCCGAGCTCACCGGGCCGAGCACCTCAGCGGATTCGGGCAGCTCAGCGAGCTCCAGCAGCTCAGCCAACGCAGCCGACGTACCGGTAAGTCGCGCCATACGCACAGCCGGAGGGAAACCAAGTTCTTCACGTTCGGCAAGTTCACGACTCGCGAATCCCGCTGGGTCCCAGCGCACCAGAGCTTGCACAATGGGCAGTCCCGCGTCCGCGACAACGACGACCTGACCCCCGGCGCGCACCAAGGCGCAGGCGTTCATCCAACGGCGCAGAGCTTCCTGCCCCGCCCGAAGCTCAGGCCTTGTAAGCAGCGCCCATGTGTCGAGCAGTAGCGCCGCGCCATAACCACCGGCGACATGCGGTTCGGCTCCCGGGGTGGCGATGATCAGCGCGGGTTTACGCTCCACTTCGTCTAGCATGCTTTCTCCTGACGAGGTGCGTATTGTCACCTCGGGAAAAGCGCGGCCCAGCTCTTCCGCCGTCCGCCCGGCGCCCACCACTCGAGCTCGAAGCCGCCGACCCTGGCAATGCGGGCATGCCCAGTTAGCCGCTGGACGGGCACACCATTGACAGCTGGGGACTCCGGAGTTTCTGTCTATGGTGAGTGGTCCGGAACAGTGTGGGCATCGCGCGGCGGCCCGACACTTTTCACAGCCCAAACTTGGCAGATATCCACGCCGAGGCACTTGCACCAACACTGGTTTGCCATCTGACAACGCGGCACGTGCGGCCCGCCAGGCCACAGTGGGTAGTCGTGCTTTTGTCGCCGCCGCATCAGCGGCCAGCTGTGCGTCCTCATCCAATGCCGTGACTCTTGGGGCGCGAGCCCGCACCACGGCACGCTCGGCGGTCAACGGGACGGCCCATGCGGTGTCAATCAAGAGTTGAGCTTCGGGGGTGCGCGCAAGTCCCGCCACGAGAACGGCCGCATCAGATTGTTGTGCTCGGGTCAACAACACTTGCCTGGCATGGCAGTAGGGGGCACGGGGCTCAGCATGAAGATCATCTCCATCGTCCCAGATCGCGACCAGCCCGAGGTTTTCTACTGGAGCGAAAGCAGCCGCACGGGTGCCGATCACGCAGTGCACGTGACCTCTCAAAGCCCGTAGCCAGCGGCGGTACCGTTCACGTGGCCCAAGCGCAGCGGTGAGGGCAATATGCTTGTCTGGGCCGAGAGCTTTGATCAGCGCCGCATCGAGTCGACCTAGATCTTTGGCATCGGGCACAACGACAATGGCCGAGCGGCCGCTCACAAGCGTCGCGGTAACCGCATCCCCGATCCGAGCCGGCCAATCTTCACCTGGCAGCGCTTGCCACACGGCACGGGGCATGCGTTTTTCGGTCAGCGCTCGAATATAGGCGGGCCCATGCACATAGCTCGACCACCCATCAGGGGCACTTTTGATATCCGACAACTCGGGTATCGGATTTTTCGCGTTTTCTTCTTGAGCATGACGTGGCGGTATCGCCAGTCGCAGCACGTCCATCACCGATCCGGCGTCACGTTCGGCCAAGGTGGTGGCGAGCGCGGCGATGGATGGGGTCAGGACCCGTTCGGGTGAGACCGATTTGGCGACGTACGACAAGGCGCCTTTGTGGTCGGAGGCGGCCACACGCTGCCATACCAAGCCGTCAAGCAACTGGCCAGCGAACCGCACCCTCACTCGGGTTCCTCGCTGAACCTGTTCGTCCAGTTCACGAGGCACGAGATAATCGAAGGGGCGATCCAGGTGAGGCAACGGAGTGTCTACATATATTTGGGCAACCGGCAACTCGGCGGCACTTTCGCGCGTTTTCATGTTTCGTGAGCGGGCAGCTCGCTTTTTAGGCTTAAGCTCTCCCAACTCCAACTGGGCAGGTTGCTCCACCCCAAGGGTTTACCACGTGCATGTGACGAGTTGTTCGTGGCGGTGCCGGAGCACGGATTAACGCTTTGCGTCGCCTTATTTTCGCCGAGGCGGAAGTGGGAAGAACCCGCTGGTACGAGCCACATATTCTGCGTAGCCAGGGCGCCGCGACATGTGCGCTTCCATCAGTGGTTTACCGGTTTTCGCGAGCAGGAAATATGTCATCAACAGTGGTGACAATATCGTCGCCGCCCCTAGCCAGCTCCCAAGCGCTAGCAGGTAAAGCCCCCACCACATGCAGGCGTCGCCAAAATAATTTGGGTGCCGGGTGTACCGCCACAGCCCGGTGTCCAGCACATTCCCCGAGCGCGCACGCTTAAACGCCGCGAGCTGCGCGTCGCCAATGGTCTCGAAAGCTATCCCGACAGCACACACGACGATGCCCAGCCAGAAAGCGACGCCGGGAGGATCGGGATCATATGAACCGACTTGGACTGGCCAAGAAATAAACCAGAGCATGACGGCCTGCAGCAGATAAATCATTCGCAAGGCATACAAGTGCGGCCGTTCCGCGTTTGCCAAAAGATTCGCGTATCGTGGGTCTTCGGGCTTGCCTCTGGATCGCCAAGCGATGTACACGGCGAGCCGGAGCCCCCAGATGATCGTCAAAGCGGCAATGATCCAACGTCGCGTGGCGTTGCCTTCTCCGGCTGACAAAGCAAGTGTGAGAACCGCGACCAGAGCAAAACCCGCCCCCCACACCACGTCCACGATGCGATGTCGTCGGGCTTTGACTCCAACCATAAACGCGACAAGCAGCAGAGCGAGAACAGCGCCGCCCGTAATAGCGATGTTCGTAGATGTCGCGGCGACGTTAAGCACAGCGGCGCGCCTCGGGCATTCCGGTCTCCCCCGTTTTGGTGGGACGCACCGCCAGAATCTGATCTACACCCATTCGGTTTTGCGCGAAGGCCAATGCGCCGCCGGCGAGGTAGAGCCGCCACAGTCGCACGTTGGCGTCCCCCACCATGTCGCAAGCCGCTGCTTCATGCGTATCCAAATTTTTCAGCCATGCCCTAGCCGTGTGCACATAGTGTTCCCTCAACGCGTGCACGTCTCGCACTTCCAGCCCCGCCGCCTCCACCAATGACACTGTTTCCCCGACCGGACGCATATGCATGTCAGGCGCGATGTAGGTTTCGATGAATGGGCCGCCGCCGGGCGCGTCATCGTGTCGGGACATCTGTTGCAGAAGCAGTCTGCCTCTGGGACGTAGCGAACGGTGCAGCGCGGATAGGTAGGTGGGATACTGCGCGGCGCCGACATGTTCACCCATTTCGATGCTGGCTACTGCGTCGTACGGTTCATCGTCAAGATCCCGATAATCCTGAAGCCGCACCGTGATGCGATCCGCGAGACCCGCCTCCGCGACACGTTTTTCACCGAAGCCGCGTTGCGCCTCAGATAGCGTGATTCCAGTGACTTGCACGCCGAAGTTTTTCGCGGCGTGAATGGCAAGGCCGGACCAGCCGCAGCCCACATCGAGCATCCGCATACCGGGGCGCAGTCCAAGCTTGCGACAGATCAAATCCAGCTTGTCGAATTGAGCTTGCGCCAGACCATATGTTGGATCGTCGCATGTCCAATATGCACACGAGTACGCCATGCTGCTGTCGAGAATAAGCTCGTAGAACTCATTTGAAAAATCGTAATGATGCGCGATGACCTGCTGGTCGCGTTTCTTGCTGTGCAAAGCGCCCGTGGGTTGCGCACTCATCTGTGGCGGGGCTGGAGCGGGGCCCAGAACTTTCAGCGCGAGCGCGGTACGCAGCACTTGCCACGATTTGCGTCGAGGCTTGTTCTGTTCATCGAGCCATTGCCAAGTGCGGCTGAGCGCGGCTATCAGGTCACCCTCAATATCTATTTCGCCCAAAATATATGCATTGGCGAATCCCAACTCGCCACGCTGCCAGACCAGACGTCGTAGAGCGCGTTTGTCGCGCACTACCAACGTTGGGGCCCCTTTGTCGCCCGCTTGACTGCCGTCCCACGCGCGCAGACGCACCGGCGGTCGCGCGCCCAAGATAGATGTGGCAAGCGTGAAAAGCCGCTCTGCCGCTGGCGCACCCACTATTGGCCCCTTCCATGTCGCAACAACAATTGATGCACGTCCAAATAGCCGCTACGGAATCCGGCTTCTGAATAAGACAAATAGAGCTCCCAGGTTCGCCGGAACGTTTCATCGAAGCCAAGGGACGCGATTCTTGGCCAGCTCTCATTGAATTGGTGCCGCCATCGTTGCAGGGTGTGGGCGTAGTCCATCCCAAAACCCGTCGCGCTGAGCAGCTCTAGATCGGTGTGGGTGGCCACGGTTTTCGCTATCGCCGGCAAAGAGGGAATCAGCCCGCCGGGGAAAATATACTTTTGTATCCAGGTGTACTCCGCTCGACCGGCGAGCATCTGCTCATGCCCCATGGTGATGGCCTGCAGCGCGATCGAACCGCCCCGAACCAAAAGTCGATCGAGCATCTGAAAATACGTCGGCCACGCGGCCTCCCCGATGGCTTCGATCATTTCGACGCTGACAATCGCGTCATATTGGCCCTGTCCCGCGAGCTGCCGAAAGTCGCGCAATTCTAGAGTTACCCGCTCAGATAGCCCCACCTCGGCGATCCGGCGCCCCGCTAGATCGTGTTGTTCGCGCGAGAGGGTGATGGTGTGAACATGTGCCCCTCTAGCGGCGGCCTGGATGGCGAGTTCACCCCAACCTGTTCCGATCTCCAACAATTGCATGCCCGACCGAAGCTCCACCGCGTCAAGCAACCGAGCGATTTTGCGTTGTTGCGCTTCCTCCAGCTTTTCGGCGGGATCACGAAAAATAGCGGATGAATATGAGAGAGAACTGTCGAGGAACGCCGCGAAAAGCTCATTCGACAGGTCGTAGTGATGTTGAATATCTCGCCGGGCTTGCGGTAGCACGCCACGCTTGCGTTGCGGGGGTGTCGGTGAGTAGAAACGACGAACCCATTGCAGCGGCGCTGGCACCAGCACGTCCATCCGCTGGCCGAGCACAGTAAGCAACGCCGCAAGATCATCCGCGTCCCAGTCGCCGGCCTGGTAAGACTCACCGAAACCGATCAAGCCGCGCTCGGCGACCCGGCGATAGAAGTTTTCAGGGCGCCTCAATCGCAGCACGGGCCCATGGGGGCCAACATGCGTGCCATCGGGATAAACAATGCGAACCTCTGCTACCCGCGCCAAACGGCGCACGAGTTTTGCCACCAACCAAGCGCCACGCCGCGACTTTGGCTCAGCGGCCACATCGGGCCAGCGTTCGGCGTCGATAGTGGACTGGACAAATGTCGTGGTCATCGTGCGTTCTCCTTCGACATTTGTGGCTTCGCGACGATCGGTAGTCGGCGCAGCCACAGCCATACACCATGTTTGCGAATGCGAGCCGCAGTGAGCAACGCACTGTGCGCCGCCTGAATGACTCCCATCGTGGTCAGCGCACGTTGGGTTCCCTCAACTGTGGCTACAAAAGGCCGTTCTGCGGCGCCATGCAAAGAGATCGAAATCTTCACCGTGTCTCCGGGCATGGGAACCCGAATGCGGTAATCCCCTTTGACCGGGAGAAAGGGTGACACGGTGAAGTCTTTTTCGGCGCTAGCGACGCCCTGCTCATTTGGGTGAAGTAGGTAGCGGTGGCGCTGCCCGTAGGTGTTATGCACTTCTGCTACCACCGCCGCGATTGACGAGTCTGAACGCACGCACCACCACACACTGAGCGGATTGAACACGTGCCCCAGCACCATGGGCTGCGCGAAGAGTAGTATTTTTCCGCCAGTAAACCCAATATCGTTTTCAGCGAGATACCTAGTTATGTTGTCCCGCAGTGAGCTGGTGGGATTTCCACAATGGTCTTTCGAGCGGAAGCTGGTGAGCCATTTCAAAGGGGCTCGATAGCGTGGTGGTTCGTCAACATCGACCAACCAATACGTCATGTTGTACGAAAAGCTATGCCGCACGGGGGTGGTGCGAGTGTGGCGGATTACCGTGCGATACAAGCGAGCCGACCTGTTGGGGTGTCTCATCACCACGACACCCCAAGCGCGGCGGCGGCGCTGACTCCTGACACGCAGCCGTCCTCGTGGAATCCCCAGCCGTGATATGCGCCGGCGAATACGGTTCGAGCGCTTGCGAGTTCTGGCAGACGTTTTTGGGCGGCCACCGATTTTGGAGTGTAGATCGGATGCGCGTATGTCATGGCCGCGAGCTCAGAATCCGCACCCAGCGACGCTTCTTTGACTCCCAGGCTGACGACGTAATCGGTAGGACTATCTATGCCCTGCAAGCGGTTCATGTGATAGCTCACGCGCACCGGCCCGGAATCGGGGACGCAAGCCGGAAGATGATAATTCCAGCTGGCCCGAGCGGCAGGCGAGGATGGCAACAGCGTTGTGTCGGTATGAAGCACCGTTCGATTGCGCGAATATTTGATGGCGCCTAGCACTGTGCGTTCAAGGTCGGTGGGGTCACCGAGCAGCGCCAAGGCCTGATCGGGATGGGTGGCTATGACTACTGAATCAAACTTCTGCACGTGATCGTGCGCGTCGCGTATAGACACCGTTTCGGTGCCACGAACAACTGTCGTGACAGGCGCGGACGTGTGCACCACAGGAAGGTTCTTGGCAATCAGGTCTACATAACGCTTCGAACCGCCGACGACCGTGCGCCAGACGGGCGAACCGGAGACAGAGAGCATCCCGTGATTTGCCAGAAACGCGAAAAGGTATCGCGCTGGATACCTCCCCACTACCTCAGGGCCGCAGGACCACACCGCCGAGACCAAAGGCACGATGAAGTGGTTAATGAAGTACGTGCTGTGTCTGCCTTGAGCCAAAAAGTCTTGCAGGGTGGGCCCCGGTTCATCACCGCTGTCAAGCAAAGCCCGAGCCCGGTGATGAAAGAGCGGAATTTGGGCAAGCAGCGCCAGGTAGCGAGCGTTTGCCACGTTTCTAGCACTAGGAAAGAGCCCTCGAAATCCTCGCTCGCCCGCGTATTGCAAGCCACATCCCGCACAGTTGACGGACATGCTCATTTCAGTCTCTCGACTTTTCACCCCAAGCTCGGCGAAGAGTCGAATCAACGTGGGATACGTGGCGTCGTTGAAGACGATGAATCCAGAGTCCACATTGTGGAAACGGCCCTGATTGTCGATCACTTCGTGGGTGTGGGCATGGCCACCGAGCCGTGGTTCCGCTTCGTAAAGGGTGACGTTATGGCGTTTGGCCAGCACGTATGCCGCCGTGAGCCCGGCGATTCCGGCGCCGATCACGGCTATGTTTTGCCTTGCGGTGTGATTCTCCACGAAAGGTATTCGTTCCCGTCGGCTCAGTTGATTGGTCGCAGGTTGAAATTGCCAATAATGATGGCACAATTTTCATAAATAAGGAGATTTGTGCATATTTTGCTCACAGGTGCTACCGGATACATAGGCGGGCGGCTCGCCCCTCGCCTCATCGCGGCCGGGCACCAAGTCAGATGTTTGGCCCGTCACCCAGACCGACTACGAGACGTCCCTTGGCGAGCTCAGGCGGAAGTTGTCGCCGGGGACGTCATGGATCCAAGCCAGCTAGAGCCCGCGTGCGCCGAGATCGACGTGGCGTATTACCTCGTGCATTCCATGCCCACCGGCAAGGCCTTTGCCGAGAAAGACCGTGCGGCCGCGCAAAATTTCGCCCGCGCGGCCGAGAAAGCCGGGATTCGCACAATCATCTACTTGGGTGGGCTGGCCCCAGAAGGCACAGAACTATCGGAACACATGCGCTCGCGCACCGAGGTAGCAGATCTTCTACTTGAGAGCGCCGTTCCAGCGATTGTCCTGCGCGCATCGGTGATTTTGGGCTCAGGATCGGCCTCATTCGAAATGCTCCGCTACCTCACCGAACGACTTCCAGCGATGGTAACGCCACGCTGGGTCCGCAACCGGGTACAGCCCATCGGCATCCGCGACGTGCTGCGCTATTTGCTAGGCGCTCTTGACCTACCGACAGACTCCAACCGCACCTTCGACATTGGCGGACCTCAAATCCTGAGTTACGACCAACTGATCCAGCTCTACGCGCGCACCGCTGGGCTCAAGCGTCGCATTATCGTCCCAACCCCATTCCTGTCACCATGGTTGTCGAGCCACTGGGTTGGACTTGTGACTCCCGTGCCAAACGCGCTGGCTCGCCCGCTCGTTGAATCGTTGCGGCACGAATCCATAGTTCATGAACATGACATCGCCAGGTACATTCCAGATCCGCCAGACGGGTTGATGTCCCCAGAGAGGGCAATAACCTTGGCATTGCGCCGGATCCAAGAAACAAACGTGGAAACCCGCTGGTCAGCGGCCTCTTGGCCGGGCGCGCCTTCTGATCCGCTCCCCCAGGATCCACATTGGGCTGGCGGCTCCTTGTATCGGGATGAACGTGTCGCGCAGGTGAAAGCACCGTCTGAAACACTGTGGCGGATCATTGAGGGCATTGGCGGCGAGACGGGCTGGTACTCCTGGCCATTCGCCTGGACAGTGCGTGGCTGGTTCGACCGCGCGATCGGCGGAGTCGGGCTCCGACGTGGACGTCGCAACCCGCATCGACTCCACGTAGGCGAATCGCTCGATTTCTGGCGTGTTGAAGAAGTCATCCCGCAAAAACTGCTGAGATTGCGCGCCGAAATGCGCCTGCCTGGCCTTGCGTGGCTCGAATTTAGCCTGACGGAAAATGATGACAGGACCAGTGGCCTGCGGCAACGTGCCCTTTTTCATCCTCGGGGGTTGTTGGGGCATCTGTATTGGTGGACCATTGCCCCGTGGCACGGCCTTGTATTTGGGGGTATGCGACGAAATATCACTAAAGCGGCAGAGAATGCCGCTAATAAGGACGGATAAATTGTCTACTACGGTTTTCTGCTTCCGCCGAGATCTTCGCCTCCACGACAACCCGGCATTGCAAGCGGCTCTGGCACACGCAGATCACATCGCGTTTTGCTATGTGCTTACCGATGATCACCTCACGCAAGCGCCTAATCGGCTTGCCTACTTGGTCGCCTCACTTCGCGCATTGGACGACGCGCTAGATGGTCAATTGTGGTTGCGCTCAGGAAACTTCAATGACGAGATCCTCGCCGTGGCCACCGAAGTCGGCGCGAACCAAGTGCACCTATGCCACGACTATCGCCCCGAGGTATCCGATGAGCAGCTCACCGAAATGCTTGCCCACAAGGGCATCGAACTGGTGCGGACTGGTTCACCTTACGCCGTGGCGCCAGGACGCATCGTCAAGAACGACAACACACCCTACAAGGTGTTTACCCCGTTCTATCGCACCTGGCTTGAACACGGCTGGCGGCTACCACCCGGCAAACCCGAAAACATCACTCCTGTCCAAGCACCCCGTAAAAAGTGGCCATCAGCGGGAAAACCGCTAGTTCCCGCGGGCGAAGACGCCGCCCGCGCTCGATGGCACGATTTCTTGACCAACAAGCTCCACGAATATCCCGAAGCTCGCGACCGCCCGGGCTATTCCGGGACCAGCCACGCCTCAGTAGCGCTGAACTTCGGCGAGCTGCATCCCCGAACCCTACTAGCCGACATCAGTAAAAAACGGAGCGAAGGCGCACACGTGATGCGCCGCGAGCTCGCCTGGCGCGAGTTCTACGCTGACGTATTGTTTCGAGCCCCCGAGACCGTCAACGTGTCGCTCGACTCCGTCGCCAGCAAGGTACAAACAGATTCCGGAGCTCACGCCGATAAGATTTTCGCACTATGGCAAGAGGGGAAAACCGGATATCCCATTGTTGACGCCGGGATGCGTCAACTTGCTCATACCGGGTGGATGCACAACCGAGTCCGGATGATCGTGGCCTCATTTCTTGTGAAAGACCTTCATGTGCCCTGGCAATGGGGCGCCGAACATTTCATGGATCTATTGCTAGATGGTGATCCAGCCAGCAACTCCCACAACTGGCAATGGGTCGCGGGAACGGGCACTGACGCCGCGCCCTACATTCGGGTGTTTAATCCGACGCTGCAATCCAAAAAGTTTGACCCCGAGGGCGACTACATTCGCACCCACGTTCCCGAACTCGCCGAGATGGAAGGTAAATACCTTCACGAACCGTGGCGCCACCCCGACGGCCCGCCCAGCGGATATCCAGCACCTATTGTCGATCACGCCGAAGAGCGGCGTGAGGCCTTGCAACGTTTCGAAGCGGCACGCACAAGCTAATGCCTCCCAGACGCGTGACCGAATCGGAAAAGGACCACAGCATGAGAGATTTCATCGTTCGATTTCTAGTAGCCGGCTCCATCATGGCCGTCATTGACGCACTGTGGTTGACGATCGTGGCGAACAAGTTCTACAAGGATCAAATTGGTGGCCTGCTCTTGGAGAAACCGAACCTGGCAGCAGCCGTCGTGTTTTATCTGGTGTATGTGACGGGAATCGTCGCATTCGTGCTGGCACCGGCATTGGACAAGCACTCCTGGCAACACGCTCTCATGTACGGCGCCTTGCTAGGCCTGTTCGCTTACGCGACATACGACCTCACCAACCTGGCGACCCTCAAAGGCTTCACGTTGACGGTTGTCATTGTCGATCTCGTCTGGGGAACTGTCCTGACCGGTGGCGTGTCTCTCATCAGCTACCACATCGTGAGCCGATGGCTATAACCTCGCAAGCACAGGTCCTCCAGCACAAAGTGACACTATCCTCACCGACCGGTCTCAAGAACCCGAGAAAATCGCCGCCAAGACCTTGGCATCAGTCGGCAAGAGCGATCAAATAGCCAACATGACCGAAACCGGAATCGACGCCGCTCTACGAACAGACGTCCGCCGGCTTGGGAACCTGCTAGGCGAAACCCTTGTGCGCCAGGAGGGCCCAGACCTCCTGGAACTCGTGGAACGCATACGTGAAGCCGTTCGACACGATCCGGACGCCGTACAAGGGCTCCTGAGTCAAATGGACGGACACCTGGCAATCCAAACAGTGCGGGCGTTCAGCACCTACTTTCACCTCGCCAACATCACCGAACAGGTGTATCGAGCCCGATCCCTGGCCGCACTCCACAAACGCGACGGAGGCTGGCTCGCCAAAACCGGCGACAGTATCGCCCAAGCCGGGAAAATCGCCCAACTTGAGGAGCTACTACCGAGCCTGCTGATCCGTCCCGTCTTCACCGCACACCCCACCGAAGCCGCCCGACGATCAGTACTTACCAAACTGCGGCTCCTCGCCAACGAACTTGACACCCCGCACAGCCCGCGTCGGCAACAACGGCTCGCCGAACTCGTCGACATCCTGTGGCAAACCGATGAGCTCCGCCTAGAGCGCCCCGAGCCACTGGATGAAGCGCGCAACGCCGTCTACTACTTCGTCGAGCTATATCGCCAAGCCGTGCCCGACCTCATCGACGAACTCATTCGAGTTTTGGGAGACCACAATCTCCACCTTCCCGTCACCGCACATCCGCTGAGTTTCGGCTCATGGATTGGCGGCGATCGAGACGGTAACCCCTTTGTCACTCCAGAAGTCACCCGTCAAGTCCTTCGCATGGCCCATGAACAGGGAATTCAGGCCGCGGAACACCTGGTTGACACGCTCATCAACGAACTTTCCGTATCCGCCAACGTGGTCCAGATCAGCGACGAACTGGAAGCCAGCATCAAGAGCGATTTGGCGCGCCTCACCGAACTAGATCCGCGATTTCATCGAGTGAATGCCACCGAGCCGTATCGGCTCAAGTTGCGATGCATCAAAGCCAAGCTCGCACGCACCCGTACTTGCTGGATGCGCGATGCGCCCCACGTGCCTGGCAGCGACTATGCCGATGGCCAGGAGCTGTGTGAAGATCTGCTGATCCTCTACCGCTCATTGCACGCCAACCGCGGGGGGCTCATCGCCGATGGGCCCGTGCGTCGTGCCATCGGCACTGTTGCCGCATTTGGCCTGCAGCTCGCTAGTTTGGACATTCGGGAACATGCCAAGGCGCATCACGAGGCATTGACCACTCACCGCCCAGGCTATGCGGAGCTGTCCCGACCCGAACGCACCAAGCTGCTCATTCAAGAATTGTCAGGGCTCAAGACTCCGCCAGCGGGCAACTCAAAGATCGCTGTCACCATGAGAACCATCGCTACCGCTCGGGCCCGCTATGGTCCAGCCGCGATCGGCACATACATCGTGTCGATGACCCAAGGCGCCGATGATGTTTTGGCGGCGGTCGCCTTGGCACGGGACGCTGATTTGGTAGATCCGAAAGCTCCCCGGGCTGATATCGACTTCGCGCCGTTGTTGGAACAGCGCACCGAACTATCGCGGGCTGGCGAAATCCTGGACGAGCTGTTGAGCGTGCCGGGATACCGCGCTCTGGTCGCGAGCCGGCAGCACCGACAAGAAGTGATGCTTGGTTACTCCGATTCAAATAAGGACGCCGGGATCACCACGGCACAGTGGGAAATTTATCTAGCCCAACAGTCGCTTCGCGAGGTAGCGGACCGCCACGGCGTGCGGCTAGTGCTGTTCCACGGCCGGGGCGGAACCGTGGGACGGGGTGGCGGGCCAACATATGAAGCCATCACCGCGCAGCCAGCCGGCACGGTCAATGGCGCGATAAAACTGACTGAACAGGGCGAAGTCATTTCCGATAAATACGGGCTGCCAGCCTTGGCCGCTGACAATCTCGCCCTCACCGTGGCCGCTACCTTGGATGCCAGCGTGGCCACTCCGGAAGAAGAACCAGCGATGTGGCACACCGTGATGGAGGAAATGTCACGCGCCGCATTTTCCGCCTATCGACGCTTCATCGACGATCCTCGCCTGCCCGAGTATTTCTGGGCTTGCACGCCAACGTCCGTGCTTGCCGATCTGAACATTGGTTCCCGGCCCAGCAAAAGACCAGACTCTGGCGCCGGTTTGGACGGCTTGCGCGCAATCCCTTGGGTATTTGGTTGGACGCAGAGCAGACAGATCATTCCAGGCTGGTTCGGAGTGGGAACAGGGCTAGCCGCCGTGCGGGCTGCCGGCCACGGGTCTACTCTGGAACATATGCGCGAGAAATGGCCTTTCTTCCGCACATTCTTGTCGAACGTAGAAATGACGCTCGCCAAATCTGACATGAAAATCGCCGAACACTACGTCACCGCGCTCGCGCCCACACACCAAGACTTGTTTCACGACATGCTCGAGGAACATGCCCGTACCGTCACTGAGCTAACCGCGCTCACCGGTGAAAGTACTCTGCTAGCCCAAAACTTGACTTTGCAGCGGACATTGCAGGTCCGGGATCGGTATCTGCTTCCGTTGCACTACCTCCAAGTCGACTTGTTGCGTCGGGCCCGGCAGGAGACGCCAGACCCTGATGTGCGTCGTGCTCTTTTGCTTAGCGTCAACGGGATCGCCGCCGGACTTCGCAACACCGGATAGTTCAGAGCTGAATAGCAAAAAGCGCCCAGCCGATTGGCTGGGCGCTATTTGCGTTATCTTCAAGCAGCGTTTTGCAAGGCTTCTGCACGGTCCGTGCGCTCCCAGGTGAAATCTGGCAGCTCTCGGCCGAAGTGACCATAAGCGGCTGACTGCTGGTAGATAGGCCGCAGCAGGTTCAAATCGCGGATGATCGCCGCTGGGCGCAGATCGAACACCGCGCTGATCGCCTTTTGGATGCGAGCTGGGTCGACAGTTTCGGTGCCGAAGGTTTCGACGAACAAGCCCACCGGGTGCGCTTTGCCGATGGCGTAGGCGACCTGTACTTCACAGCGCTTGGCCAAACCTGCGGCCACGACGTTCTTGGCGACCCAACGCATCGCGTAAGCGGCGGAACGGTCAACCTTGGATGGGTCTTTTCCGGAGAACGCGCCGCCACCGTGGCGAGCCATGCCACCGTAGGTGTCGACGATGATCTTGCGGCCGGTCAGACCGGCGTCGCCCATGGGTCCGCCAATTTCGAAGCGTCCCGTTGGGTTGACCAACAAACGGTAGCCCTCGGTTTCGATTCCCAAATCCGACACGACTGGGTCAATGACGTACTGCTTGATGTCGGGCACCAGGAGCGATTCGAGCGAAACATCAGAGGCGTGCTGGCTGGAGAGCACGACCGTGTCCAGACGTACGGCCTTGTCGCCTTGGTATTCGATGGTGACCTGGGTTTTGCCGTCTGGGCGCAGGTAAGGGACTGTACCGTCTTTGCGCACCTGGGAAAGGCGAGCGGACAACCGGTGAGCGAGCGAGATCGGCAGCGGCATGAGTTCGGGAGTGTCGTCGCAGGCATAGCCGAACATCAGACCCTGGTCGCCAGCGCCCTGACGGTCGAGTTCACCATCTTCGCTCTCGACGCGGCTTTCGTATGCGGTGTCAACGCCCTGCGCGATGTCGGGTGATTGGGCACCAATCGACACACTCACGCCACAGGAAGCACCATCAAAGCCCTTCGCGGAAGAGTCGTAGCCGATGCGCAGGATGGTTTCCCGCACAATCGCGGGGATGTCGGCGTAGCCCTTGGTAGTGACTTCCCCAGCGACGTGAACCTGGCCGGTCATAATGAGCGTTTCTACCGCTACCCGGCTGGTCGGATCTTGGGCCAAAAGGGCGTCCAGGATGCCGTCGGAAATCTGGTCGGCAATCTTGTCGGGGTGGCCTTCGGTTACCGATTCGGAGGTAAAGAGGCGCGAGGATGTGCTCAAGTGGAGCTCCCAGGAATTGGTGATCGCGTGCCGGAGCTTCGGCAATCGCGGACGAACAGGGCGTTGTGGCCAGCAAGTCTAGTCACAAAGAGCGCAATTAGCCGCCCCTAATGTGGTGCAGGACACCCGATAGCTGCAGAGATACTGGGCCTTGTGGCCGTTAACGGGATGAATCGGCAATTCAGTTATTGTCGTTCGCCGACCATGTATCAACAGTGAGGTCCCAAATAACATCAGCGAGCGCCTCTTTAGTTCCATATGGCACCTGGCGCACCACTCCGGTGCGGCTCAAAATTGTCGCCGCATTGTGTCGCTCACCAAACACCCCGCCCCCACTAACATCGTTAACCACAAGCAGGTCGCAGCCCTTGCGGACAAGTTTGGCCCGTGCGTGCTCAAGAATCGAACCCTCATCGTCACCGGTTTCAGCGGCGAAGCCAACGATTACCTGCCCGTCGATGCGGCTCCGGACCAGCTGCGCGAGAATGTCAGGATTCTGCGCCAATTCGATCACCGGTGCCGAACCGTCAACTTCCTTTTTAATCTTGTGATCGGCTTGCTTCACCGGCCGAAAATCAGCGGGCGCGGCGGCCATCACAATCGCGTCGGCCTCATAAGCTGCCCGCACGGTCGCGGCATGTAGCTCCTGAGTGGAGCTCACTCGCACCAGCTCAACGCCAGCTGGGTCGGGCAAAACAGTATTCGCAGCAATAAGCGTGACTCGGGCACCACGCGCCACCGCGGTGCGTGCCAGCGCGTACCCCTGACGACCGGAGGAATGGTTTCCTAGAAACCGCACTGGATCCAGGGCCTCGCGTCCGCCGCCTGCCGTCACAACCACATGGTGACCGGTCAAATCGGCTTGGTCAGCACCACGTTCAGCCAATCGCAAAGCCGTCCAAGCGATTTCTTCTGGCTCGGGCAGGCGCCCCTTCCCGGTGTCGACCCCGGTGAGACGACCGACAGCGGGATCCAGCACCACCACGCCACGAGCCCGCAGCGTCGCGACGTTAGCTTGCGTCGCCGGGTGCTCCCACATTTCGGTGTGCATAGCTGGGGCGATAAGAACCGGACATCGGGCGGTCAGCAACGTATTGGTCAGCAGATCGTCCGCCAAGCCATGCGCGGCGCGGGCCAGCGTGTTCGCTGTTGCCGGTGCGATCACCAGCAGTTGTGCTCGCCGGCCAATGTCGACGTGGGGAACCTCGTGCACATTGGCCCAGACATCTGTGGCCACCGGCTGGCCAGAGAGCGCCGCCCAGGTGGCTTCACCGACAAAATGCAAAGCACTTTCCGTGGGGATGACCCGTACTGTGTGGCCGGCCTCGGTAAACAAACGAAGCAGATGCGCGGCCTTGTACGCCGCGATGCCGCCAGCAACCCCCAAAACGATGTTCATGTCCTCAGTATTGCTTGCACGCCCAGCTGTTGGGCTATAGCTGGCCACACATTGTGTCCGTGGTCACCGCGTATACGAGCGTGAACATGATGAAGGGCCGGCACCGTGCGCGGTGTCGGCCCTTCATCTCAAGGTGCGAGTGCGTTATGACGCGGGGTGCTCCAGGTTCAGCACGTCGGCGTTAACTTCGCGCAGGGCGATGGAAAGTGATTTTTCCTGTGGGCGAGTCTCCACAAGAGGGCCAACGTATTCCAGCAGACCTTCACTGAGTTGGCTGTAGTAGGCGTTGATTTGCCGGGCCCGCTTCGCGCCGACAATTACCAGAGCATATTTTGAGCTGGCTTTGTCAAGCAGTTCGTCAATGGGCGGGTTGGTGATACCAACTGGGGCGGCAACTGTTCCTGACACGTGGATCCAACCTTCTAACAATGTAATGGGCTCGGCGAATAAGCCGGAGAGCAACATTTGCACTCGTAAACATTACGGTGTTTGCGCTAACTCCAGCAATGTTACCAACTCTGCGGCGGCCTGCTCGACTTGGTCGTTCGTGATTACCACGTCAAATTCTTTCTCGGCATCGAGTTCGGATCGAGCCAATTCGAGCCTTCTAGCAATCGCGAGCTTGTCTTCGGTGCCTCGGCCCCGTAGCCGACGTTCCAGCTCAGGCCACGATGGCGGAGCGAGAAAGACTAGTAAGGCGTCGGAGAACGCTGCCCGAACAAGACGCGCTCCTTGGAGATCGATCTCCAAGAGCGCGGATCTGCCCGTTGAGAGTTGAGCTTCAACGGGGCCACGAGGAGTGCCATAGCGGTATCCGGCGTAACTGGCGTATTCGAGGAATTCCCCGGCCTCAACCATCCGGTCATATTCATCTTCGGAAACGAAGTGGTAGTCCACACCTTCACGTTCGCCCGGGCGGGGTGCGCGTGTTGTCGCCGAAACCGATAGCCACACATCTGGGTATTGGTTACGTATCTCAGCGACCACGCTTCCCTTCCCCACCCCTGAGGGGCCGGAAAGCACTATGAGGCGCGGGCGGGCATGCATGAGGCTATGTGTCCTTCACTGGCTGCGGCGTGTGCCTCGATAATGATATCGCTAGGCACACGCCACAATCCTTCAGAGCTACTAGCGCTCACCGGCGACAGCGCTAAATTCGTCGAGCAGGGCGCGGCGCTGGTTTTCACCCAACCCGCGAACCCGACGGCTGTCGGCGATCTTGAGCTTCTCCATGGTTTGCGCAGCCCGCACCTTGCCGATGCCTGGCAGCGACTCAAGCACGGCCGATACCTTCATCTTGCCGACGATGTCGTCTTTATCGGCAGCGTCGAGAAGGTCAGCGAGGGACATCTCCCCGTGCTTGAGCTTGTCTTTAATGGCGGCACGCTCTTTGCGTGCTGCGGCGGCCTTCTCCAGCGCTGCGGCGCGCTGTTCAGGGCTCAATGACGGAAGAGCCACTTTCTCACCTCGGCAGTCGTTGTGAATGTTGAGAATCTAGCGGGGTTTTGCAATCTCCAACTTGTGGAGGTTCGTACAACGCGACAGGAGCCTAGCAAGAGGTGCATGATCCGGCCAGGGACGATTCACTTCTTGCCCGGCCGAAACCGGGTTCCTGTACAGGTTTAGGTATACCTCGTCGGCTTAGGCGTCTTGTATCGGGCTGTCCACAATGCCGCGTACAGCCTGCAATTGCTCGCGTGCCGCGTTCTGTAGCGCGGTGTGATCTGGACCTTTTATGAGGATACTTCTTGACATAGCCGGCAAAACGTCCGAAACTTTTTTGCCAAAAACAGTACGCAAGTCGGTAGCGGAACCACCTTGAGCACCTATTCCGGGCGCCAAAAAAGGACCGTGCACATTGGACAGATTGTGACCAGTCTCACCCAGCGTCGCACCCACCACCGCACCAAATGAACCCAACGGAGTCGCCCCGGCATTCAAGCTGGCCAACTCGTCAAGCACATGTTGCGCAACTGTGCGACCATCGGCACAACGCGCGCGCTGCACCTGTGCACCATCCGGATTAGACGTCAACGCCAGAACAAAAACGCCCGCACCGTGCTTTCGCGCGGCCTCAAACATCGGCGCCAAGGCGCCCATACCCAAAAACGGGCTAGCGGTGAGAGCATCGCTCGCCAACGGGCTCGACGGATCCAAATAAGCTTCCGCGTAACCTGCGGCAGTGGACCCAATATCGCCACGCTTAACATCGGTTATCACCAATGCCCCGGCAGCCCGGGCCTCGGCGATAACACGTTCCAAAACCGCCACCCCAGCGCTGCCGTGCCGCTCAAAAAACGCTGACTGAGGTTTCATAGCGGCAACCTCCCCCGCCAGAGCCTCCACCACAGTCCGACTGAACCGCTCCACACCAGCCGCTGTGTCTGGCAATCCCCACTGCGCTAGCAAGCTCGCGTGCGGATCGATCCCGACGCACATCGGCCCACGCGCGGCCATAGCCGCGTGAAGCCGGGCACCAAATGGCTCCATTACCGCTCCCCCGCGTTCAACAAGGCGTGTATTTCCTGAAGCGGACGCACTGTCAATTCCCCACGCTGCAGAGCCTCAATGCCCATCACAGCGGCCAGAGCGCCCTGGACGTTGGTGATACAAGGGACTCCAGCCGTGATCGCCGCAGAACGGATCTCATAGCCATCCAAACGGGGACCAGCATTGCCATACGGCGTATTGAGCACCAACACAATCTCACCCGCCTCAATCAACGCCACGACATCCGGGTCGCCACTGTGAGAACGCTCAGAGCGCTTACCAACAACCCGCGCGTCAATGCCGTGGCGCCGCAACACCTCAGCGGTGCCGAAGGTCGCCACGATTTCAAAGCCCAAATCGGAAAGACGCTTGATCGGAAAAATCATCGCCCGCTTATCGCGGTTGGCCACGGAAACAAACACCGCACCGGAAGACGGCAGCGAACCATAAGAGGCGGCCTGGCTCTTGGCAAAGGCGACCCCGAAGGATGAGTCAATGCCCATCACCTCACCGGTCGACTTCATCTCCGGGCCGAGCATGGATTCCACACCCCGCCCCTCCAAAGTACGGAACCGGCCAAAAGGCAACACCGCTTCTTTCACAGCGATCGCCGCATCACTTGGCAACGCTCCGCCATCACCAGCAGCGGGAAGCAACCCCTCGGCGCGCAACTCGCCTATCGAGGCCCCGAGCATGACCCGAGCAGCGGCTTTAGCCAACGGTGTAGCAGTCGCTTTTGACACGAACGGCACCGTGCGCGACGCGCGCGGGTTCGCCTCCAACACATACAAGGTGTCATCTTTGAGCGCGTACTGCACGTTCATCAGGCCACGAACACCAATGCCCTTCGCCAGCGCCTCTGTCGATTGCCGAACTCGAGCGATGATCTCTCGGCCCAGCGAAATGGGCGGCAAAGCGCACGCGGAGTCACCTGAGTGAATACCGGCCTCTTCGATGTGTTCCATGACGCCGCCGAGAAACACTTCGGTGCCATCGCATAGAGCGTCGACGTCAATCTCGATCGCGTCGTCCAGGAAGCTGTCGACCAGCACCGGATGCTCGGGATTGATTTCTGTGGCTCGACCAATGAAGCCCTCAAGTGAAGCATCGTCGTAAACGATTTCCATGCCGCGGCCACCAAGCACGTAGGAAGGGCGCACCAAAACGGGATACCCGATCTCATCGGCGATCGCTTTAGCTTCTTCAAAGGATGTCGCGACGCCATGTTTAGGCGCTGGCAAACCGGCCTCGGCGAGCACTTTGCCAAAGGCGCCGCGCTCTTCGGCCAGGTGAATAGCCTCAGGCTTGGTGCCAACAATCGGCACACCGGCATCAGCCAATCGTTGCGCCAAGCCCAATGGGGTTTGGCCACCCAACTGCACAACCACGCCAACAACACCTGGCCCGCCGGCGGCAATGCCCGACTGGTGCTCGGCGTGGTAGACCTCCATGACATCTTCGAACGTCAAGGGTTCAAAGTAGAGTCGGTCGGAGGTGTCATAGTCGGTGGAGACGGTCTCTGGGTTGCAGTTGACCATGACTGTTTCGAAACTCGCGGCCCGTAGCGCCATCGCGGCGTGCACACATGAATAGTCGAATTCGATGCCTTGACCAATTCGGTTAGGGCCAGAACCCAAAATCATCACCTTCGGCCGCGCACTCGGGCTGACCTCGGTTTCCTCGTCGTACGAGGAGTAGTGATAGGGAGTACTCGCCGCGAACTCCGCCGCGCAGGTATCCACTGTTTTGTAGACGGGACGAATGCCCATCCGGTGGCGCAGTTCGGCCACGCCTTGTTCTCCGGCGAATTCGGGCCGCAACGCGGCGATTTGCCTGTCACTTAGACCGGCACGCTTAGCTTTGCGAACCAGGAACTGCGACAGAACAGATGCGTCCACGATTTGCGCGCGAAGCTCGACCAGTCCAGCAATCTGGTCCAAGAACCACGGATCGATCTGCGAGGCCTCGTGGACTTGCTCAATGGTCGCGCCGAGCCTAAGCGCCCGCTCAGCCGTGTACAAACGCCCATCGTGTGGCGTTTTGAGGTCAACCAGTGTCTGTTCAAGCGTGGCGTCAACGGGGTCAGGCGTTGTCCAAAAACCGCCGGCTTTTGTTTCGAGTGAGCGCATGGCCTTGTTGAGGGCTTCGGTGAAGTTTCGGCCCATCGCCATTGCCTCGCCAACGGACTTCATCGTGGTCGTCAATTCGGTATCCGCGCCAGGGAATTTCTCGAACGTGAAGCGAGGAATTTTCACGACGACGTAGTCCAACGTGGGCTCAAATGAAGCCGGTGTTTCTTTGGTGATGTCGTTGCGAATCTCGTCCAAGGTGTAGCCGACGGCGAGTTTGGCAGCGATCTTGGCGATCGGGACACCAGTCGCTTTCGAAGCCAGGGCGCTTGAGCGGGACACTCGAGGGTTCATTTCGATGACAACCAAGCGGCCTGTTGTTGGGTGTACACCGAACTGGATGTTGCACCCACCGGTATCCACGCCCACTTCGCGCAGAACGGCGATGCCAACATCACGCATGTGCTGGTATTCCCGGTCCGTCAAAGTCATCGCGGGCGCGACTGTCACACTGTCACCGGTGTGTACACCCATGGCGTCAATGTTCTCAATTGAACACACCACGACGACGTTGTCGTTTTTGTCGCGCATGAGCTCGAGCTCATACTCTTTCCAGCCCAAAACGCTTTCTTCGATTAGAACTTCCGTGGTTGGACTCGCGGCCAGACCGGCGCCAGCGATACGTTCTAGGTCTTCGGTGGTGTGGGCCATGCCTGAACCGAGGCCGCCCATGGTGAATGAGGGACGGATTACCACTGGCAAGCCAAGTTCGGCGACTGTCTCGCGCACTTCTTCCATCGAATGACAGACAGCGCTGCGGGGAACGTCTCCCCCGATTTTGCGCACGATTTCCTTAAACTTCTGACGGTCCTCACCACGCTGAATCGCGTCGAAGTCAGCACCAATCAATTCCACGTTGTATTTGGCCAGCACACCATTTTCGTGCAAAGCCACCGCGGTATTGAGTGCTGTTTGCCCACCGAGCGTAGGCAGAATCGCATCGGGGCGTTCTTTCGCTATTACGAGCTCAACAAACTCCGGCGTAATTGGTTCCACGTAGGTGGCATCGGCGAACTCGGGGTCCGTCATGATGGTCGCCGGGTTGGAGTTAACCAGGCTTACCCGAATGCCCTCTTCACGTAGCACCCGGCAGGCCTGAGTTCCTGAATAGTCGAATTCACAGGCTTGTCCAATGACGATTGGTCCAGAACCAATGACCAGGACGTGCTTGATGTCAGTTCTTTTTGGCACGAGCGGTCTCCATTAGCTCAGCGAAACGGTCGAACAAGTAATCGGCGTCGTGGGGTCCAGCGGCGGCTTCCGGGTGGTACTGCACCGAGAAGGCCGGGACATCCAAGCAGTTCAGACCCTCGATGACGTCATCGTTAAGACAGATGTGGCTTACCTCTACCCGACCGAACGGCGTTGTCGTCACACCCTCAAGTGGAGAGTTATTCGCTCCAGTTGGCCACGCCACCGCGAATCCGTGATTGTGCGCGGTCACTTCAACTTTGCCAGTGGCTTTATCAAGCACGGGCTGGTTAATTCCCCTGTGTCCATATTGGAGTTTGTAGGTGTCAAAGCCCAATGCGCGACCCAAGATCTGATTGCCAATACAGATGCCAAAGAACGGAATTCCGCGTTCCAGTATTGACTGGGTTAGCGCCACCGCGTGCGCGGCGGTTGCCGGGTCCCCTGGCCCATTCGACAAAAACACGCCATCAGGATTGATAGCCAGCACATCCTCAATAGTGGAATTAGCCGGAAGCACATGCACCTCGATGCCGCGCTCGGCCATTCGACGCGGAGTGTTGTATTTAATGCCCAGGTCTAGCGCGGCTACCCGCGCACGCGCCGCGCCCTGCGCTGGCACCACATACGGTTCGGCGACGCTGACATCGCCAGCCAAATCGGCGCCAGACATTCGAGGACTTGAGAGAATGCGTTGTAGCAACGCGTCCGCGTCGGTTTCCACGGACGAGATCGCCGCGCGCATCGCGCCGCGCTCGCGCAAATGCCGTGTCAACGCCCGGGTGTCTACGCCAGCAATACCAACCACATTTTGTCGAACCAGCTCATCGTCCAGGCTGCGTTGGGATCGCCAGTTCGATGGTGCCCTAGGCGTCTCGCGTAGCACATATCCAGAAACCCAGATCTGGGCTGATTCGTCGTCCTCATCGTTCCAACCCGTGTTGCCGATATGAGGGGCGGTCATCGCCACAATTTGCCGGTGGTACGACGGATCAGTGAGGGTTTCTTGGTATCCCGTCATTCCGGTGTTGAAAACAACCTCACCGAAGGTTTCCCCTATTGCGCCATACGATTCGCCAGTAAAAACCCGGCCATCTTCCAGCACAAGCAAAGCCTGCGTCACAGTTGTACCTTTCCGTCCAGCACGGTGGCATTGCCGCGCAAAAATGTGGCGCTTACTCGCGCCGGCAATTCAAAGCCCTGATAAGGCGTGTTACGGCTCAAGCTCGCTAGGCTGGCCGCTTCCACAGTCCACCGAGCGGCGGGGTCGATCAATGTCAGGTTGGCGGGCTCGCCCAACGCCAGTGGACGCCCATGCCCCGCGATAGGACCACCAGCCGCACCTCGACGTTGTGGCCCGTTGAGCCCACCGATACGGGCTGGCGTGATGCTCATTCGTTCGGCAACACCAGCCCAGTCGAGAAGACCTGTTTCAATCATCGTCTGCACCACAATGGACAGCGCGGTTTCCAGTCCGAGCATTCCAGGACGCGCCTGCGCCCACTCACATTCTTTGTCTTGGGCGGCATGGGGAGCGTGATCAGTGGCCACCACGTCGATTGTGCCGTCAGCTAGACCTTCACGCAGTGCCTGCACATCAGCAGCGGTGCGCAACGGTGGATTCACTTTAAAAACTGGGTCGTAACTGTGCGCCTGCTCATCAGTCAACAACAGGTGATGTGGGCACACCTCGGCGGTTACTTGCCAGCCTTTTTGCTTGCCCCATCGGATGAGCTCCACACTGCCCGCGGTGGATACGTGACACACATGCAAGCGGGACTGTGTGTGGCCGGCCAACAGAACGTCGCGGGCGATAATCGCCTCTTCCGCGACAGCTGGCCAACCAGCCAAACCAAGTTGGGAACTAACTTCACCCTCATTCATTTGGGCGCCCTCGGTGAGCCTGGGCTCCTCAGCGTGCTGAGCCACTACGCCGTCGAAGGCTCTCACGTACTCCAAAGCACGGCGCATCAAAACCGGGTCAGCCACACAATGCCCGTCGTCGGAGAAGATGCGAACTTGAGCCGCTGAATCGGCCATAGTGCCGAGCTCGGCCAAGTGTTCGCCGCGCTGTCCAATGGTCACCGCACCAATGGGCTGCACGTCGACAAGACCAGTTTCTTGCCCAAGCCGCAAGACTTGCTCGACAACACCCGCGGTGTCGGCGATCGGGTTGGTGTTTGGCATGGCGCAGATTGCCGTGTAGCCACCCAACGCCGCGGCCCGTGAACCGCTGCGCACCGTTTCGGCGTCTTCGCGACCAGGTTCGCGCAAGTGGGTGTGCAGGTCGACCAGGCCAGGCAGGGCGATGAGCCCGGCCGCTTCGAGGATCTCGGCTTCCCCATCTTGAAGATCTTTGCCCATTTCGGTGATGACGCCATCGCGTAGGAGCATGTCTTGTTGCTCGCCACCCAGGATTGACGCGTTCTTAATTAGCCAGCTCATGCTGTCCCCTGCCCGGTTGAGTCCTGCGTGAGTAGGAGGTAAAGCACTGCCATCCGGACGCTCACCCCGTTACGCACTTGTTCGACGATCGTCGCTCGTGAGGAGTCGGCGACTTCTCCAGCGATTTCCATGCCGCGCACCATTGGCCCTGGGTGCATCACGATGGCTTCTTTTGGCATCAACGCCAGGCGCCGCCCATCAAGCCCATAACGGCGGGAGTATTCCCGCACGGTGGGAAAGTAGGAGGCGGTCATGCGTTCTGCTTGCACCCGCAACATCATGCAGACATCGACGTCGCCAAGGGCCGCGTCGAGGTCATAGCTGACCTGCGCGGGCCATGTTTGCATGTCTCTGGGCAACAAGGTTGGGGGCGCCACCAGGGTGACGTGCGCGCCGAGGGTGTGCAGTAGCTGCACATTCGACCGTGCCACTCGGCTGTGCAAAATGTCACCGACGATCGCGACTTTGGCGCCGTCAAGGTCGCGACCCAAGCGCTGGCGCATGGTGAAGGCATCAAGCAGCGCCTGGGTCGGATGTTCGTGCGTGCCGTCTCCGGCGTTGACCACGACCGCGTCTAGCCATTGAGTGAGTCGGTGAGGTGCACCTGAGGCGGCATGTCGAATAACTACCGCGTCGGCTCCCATTGCATGCAAGGTCAACGCGGTGTCTTTCAAGCTTTCGCCTTTGGACACGCTTGAGCCTTTGGCCGAGAAATTGATGACATCGGCGCTGAGGCGCTTCGCGGCGACTTCGAAGGAGGTCCGGGTGCGCGTTGAATCTTCATAGAAGAGATTCACGACGGTGCGTCCGCGCAGAGTCGGAAGTTTTTTGACTTCACGATCTCCCACGGTCGCCATTTGCTCAGCGGTGTCGAGAATTTTGAGCGCATCTTCACGACTTAGGTCACCAGCCGACAGGAGGTGCCGGTTCATACGGATTCTCCATCCAAGGGAGTTGGGGTGGACTCGGCGGGCACCAAGATGACGCCATCGACATCATCAACCTCGGCGAGCTGCACCTTGACGGTTTCGGCGCGGGCGGTGGGAAGGTTCTTGCCTACGTAATCGGCGCGAATGGGGAATTCTCGATGACCCCGATCAACGATGACAGCTAGTTGAACGGCGCGCGGGCGCCCAAGATCGGCAAGCGCATCGAATGCGGCTCGCACACTGCGACCCGAGAACAGCACATCATCGATGAGAATGACCCGTTTGTTGTCGATGCCGCCGTCTGGCATTTCGGTCGGCTCCAGGGCGCGGGCGCCGCGCATTCTTAGGTCGTCTCGGTACAAAGTGATATCCAAGACCCCGGTGCCAATCGCTAGACCGCTAAAGGCTTTGATGCGACTGGCCAGTCGGCGGGCCAGAAATGTACCGCGGGTGGGAATGCCGAGAAGCACCGTGTTGGTACCACCATCGGTCTTTTCGAGAATTTGATGAGCGATGCGATCTATGACGCGCGATAGCGCGGGCGCATCGAGAATCTTACGAACCGGGCGCTGCACGCCGGTTTCGGGCACACGTGTATCCACTGTTTCGCCTCCTTGGCCGCCTCACGGGACGGATCGTTAAAGGAATGCCGGTTAGACACCCTACCACCTGCGTAAACGCCGAGATCGGGGGCCTGCAGGGGCCCTGCATGATATTGGCAAACCGTTATTGATCCAACACATTTTGTAGTTTCACTTGACCACCAGCAGTAACGGCCCTACCGTCACTCTGCGTAGCGCATGTGCGGGAGCGTACCGCCGCACGCTGAGACCACTGTGTCCAGCGAGCACCATCATTTCTCACCGCCCACAACGAATAGCGGAGCACACATGTCTGTCCATGCCCCAGGCCACACCGAGCGCGTCTCGGACAACACCCTTTCCCCGTTAAATGCCGAAGCAGGCACCGACTACGCCAAAAAGCTCGGCATCCGCCTACGCTCCATTCGGCAACAACAGGGGCTGTCACTCCAAGGGGTCGAAGAAAAATCCGCCGGCCGCTGGAAAGCTGTCGTCGTTGGCTCATACGAACGCGGCGACCGATCCGTCACCGTCGCTCGACTGTCTGAATTGGCCGAGTTCTATCGAGTTCCGATCACCGAACTCCTGCCCAGCGAAACCCCTACCCGCACCGATGGCGCAGGAAAAGTTGTACTCAACCTTGAAGTTCTCGCCGACCTTCGCGGCGAAGAGTTCGCGGCCCTCGGCCGCTTCGTACGCAGCATCCAGGCACAACGCGGCGACTACAACGGCAAGATGCTGTCCATCCGTGGAGATGACCTGCGCGCACTAGCGATCGTGCATGACGTATCACCCACCGAACTGGTGGCCCGGCTCGACACATGGGGCGTGATTTACCACCCCGTCGCCGCATAAACGTGGCACAACATATGGCCGGCGCCCACTATGGACGCCGGCCATATGTCATTACCGAACTACGGCCCAACTAGGGACGCAGCAATTGGAGCCGCCCCAGAAGCCCGTTAATGAACTTAGGCGAGTCATCAGTAGACAACTCCTTAGCCAAGGAAACCGCCTCGTCTACGGCGACTCCATCGGGCACGTCATCAACGTAATTCAGCTCGAATATGCCGATCCGCAAAATATTGCGATCGACAGCCGGAAGCCGTTTGAGCTCCCAGCCCTCGGCATATGTGCTGATGAGTTCATCGATGGCGGGAAGGTTGTCCTGAACCCCACGCACCAACACTCGGGCATATTCCGGGAGCTCCCTTTGCGCTAACGGACCCCGGCTATCGGCGATTTTCTGAATGTCCACTCCGCGCACGTCAGCCTCGAAAAGCACATCAAGAGCGTGCTTACGAGCCTTACGGCGCGCAGAGCGACCAGTTTCGTGGGCCATCAGTTGGCACGGCTAATGTAGCGGCCGTCACGAGTGTCAACTTTGAGCTTGTCACCCGTATTGACGAACAGCGGGACCGAGATCGTGGCTCCAGTTTCGAGCTCAGCAGGTTTCGTTCCACCGGTGGAACGGTCGCCTTGCAGGCCCGGGTCGGTGTGCTTGACAACCAGCTCCACGCTCGCGGGCAACTCCACGTACAGCGGAGTTAGGTCATGGAGAGCGACAACGGCTTCGGTGTTCTCCAACATGTAGTTGGCCGCGTCACCAACTGTGGCTTCAGGTACGTAAATTTGATCGTAGGTTTCAGCATCCATGAAGACGTAGTCTTCGCCCTCTTTGTAGAGGTACGTCATGGCGCGCTTGTCCACGTTCGCCGTGTCTACCTTCACACCGGCGTTGAACGTCTTGTCGACGACTTTGCCGGTGAGGATGTTCTTGAGAGTGGTGCGGACGAACGCTCCGCCTTTGCCGGGCTTAACGTGCTGAAACTCCACCACGTTCCACAGCTGACCCTCCAGGTTCAGCGTCATGCCGTTTTTCAGGTCGTTGGTGGTGGCCATGATGGTGTTAACTCTCCTTGTACAAGTGATATTGGGCTCAAATGAGCCGTGAATAGTTTACGGAAGTGAGCTTGCCCCCACGTAGCAGGGGCTCAGCTCGCTGACCTGGCGTCTGTAGCTTCACCAGAGCTGATAATTCGAGGAAGCACCTCGCTAATTGGGCTACTTAGTCGAGCATCGGCCTTCTGATCGTAAGGCGTCGGCTCGGCATTAATAATCACGATTTTCGCCCCGTGTTGCGCGGCTCGATCAACCAGCGATGCGACTGGTTGCACCGTGAGAGAGGTTCCGATCGCCAAGAACACCTGGCAATCTTGGGCCGCCGCCTGAGCGGCTTGCAACACCGCTGGTTCAAGAGGTTGACCGAACGACACCGTGCGGGCTTTCAAGATGCCTCCGCACCGCAAACAGGCCGGGTCAGCTTCGCCTGCCGTGACTCGCTCAAGAGTGTCTGACATCGCGGTCAAAGCACCGCATGACATGCACTCAACTTCATAGAGCGAGCCATGAACCTCGATGACGAGATCCTCGCTATTTCCGGCGAGTTGATGCATCCCATCGATGTTCTGCGTGATGATCGCGCGAAGTTGCCCGTTGTTCTCGAGCTCGACAATCGCTTCGTGACCCGGATTTGGTCGCGCCGTCCATGCCGCGTGCGCCTGACGTATTTTCCACGCGGCGATCCGAACTTGGCTGTCAGTGAGGTAGTCACGCAGGGTAAACAGACGCTGCGCGCCGGGGTCGGCGGTCCACAATCCGTTCGGGCCACGAAAGTCGGGTATACCGCTGTCGGTGCTGATTCCCGCACCGGTCAGCACCGTGACCTTCGTCGCCTCGGCCAGCCATGCCGCTACCTGGCGCTCTGCCTCCACTTCCACTCCTACCTGCCGTTGCTGGGCGTTCACGCACACAAAGTTATGGGGTATATCGGCGCGGCGCCAGTTGGTGCCACAAATACCTGCGATCGAGGTGAGCTAGGAAACCCATCGCGAAACCGCGGGCGCGGGGCGAGGATCAAGCGTGCCAGCCACAAAGATCGCGTGCCATACACAGAAAACCAGAACAGTCCAAATTTTCGTGCTGTAGTCACGGTCGCCTCTGCGGTGGGCCTCCAACAGCCCAAGAACGTAATTCAGATCGACAATGTCATCGGCGGCCGAGTTCCTCAGGATGTCTCGCGCCCATTCATACATCAAATCCCGTAGCCACACTCGGGTGGGAACCGGGAAACCGAGCTTGGGCCGGTTGACAATCTGCGGAGGTACGACGCCTTCCAAGGCCTGACGCATGGCGTACTTGCGCATGCCTTTCTTGGTGACTTTGAGCTCTTGCGGAATCGTCCGCGCGACCTCGAAAACACCTGTGTCCAGGAACGGCACGCGCAGTTCCAATGAGTTCGCCATCGACATCCGGTCGGCTTTCACCAAGATGTCGCCGCGCAGCCAAGTAAACATGTCGATGTACTGCATCTGAGTTACTGGGTCCCACCCGGCGGCGTCAGCGTAGTGCTGAGCGGTCAGATCGGTGTGTCGGACCGAGGGGTCGTAGTTCTTGAGTAGCCGCGATTTCTCTTCGTCCGTAAACATGCGTACGTGGCCGAAGTACCGCTCTTGGATCGGTGTGGTGCCTCGCTCGATGAAGCTCTTGCCTTTCACACCTTCTGGGATGACCTTGGAAAGCACCCGTAGGCCCTTTTGCATGGGTGTTGGTAGCCCGGTAATGGAGTTCAAAGACAGCGGCTCGCGATAAATTCCGTAGCCACCAAAAAGTTCGTCGGCACCTTCACCCGAGAGCACCACCGTGACATGTTCGGCAGCTTTCTTCGCGACAAAGTAAAGAGGCACCAAGGCGGGGTCCGCCACTGGATCGTCTAGATGCCAGATAATCCTTGGCAGGGTGTTCATCATGTCTTCGGCGTTGATGAGGGCCGGAATCGTAGTGACGTTGAGCCATTTCGCGGACGTCTGGGCGACCGAGACTTCGCTATACCCTTCGACGTCATATCCAGCGGTAAACGTCAAAATGTCGGGCTTATGCTTACGCGCCATGGCGACAACGGCTGTGGAGTCGATCCCGCTAGAGAGGAACGCACCCACCGGAACTTCCGAGCGAAGGTGGAACTCAACAGATTCTTCAAGCGCGTTCCGAATGCGCTTGAACAATGCTTGTTCATCGTCAACGGGCGAGGTGTGGAAATCAGGGCGGAAGTAACGCTGGCGCACCACGTTCCCGCCGGGCGTGTAGGTGAAGCTCTCACCGCATTCAATGCGAGAAACCCCCTGATGCAGGGTGTCGGGCTCGGGCACATATTGAAGAGTGAAGTAGTGCGAAACTTGGCGACGGTTCAAACCCGCGTCACCAGCCTGCGCCGAGGGCACAAACGGCAGCAAGGCCTTCTTTTCACTGGCGAAGTAGGCGCCATCTTGGGTGACCGTGTAATGAAGCGGCTTAATCCCGAACGGGTCGCGGGCACCAAAGGCTTGTTGTGTCTCGCGATCCCAGATCACAAACGCGAACATGCCGCGCAATTTGGAGACCGCGCTGGGGCCCCAGTGGTGGTATGCCGCGACGATCGTTTCGGTGTCGCCCTCGGTTGTGAACGTTGCGCCGAACTCGGCGACGAGCTGTTTACGTAGTTCGAGGTAGTTGTAGATCTCACCGTTGAAGGTAATGAGGTAGCGGCCATCTAGGTATGGCAACGGCTGGTGTGAATGTTCCACGTCGATAATGGACAAACGTTTAAAGCCAAAGACTCCGGCGTTGCCGTCATCAACCGTCACGCCTGTTTCGTCGGGGCCTCGATGATGAATCGCCTCCAAGGCTTCGGCGATCTGGTCGCGATGTTTGGCGGCTTGGCCATCGGCGCTAATGAAGGTGAGCAGTCCACACATGTCGCTAATCTTTTCACTACCGTCCCAAGCGCCGCCCAGCGGATCGCCGCCTGGCTCACGCGGGTTACGGTGAGACCACCGGACAAGAGCGAAGGAGTTGCCCCAAATGGCGAATGAGGCGACAAAACCAAAGGATGTTTCGGCCGATGGCGCCGAGGAAACCACACCCCCGCCGGCTCCAAAGCTCCCGGCGCCTTTCATTGAACTGATGAAAACGGGGTGGGCTGAACCCGCCGAACAACACCTCACCCAGCAGGAAAACGCGCCGTATCACGCCGCACGGCGCACCGCGCTCGCCAAAAACTTTCCCGGCGAAACACTCATCATTCCCACCGGGGTTCTACA
>JABFVL010000043.1 GCA_013362805.1 Mycobacteriales bacterium | reverse complement strand
TCATGGATTCACTGACTTGAATTCCGCGCGAGCCCCCATGCTTCCGGCCGAATCGGTAGATCTAATTGCCGACAACGCCAACTGGCTGCTTCTGCATACACCTCCCATGCAGGGGAAAAACGACTTCAACCAGGTTCTTCGCGACCTAGGTAAGGCGCGAGCATCGGCCCGAAGTCCTCGCCTGCCCCCAGCACATGTGTCGAACGCACTCAAGCAGCCGGGGAGAAACATGTGATGCTCGAGAAAATCTGCCTAACGGAAATAGGCGCGACTGTTGGGACTCGACCGCGGTGAAACAACGCGTATTGCTGTGCGAATTGGAGCTTTTATGCCTATAGACCCGAACCTCGCCCTGGGTGTTCAGCTCTCGCCTGGCGAATTTAGGTGGTCTACCGATGACGTTGTGCGCTATCACCTCGCGATTGGTGCTGGCGCTCGAGACGATACCCGCGAATTGCGCTATGTTTATCAGCCCGACCGCGTTCTGCCGACCTTCGGCATGACCGCTCCGGCGGCTTTGGGCATAGCGGCGCCTTCGCTATATGCGGCGGAATCGCCCGAGATTCGGCAGCCAGGCGTGGAGCTCGCCCTAACCGCACTTGTGCACGCCCGTCAGGAAATCGTTGTTCACCAGCCACTTCCGGTAGACGGAATAGCGACAAGTCATGCCCGGATCGTGGATATCTATGACAAGGGCTCAGCGGCGATTTTGGTGCAACAAGCAGAGCTCATCGACCCACGAGGCAATCTCTTGCTCTCCTACGCCTCAGAAATGTTTGCGCGCGGAGAAGGAGGTTTTGGCGGCTCACGTGGACCCTCGTTGGCGGAGCAGCACATTGCCCCGCCTGAGCGTGAAGCCGATGCGGTGCTTGACCTGCCGATCTTGCCGCAGCAGGCGGCGCTATATCGGCTGTGCGGCGAGAATAATCCGGTTCATATCGACCCGGCGTATGCCCGCCGCGCTGGTTTCCGAGCACCGATTCTGCAGGGTGTGTGCTTGTACGCGATGGTGTGTAAAGCGGTGGTCGATGCGCTGTTGGACGCCGATCCCACGGTCATCAAGCGCTATACGGCCCGATTCGCGGGCATCGTGTATCCAGGTGAAAATGTTCGAGTACACATATGGCGGGCTGGGAATCGATTGGTTTTCACGGCGATGGTCACAGGCCAGGAAACCCGATCTGTTCTCGCGGATTGCGTCATTGACTTTTAAGAGGTGCGTACTGGCAGGTGCATTGGACCTCTGATGACGCGCGAAGGGCAATATTGTGCCCGTCCAGCGATCTTGAGGCCAGGGAAACGTTCAAACAATGCTCGCAGAGCGATTTCGCCTTCGAGTCTGGCCAAACCCGCCCCGATGCAGTAGTGAATTCCAGCCGCGAATGACAGATGATCGCGGGGGTTAGGGCGTGCTAAATCGAGTTGGTCTGGTGCGGTAAACACGGCTGGGTCCCGATTGGCCCCCGCCAAAAGCGCCACGATGGGGGTGCCTTTCTTGAGCTCGGCGCCCGCCAATTCGACAGGTTCACGGGTGATACGCACACTGTATTGGGCAGGTGCGTCCAGACGAAGCACTTCCTCAACAAGCGTGGCGGCCAAATCAAGATTTTGCAGAAACATGTCGCGCTGATCGGGCTGGGCGAGTAGCGCCACTACTCCGTTCCCAATGATGTTGGCGGTGGTGACAAATCCGCCGATCAGCAGCGCTTCACAGGTGGCGATGAGCCCGGCCTGAGTCATTTCACCGGCAGCCGCGCTCTGCACCATTTTAGTGATGAGATCGTCTTGTGGTTCGTGAGAACGCTGCTCGCACAGCGCCGTGAAATATCGCGACATCTCGGTGAGTAGCACTCGGGTTCGGCGCAGCTCACCGGGAGTGCGGGCGCCGTCCACGATGACGCCGAATTCGATACCCCATTTCACGAAAAGTTCGTGGTCGCTGGTCGGCATCCCCAGCAATTCGCAGATGACACGGCTGGGTACCCGCACCGCGAATTCGTCGATCAGGTCAACTTTTCCGTGACCGTCAAGTCGATCAAGCTCCTCTTGCACAACCCGCTCAACAAAACTCGTTTGCGCTCGCATAGCCGCTGGCGTGAACGATGGCGCCACAATTTTGCGCAACCGCGTGTGCTCGGGTGGGTCCATAGAAGCAAATGAGTCATCGAGCGGATGCACGAGCGGGCCGCCATCGTCAGCCGGTAGTAATGCGCGTTTGGACACTGTGGTGGGTACGGCGCCAAAAGCATTGCTGCGCAGAAGCTCTTTACACACTGCGTGTGACACGGACATGTATAGTCCGCTGTCGCCCCGGACTAGCGGTCCTTGAGCCCGGAGTTTTTCATAAAGGGGGTAGCCAGATTGTCCTCTGGGTAGCGCCAGGATTTGTGAAACGACATCTCCCAGCCACGCCGAACGCAGCAGTCTGCCTTTACCCCGGTATAGCCGTACGTTCGCACGCAAATGTGTAAATGAGTTCATTCCGTTTATCCCGGCGAGGTCGAGCGAAGTTTGGGGGCTCGCGTGATGCCTTTGGCTTTAAGTTCTTCGCCGATTCGCTCGCGCAGTACATACTTTTTGATCTTGGTACCGGACATGGGCCATTCAGTGAGGAATCGCACATAACGCGGCACGCGGTAGGTAGCGATCTTGCCCAAGCAGAACTCGATAATTTCCTGCTCTGTGGCGGTGGCTCCGGGTTTGAGCTCAATAAACGCGGTGGGAACTTCCACGTAGTAGTCGTCAGCGACACCCACAACTTGCGCAATATGCACCGCTGGGTGCAGCAGTAGATACCCTTCGACTTCGGCCGCGGAGACATTTTCGCCACCGACTTTGAGCATGTCTTTCAGGCGACTAACAAAGGTGACTCGCCCGTCCTCATCCATTGTTGCCACATCACCAGTGTGAAACCAGCCGTCTTTATCGAAGCTGCGCGCGGTGAGCTCTGGGTCGTTGAAATAGCCGTCAAAACAATTGGAGCCCCGAAAGAGCAGTTCGCCCTCGGCATTGGCGGGGGCGTCTTGGCCCGAGGTGGGTTCAATAACTCGGCATTCCATTCCGGGGAGTGGGTGGCCCCCGGTGGTGACGCGTTGTTCCAGCGAATCGCTGAGCTGATTGAGTGAAAGGAACGAAGCGGCTTCGGTCATGCCGAAGCATGCCACCTGGATCGCGTGCGGTAGGCGTTGCGCCATGTCTCGAAGGCGCTCGGGTACTCCAACGGCCATCACTAGTCGAAGCGCTGAGAGATCTCGGTGGGTGAAGTCGGGATGATTGACCACGGGCAGCCAGATCGTTTCGAATCCTGGGAGCGCCACTGTGCACCGCTCGGATTCGAGCTGGTCCAATGCGGCCGTCGGGTTGAAAAAGCCCGTGTGAATGTAGGCACCGCCGGAATAGATGGCGGCAATCGCGAAGGCAATGCCACCGATATGGAATAGGGGCAGGGCGGTCCAAATTCGGTCTTCGGGGGTCAATCCAAAACGTTCGTGAACTGTTGCGGCCGCGAATCTTGTGAAGGCTTCGTGGCTGATCATGGCCCCTTTAGGACTGGCGGTGGTGCCGGAGGTGTACATGACGATCGCGGTGTCACGTACTCGCACTCGCACTTGGCGTTCGGCCACCGAGGTGGGATTCGTTGCCGTCGCGAGTTCGGAAAATCTCGATTCGGATGTGAAGCCCGGCCGGTTTTGTTCTCCCAGCAGCACAACGTGCGCGAGTGAGGGAGCTTCGGGCAGAGCTAATGGCCCGGATGCATTTTCGGCTTGACCGAGTGAAGGCAGAGTGTCAACCAGCAAATCTGGAAAGTTGGGGGCTCCGGAGGAACCGAATTCTGTGATGAGCACTCGGATCTGGGAGTGTTGGATGACTTGCGTCAGCTCGTAGCCTTTGAACCGGGCATTGATGGGCACCGGGATCGCCCCGATTTTCGCGGCGCCGAATAGGGCCGCGATCGAATCGGGGGAGTTATTGAGAAGAATGCCGATGGGGTCGCCAGGTTGAACAGCTAACCCGATTAGGCCTTTGGCGAAATATTCAGCTCGGGTGGCTAGTTCCGCATAGCTCAGCGTGTGGTCTGGAAAAGTCAACGCGACGCGCTCGGGTTGCTCGTATGCGCGTCTATCCAAAAGGTCTCCGAGGGTTGTTGCCTCGATCCACCTGCGCTTTTGGAAGCTGTCGGGGGTCATTACGTTCTCAGGCATTCGACCTCATTCATCTGGGCGATGACTAGGACTTAGAGCGTGTTCCGGTTTTTAACTCTTGTCAACCGCTATTTTCAGCACATATGGTTCAGGGAAATTACCCGCACGCTTTAGCAGCTTTGTATTGTTCCGAGAGATTTGCAGTGATAAAAGCGAACATACGAGGCGAAATCAGGGGGTAGCGTTGGATTCGCGCGAGGACGCTGAATTGTCAGGCGGCCATTTTGGGCGGGCGGAAAGTCTTGTGCCAAAAGGTCAATCATTAAGTGGACAGATCAGTAAAAGTCTGCGCTACCTGCAAGGACTACAGCTTCCCGATGGTTCGATTGTTGATGATCCCTCAATTCTCATATTTCAAGAGTGGGATTCGGTCAACGCACTGAAAGTAATTGCTCGATGGCATAAAGCCGTTGCATTTCAGGATAATGGCACGATTGCCCGTTTAATGAGCTTCCTTCGGAGTCGAGAGAAGCCCACAGGAATGCTCAATTGGGGCGATTTGGAAACGGGTCCCGACGAATACTGCACTGAAACGAGCAGTGAATATATTCGAGCTCTCACCCTGATCGGGCAACACGACACAGCTGCTAAAAAAGCCCAATTCCTGCAAACGCGTCAACTGCCATCCGGACCCTGGGAAGAGTCCCATCCGCACATTCCAAAAGCATTTCAAACTGAGCCATCAGTCACCGGATTCGTTATCAAAGCGCTGCTAGGTCTCGATTTAGATCTCACATATGAAGATGAAGCCCTCGACTTCCTCATCAAAGCACAGCGCCCCGAGGGGCATTTTGGAATCAACTGGTATTACTACAGCACGTACTACTACCTCATGCGTCCAGCTGTCGCCGCGCTTTCAGAATTCGGGTGTCACTCCGCGGTCGCGCAAGCCCGAGACTTCACACTGTCCCAACAACGTGCTGACGGCAGTTGGTACACCTACGTAGAAGGATTTGGCGAATACTCATCGCCCGAGCAACACACCGCGCTCGCTCTAGGAACACTTGCCTACGCGGGAGAAGGAATAAATCACCCCGCGGTGCGTCGAGGCCTGACGTGGCTACTCGATCAACAAAAACCCGATGGCTCTTGGGACGGCGGATCATATCCCTATCCGGAAACAAGCTCCTATCAATCATTCCGCGCTACTCAGCACATTTTCACGACGGCCCAAGTTCTTTCCGCGCTTCACCACATTCTCACGTTGGAGGCATCTCATGGCTGAATCCGAACCCATTGCCGTTGTGGGCATCGGGTGCCGCCTCCCTGGTGGTGCGAACGATCCCAGTTCACTATGGTCCTTGCTCACCAACAGCGTGGATGCTATTGGCCCTATCCCACAAGATCGCTGGGACGTGGAACGGTTTTACTCGCCAAAGCCCCAACAGCCCGGGCGGATGTCCGCGCGTGAGGGCGGATTTCTCGCCAGTGTGGACACCTTTGACGCGGGTTTCTTCGGCATCTCGGGGCGAGTCGCCGAACAAATGGATCCTCAACAACGAGTTTTGCTAGAAGTCGCATGGACCGCCTTGGAAGACGCCGGGGTTGTGCCAGATACATTGGCTGGCGGAAAAACCGGTGTTTTCATCGGCGCGTGCAGTCAGGACTATGGCGGCCTGCAATCGGCCCCCAATGAAGTGGAAAGCTTAGGTGCTCATTCGGCAACCGGCACTTTCATGAGCATTCTGTCAAACCGGCTGTCGTATACCTTGGACCTCAACGGGCCGAGCATGACCATCGATACGGCCTGCTCCTCTTCACTCGTGGCCGTGCACCTGGCTTGTCAAAGTTTGCACCGGGGTGAAAGCGAGCTCGCCATCGCGGGCGGGGTCAACATTATTCTCACCCCCCAATTCGCTATCGCGCTGAGTCAAGCCGCGATGCTCTCGCCCGATGCCCGCTCCAGGGCGTTCGACGCTTCAGCAAACGGTTATGTGCGCGGCGAAGGTGCTGGTGTGGTGATACTTAAGCCTTTGAGCCACGCTCTGCGGGATCGAGATCGAATCTACGCACTCATCGAAGGCTCAGCTGTCAACCAAGACGGCCGCACCCAAGGCATCACGCTGCCAAGTGGCGCAGCTCAGGAAACAAACTTTCGAGAAGCATTGCGGGTTGCCGGCATCGCGCCTCACGAAATCGGATATGTGGAAGCACACGGAACTGGCACGCCCGTTGGTGATCCCATCGAGGCAAACGCATTGGGTCGCGTGCTGGGGGAGAAGCGTGAAGAACTGGCCTACCTCGGATCAATCAAAACAAACATTGGCCACCTAGAAGCTGGTGCCGGCATCGCGGGGCTCATCAAAGCCGTGCTTAGTGTGCATCATCGGCAAATCCCTCCTAGCCTGCATTTTCGTTCGCCCAATCCAGAAATCGACTTCACCAATGCCCGTATGACGGTGCCTACGAGTGCGCGGGAATGGCCGCACACATATTCTCGCGCGCTTGCTGCCGTGAACTCCTTCGGATTCGGAGGAACCAATGCCAACGTGATCGTGGGGCAAGCGCCCGCACCTGCGTCAATTGACACCATAAAGCCAGCGTTGCCTACTGTTCTAGCGGTCAGTGCGCGCAATGAACAAGCTTTACGCGAGCGCGCCATGGAGCTAGCGGAATATCTGGAAGCTGAGCCGGTGGATCTGCCCACGCTTGGGGCATACTTGGCGCTACGTCGAAGCCATCACAATCACCGGTTGAGCCTGGCCCCAACAAGTGCTGCTGAAGCCGCCGCCGCGCTACGCGGATACGCTGCCGAAGGCGTCGCCCCCGGTGTGATCACGGGCACGACCCGGCAGCAACCGGGCAAAGTCGCGTTCTTGTTCAACGGGCAAGGTCCACAGTGGTATGCCATGGGTCGCAAGTTGCTGGAGACCAGTGATGTGTACCGCGCGAAGATCTTGGAATGCGATGAGCTCGCCCGCCCATATCTGGACTGGTCGATTTATGAAACGCTGATGGCCGACGAAGAAAGCTCTCGAGTCCAAGAAACGCATCGCTTGCAACCCACCATGTTCGCGTTGCAAGTGGCACTCGCCGAACTGTGGAAACAATCGGGCATAACCCCCGATGCGGTCCTGGGACACAGCATGGGAGAGATCGCCGCAGCCCATGTCTCCGGGGCCCTCGATTTGAGCACCGCTCTCAAGGTCATTTGTCACCGCTCGCGTATTCAAGAAAAAGCTGACCCCACTGGCGCCATGATGTTCGTAGCTTTGAGCAAGGCCGAAGCGGCGGAGATATGCGCTCGATATCCCAACGAGCTGTGGATCTCAGCCGAAAACAGCCCGCGAGCTTCGACATTGTCGGGCCGGAAACCACGGTTGGAGCACATCGCCGCTGAGCTCACCGAACAAGGAGTATTCGCCCGGATTTTAAAGGTCAACTGCGCCTGCCACAGCCAAGACATGGAGCCACTTCGTGACGAGCTAGTGGCTACTTTGGCCGACGTTCAGGGTGTTGAGTGCGCTATACCCATGTACTCGACGGTTCTTGGAGCTCGCATAGAAGGCACTGCCATCGACACCGCCTATTGGTGGGACAACTTCCGAAAGCCAGTCCTTTTTGAGCCAGGAGTAAGAGCTCTTCTTGAAGATGGCTTCGACACATTTGTCGAGCTCAGTCCGCATCCCGTTCTGGGCAACTCTTTGAAGGAAATTTTCGCTGACGCTTCACGCAGCGGGATCAACGTGGCGTCACTATCCAGGAACAAAGAAGACTGGTCGACGTTTCTTGAGGCGTTCGGAGCTTTGTATGTCTCCGGGACACACATCGACTGGAACGCGCGCTATCCCAGCGGGGCACCAGCCCTTGATGCGCCCACGAACCCGTGGATTCGCGAACGCTACTGGAATGAGAGCGAAGTTTCGCAGCACAGCCGTGCGGGCGGGCAGCTGCACCCCATGCTCAAACGCGTCGATGCCGTTCGGCCCACGTGGGAAATCAGGTGGGACGATCACCGCCTCACCTGGGTGAAAGAACACGACGTCTTTGGGTCAATCATCGTCCCAGGCGCGGCCTATGTCGAGGCTGCGCTCGCGGCCGCCGCAGAGCTCACGGGCATGGCGTGTGGGCTGGACTTTGTCGACTTCGAGCGGGCATGTGTGCTCGACCCCGAAGACCCCCGGATTAGTCGCATTGAGCTGAACCCCGATGACGGCACATTCGTAGTGCACCACCGCTCGGTGCGTACCGCCGCGTGGACTCGAGCCGTGCGAGGCCGTTTCCACCGTGTGGCGCCCGCTGGGCATGTGTCGCTAAACCTCGACGAGATCAAAGCCCGGTGTGTCACTAACTATTCGGCTGCCGACGTGTATGGAGTTTTGCGCGAAAAAGGCTACGAATATGGTCCGGCTTTTTGCGGCATCGACCGGTTCTCGGTGGGTCAAGATGAGGCGCTCGCACGAATCCGAGTGCCTCGGGTGCTCCGGAAAAAGCTTGATGGCTACCTGTTCCATCCCGCAATCGTTGATGCGTGTTTCCAGAGCGCCATCTTGCATCCCGATGACACCCAGTTGGCGCGACTGCTGCCACACACGTTCTTGCCCACTGGCATCGAATCAGTGCGTATGCACGGCGATGTTAGTACCGCGACCTGGTGCTACACCAAGATCCATAAACTAGATGCCAGTGGCTTGTCCGTATCAATTTATGTGCTGATTGATGCTGGACATGTGATCGCCGAATATGAGCGGCTAGTTGGCAAAGTGGTTCCACAAAGCTCGGGGGACCGTGAGGACCACATTCACGATCACCTATATCAGCTGCGTTGGCTAGCCGACCGCGATGCGCGCCCAGCCCAAGCGCCTAGCGCGCTCACCAGGTCGCTAGCGGAGATCGGTACTGAGCTCAAGGCCGAGGCCGCTACCTTGTCACGACGGCTAGGGCGGCATTCGTATGCGAATGAGTATCAGGATCTGCTCGCTGAGCTTTGCACGGCCTATGTGAGCGAATATCTCGCCAAAACGGGTTTGCGAGTAGGCCAGAGTTTTACCGTCCAAGAACTTAAAGGACTTTCGCCCAGGTATACCCAAGCCGTGAACGGGTACCTGCGCTTTTTGGTTCACGACGGAGTGCTGACCGAACTGAACGGCGTGTTCACTATCGAGCGGGACGCGACCGATCGTGCCGAGACGCTGTGGGCGAGGGCATTCAGTCAGTTTCCTTCATGCGTGTGGGAACTGTTGTTGCTGCAAAAGACGGGCAGCCACCTGCACGAAATTCTTTCCGGTCAAGCCGATCCACTGGCATTGTTGTTTCCCGCCGGCTCATCGGAAGAGACCGAGCCGATCTACCAAAGCTCGCCCATCGCTCAGTTCTACAACAAGACAGTCGAAAACGTGGTGCGCCGTTTGGTGGAAAACGCTGACCCGGATCGCACCATCCGAGTTCTGGAGGTCGGCGCTGGTACCGGCGGTTTGACTACCAGCGTGCTGAGAGCCTTGCCGGACCAGCGCTGCGAGTATGTATTCACTGACGTTTCAGCGGCATTCTTGCAAGCGGCACAAGAACGTTTTGGTGCCTACGATTTCGTCCAATACCGTACGCTCGACATCGAGAAAGACCTCGAAGAACAAGGCATTGAACCGGGCTCCTTCGATGTGGTGCTCGCATCTGACGTTGTCCACGCCACACCCGATTTGAAGCGCACCTTGTTGCATTTGCAAGACGTGTTGGCGCCGGGCGGTGTGCTCGCCATGATCGAAGCCGCTCCGGGTAACCGGTGGCTCGATCTGACATTCGGCCTGACCGTGGGTTGGTGGTCGTTTCGGGACTTGAGCTTGCGGCAAGAAGGTCCTTTGCTGACAGCGCCCGTATGGCTCGAGGTCCTGAAAGCCGCCGGCTACACCGACGTTGTTGCGCTCGGCGATCCCGAACATGAACGCTCCGGTGCACAAAATGTGCTCTTGGCACGTGCTCCACAGTGGGAGCCAGCACGCACGTACCGCGCGATTGAAACGCAAAACATCGGGCACTGGGTGATCGTCAGTGATGAGTCCGACCCCCTCGCACCCCAGTTGCATGAGCGAATTGCGGCTCAGGGAGGCAGCGTCACCTTATTCAATCCGGGTCAGAACATTCAGATCGCCCCGGAAACACAAGGAGTCATCGACCTCGTTTCCGCGGAGGCCAGCGAATTCGGCGCCGACGCCTGCCTGACGCTGACAAAACTGCTTCAACAGCTCGACGAACCCAACCCCTCGGTATTTGTCCTCACCCGTGGCGCGCACTCGGTTCGTGGCGAGGCCGCGTCCTTGCTGCACGCACCGGTGTGGGGATTTGGAACGGTCGCGGCCCTTGAATATCCGCATACGGCCTACACAATGGTCGATCTGCCCGTAGAACCGTTGCCCGATGAAGCCGACCAAGTCTGGACTGAGTTGTGGGGGCACGGAACGGAGCGAGAGATCGCGTTGCGCGCGGGCGGCCGGTTCGTGCGCCGTCTCAGCGCGTTGCCGCATGAGGAAATCACACCACCGGTGCCGGCCCGTGAGCTCAATCAGGGCTACACCCTTGAGTTGACTACCCCAGGGGCCCTCGATGGTCTGCGTTTTGTGGAAACCCCGCGCGTGGCTCCAGGTGCCGGGCAGGTCGAGGTGCGAGTCGTCGCGGCGGGGCTCAACTTCCTTGATGTCATGATCGCGCTCGGCCAGGTTCCTCCACTGGAATCGGCCGATGCTTTCCGTTTCGGCGCGGAATGCGCGGGAATTGTTACCCAGGTTGGTGAAGGTGTCGAAGATATCGCGGTAGGTGACGCGGTTATCGCGGTCAACAGTACGCAAGGAGCTTTGGGCTCCCATCTCACTCTCGATGCCACCAATGTTGTGGCCAAACCTCAATCGCTGACATTCGAAGAGGCGGCGGGAATCCCAATTGTCTTCCTCACCGCTTGGTATGCGCTCAATGAACTCGCCAGAGTGAAACCCGGTGATCGGGTACTTATCCACGCCGCGGCTGGTGGCACCGGGCTCGCAGCTATCCAAATCGCACAGCGGGCAGGCGCTGAGGTCTTCGCCACCGCGGGTAGTCCACAAAAGCGGGCGCTGCTGCGCTCACTGGGCGTCACGCACGTGATGGATTCGCGATCCCTCGATTTTGTTCAAGAGATAGCTGACGCCACTAGTGGACAAGGCGTGGACGTTGTCGTCAACTCCATTGCTGGAGAAGCGGCGACACGGAGCCTAGATTGTCTAGCGCCCTATGGCCGGTTCGTAGAAATTGGCAAACGAGATTTCCTCGACGACCGGCGGCTGGGGCTTCGGCCCTTCCTGCGAAATTTGTCGTACTTCAGCTTCGACTTGAGGCAACTGCTAGTGGATCGTCCTCAGCATGTGCACGCTGAGTTGGCGACTTTGATGCGCCTCTTCGAGGTAGGCGATCTCACAGCTTTGCCATACCGGGAGTTTCATCCGGATCAAACCCGGTCAGCATTCCGACACATGGCCGGCGCGCGCCACATTGGCAAACTTGTCGTAGCGATGGATGAAAAAGATGTCCTCGTAGAAACAAGTCCCATGCCCATGAGTTTCGACGGAACCTGGCTGATCACCGGGGGTCTTGGCGGATTTGGTCTGGCCATGGCTGATGCACTCGCTGATTCTGGAGCGGAAAGCGTGGTTCTGCTTGGTCGGTCTGGAATAACGACAGCGGCGACACAAGAACGCGTTGACGCGCTGCGAGCCCGAGGAATCAAAGTGCTTGCCGAATCAGTTGACGTTTCCGATCGCGACCAACTGGCCGGCTTGCTGGCGCGGGTATCTCGAGAGTTGCCACCCTTGGCGGGCGTTCTGCACTGCGCGATGGTTTTGGAAGATGCCCTGATCGCTGACATGGACGAGGGGCGTTTGAACGATGTCATAGCCCCGAAAGCTGCGGGCGCTTGGCATCTGCACGAACTCACCGCGCACATGGATTTGCGGGCCTTCGTATTGTTCTCTTCTGCGACATCCATGGTGGGTAACACCGGGCAGGCTAACTACGGTGCCGCTAACGCTTTCCTTGACCATCTTGCCCAGTTCCGCAAAGCCCAAGGTCTGCCAGCGCTAGCCATCAACTGGGGAGCGATTTCCGATGCTGGCTATGTCGCAAGACACGCGGACGTCGCGAAGCTGGTTGCCGCAACTGGAATGCGAGAATTCTCCGCGGCTCGCGCGTTTGAAGCGATGTCTTTGTTGATGAGCAGTTCTCGCCCGAATGTCGGTGTATTGCCGATGGACTGGTCACGCTTTTTCACCCACCACGGATTCACGCCGGAAAACCAGCCGAGGTACGCCGATCTGTATCAAACGGCGTCCGGTAGCACCGCTGACGAATTGGTGGTTGGCGGTTCCTTGCTACAGCAAATGCGTGCGCAGTCAGAGCAGGCACGAGGTGCCTTGCTGCGGGCTGGCCTTAAGGCACGTGTGGCTACTGTGTTGGGAATGCCTACTGACGAGCTCGACGATGACAAGCCGCTAATGGATTACCTGGATTCATTGCTCGCCGACGAAATTAGTGTGTGGCTTGAACGAGAACTTGACGCCAAAGTGACGATTTTGGAACTGATGAAAGGGCCAAGTTTGGCGCAACTGTCTGATCGTTTGCTCGCAGATGTTAATGGAGCAGGTTGATCGCGATGGAAGATGTCGAATTTTTCTTGCCACGTGCCGGCATGACCATTCGAGGACAGAGATCTGGCCCGCGAGACGCTATTCCAACCCTCTGTTTACACGGCTGGCTGGACAACAGTGCCAGTTTCGCCCCTTTCGCCGATCGAGTAGATGACCTCAACCTGATCGCAATCGATTTACCAGGGC
>JABFVL010000002.1 GCA_013362805.1 Mycobacteriales bacterium | reverse complement strand
TCCAGAGCGTGAACAACGCTGCAGCAACCGCGTACCAGCTGGTTCTGCCGCCGGACGCTCACCAGAGAGTGCTCGTAACAGGACTGTCCGCTAAATAAGGCAGTACGCCATACCAGCATGCATGGCGTTGATGCCCATGGCCTCTTGGTCATGGGCATCTCCTATTTGCGCTGTTCAAGGGTGTCGAACTACCGTTGGGGAAGGGATTACCCCAGGAGGTGAGCCATGACTGCCCTCACTCATCGATCAGCCCATGGACACAGTTGGGCACAGGACATCCCAAGAGTGCTTGCGGGCATCACCGGTGCCATATTCCTCGTGGTAGGAATCGCGGGATTCGCGGTCACCGGATTCGACAATTTCGCGTCCGAGCACGGTGAAGACTTGCTCGGATTCCACGTCAACCCAATGCACAACCTGGTGCACGTCTTGCTTGGTGGCGTGGGCCTCGTGCTGGCCTGGATTAAACTCGCCAGGCTCTACGGTTGGCTCCTCTTTGTCGCATATGGCCTAACGTTCATCTACGGCCTTTTCGCAATCAACGAAAGTTGGGATTTCTTGGCATTGAACGTGGCGGACAACGTCCTGCATGGCGGCACAGCATTGCTTGGTCTAGTTATCGCGTTGTGGCCGCAGCACAGGCATGAGGGCGCGGACCGCACGTAACGGAACAGGTGGCGTGGCATGAGCCCCCAGATTAGTGCTCTGGCGTTATGTCCTTGGCGTCCTTATCGGGGCGGATGCCACGCCATGCTGGGTGTCGCAAAATCCCATCCGTGGTCCACTCCGTGAAAGCCACCTCGCCAACCAGCACCGGCTCCACCCAATACGCATCACGCTCCACTTCTCTGGGCGGTGCGGGTGTGAAGGGAGTAGTGGCTCGAGCCAGTGGTTCCAACATTACCCGCAACTGTCGCAATGTCGCTTCTGAGAATCCCGTTCCGCATCGGCCGCAATATCTCAAATCTCCGTCATGCCGAACACCTAGAAGCAGCGACCCAAGGTGTCCTACCCGGTGCCCTTTTCCAGGGCGCCATCCTCCAATGATGACTTCTTGGGTTTTAACGTGCTTGATCTTGATCCAATCGGTGGATCGTCGACCGGGCAGATATGTCGAGGTTCGTCGTTTGGCAATGATTCCTTCGGCTCGCATGTGTTTGCTCACCTCAAGTGCCCGATCCAAATCGGTGTCGATAAGCGGTGGTGTTTGAATGTGTGGTGCGGTCGGTGACACGTCGTCGAGCATTCTCCGACGCTCAATAAATGGAATGGTGCTCAATTGTTTTCCGCCCAGTTGTAGCAAGTCGAATACGACATACACCACTGGCACTTCAGCTTGGAGCTTGACCACATCGGCCGGGCGAGTGACGTGCATTCGACGTTGAAGGGTGCCGAAATGCACAGCTCCAGCCTCATTAAAGGCGACGATCTCACCATCTAGCACCGTCGAATCCGGAAGCAGATCCGCCAATTCTTGAATTTCGGGAAACGTTTCGGTCACGTTCCGGTTGTTGCGGGTAAATCCCGTAACCTCGCCCGCGTCCAGATAGGTGATCAGGCGAACGCCGTCCCATTTAAGGTCAAACGCGAATTCGCTTTGCTGATTGATCGGCACGGTGCCCGCGGTGGCCAGCATGGGTGCGATGAGTGGCATGGGTCTAGTAGATGTCACGGATTGCTCAAATCGGCTCATCAAGGAGCGGTGTGGCGATGGGTTGTCAGAGTTTGGGCAATTCTTGTTCGAGTCCGATGAGCTCTGCGAACGGATCACCCGCTTTTTTCAACCGTTCGCCAATCGTGTGAATTGTCCACCCATCTGGTCGCACATCGGGTTCGTCGAGTTCGGCCCATTCCAACGGAACCGAAACGGTGGCTCCTGGCCGTGGACGTATTCCATAGGGCACGACCAATGTTTTGTTGATGACGTTTTGGGTGTAGTCCAAGCGGGCGAGTCCACCACGCTTATTTTTTCGCCAGGCCAGGCTGACAAGATCGGGCACAGTACTAGCGATTGCCATGGAGACGGATTTTGCCCATGCTCGGGTCTGTCGATACGTGTATTTAGGGGCGATGGGTACCCAAATCTGGATGCCATTTTGTCCAGAAACCTTTGGCTTTCCTTGCAGCCCCACATGTTCTAGCGCGGTGTGATGCAGTCGAGCGAGCACCAGAACATCGGCGAATGAGGTGCGCGGTCCGGGATCAATATCGAACAGCACCCACGTTGGGTGTTGAACGTCGTGGATGCTCGAGGTCCATGCGTGAAGCTCGATAGCTCCCGCGTTGGCGAGCCAGCTCAGGGCCGCGGCGCTGTCAGCAACTATGTAGTCTTGCGCATCGCCTGGGCTAGCGCCCTCATAACGCCAGGTCGTGAGCCATTTCGGCACGTGGGTGGGTGTTTCCTTCTGCCAAAATCCAGGTTTAGTTATGCCATTGGGAAAGCGATGTAGGTTAAGTGGCCTGTCGTGCAAGTAAGGCAACATGGTGGGGGCGATGGTCGCGTAGTACTGAATTATCGCGCGTTTCGTGATTGGTTCTTGGTGGTGATCTTCGGATGGGAAAAGAACCTTGTCGAGATAGGTCAGCTGGAGATTTCGTCCCCGCACGTGCCAGGTGCCCTTATTTTCAAGAGTGGTCAGAGCTCTAATTTCAGCTTTGGTGGGACCTTTCCAGGTGTGTTTTCCTGATTTCCGCGTTTCTGTGTTGAGCGGAGCTTCTGCCTGATCAGCGGGCATGTCGCTGCGCCATACAGCTGCGGGTGATGCCTTTACTTGCTCGTTTGTCCGCCCACTTTTTACCGAGCGCGGGTAGTCTTCCGGGTCCCAACCTGACTCGGCGTAATCGTCATTTTTGTGGAGCAGCATCCATTGTTCTTTATCGTTGTCTTGTTTCTTGGGTTTGATGAGCACAAAACGTCCGCGTAGCTTGGTGCCCTCTAGGTCGAAGTGCAAGTTTCCTTCAGCGAGTGCTTTCGCTGGGTCATCGACGGGCCGCCAGGTTCCTTCATCCCACACGATGACGTCTCCGCCTCCGTATTGCCCCGCCGGGATGATGCCTTCGAAGGTTGCGTATTCCAATGGATGGTCTTCCACATGCACCGCGAGTCGGCGGGCTTTTGGGTCCAAGGTGGGGCCCTTAGGAATAGCCCAGCTGAGCAGCACACCGTCGTACTCAAGTCGAAAATCGTAATGTCGACGCCTGGCTCTATGGCGCTGAACGACGAATCGCCAAGTGTTGGACTCGAATGTCTGCCTTCCCGACGGCTCGGAGGTGCGAGTGAAGTCTCGCATCTCTTGATATTTGGCGAGCCGCTTCCCGCGTTTTTGGGTGCCCATATCTTCTTGCATACGCTCTGCCTGCACGTTTGACCAGCACAAAGTGCCTGGATAGAGCGGTCGACAAACCAGGTTTATGGAGCAATACTGGAAGTGAAGCCCGACGGAGATTGAAAGCGAAAGTGGCCGATATCCCGCGCCGGGCTTCTCTTTGTGTCGGCTTGTTACTGGCACGTACTAGGGATCAAACTGATACGAAATGGTCGTAACTTGATTTAGTGAGACCAAACCCTTTCCAACATGACTGTATCCAGTGGCTCGGGTACAAACCTTGCCCACACCAACAACAAATCGGTCTTTCAGACTGCGGTGCCTGCACCGCTTTCCAGCCAGCCGAAGCCCGATTCTCTCTGAAACAAACACGATTCCAGCCGTCGGCGCTGGCAAAAGCGGCACGCATTGGCATTGTAGAAATGGGCGGCTTGGGCAGTATCTTGCGCACAACAGCTGTGAGCCGAGCACTACGACTTTTTCGCCCTAGCCCGGAAATACATTGGTTTACCCATGGACGAGGGGCGCAGCTTCTGACTTATGTGCCCAGTGTGAAGCCAGTCGACGTTGAACACCTACCGGTTCCAGATGAATTGGTGGGTCAGTTGGATGTCGTTCTGAACTTCGAACTCAACGAAACCGCCGCTAAGATCGCCGCTCAAGCGAAATCCGTAGGCGTATTCGCCTTAAATAACACGGGCAAATTCGGTCCGGCTTCTTCCGACGCCGATTATTTGCAACGCATGCAGATTGATGACGAATTTCGGCGATCTCAGCCGCGGACCATGCAAGAAGTACTTCTGCGGGCCGCGGGATTGCCTCATCAAGGAGCTCGATACGACACTCGGCTCCCTTTTTCTATGGTTGAACGTGCTGGTCGAGCCGCCGCACAGTTTCGGATGGGGGCCAGGAAACTTATTGGCCTAAATCTTGGCACTAGCCAACGGGGTGCGCTGAAACGTTGGCCGGCAGCTCATTGGATTGGTCTGGCTCAACGGCTCGCGAAGCGGCATCAAGTTGTGGTTCTTTCAGGGCCAGAGGATTCTCGGCTCCGCCAAGAATTCTCTGAGCTCCACACTCCACAGTCAGCCGTGGTCATCGCTGATCAGCGGGAAATTGGCGATTTCATGGCATTGGTGAGGCATCTTGATGTTTTGGTGACTGGAGACTCCTTTGCCTTCCACGCCGCCCGAGCCGTCCACACACCAGCCGTGGTCTTGAGCGGCCCTATGCCGGCTCAAGAAATCGAAGTGTCTGTCCAGGGTGCTCTCATTGGGCCCACACTTGACTGTTCTCCGTGTTATTACCGGTGCCGTCGTGATGTCCTGGGGGAGTGCATGCATTTGATCGACGTATCCCAGGTCGCCTCGACGACTGCAAGAGTCATGGAGGCGCTGGACACAATCAGTCCGAACGTCTGACGGCTCTGCGCGCTCGACAAGCTCATCTCCGGCGCAAGCGGTAACCGTTGACAAAATATCTGGCCGATGTTTCAGTTGCCCCGGGTGTGTAGCCGAAAGGGCCCGTCCGATCCGCCAAACCCGCCACTTTGGTCATAGTGTTAACGAGATTGTCGGAAAGAACCTTTTCGAAGTGCTCCGTCGGCATCATCTTCGAATCGTGGAACCGCGTGTGGCATATGAAGAAGTGCGACCGAAAACATGGAAACGAAACCCTCTTGTAGCACGACGTTCCGTCGCGGTGCTTGGGTTGCTAGCCGTCATAGGGTGAGGCTAACCCGTTTTGTGTGTGTGCGCTGAGGCGAGAGCCCGACTACTTACCGTGTGCCCGCGATGTCTTATATGCGGGAAAAATAGCTATCTGAGGTCTTGTTGTTGACTGGTCGTCGAGCGGTGCAAGCGCCGAGTAACGGAGATTCCACAGTGGATGTATAGTCTGCCGTGCAGTTCGATTTCGTCAACGCGATGTTAATTAATCGTTTTAACTCAGCGTAGTTGACGTTGCGCTGATTGGAATCGAACGGAATACTAAACGCCATCAAGGCGAGTAGGCGCCACTTACCTTTGGGACGGTACAAAGTGGACTATGCGTTGGGTGCCGCCGATGAGTCGTATGTGCAGGAAATACGGGCACTGGGTGCTCGATTAACTGCACAAGACATCATTGCGCGCGACGCCGCTGGGCTTTTCAGCCGTGAAGCGTGGAAGGAGCTCGCTCAAGCTGGGCTCGCGGGCCTCCCAGTTTCCGCGGAATATGGCGGAAAGCAGGCGTCAGCTCAACTTGCTGTGGCTGCCCTGTCCGCATTGGGGCGAACATTTGCCGACAACGGATTGATGTTCGCGCTCGGCGCACATCTTTGGGCATGTGTCGATCCGATCAACAATTTTGGCACCCAAACCCAAAAAAGCCGATGGCTACCGGGCCTCGCTGACGGCTCGCTCATTGGCGCGCATGCGGCCACAGAACCGCAAGCTGGGTCCGATGCCGGCGCCATAAAAACAGTAGCCGAGAAAACTGCCACCGGCTGGCGGCTGAACGGGTTGAAAACTTACGTCACCAATGCACCTGTCGCCGATGTCTTTCTAGTTAGCGCAATCACTAGTCCAGAACGCGGCACATTGGGAATGTCAATCTTTGTGGTTCCTCGCATCACATCAGGATTAGTAATCGGCCCCGTTATTGACAAAGCGGGAATGCGCACCGCCCAGATGTCTGAGGTCCATTTCGACGATTGCGAAGTTCCCGCCGACGCGCTACTCGGTGCTGAGGGGGCTGGCATGGCCATATTTACGGCCACAATGCTCAGGGAGCGCTCCTTCATCAATGCTCCCATTGTTGGAGTTCTTCAACGCCTGGCTGACCAATCTATGGAATACGCCAAAACACGAGAACAATTCGGCACCAGAATCGCCACCTTTCAGGCGGTCACCAATCGCATTGCCGATATGCGTGTGCGGTCGGCCACTGCCGAATTACTCATGTACAGGATCGCGTGGCTGAGCGACACGGGTCAGATCCGCGCCGAGGATGCCGCGATGATGAAACTTCACTCTTCAGAAGCCTTTATGGCCAGCGCCACGGACGCCATGCGAATCCATGGCGCGTTCGGATACACCACTGCCGCTGAGCTAGAACGAATGCAACGAGACGCAATGGGTGCGCTGCTCTATTCCGGCACCTCAGACATTCAACGCAACATCATTGCGCGTGCCGGGCGCGCAATGGAAATAAGGAGAGCGCAATGACGGTACAAGAACAGATTCGTCGATATGTCATTGACGAAATGGGATGGTCGGGAGAACAAAAAACCCTGACCGATGACCTGGACCTGATCGACCACCATGTCTTGGATTCACTCGCGGTCGTTGAGCTATCGACCTTGCTCGAACAGTGGTATGGATTTCGAGTTGAAGCCACCGAACTCGTGTATGCCAACTTCAACAGCCTAGGCGCGATCGCAAAATACGTTGAACACAAGCGGGTTGCCGTTCAATGACTACGCTCGTGGACTATCTCGCTCGGTCAGCTGATCGGGCCCCAGACCACGTAGCTGTCGCACATGCCGGAACATCCATAACGTATCGCGAACTCGATATTTATTCCGATGTGCTCGCGGCTCGGCTTGTCCGAGCCGGGGCGCGTCCCGGCGAACGGGTCGTGATCGGGCTGCCGGCGGGAATCGACTTGGTAGTCTCCGTGTGGGCTGTGCTCAAAACTGGGGCCGCATATGTTCCGATTGACTCGCATTCGCCGCCCGCGCGACGTGACCTCATCATAGAACGGATCAAGCCAACCGCTGTCATAGCGGCGCCCCACCCCACATACGGGGACCGATCAGTTGATGTGCGCTTTGCGTATGAAGAAAAACAGGAACCATTCGCTAGGCGCAATTTCGCGCCAGGGACGCCCGCCTATATTTTGCATACCTCTGGGTCCACCGGGGTGCCAAAAGGTGTGGTACTCACTCATCGCAACGCCACAGCATTTGTGGATTGGGCCGTCGACGAATTCGCCATTATGGCAACAGATCGGATCGCTGGGCATGCGCCAGCGCACTTCGATCTTTCCACCCTCGATTTATTTGGCGCGGCCAAAGCCTCCGCGGCATTGATGCCGGTGCCGACAAGAGCCAAGATGTTCGGCGCGGAACTAGCCAGGTTCATCCAAGATACGAAGATAACTTTGCTGTATTGCGTTCCTACCGCGCTCACCATGTTGAGTCAAAGCGCCAGTGAGGAAAATTTAATCTCATTGCGTCGCATCTTGTTCGCAGGTGAGGTGTGTCCGCCTGCCACACTTCGCACCATGGCATCCCTCACACCGGGTGCCGCGTATACAAACCTTTATGGTCCAACTGAAACCAATGTTTGCACTTTTCATCACGTCACCGCACCCGACAGGGTAAAAGATTCCGTCCCGATGGGGCGCCCAATCTCTGGTGTGCGCACCTGGATTGAGCCAAGTGAGGGACAGGAAGGCCGAGGTGAACTGGTGGTTGCGGGGCCTACGGTCGCCGTGGGGTATTGGGAGGATCCAGAACAAACCTCAAAGCGTTTTCTCGAGCTTGACGACGGCCGGGGCTATCGCACCGGCGACGTGGTTATTCAGGATGCACAGGGTGTTCTGCACTTTCGGGGCCGAAGCGACCGCCAAGTGAAAACACGTGGGCACCGAGTTGAATTGGATGAGGTTGAGTCCATATTGCGCAGCCATCCCGCGATCGAGGACGCCGCGGTGTTCGCGGTGGCTGATCACGCGATGACTAACCTGCTAATTGCTGCTGTCACCAGCAAAGACGCAACTATTACCTCGCGACAAATACGCAAAGACTGCGCCAGGCAGCTACCGGCATACGCGATTCCGACTGCTGTTTCCATCATGCGGGAGTTCCCGCTCACATCGACCGGCAAGGTAGATCGAATTGAGCTATCGAACCGGCTCGCGATAACACCATCAACACAACCTGTCACTAATCACTAAGGAGTGAAGCACATGACTGGTGCCTACGACTGTGACGTGCTTATTGCCGGAGGTGGGCCCGCTGGATCAACTCTCGCCGCCCTACTCGCCAAGGCTGGGCTCAAAACAGTGATGTTGGAAGCCGAGCATTTTCCGCGCCACCACATTGGGGAGTCTTTGGTGCCCGCGGTAATGCCCGTGTTGAAAGAAAGTGGGGCCCTGGCAGCGGTCGAGGCGGGAGACTTCTCGATTAAGCGCGGTGCTTGCTGGACTACACCAAGTCGGTATAGCGACACCGCGTTAAAAACGGGTGGAAAGCCATTCCGCCACGTGACGACGCACTTCTCCGAACGCATCAAAGAAGATCGCGAGCTCGCATACACGTACCACGTTGAACGAGCACGGTTCGACCTCATCTTGCTGCAACATGCGGCATCGCAAGGTGCGATCGTCATGCAAGGAGTGCGCGCTCTCGACCCGCAATTCGATCCAGACGGCGTCACTGTGACCGCGCGCTCGGGAGGAGCGAATGGGGTTAGTTGGCCATTGCGGGCGAAGCTGCTCGTGGACGCGACCGGGCGCTCAACGTTGCTTGGTTCCAAACTGAAGCACAAAGTGCACGACCCAGTGTTTAACCAATACGCCGTCTACAACTGGTTTGAGGGCTTGGATCGCTCGGCATTGACCCCATCGGAAGAGGTGGCGGACTACATTGCGATTCACTTCCTTCCAGACCGCAACGCCTGGATTTGGCAAATTCCAATCACAGACACGATTACGAGCATTGGTGTAGTCGCGCAGAAGAATCTATTCCGTGAACATGGTGAAGACCGGGAAAGCTTCTTCTGGAAAATGGTGGGACAGCGGCCTGAAATCGAAGATCAACTGCGTGCTGCGAAAATCGCTGACAAATGGCGCACCGAAGGAGACTACTCATACAGCATGCAGCAAATTTGCGGCGATCGATTTATCATGATCGGCGATGCTGCTCGATTTGTAGATCCAATTTTTTCTTCTGGTGTTTCGATCGCGCTCAACAGCGCGAGCTTTGCGGCCAAGGACATTATCGAGGCCGTCGCTAAAAACGACTTTTCAAAGCCCGCGTTCGCGAGCTACGAACGGACCATACGCCGGGGAATGCGGAACTGGTACGAATTTATTTCGTTGTACTACCGCTTGAACATCGTGTTTACCGCCTTTGCCAAAGACGAGCGCTACCGTTATGACCTCGTCAAATTGCTACAAGGCGATCTGTACGACGAAGACGCACCGGCCGCTTTGGTCGCGATGCGGGAAATTGTCACCGAAGTGGAAAACAATCCTGACCATTTGTGGCACCCCTATTTGGGTGACTTGAAAGCGCCCACCGCTGAACCAATGTTCTAGCGTTATCTGGAGGCAGGCACATGTCCAACATTGCTGTAATTGGCGGCGGGCCAGCTGGCTCAACCTGTGCGGCTCTATTGAGCCGCGCGGGATACAATGTCACGCTTTACGAAAAAGCCCGATTTCCCAGATATCACATTGGGGAAAGTCTGGCACCGGCCGCAATGGCGATTCTTCGGTTGTCAGGCGCATTGCCCGCAATTGAAAAGGCGGGATTCTTAGTAAAACGTGGTGGTCTCTTGCGCTGGGGTGGCGAAGATTTCGCCATTCACTGGGAACACGTATTTGGAAAGGGACTGCACAGCTGGCAGGTTGAGCGAGAACTATTCGACAAGGTGCTACTCGATCACGCCCAGGAAAGTGGCGTAACCGTGCATGAGGGCACAACAGTACATCAGGTTCGAATGATCGATGATCGTCCAGTTGGTGTGCAGTGGCGTAATGATGCGGGTGATGCCGGATACGACGCGTGCGATTTCATTGTTGACGCTTCAGGTCGGGCCGGCGTAATGGGTAAGTGGACGGGTGCTAAACGAGAGGATCACGAAGTATTTCGGAACGTTGCCATCTGGGGGTATTGGACAGGAGCGACTCTTCTTCCCGACACCCCCGAAGGTGGCCTAGACGCCGTGTCGTGCCCCCAAGGCTGGTACTGGACCATTCCATTGCGGAACGATCGTTACTCGATTGGTTTTGTGACGCATCGAGACCACTTCCGCGAACGAATCGCTCAGCACGGTTCACGAGAAGACTTGCTTCAGGCGTATATCGCCGAAAACGACGATATGCGGGAGATCGTTCGTGGCGCCACGTATGTAGGTCCAACGCGGGTTGAGCAAGACTATTCTTATGTGACTGAACGATTCAGTGGGCCTGGCTACATCATGATCGGCGATGCGGCCTGCTTCCTCGATCCACTGTTGTCCAGCGGCACCCATCTTGGACTGTATTCCGCGCTGCTAGGCGCCGCGTCGGTGGCGGCGGCCGTCGATGGCCGCATCTTGGAAGAGGAGGCGCTTGGCTTCTTCGAGCGCCGGTATCGCTATGTGTACGAACGCTATCTGTCCATGGTTTCGCTTATGTATCAGCAATATCGTGGGAAAGAAACCTACTTTTGGCATGCCCAGCGCTTGCTCAAAGATGGAGATCGGCGACAAATCGCCCAAGCATCTTTCACGAAGCTTATTTCGGGTATGGCCGACCTCCGTGACGTGGGATATGTAAACAACGATGGCCGTACATTTACGACGCCTCAAATCCCCATTAGTGCAGTCTCTGACCCACAAGGCAGCAGTGGGCTGCGTTTGGTGCTAGACCCGAAACTGGGGCTAGCTTCCGTCTAGCGCACCGCTATGTGAGAATCCGGGCAAAAGCTCCATTGAAAATGGACTTTCTGGCATGGACATCCCACCCTGGACTCGGGGCAAACCGAGTCCAGGGTGGAGGGTGCTTCCCGGTGCAAGACGCACTATGCTTGTGCGCCATCGACAGAGGGAGCAAAGCGCTCCCACCTGATCCAGTCTCTACCCAGGGCGGAATACAACGTGATACGAACTCACCGACGGTCGGTCTCGTTCCAATCAATGCAATCCCGGGTTAGGGTCGCGCTCGTCGCGTGGGTTGTGTTGTTGTTGATCATCGGTGGCTACGGTTTGATCCCCGCGGCTCTTGAATCCGCTGAACTGCGCGCGGTTCGCACCGCGCAAGACGACATTTACCGGCCGACAGCCCGACTCGTTACCGCACTGCAAGAAGAGCGCCATTTGTCGGTGCAACTCATCGGACGTAATGACTCGAGCCATGCCACGTTATGGTCACAGCGCAAAAAGACTGACCGAGCGATCAACGACTTCCGCGATACGGAAGGCAGCACAATAGCAAAAGACAGCGACGTTCTCGCGCGGCGCATCACCTCGACGTTATCCGCGCTAGAGAACCTCGAAGATGGTCGGGCGGCAATCGACGCCGGCAGTTCCACCCGTTCTGATGCCGCTTCTGCTTATACCAGTCTCATTGAGGCGACCTTCCCAGTTTTCGAAGCGATGCCCGCTAGCGACGAGCCAGAGGTGACAAAATCTCAGGGCATTTTGGCCGCCGTACAGCGCTTCCGTGAAATTCACGCTCGGGAAAACACCCTCCTAGCCGGGGCAATGGCACAAGGTCAGCTAATACCCAGTGACTACCAACAATTCAACGAACTTGTCTCGATTCGTCGATTCCTCATCACTGATCTGGCATCGGGGCTCAGCGGCGATAAGCTCCGCGCCTTCAATGGCGTGATTCAAAGTGGATCGTTCACCTCTATTCAGGGTTTTGAAGATCAAATAATCAATCAAGATTCCACTGATGGCGACATTCCCATCGCTAACAACGATTGGTCGAGCGCGGGGACAGGCGCGTTTACCGAGCTCACCGATCTTGAGTCGGACTTCGCCAACGACATGTTGGAAAAAAGTGACTCTGAAGCGACATCTGTGCTGGTAAACGCCACATTGGTGACACTCGCGGTGCTATTGGTCGGCCTGATTTTGACCATCGTTTGGTTCCGAGTGGCGCCACGGCACGTGCTGCGTGAACTCACAGCGCTGAAAGAATCGGCTCTAGACTTCGCCTTGAACCGTTTGCCCAACGTCGTTGGTAAGTTGCAGCGTGGTGAACGAGTTGACGTACAGGCGGAAGTTCCACCACTGGAATCAAGCAAGGACGAATTCGGTGATGTGAGCCGTGCGTTCAACTCAGTGCGTCAGGTCGCGGTGCAAGCCGCTGTCGACCAGGCCGCGTTGCGAAACGGCATCCGCGACGTGTTCGTAAACCTGGCCCGTCGTTCACAGGGCCTCGTCCATCGTCAACTCTCTCTACTGGACAAAATGGAACGTGAAGCCAACGATCCTGAAGAGTTGGAAAAGCTGTTCGCCATTGACCACCTGGCCACCCGGCTTCGCCGACATGCTGAAGACTTGATTATTCTCTCGGGCTCGGCCCCGGGGCGGCAATGGCGCAAGCCGGTTTCGATGATTAACGTCATCCGAAGCGCTGTCGGTGAAATTGAGGCGTACAACCGGGTGAGCGTCTTGCAGATCGACGAGGCGCACCTTTCTGGACGCATCGTGGCCGACGTAATTCCGCTGTTGTCGGCGCTCATCGACAACGCGACCACATATTCGCCTCCGCAGACCAAGGTGCGGGTGGTTGGCGCCGCTGTTCCCAATGGCTTCGTGGTTGAGATTGAGGACAGCGGTCTGGGAATGACCGACGAAGAGCTTTCTCGGTTCAACCGCCAGCTCGCTAAGCGTCCTGAGTTCAACCTGTCCGACACCGTGCAACTTGGTCTCTTCGTGGTCGCGCACCTCGCTCATCGCCACGAAATCAATGTGGCGTTGCGGCGTTCACCATATGGTGGAACGACGGCGATTGTTCTCATCCCAAGCACGCTTTTGGATACTGAAAATGCCCCAGAAGACAACGCGCCCCCGACGGATCTCCCTACTCGTCGTCGCGACGTGTCCTCTGACACCCAAGAGTCAGCGACTCCCAATGTGCCCGCGGCACGACCAGAACCCGCCAACAAGCCC